>NZ_JABJVM010000040.1 GCF_013820765.1 Paenilisteria rustica
TGCCCTCATTGTCAAACCCGTACAAATCGTATTAAAGATTATCGTACTCACTTGTTTCAACACCTTAAAATGGCCGAGAAACGGGTCTATATTCATTATCGGAAACGACGCTATCACTGCCCTTGTGGTAAAGCATTTGATGAGAAAAATCAAGGAATTGTCACACGCTATCAGCGTTTCTCTACCGCTTGGCATCAGGCTGCTCTGTTTCATAGTATTAGCTCCGCTTCCTTCACTTACACCGCTAAAGCCTATGGAACGACAGCTTCTAAAATCATTCGCTTATTTGATGCCCGTATGGATGCTTTTTCAACACCTCCACTCACCTTACCGAAGATCATTGCTATTGATGAATTTAAAGGAGATACAAATAAAGGCAAATTCCAGTTGATTATTGCCGACCCTGTCACTCGGCGTCCCATTGATATTTTAGAAAATCGTAGTATAAAAACCATCCAACGCTATCTCAGAGAACGAGGACAACAAGTAGAAATTGTGATTATGGATCTAAGCCCAGCATTTAAAAGCGCTGTTCAAAAAGCCCTTGGCAGCCCATTGATTATTGCGGATTCTTTTCATTTTTCCCGCTATATTTATTGGGCATTAACCAAAGTTCGTATTCGGGTACAACAAAAATTCCATGACTATGATCGAAAACGCTGTAAACGCATGAAGGGCCTCTTTTACAAACGGAAACATGACTTAACCTCTGAGCAGTGGACGCTTGTTCAGCGCTATTTAGAATTAGACTCCGATTTACAAACAGCCTATGACATCAAAGAAGCCTATCAGGCTTGGTTTGACACACACAAAGCCCAAGAACGAACCAATGTACGTCACGCGTTACATCAATTCTATGAACTTGTTCGACAAGCCAATATTCCAGAGTTCATTGCCGCTATCGGAACCTTTCAACGCTGGGAAACAGAAATTATTAACGCTTTTATTTACCCACATTTATCTAATGGCTTCGTAGAAGGCATTAACAATCGAACCAAAGTTTTAAAACGTGGCGCTTATGGCTTTCAATG
>NZ_JABJVM010000041.1 GCF_013820765.1 Paenilisteria rustica
GCACCTCGGATTCACAAGTTATCAAAATTAACGTGGAAAGCAAGGATGCTACGGATGCTGTAAAAATTGCGAATGAAACAGTTACGGTGTTCAGTAAAGATATTCCGAAAATAATGAAAATTGACAACATTTACACGCTATCAGAGGCTACTTTAGATGCGGATGCAGCGCCAGTAAAACCTCATACAGGCTTACTAATTGCTGTTGCAACTTTACTAGGAATGATTCTTGGACTTGTCATTATGTTCCTTCGTAATTTATTTGATCGGTCTATTAAAACAGCTGAAGATGTCGAAAAAACGCTGGGGCTTCCCGTGTTATCGATGATTAACGAAATAAAAGACGATGACTTATTTGAGAAGAAACTAGGAAGAAAACGAAAGAATCGGAAAGGATAATGCCCATTGAGTAAACAACAAACAGCTAAAAGAAAGTTGATTACGGCAACCAACCCAAGTTCCCCAATCGCGGAACAATTCAAGACACTTAGAGCAGGTATCCATTTTTCTTCGGTGGACCGAGAGTATAGATCAATTTTAGTGACGTCACCAGAACCAGAGAGCGGTAAATCAACAGTGTCAGCGAATCTTGCCATTTGTTATGCCAAACAGGGTAACAAAACACTGCTCATCGATGCAGATATGAGAAAACCGACCAGTCACCGGACATTTGGCATTCATTACAATATCGGCTTGTCTGACGTGTTGACGAATACCGGAGCAGACCTTCAAGATATGCTCCACCAAACAGAAATCGATAATTTAACCATCTTAACGAGCGGGACGATGGTACCGAATCCGAATGAATTACTAGCTTCTAAAAAAATGGAGCAGTTAATTAAACGATTTACAGAAGAATACGATCAAATTATTATTGATACCCCACCTATTTTAGCTTCATCAGATGCCCTTGTTTTAACCCCCTATGTAGAAGGCGCGATCGTCGTCCTTCGAAGTG
>NZ_JABJVM010000042.1 GCF_013820765.1 Paenilisteria rustica
CACGCAGGAGATCGCGGGTTCAAATCCCGTCGGGACCGCTTTACTTATGGCTTGGTAGCTCAGTTGGTAGAGCACTTGATTGAAGCTCAAGGTGTCGGCAGTTCGATTCTGTCCCAAGCCACCTTAAAATTTTGGAGGGGTAGCGAAGTGGCTAAACGCGGCGGACTGTAAATCCGCTCCTTCGGGTTCGGCAGTTCGAATCTGCCCCCCTCCACCATTTATAATAGGGGCATAGTTTAAAGGTAGAACTAAGGTCTCCAAAACCTTCAGTGTGGGTTCGATTCCTACTGCCCCTGCCAAAAATATTAAATTTAATAGTGGCGGGTGTGGCGAAGTGGTTAACGCACCTGATTGTGGTTCAGGCATTCGTGGGTTCGATTCCCATCATCCGCCCCATTTTTTAAACGGTGGGCTATAGCCAAGCGGTAAGGCAACGGATTTTGATTCCGTCATGCGCTGGTTCGAATCCAGCTAGCCCAGTTTTTAGTTTTTGCGGAAGTAGTTCAGCGGTAGAACATCACCTTGCCAAGGTGGGGGTCGCGAGTTCGAACCTCGTCTTCCGCTTATTTTTCTTACGAATGTGGCGCCATAGCCAAGTGGTAAGGCAGAGGTCTGCAAAACCTTTATCACCGGTTCAAATCCGGTTGGCGCCTCCATTGAATTTTATCTTAGATTATAGTATAATATTTATATTATGCCGGCGTGGCGGAATTGGCAGACGCGCTGGACTCAAAATCCAGTGATCTCACGATCGTGCCGGTTCGACCCCGGCCGCCGGTATCCAAGTAACCCCAACACTTTTCGGAGTGCTGGGGTTTTTGTTTTTTGGCTCTATGTCAATTGTTGGGGTGAAATATCAAGGTGCGAGCTAGGGAGTCAATAGCTCGTGCCTTTTCTTAACCTACAGAGATGTCAAAATCTTTGATAAAGTGTTGGGCTAGTATTTTG
>NZ_JABJVM010000043.1 GCF_013820765.1 Paenilisteria rustica
CAGTTAATTAAACGATTTACAGAAGAATACGATCAAATTATTATTGATACCCCACCTATTTTAGCTTCATCAGATGCCCTTGTTTTAACCCCCTATGTAGAAGGCGCGATCGTCGTCCTTCGAAGTGACAAAACACTAAAAGAACGTGCCAAAGTAGCTGTAGAGCAACTTCGAAAAACGCATGTTCCAATTATCGGCACGGTATTAAATCGTGTAAAAAACAATTCGAGCAACTATTATTACTATCAATAAGGAGATTGCAATGGAATCCATGAAAACCGTGGCTGAGTCCACTAAAAAAGCTACTAAACGTTATCCAATTGTCAAACGAGGTATAGATGTGCTAGGAGCAAGCGCAGGGTTACTCCTTTTAACACCATTCTTTCTTGTACTAGCTTTGATCATTAAACTAAGTGATTGGCGTGCTCCTGTCTTTTTTAAACAAGAGCGAATTGGAAAAAATGGCAAGCGATTTATGATGTATAAATTTCGGACGATGATTCCGAATGCAGAGGCAAAACTTGCTGAGCTGCTTCAATTTAATGAGGTAGAAGGCGCAATGTTTAAGATGAAAGATGATCCACGTATTACGAAATTAGGACGTTTTTTAAGAAAGACAAGTATCGATGAATTACCACAACTTGTTAATGTACTAAAAGGCGATATGTCACTTGTTGGACCACGACCACCGTTAGAGCGTGAAGTCGCTGAATATTCTGTCCGCGATCATAGAAGGCTTTCGATTACACCAGGATGCACAGGTTTATGGCAAGTTAGCGGACGCAATGATGTAAGTTTTGCGGAAATGGTCAATTTAGATTTAGAGTATATTCAAAAAGTTAGTTTTT
>NZ_JABJVM010000044.1 GCF_013820765.1 Paenilisteria rustica
TGGGACAGATAATTGGGGTGAAGTCGTAACAAGGTAGCCGTATCGGAAGGTGCGGCTGGATCACCTCCTTTCTAAGGAAAAGGAAACCTGCTTTTGTTTTATCTTCTGTTTTGTTCAGTTTTGAGAGGTCAATTCTCTCTATGAAGAAGAAAGTTGTTCTTTGAAAACTAGATAAGAAAGTTAGTAAAGTGCGGTATAAGTCTTTGACTTGTACCAACCAAGTAAGAACCGAGAATCAACTGAAAGTAACCTTTCAACTAACTGATACGGCCATCGCTGGCTCGTAGACGTTAGGAACATACCCGTGGTTAGTGCGTAAGCACAGCGATCCACATGGTTAAGTTAGAAAGGGCGCACGGTGGATGCCTTGGCACTAGGAGCCGAAGAAGGACGGGACTAACACCGATATGCTTTGGGGAGCTGTACGTAAGCGTTGATCCAGAGATTTCCGAATGGGGGAACCCACTATCTTTAGTCGGATAGTATCCTTACGTGAATACATAGCGTAAGGAAGGCAGACCCAGGGAACTGAAACATCTAAGTACCTGGAGGAAGAGAAAGAAAAATCGATTTCCTGAGTAGCGGCGAGCGAAACGGAAAGAGCCCAAACCAAGAAGCTTGCTTCTTGGGGTTGTAGGACACTCTATACGGAGTTACAAAAGAAAGTGGTAAACGAAGTGGTCTGGAAAGGCCCGCCAAAGAAG
>NZ_JABJVM010000045.1 GCF_013820765.1 Paenilisteria rustica
AGTTGGTGGAGCCTAGCGGGATCGAACCGCTGACCTCCTGCGTGCAAAGCAGGCGCTCTCCCAGCTGAGCTAAGGCCCCTTCATAATAAGAGATGGGATATTTTTAATGGTCGGGAAGACAGGATTCGAACCTGCGACCCCTTGGTCCCAAACCAAGTGCTCTACCAAGCTGAGCTACTTCCCGAAAGTGCGCCCGAGAGGATTCGAACCTCTAACCGCTTGATTCGTAGTCAAGTACTCTATCCAGTTGAGCTACGGGCGCATTATATAAGTATATGGTGCCGAGGACCGGAATCGAACCGGTACGGATATCACTATCCGCAGGATTTTAAGTCCTGTGCGTCTGCCAGTTCCGCCACCCCGGCGTTAGAAACTTTATAATGGCAACTACAATTTTGGAGCGGAAAACGGGGTTCGAACCCGCGACCCCCACCTTGGCAAGGTGGTGCTCTACCACTGAGCTATTTCCGCTTAAGTATAAGATGCGGGTGAAAGGACTTGAACCTTCACGCCTCGCGGCGCCAGATCCTAAATCTGGTGCGTCTGCCAATTCCGCCACACCCGCAAAAAATGAGCCGTGATGGGCTCGAACCATCGACCCTCTGATTAAAAGTCAGATGCTCTACCAACTGAGCTAACGGCTCACAATACAAAA
>NZ_JABJVM010000046.1 GCF_013820765.1 Paenilisteria rustica
CACTTCGAAGGACGACGATCGCGCCTTCTACATAGGGGGTTAAAACAAGGGCATCTGATGAAGCTAAAATAGGTGGGGTATCAATAATAATTTGATCGTATTCTTCTGTAAATCGTTTAATTAACTGTTCCATTTTTTTAGAAGCTAGTAATTCATTCGGATTCGGTACCATCGTCCCGCTCGTTAAGATGGTTAAATTATCGATTTCTGTTTGGTGGAGTATATCTTGGAGGTCTGCTCCGGTATTTGTTAACACGTCAGACAAGCCGATATTGTAATGAATGCCAAATGTCCGGTGACTGGTCGGTTTTCTCATATCCGCATCGATGAGCAGTGTTTTGTTACCCTGTTTGGCGTAACAAATGGCAAGATTCGCTGACACTGTTGATTTACCGCTCTCTGGTTCTGGTGACGTCACTAAAATTGATCGATACTCTCGGTCCACCGAAGAAAAATGGATACCTGCTCTAAGTGTCTTGAATTGTTCCGCGATTGGGGAACTTGGGTTGGTTGCCGTAATCAACTTTCTTTTAGCTGTTTGTTGTTTACTCAATGGG
>NZ_JABJVM010000047.1 GCF_013820765.1 Paenilisteria rustica
TAGTAGGGGGCTTCCCCCTGTGAGAGTAGGTCGTCGCCGGGCAATGTATTATTCCACAGTAGCTCAGTTGGTAGAGCAATCGGCTGTTAACCGATCGGTCGCAAGTTCGAGTCTTGCCTGTGGAGCCATTATGGAGAGCTGTCCGAGTGGCCGAAGGAGCACGATTGGAAATCGTGTAGGCGGCGAAAGTTGTCTCAAGGGTTCAAATCCCTTGCTCTCCGTTCTCTGTAGCTTTTTATTAGTTAGGCCCGTTGGTCAAGCGGTTAAGACACCGCCCTTTCACGGCGGTAACACGGGTTCGAATCCCGTACGGGTCATTTTTTAGATATTTGGGGGCTTAGCTCAGCTGGGAGAGCATCTGCCTTACAAGCAGAGGGTCAGCGGTTCGATCCCGTTAGCCCCCACCATTTATTTGTTATTATCGTCGCGGGGTGGAGCAGTCTGGTAGCTCGTCGGGCTCATAACCCGAAGGTCGCAGGTTCAAATCCTGTCCCCGCAATTAGTGGTTCCGTGGTGTAGGGGTTAACATGCCTGCCTGTCACGCAGGAGA
>NZ_JABJVM010000048.1 GCF_013820765.1 Paenilisteria rustica
GCGCTACAATATTACGCAAAAGATAAGATTACAGACAAAACAGACGTAGTTAAAATGATTGGTTACAACTCAGAAGGCACTATCATTGATACAAAAGACGTATCTGTTGCTGGACCAGAAAGCTTGGTTGGCGCAATCACGATTAACCCAAGTAACTTTGCAATCTCTACCGATTCTTATGTCAAAGGTACATTCACAGGTAATGTGAAAACTGTTTCCCTTGTTGTAAATGGTGTAGAATCAGCAAAAGTTGGCGTGATTGACGGTACAACATGGCAGTATTACGCAAAAGGTAAAATTTTAAAACCAACAGATGTTGTTTCTGTCAAAGCATACAACGCTGCGGGTACATTAGTAGACACGAAAACATTAACGGTAACTCAAAACCCAGCAGGAACAAGCACGATCGTACCAGCTGCTTTCAAACTGAAAACAGATACAAATGTGAAAGGTACTTTCACTGGAAGCGTGAAATATGTAGCGCTGAAAGTAGGCGATACTGTGTACAGTAAAGTAGCCGTTGTAGATGGCACTAA
>NZ_JABJVM010000049.1 GCF_013820765.1 Paenilisteria rustica
TGGCCGTATCAGTTAGTTGAAAGGTTACTTTCAGTTGATTCTCGGTTCTTACTTGGTTGGTACAAGTCAAAGACTTATACCGCACTTTACTAACTTTCTTATCTAGTTTTCAAAGAACAACTTTCTTTGGTGGAGCCTAGCGGGATCGAACCGCTGACCTCCTGCGTGCAAAGCAGGCGCTCTCCCAGCTGAGCTAAGGCCCCATTATGGGATATGGATGTTAGTGGACTCTTTCTTATGGTAGAGAAAGTGGGCCTAAATGGACTCGAACCATCGACCTCACGCTTATCAGGCGTGCGCTCTAACCAGCTGAGCTATAGGCCCGTCAATAAAAAGCGCCTCTTTCTTTAAGAAGAAAAAAGTGCTTACCACTAACTAGAGATTAATCTCTCAAAACTGAACAAAACAGAAGATAAAACAAAAGCAGGTTTCCTTTTCCTTAGAAAGGAGGTGATCCAGCCGCACCTTCCGATACGGCTACCTTGTTACGACTTCACCCCAATTATCTGTCCCA
>NZ_JABJVM010000004.1 GCF_013820765.1 Paenilisteria rustica
CGAGCCAAAATACTAGCCCAACACTTTATCAAAGATTTTGACATCTCTGTAGGTTAAGAAAAGGCACGAGCTATTGACTCCCTAGCTCGCACCTTGATATTTCACCCCAACAATTGACATAGAGCCTAAGTAATAAAATAAGGATGTAGATAGCGTATCAGATACGCCGTCTACATCCTTATTTATTATTCTACTGTAACACTTTTTGCAAGGTTACGTGGTTTATCTACATCGCAACCACGGTGAAGTGCTGCGTAATAAGCAAGTAATTGACACGGTACGACGCTCGCTAGTGGTGTTAGGAGCTCGTGAACTTTTGGAATGACGAATTGATCGCCTGGTTGGTTCACGCCTTCCATCGACAGGATACAAGCGTTGGCGCCACGTGCTAGTACTTCTTTTACATTACCGCGGATATTCCAGTTGATGTTTTCTTGGGTGATAAGTGCAAGAACCGGTGTGCCTTCTTCGATTAAGGCTATCGTTCCGTGCTTCAGCTCACCACTTGCAAAACCTTCTGCTTGGATATATGAGATTTCTTTTAGTTTCAGTGCAGCTTCCATGGCGACGAAATAATCGATATGACGGCCAAGGAAAAAGGCGTTGCGTGTCGTTGCTAGATATTCTCCGGCTATATGCTCGATCATTTCTTTACTGTCCACTAGTGTTTCCATCGCGTTTGCGACAATGCCTAGTTCTACAATTAAGTCGAAATCTTTTGCTATGCTCAGACCCTTCTCACGGCCTACAACAGTCGCTAAAATGGATAGAGCTGCTATTTGTGCTGTATAGGCTTTTGTGGACGCTACAGCGATCTCTGGGCCCGCATGCAGGTACATCGTGTTGTCTGCTTCGCGGTCCAATGTGGAACCTGGTACATTTGTGATTGTAAGTGAGCGGTAGCCTAGTTCTTTGATTTTCACCAAAACTTGGCGGCTGTCCGCTGTTTCACCACTTTGCGTAATAAAAATGAATAATGGCTTTTTAGTTAAAAGTGGCATGTTGTAGCCAAATTCGCTAGAAACGTGAACTTCGACGGGTACTTCTGCTAATTTTTCAATTAGATTTTTACCTACGAGTCCTGCGTGGTAGCTGGTTCCGCATGCAACGATATGAATTCGATCCGTGTCCAGTAATTCTTTGACAATCGCTGGATTCACAGTTACATCGCCAGTTTCGTTTTGGTAAGCTTGAATAATTTTACGAATAACAGCCGGTTGCTCATCTGTTTCTTTAAGCATGTAATGTGGATATGTTCCTTTTTCGATGTCGGATGCGTCGAGTTCAGCTGTGTAAGCTTCGCGCTCGATTTCTTCGCCATTCAATGTTTCGATTGTCACACCATCACGTTTTACAAGCACGATTTCTTCATCCATGATTTCGACAAATTGATCGGTTTCGCGAATAACTGCCATCGCATCGCTCGCAATCACGTTGAAATCTTTGCCTTTTCCGATAAGAAGTGGGCTTTTATTTTTCGCGGCATAGAGCGTTTCATTGTCTGTATTATCAATCAAACAAATAGCGTATGATCCGTGAAGCAAGCTGAGCGTCTTCGTGAATGCCTCTTTCGTTTTCATGCCTTGATTCGCAAACATTTCGATGAGTAAAACAATGACCTCTGTATCGGTATCACTCTTAAAACTAGCATCGGCTAGATATTGATCTGTTAGAAGTGAATAGTTCTCGATAACGCCGTTGTGAACGATTGTGTAGCGCCCCGACTTGCTTTGATGTGGATGCGCATTGGCATGGCTCGGCTTCCCGTGTGTCGCCCAACGTGTATGCCCAATTCCCATCTCACCGAAAGCGTCGGCTGGTACTTCTGAACGTAAATCAGCAATACGGCCTTTTTCTTTCGCTACTAGTACGCCAGTTAGTGATTGAAGTGCAATCCCCGCTGAGTCATAGCCACGATATTCTAATTTTTCTAGTCCTTCTAATAAAACTTCTTTCGCATTCTTCTTCCCAATAAATCCTACAATTCCGCACATAATAAAATCCTCCATTTGAGGGCAGACTTATCCTGTATGCAAGCCCTCTATAATTTTTGAAAAAGGGCAGACTATTCCGCTGTCTGTGTTCCTTTCGCGTTTCCATGGAGATAACACATGTTCCTTTCCACTCTGTTCACCAAGTCACCTTGATGGTTTGTAGCAAAGGCATCACGATTGCATGCACAACCGAGGGACTCCCGCCGAATTTTCGATTAATCCCTTCCTCGTCAACTAGAGAAATACCCCTAGTTCTGGCGCTTCTATTCAATTGTGAGCGATCCTCCTTTTTTAATTTTTCTAGGAAACAAAATTATCATACCTCAAAGTTGTATAGTTCGTCAAGCCTTATATAATGTACCAATTTCAAAATTGGTATAGTCATTGACAAAAACAGTCTTTTATTTGATAATGGATAGGAAGCGTCATTTGCTAGGAACGGTCAGGCTTTAGCAATGACACCATATAGAAATTTTGACCAATAAAATGGGAGGTTAACTACATGAAATTTTTTCAGAAAATACTTGCTGGATTTACAACACTTTTCGTTGCGTGGGCGATTTTTTGGAAGTTTGGTTCGGTGCAGACGGTGAATGCGGTCAATATGAACGGGCTACCAAGCACTGGCGATAGCTTTTCGATTTGGACGATTGTGATTGGTGGTATCTTGATTATCGCAGCAATTGTGTTGCTTTTACGAAAAAAATGGTAAGAAAAAAGAAATTCGGAACCTGGATTAGGCTTCGAATTTCTTTTTTTGTGTTGCGATAATGAGAAATAGGCTGGCAAAGATGCCGAGTGTACCGATAATTAGTTTCAGCGCGACAATTGTATTTTCATCTTGACCGATTTGGGAGCCAATTTGAGAACCGATTTTGCGCAGCAACTGCTCTAGCCATAGGTATTCTGTGAGAAAGTTGAAAGATAGGCCGAGTAGTGGCGCTGTGATGAATGCATTTGGTTTTCTAAATCCGAATACAATGGCTAATAGGAAGAAAAATGCAATCCCGATTCCTAAATAAGCGTCAAATGGTGTCGTGAAGAAAAATTCTTCGCCGGATAGGACGATGACGGCTAATGTGATTGAGACGCCTAAACCAAGTATTGCGAAAAACACGCCTGCCCAGCGCCACTTTTTTTGCCAATCGGTAGCAATAACTGCTGGTTTTTCTGGTGTCTTGATGAAGAGATATGCGATTCCGATTAGCGCGACTAGGAGTGTGATGAGGCGAGAATAGTCTATCAAGCCCAATTCTCCGTTTTTGATCCATGGTTCGAATTGATTTTGCCATAACATCCAACTTTGAAAAACGCTATACCCTAGTAAAATTAGCAAATTGGCGAGTGGTATCGTTTTTTCTAGTAATGTTAGTATGCCAAAAATGATTAATAGGATGGTTAAACTAAGCGTTACCCACAATATCCAATTGGGTTTGAAATCTGAGCCGTTTATTGCCCAGCTGTATAGAAAACTACTGAAATTAGGAAGCAATGTTGCTCCTAAAAATAACATGATAAATCCATTGTCTTGTCTTTTCATTCTTCAACTCCTTTAAAGCAGGTTCATTTTTTTGCCGTCAACGATATATTCAAGCTCTGATAGACGCCAGAATTCTTCTTTGTACACATAACGATAGGTTGCGTTGAATACGTAATCGTCTGTGGTACCAATTCGGAAGCCTGGATTTTCGAAGGTAAAACGTTGAATAATGCCAATTTCCGGTTCAATCATGCCAATATCATCTTTTCCAGCATCGAAATAAGGCGTTCCAATCGTTCTGCCGCCAACTGTGATGTTAAAGGAAAACACGACTTTTTGCACTTGGACGTCTAGAAAATTAGCGAGGACAATGTTGAAATGAATGTTATCCTCTGTAATCTCTAACCCAAATGGGAATAGCTCCACTTCCCAGCGTGCATCTCGGTTTTCATTTAGCTGTTCTACGATTTGCTCGCTCATTGAAATATCTTCTACTGACGGAAAAGTGCTTACCATTTCTCTTTTCTGCAAATCATAAAGTGACCAATTTAGTTCCATAGTAGTTCCCTCCATAAAAAATACCCTTTTTACTAGTGTACCAGAAAAAACGATTTTGAACGATTAAAATATCAGGAAAGCGGTGAAAATATCTTTTTATCAAAAAGGTATTGTAGTGTTTCAGAATGCCACGGTCTTCCGAAGACACGCTTGCTGACGAAATACTGGGCGCGTTCGATTTGGCCTTCTTCATTTTCGGCCTCCATCGATAATTTATGTACGAAACGTTTTTTGTCGAGACGGATAGCTCGAATTTTGTCTTTTGGTAGGAAGAACATTTGCGTTTCGGACTTGCTGACGATGGAGAAGGAGAACGTGATTAGCCCAACTTCTGTGAACACGAGTACGAGACTGTGTCTGGTGCGCATCGATGGACCGGCGTACATGAGTCGGTGGTAGTTGGTCGACATGCCGTTGTCCGCTAAGTATTGATCTACTTCTGTTTCGATTTGATCTTTCATTGCCATATGTGATTCACCTCTCCTTTATTTTACCACATATTTAAAAAGCTGGGCACGGTGAAATTGCCCAGCTCAGTCCTTATATCATTCTTTCTGCTTGTGAAGCGATGTTTTTTGCAGTGAGTCCGTAAAATTCTTGGAGATATGGCATCAAGCCGACTTGTCCGAATTGCTCGCGTACGCCAACCCGATACAGTGGAACGGGGCCATTTTCTCCGAGAAATTCTGCTACAGCGCTTCCGAGTCCACCATTAACATTGTGATTTTCTGCGGTGATGACGCGACCTGTTTTTTGGACGGATTGTAGTAGGGTTTCGCCGTCTAGTGGTTTGATGGAAAACATGTCGATGACTTCTGCGGAAATTCCTGATGCTTTTAGAATTTCAGCGGCCTTCAAGCTCTCCGCAACCATGATTCCCGTGGCGCAAATCGTAATGTCTGTGCCTTCTTGCAAAATTTGCGCTTTTTCAAATGTTGTATTTTCATCATAGAGTTGCGTCGCATTTTTGCGGATGGTTCGGATGTAGTGCAGACCGCCCTGTTTGTAGGCATTTTCGAGGAGCCAGGCGAATTGAATCGCGTCGCTTGCCTCGTAAACGCGAGCATTCGGGACTTCGCGCATCAAACCAATATCTTCAAAAGTCATGTGCGTGCCGCCGTTATGTTCTGCGGTAACACCTGCATCCGAGCCAACGATGACCGCCGAAAGTTGTGCATAGCCTAGCGATACAAAAACTTGATCAAAAGCACGGCGCGTTACGAATTGACCAAAAGAATGAATGAACGGCTTGCGACCAAGAACGCTAAGTCCTGCCGCGACGCCCATCATGTTCGCCTCCATAATTCCAACGTTTACATACTGGCCCGGCAGCTCATCTTTCAATTTTCCAGTAGCTATCGCGCTACTCAAATCAGCCTCCAGCGCAATCACATTTGGATCCGCCGCTGCCAATTTGCGAATCGTGTCCGCATAAACTTGGCGCATCTCTACTTGGTCTTTTTCAAGTGTGAGCGTCATTGTGCCACCCCTTCCAAATCATTTTCTAAAGCCGAAATCGCATCGTCAATCGCCTGCTTATCCGTGTCATCAGGACGCAAATGATGATTGTCCGCCTTCTCCTCGATATGCGTCACGCCCTGCCCCTTCACCGTATCCAGTACAATCGCGTGCGGCTTTCCAGAACTCCTTTTTGCCGTCTGAATCGCTTCATCAATCGCCTGCGTCGAAGCACCATTCACCGTCACCGCACGGAATCCAAACGCCGCCATCTTCGCCTCCAAATCAAGCGGATCAATAATGTCCGCCGTCAAGCCATCCAGCTGCTTCTTGTTATCATCAATCAACACGATTATGCGGTCCAGCCGGTGGTGCCCAATAAACTGAAACGCCTCCCAGCACTGACCCTCATTCAGCTCGCCGTCCCCGACAATCGCATACGTATAATTCTCGCGTCCAGCCAACATATTCCCAAAAGCGATTCCCGAAGCCACCGAAATCCCCTGTCCAAGCGATCCCGTCGTCATCTCCACACCCGGCGTCAAGTTCCGATCCGGATGCGACGGCAAGCGCGTCCCGTTCTGATTCAACGTATACAGCTCCTCCTCCGCGAAAAATCCCTTCAAAAACAGCGTCGCATAAAGAGCCGGCCCACCGTGCCCCTTCGACAAAACAAAATAATCACGATTCGGATCATCCGGTTTCTTCGGGTCCACCGTCAAATGCTTCCCGTAAATCACCGCCAGCGCCTCCACAATCGATAAACTCCCGCCAAAGTGTCCGAACCCAAGCGCCCGCAATTCCTTCAACGTATGCATCCGTATCTGCTTCGCGGCCACATCCAAATTTTCAGCCAACATCACGCTTCCTCCTCCATCGCTTTCCGTTTTTTCCGTTTCACACTAAGCCCAAACATCACGGCTAGAATCACAATCAAGCTCACAACAATCGCAATCGTCCCGCCATGATTCGCGAGCACTCCGAAGAAAATCCCACTAACGCCAAAATCAGTATCCGAGAACGTCGAATTCGCAAAACCGAGATTTCCAAGTACCGGCATCAAGAAAACAGGCAAGAAACTAATCAAAATCCCGTTCACAAACGCCCCGAGAACCGCGCCTCGCACGCCGCCCGTTGCATTCCCAAACACACCAGCCGCCGCTCCCGTGAAGAAATGCGGCACAACGCCAGGCAAAATAATCACGCCGCCCGTAAACGTCATAACCACCATACTCACAATCCCACCAGCAAAACTCGAGAAGAACCCAATCAACACAGCGTTCGGCGCATACGGATAAATAATCGGCACATCAAGCGCAGGTTTTGCATTCGGCACCAAACGCTCCGAAATCCCTTTAAACGCCGGCACAATCTCCGCCAACACGAGCCGCACGCCAGATAAAATAATAAACACACCAGCCGCAAAAGTCCCCGCTTGAATCATCGCAAACACAATATAATTCGTGCCCGCGCTCAAGTTCGCCTCCACATAACTAGGCCCAGCAAACAGCGCCACGACCACATAAATCACCATCATCGTCAGCGCAATACTCACCGTACTGTCCCGCAAAAATCCTAACCCCTTCGGAAAATTGATTTTCTCCGTTGATTTCGGATTTTTCCCAGCGACCGCCTTACCGACAAGTCCACTCACCGCATAACCGACCGCGCTAAAATGGCCCAGCGCCACATTGTCATTCCCCGTTAAAATTCGCATAAAAGGCTGCACAATCGCCGGAGATAGCGACATGATAATGCCAAGCGCCACAGCCCCCGCCATGATCAGCGGAACCGACGTAAAGCCTGCTACCGTCATGATTACCGCCAACATACACGCCATATAAAGCGTATGATGCCCCGTCAAAAAGATATATTTAAACTTCGTGAACCGCGCAATCAAAATGTTGACCATCATCCCGAAAAACATAATTAACGCTGTATTCGTCCCGTAATCCGTCAGGGCAATCGCCACAATCGCTTCATTATTCGGCACGACACCCGTCACATGAAAAGCCGCCTTAAACATTTCTCCAAATGGCGCGAGCGCAGCCGACAAGATCCCAGCCCCCGCCGAAATCACGAGGAATCCAACAAACGTTTTCGTCGTCCCTTTTAACGTGTCCGATAATTTTTTCCGTTGCGCAATCAAGCCGATTAACGCAATCAGCGCCACCAGAATCGCCGGCTGACTCATAATATCTACTAACACTTTTAGAAAGTCACTCATATCCCTTACCCCTCCCCATTTTTTAAATCAAGCCCTTGTCCCGAACGACCGCCGTCACCTTAGCGCGCAGCTCATCCATGTCGATAATACTGTCCAGCACGATCACCTCACCGAGCGATTCGCCGCCCTCCGCAATGTCCTTCGCGAGGAAAAATACGTCCGCGCTGTCCGGAGTCGCCGAACTCAAATCCGAATGCGACACCTCCACATCGGTCACGCCCAGCTCCTTCAACACCTGATTAATATTCATCTCCACCATAAAACTCGTACCAAGACCAGATCCACAAACCGCTAAAATTCTCATTCCTGTTCCTCTCCTTCTGTTAATAAATTCGTAATCTCATCCACCGTTTCCGCCTGCTTCAATTTCTCCAAAGCCACATCATTCGTCAAAAACTTCGTCAATTGCGACAAAGCCTTCAGATGTGCCTCGTTATCCACAGCCGCCAAACAAATAAAAATATCAATTGCAGGTCCCGAAGCATCCACTAAATGCACCGGCGTCCGCGTCCGCAAAAACGACATCCCGATCTGATTCACACCTTTTTCCGGCCTAGCATGCGGAATCGCAATCCCTTTTCCAATATGGATGTACGTCCCCATTTCCTCAACCGTTTCAATCATCGCATCCACATAATCCGTTTTTACACGATTCGCCGTCACAAGCGGTGTTGCCGCAAGCCGAATCGCCTCTTTCCAATCCAGTTCCTCATCCGTAAACTGAATCATGTCCTTCGTTAATAATTCAGATAGCATTGGCGCGTATCCCCTCTCTATCGACACTTTTCCGTAAATCTTATTAAATATCGCATCATATAATTTCTGCTCATCCTCGATCACCGCGTGCCGTTCAATGATTTCAAGGAGCGCATCTACCGAAATATGGCGGTGATCAATCGTTGGGAAATCCGCCGCAACCGCCTGAATTAAGTAATTCTTCTCAAGCGACGTGAGCAGCGGCTGCACTAAGTACACCGGTTTTCGCGTCGGCACATACACCGTCGAAAAAATCATATCGTATCCCGACTCCGGAATATTCGCCCCGTCCGCCATAACGAATCGCAACTCCGGAAACAACTGGCGCAACTGCGATTTCATCATCAGCGACGTACTAATCCCATTCGGACAAACCAACAACGCCTCGAAATCCCGCCGCGCCTCGTGCTTCCGCTCAAAATACCCACCAAAATGAATCGTAAAATAACCAATCTCCGCCGCGCTCACGGTTTTCCCAGTCAGTTTTGCAAGCGGCGACAACGCCTGTCTCACAAACGCGAACAACTCCGGGTGCGCCGTCTTAATTTGCTCTGTCATTGGCGCGATCAGTGGCAGCGAAAACACGATTCGGAAGTACGCCGGCACCAGATGGTCGTAAAGACTCCGCCGCAACTCGCGCTTATTATCCAGCGTCAACAACGTCAGCTTCTCAAAAGCCGCAATAATCCGATCCGCCAAATCCAGTAGCACCACATGCTCCCCAACCTCCGCCGTCCGCTGCGCCCCAATCACCTGCACCGTCACATAAAACCGCTCCATCACATCCCGCGTCCCAAACAACTGCACCACAAGCGATTCCGTCAACCGATACACCGACTGCTGCCCAATCAACTCCCGTTCCACATCCGAAAACACAAGCCCCGCATGCTTCCCGCGACACCTCAGAAACGCCACCAAATAAAGCCATTCCCGTTGCCGATCCTGCACAAGTTCCACCCGATTTACCTTTTGCCAGTCAAGCAGAATCCGCTCCGTCTCGTCCAACCACGCGCGTAGTCCCCAGCTTTCCAGAACGAATTTCAGCGCGACCTCACCAAGCGGCAACACCAACAGCGCATTCACACACCGCCCCGCCAGCACCCGCTTATCCCGCTCCGCCCCAACCAAATGGTACCCAGAAAGCCGCGAATACACCAACCGAACATCCGCCTCCGCACAAAACCCACGCACCTTCTTCACATCACTCAGCGCCGTATTCCGACTCACATGCAACACCCGCTGATAATGAAAATTCGAAATTTCCTCCTGCCGCATAAACGTATATAAATAAAGTAAATAGACCCGATCCTGCTCCCCGAGAAAAAGCTCCTCCTGCCGTATAAATAACTCCGATCCCTCCAAATAAGCCGTTTTCAGCCCAGGATCGATAATAAAACACTGATTTCGCATCCCAATTTCCGATTTTCCAACATGCCGCAAAGCCTGATTCATCTTCTCAAAATCATATTGAAACTGCCTCTCCGACAGCCCCATTTTCCGAACAAGCGCCCCGCTCGTCATTTTCTCATACCGAATAATCTGCTCAAAAAGCCGAAATGCACGTTGATCAAACATGATTGCCTCCTCCTTACTTTTTATTTTAAAGCGGTTACATAAAGATAGCTAGGTGATTTGAGTACAAAGTGTGTGGTGGGTTCGGGAGCGGGATTGGGTTTTTGGTGGGGTATTGTGATTATAGCAGAGGTTTTGGAGGAACGGGAAAAAGCCGAGTTCGCGGATTTAGGGTCCGGGAACTCGGCTTTGCGATTATGTTATATTTTTTATGCAACGACTAATTTTTTATGAACTACAACCAATACACGAAGTAGAGTTTCAATGGTTGGATTACCATCAAGATCTTCAATTCTGGCCAGTTGCGGCTGCTTCATACCACATTTCTCTGCCAACTCTTTTTGAGACAATTTGGCTTGCTTACGAAGTTTGATTATCTCAACAATAAGTTCCACCTTTATTTTCTCAATTTCAGGAACATTATATTTAGCGCTAAAAGTCTGCTTTGCTTCCATTTTTTCACGCCCTTCCACATTGTTATAACTTATATGGAATAAAAAATCAATTCGTCATTTTCATCCAACAATATTGATAAAATTCATCAATATCGCTCTCCAATACCGGCCTCAGAGCAACTTTATCTAGCCAATCTTCAGGTATAGCTTCCATCTTATAATACATTCCAGCCAGAGAACCCGTGATTGCAGCAACCGTGTCTGTATCAGATCCCAGATTCACCGCTAGTATAACGGCATCCCTAAATGAATCCGAATTACCAAGACACCATATCGCCGCTTCAAGCGTATGAACCAAATAGCCACCAGAAGAAATTTCAGACCTTTTTGTAACAAGAAAATCAGTATTAAAAATCCTCTCAAAATGCTCAAGTTCCAAAATGTATTTATGATCCTTACTATAATTTTCTTGAAATAGCGCATGAATATCTTGTAACGACTTTTGCAAAGAATTGTTATGATAGAGTCTCAGTAGCAGTTCTATATAAATAATGGAACCTACGATAGCACGCGGGTGGGCATGTGTAATTTCTGTATACGCTTTAATAACATCTGCTCTCTTTAAAAAGTCACGTTCGCCGAGTATTAGGAAAGCTAACGGAGCTAATCGCATCAGAGCACCATTACCATTGTTCAATTCAGAACGTCCACCACAACAATTTAGTAAGCCTTTTTGTTTATACCTAATAATTGCATCCGCGGTTGTCCTCCCAATATCAAACATCTCCCCAAATGGAGTACAGTAGCCTAATTCCCCATATGCACAAAATTTATCCATTAAATCCTTCGTTGTACCGTTTTCTAAAATATTATACATTAAGCAAAGTGTCAATGAGGTGTCATCAGACCAAGTACCAGGAGGCTGATTATGCGTTCCATAACCAACCATATCATCAATAAAAAAAGTATCCCTGGCTTTAAATTCCACTGGCACTCCCATTGCGTCTCCAATAATTCCTCCAAATAAAGTTGGGATTATTCTATCTTTTAGAATCATTTCCTTGTCGTCGTTCCACTGTTTATTCAAGTGATCACTTCCTGTTCTAAGATTGGTTGTTTTGAGATTAAGGCTATAATAGATAGGAGTGAAACTAAGAGTGACAACTCCATTATCATTCTCTGTTCTTAATAATTAATTGATTATCTTTATACAATGCATATATCGTTCTACGTTTAAAGGGTCTTTGAAGTGCAAAAATAGTAATAGGCAACATCCAAAATAGCGTAGTGGCAAAAAATAAAAGGGCTTCTCCATTCGAAGTATACAATATATACGTACTAACCAACGCTAATATAATTGTCCAAAAACTTATCATCACATTTTTTTTTAACTGTTTTTCACCTTCTTTAAAATAGATGGAGGCCTCCTCTTGTGATACATTTTTTTCATACACACTTTTTCTAGAGAAGGAATCAATTGCATAAATGAGAATAAAACTGACAGAAACTCCGCTTAGAATGCTTAAAAGTGTCAAGTGAGAAATAGTCATTTTTATGACTAAATGTTTTAATAGAGCATATAAAACAACTCCAACTGTACCTGAAAACAAGGCCAAAATAATACCTTTAGATGAATAGCTTCCTTCTACCAATCTTTTTTCATCCAAATTATAAAAATAATTCTTCTGCTCTTCCTTGTGATAAAAAATCGGAATCCAAGGTGATTTCATTGCTTCCTCCCTTTCTGTGCATACCTATACACCACTAATGATTCAGAGTAATATATCCTGAAAGCCAACTTCAACAACTTCTCCATTTTCAAATTTAATTACCAAGCCGTGTTCTATTTCCCAAGAGCATTCACATAGAAAGCCCGCTATTTGTTTAGACTTGTCAATAGTTGTAGGAAAAATAATCTGTTCCGGTGACACTAACTTATAAAGCTCCTCTTTTCTCTCAATATAGGGTACATATTTATTAATACCTGAATCATCACCGTACTGAGCCCTGATCTATGGACTCTCTTTTTGGTAGAAGTTAAAAACAGCAACTTCTGCACGTCTGACAATTTTTTCGAATTTATTAAAAAATGCTTCAAAGGCTTGTACTTGAGCTTTTTCAAAATCAGCATTCTCATCCGCATCAATAATTACCTGTATTGTTTTTCTAACACCAAATAACTCTAGCGCAATATTTTTCACCCAGCCATAATCATAGGTTAAATCACCCAATATATCATGTTTTATTTTTAAGGACATTATTTTCGCTCCTTATATTGAATCAATTTCATAAATCGAAAAATAGCTTAAATAGGCTGGTTTTTATCTTATTTTTCATGAAAACAAATCAAAACTGCATCATACCAATGCAGAGGTAGTCCATTTTTGAACATTGAAAATCATTGGGCTGTAACCCTTTTCAATTATGAAATTAGTTTAACTTATATGGAATAAAAAATCAATATTCATCATACAAAAAACAGACTCTCATCTTCATATCGCTCTCATCCTTTTATGATCTTTCCCAGTTTCTAAAACGCATAAAACCGCGGCACAAATCATCACGACATTGCCCGCAACACTCAAATAAGGAGCAAATAATTCCGCATACGAAAACGAACTATTATTGTGTAAGAACACCTCAATGTTCGCCCTCAATAAATAATCGGCAACAAAACCCACAACCAATATAAAAACTGCCAATCCAGCCATTAAAACATCCATCCATTTAGAAGTCGGGTATTGCAAGGAATTCATATTTACTTTTTGCGTGGCAGCATAGACTATTTTCGGTACACACACTAAAATAAACAAGAAGATTCCTAAAAGACCTAGCACAAAATTATACATGCTAGTCACATTAATAATTATCGCTAATGGCAGCCATATATACCATTTCAAAAGTTTCCCCATCTAGCCTAACCCCCCTTCGTTTTAAGACATTATATATTTCTCATGCAACGCGCCACTTAATCGATTAACCGAAAACTTCCCATGTGCTAATTTGTTTGCTGTGCCTAATAAAATGATTGCAAATGGGAGTGTAACTGGAATAATGAATAAAGCTAGCGCTACTTGAACAACTTTCATCAATCTTAGTTGTGGCGTAGAGCTAGTCCCCGCTGTTTTCTTAAATTTCCGTATCCATAAAAAACTTCTCAAACAAAATACCCAATTGATTAAATATATCACGAGCTCAAGCCACATAAAACATTTGATAAATAATAAAATATTCTTCTCATCGATTCCTATAACCAATGCCAAAATAAAGCCTAGAGCTACAAATAAAACTATAGAAATTGGTATACATACCGCCAATCCAAATGCCATTTTTGTGATTTTCTTCAATCTATCCTCTAAATCATGCATCTTCAAATTAACCCCTCATTTTCTTTTCGTTCTGTACTTAGTAGCTTCTTCATAGGTTACAGAGAACGCCTGAAATCTATACTTACAAACAGCTAACACTATAAACTCCTGAACTCCAACAATAAAAGCAAAGAATAGGAATAGAAATATAACGCAACCTTCTATAATACCAAAATTAGTTATGAAAAATAGCCAAATTACTAGGCTGATAAAACAAATCCCATTTATAACAACTATCCATTTCAAATTTGAATTCCCACTAAATAATCCATTTCCCGCTTCTTTCATCGAGCCGTTCTTTATCCCGCTTCGGACGAGCGAGAAATACATCATAAACTGGATGAAACCTACAATTAGCACTACTGTAAACCAAAGACCAAGCCCATCATTTTTATTTCCGTTTCCATCCATGGCAAAAAGATAGAGTAATCGAGTAGGAGGAGCCGTTAGGCTCCGACCTCTCACACCACCGTACGTACGGATCCGTATACGGCGGTTCAATTTTATACTAGACATGTATATTACTATAGTGCTCCGTTGCGGATATTAATCCAAATTTAGCGAGCCGTTGATTCGTGATAGTTGTTGTTAAAATCCATGAATACGCAACTCTAGCATAGGATTTACTGGTGTAGCTATATTTGTAAGCCTCGTATTGACTCATCCCGAGCTTCATTAAGTTTCTCCGTCGATTATTCGGAGTCTTCCACTGCTTCCAGATACATATCCTTAACCGTACACGTGTATTCGCATCTATCTGCTTTAAATGTTGCTTCATTTTTCCAATTCTAAAATAATTAACCCAACCACGAATCAGAGAATTAATTTTGGCTACTCGATGCTTTGTTGATATTCCCCAAGCTCTCCTAGTAAGACGTTTCAGTTTAAATTTCAATTCCTGTAAAGACAATTTATGTGGCCTTGCTTTGTATAAACGGTCTTGCCAATCATAGTAAAATCCAAATCCTAGAAACTTCGTTTCTTCATCTTCTGGTTTTCTGACTTTGCTCTTCGTCACATTGACAATAAGCCCTAATGTTTCCTCAATAAATTTGCTTACGGAACGCATGACTCGTCGGGCAGCCATATCACTTTTCACAAAAATAAGACAGTCATCTGCATACCTTACAAAACGTAAATCTCGACTTGCTAGTTCTTTGTCTAGCTCATTCAGCATTACATTGCTAAGTAGCGGAGATAGATTTCCTCCTTGTGGAGTGCCAATAATCGTTTCTTGGTACTCATCCTGTATCATGACGCCACTTACTAGGAACTTTCTCACAAGTGATATAACATCCCCATCTTTGACCGTTCTCGCGACAATGTTCATGAGTCTGTCATGATGCACGGTATCAAAGAAACGCTCTAAATCAATGTCAACTAGCCATTCATACCCATCATTCATGTTCTCCAGTGATTGGAGGATAGCCATTTCTGCATAACGCTTGGGACGAAATCCGTAACTATTTTCATGAAACTGTTTATCGAAGATAGGTGTCAGAACTTGCGCAATCGCTTGCTGGATAAAGCGGTCTGTGACCGTAGGTACCCCAACAATCGTACACCGCCATTCGCTTTGGGTATCTCCACGCGTTTGACTGGCTGTGGCTTGTATTCTCTTTGCTGTATCTGATGAATAAGTCTTTCCTTATGGAGGCTTAAATGCGCTTTTAGTGCGGTAATAGGCATATTATCTACACCTGCGGCTCCTTTGTTTTTCATGACTTGTTTATAAGCCCGATTTAGATTATCTGGATTCACTATTTGCGCAAGTAATGTTTGTTCGTACATGTATGTTATTCCTTCCTTTTCTCGTGAAATTAGTATCCACTTTCCTGCATCGATTGCCAGTGGTCTTTTCCTATTTTCCAATCACGAATATCCTAACGATAAAATTGTTCCACCCTTCGCTCTTTCTTCCTTTCGGAGGACGTCTTCACTACTATGGTTTCTGCTGACTTCTCACAATCCAGACTTATATCGCTATAAGCTTTTGGGACAGAGTCGTGAGACCTCCCCAGTTAAGATGCAAACTCTTTCTCTCCATCTATCCGCCACATTTACACCATGCAATGTTCCTAGTAGTTATTGGACTTTGGCTTCTCTTGCAGCCTTATCCTTACATGGCGCCTTCTATGTGATTTCTGTTCGTCGGACCAGAGATTTGCCTCGAGCTTCCTTCAGATTCCACGTCACCATGGACACCCTTGCTGTTGGCTAGGTGCTTACCACTACTCGGTCGCACTCGGGACTTTCACCCGTTAGAGTTTGCCCATGCTGGGCAAACAAAAGAATGGTTCTATCGACATCACCAGTGTATAGACTACCATCACAACCGTGCCAAATTTCTGACTTTTGAATAGGAATTTCTCTGAGATCAGGCACATACTAAGGTATACAGCAAGAATCAGAAAAATTATTAGCAAGCTGAAATATACCAAATTAAGTATTTCGCCTAAGACTATTCTTCCTTGACTTTCCCATAGAGCCCATGTTGAAGTTCCTAATATAACAAGAGAATATAAGCACAGACCCACTAAATAGATGATGACACTTCCCGGGGAAAGCCGATTAATCGCAACATTCTTCAATTGGTAAAAATAACTTTCGTCTAGTTTCCACATGGTGGCCCTCCAAAATATGTAATCTAATAATAGCCCGTCCATTCAATTAGGTTAGAAATGAACGAGCATTATCTATATTTCCTACCCCTTATTTATTCGCATCTGGTGTATAGGAATCCATTATTTTATCTTTCAACTCCTGCATTTCTTTTTCTTTTTTCTCTGCCTCTTGCTCTCGCTGTTCTTGCAATTTGATTTGTAATTCTTCTTGGAGTTCAGCCGCTCGTTCTGCGCTTCGTTGTTGTCTTTCTTTTTCCTCGTTTGCCTGCATTCCGCTCTGATAAGTCGTTCCAAATATAACTGCTCCAACGCATACATAGAGAACCAGTACGCCGTATATCAAGCCATTTTTAGGCTTAGCATTTTTATCGCTGTACTGAAATTTAATGAACCAAGCTACCGCGCTCAATGCAATTAGATAGAAAATTAACGGTTGCGGTGGTATATCATTAACCCCTAAAATAATAATTCCTGTAATAGTGCACAACCCTGCGATACTAACAAATATAATGTTTTTCTTCATATTTTCCCCCGTTTTCTGATACGTAGCCTCCATATAGCTTAGACCCATTCGTATTTTAAACTGGCGGAGTATCCAAATATTGAATACCACGCCAGCGCTCAACCTAAATTCAAACCTTTGCTAACCTTCTATCTACAAAATCATAAAAAGCTTGGCTAAAATCTCCATCCTTAGTTAACGCTTGTTTATTTTCTGTGAAGTAGCTAATCATGGTGTTGAGACATTCGTCTTTAGGAATTGTAATGACAGCGTTTGGAAAGTGTTTTTTACTAACCTGCCACACAAAATTATCCGCAATGTCTTTAAAATCCTTATTTTCGCGTAATTTATCTGCTAGGATTACAAGTTCCAAATGCGCCATGTAATTATCTAGTGACTCTTGAAACCCATCCGTTAAAGCATCTGGATTTTTTCTCCTAAAGTGTTTTGTTCCTTTATTATATATTTGTGTACTCTGGTTTCTTAAAGTTTCCAATTCTCCTCCTTTAAAATATTCATCTAAGGATTCGAATAAATTTTTACTTACTAATTCAGAATAAAAACTAATGAGTATATTACATGCAGAATCTTCAAAATCAGTACCTTTTTCATCTTGCACGGCCTGTATCAAATATGGTTCTGAATCTTCCAATGGTCTATAGTTTTGTGGACTTCTTTTTTTAAAATCAGTACTACTTAGTTCATTTTTTATAAAGCTTCCATAATTCAAAGCTGCCAGTGATTGATGCTTTGCAGTTGCAACTTCATATAATTCAATTATTCTACCCACTATATTTTCGAACTCTTTATCTTTGATTGAATAACAAGTGTCATAAATATCCGCAAGTCGTGACTCAGCATTCTTTTGACCTTGTTGTACACATTTCTCACTTGAATCAATCCATTTTTTAAACCATTTATTCTGCTTAAGCGCAGCATTATAATTCTCATGATGCACGTAATAATATGATAGACTCTCAGAATAATCTTTATCTGCGTTTTCCAGATTATCTGCAATTGCATCACTTAATATCTTTTCGCCAGCTTCCCCCTCCCCTAGAACCATTAAGAAGCTTCCTAACATGCCCGGTGGAACCGCTTTGTTCTGTACTCCTGCCATGATATTTTCCCGATACCTTTTAATTTCATTAGGACTTGCATGTATCCAATCGTCTACTGTCCCATACATTTTTTGAGCATTAATATTGCTGATTCCACCAAATAATTTCTTAAAAAAAGTCATTTAAGCACCTCACTTATTTCTATTTCCCGAATATTTCAATACCCCGTAAATTGTTAGGAATCTTTAATTTATCATATACATCATTCCATAATTGTTCTGGGACACCATCTTTTATTAATTTTGAAGTTGTATCCTCTGCGAGTCCTTTTAAACGCATTGCTTGCGAGTCAGTCATTACATTAGTTGTAGAAATCTTAGCCTTATTAAAGTTTGTTATCTTCTCTTGAAAATTACGTATGACAGCCTGGTCATCAATGTCTATGTCCATTCCAGGATTCCATTTTTGAATCCCAATCCCCGTAAACGCATCATCCCCAACGCCATGCGGCAACTGGAAATCATAATATTTATTAATAATCGCCAAATCTTCTGCCGAGAACCCCCCGCCAAGTTGCGACGACAAATTCTCTAGTCGACTTCGCTGTACACCATGTAGCTCATTAAAATCTCCAGCCGCAAAATAATCATGCCATCCTCGACCTAGGCTTGACTCATCAACCGATGCTGCCACACGTCTCACGTTAAACTTACTAATAACCTTCGACGCTATCATCCCGATTCCTTTTTCTCCACCGATTAAAGTCGCTCCAAGTAAGGGATTTCCCATAGTCGTCATTGTGAGCTGAATTTTGTCTGCTGCATACGCAATTTTTTCTCCTGCTCCCTGTGCTATTTTTAATGTACTTGCTAAGTTCGAGCCTTCTCGTAGCGAACTCCCTAATTTTGTCACAATTGCTCCAGCTCCAAAAGATAACGCTGACGCCACGAAATCCACACCTAACCAAACTTTATCCTCCGTACTTAACACTTCACCTGTTATACGATTTGTTCCAGTAATAATTCCGTCAATAGCCTTTGCTCCAAGATATGCAACTGCTGCTGTAGCTATAACTAATGTCGCTCCACAAGTAAAAACAGCAGATGCCACAAGTGCTAAACCAACAACCACACTTACCCCAATATCCACCCATTTCAACCAGCCCGCATTATTTTCATGCCAGGTTGATTTCAGCTCTTCGAATTCGCCTAATTGAGTCGGGAAAAAAGCTCTCACCAGTTCGTCATTACTCATGCCTTTAAGTTCTTTAATGGTTTCTTTATCTGTAATTTCACCACTATCCATAAGCTCATTTATTAATTTTAAGCGCTCGTCATATAATAATTTAGTCGCTTTAATTGGACTATCGCTGGAATTAAGTATTTGATCTAGTGTGTATTTTTTCTGTGTTGTGTATGTTGAGGTCATTCCTGAATAAGGATCTGTTGTTGTATACGTTTCGCTAAATGTCAGTTTGTCTGTTTTATATGCATTCTTGCCTTCGTTCACGTTATCAAGTTTTTTAACTGCGTCATTCATCGCTTGTGTGATTTTCCCGTCGATATTTTGCAATACTTCTTTATGCACACGCCCGGCTAATGTTACGAGTTCATTCGCGTGTTGGTATTTTTTCTCTAGTCCACTTTTTCCTTTGCTAGCGGATAGAGTCGATGTTCCTCGTGACGGGAATAAATCAGACAAACCCTGACTTCTTAATTCCGATTTCACTTCTTCAATACCTTCTAAAATTTCACCAATTCGTTTTACAGCGTAGGATTCTGGCGTTTCTGTTGAGTATGAAGGATAGTACGATCCTGTGTAACTATAACCGCTGCTACCGCCATTACTACTTTCCCAGAGAGACTTATCACTTTTATACATTGCCATATCGTACCCCCTATTTATTTTCTTTCATGTAGGTTTTCACTTGGTCGATCACTGCGTTAGGATCTTGCTCACACGCTAATTTGAAATCGGCGTTTGTCCCTGGCTCATTCAATATCGCATTTACCACCTGCATCGCTAGCATTTTATCCGTGTCAATCATTGATTTATATGTGTTTTCTGTTTGAATCGATAAAACTTCTGCTAATGTTTGGAGTGTCTGCGCTTTATCAAAATCCGCTGGGAAATGATCCAGCGTAAAGCCACGATTCACATGCTCCGGCAGACTCTGCATCACGTCCTGCACAAACACAAGCGAAACCCTGTACTCACTTCAATAAATCTCATAAAAAGTGCTAGAGAAACCTCTAACACTTTAGTTATTCAATATTCTTCCTCATTCTAAGATTCGGTTTAGTTAAGACCTTATAAATTTTGTTCGAAAATGTGTTACCATTCCATTCTGACATTAACCTTTTGGATACCTCTAAAGAGGATATACAGAATTTAACTAAAGAGGAAGCAAAGAAACTCTCAGCTTCACTAATGCAAAATATGAACACTATTCTTGAAGCTGGAAAAGAGAAATTTAATATGACAGATGACGAAATGGAAGTCATGAAGGTACTTGTCATAAAACAATTTCTAAAGGAAGCAGAAGAAAAAGAGAAAAAAGACTTTTCTAATCCATAAAACACTATAAAGAAAGTCAATAGACCGCTAGGCTCTCCTAACGTCGCTATTGACTTTCTTTATTGGGCATGTGCTTTTGTCAGTGCCTGAGGAACTCACGAAATAGCTAGTACTTTGACTTGTTCCTCGAGCCTTTTCAGCATAACATGCCCACCGTTTGCTTTAGCATTTTAATTTGTTCTTTCAAATTTTTTCTACTTCACCCTCAGAATCTAGCAAAATAGCGTATTAAAAACCTAATTCCTTCGTTAAAAGTTGTTTTACCACACAGAATTAACCGATTACTCTAATTCTAATACTTTTTTATTCAAATGAAATTTGTACTGTGTTTTCATTTGTATTCTGTTTTACCTGTTGAATAATCTCTTGCACTTCAGCTTCGGAAAGCTTTTCATCTTCATGTGGCGGTTCCCAATTCTTCATAGAATCTTTGAATACAACAAATTGACCTCCCACTAACATTTCTCCGTCTGCTTTCACCGCATACCCATTCTCTAAATCAAATTTCACATGTGAACTACTACCTGTAATTTTCATTTAACTTACTTCCTCTCAAAAATTATTTTTTCAATTCCTGTTTTAGGATCAATCATTGTTATTTTCGTTACTTTAGGATTATTTTTTAATCTAGGTAGCTCAACGTTTTCCCAAATATTCCCTTCCCTTAACTCTGAACCAACTACCGCACGAACTTCACCAGAAACTTGTTCTGCATACGAACCAGAAGCCAAATCCCAAGCTTTCATTGACTCAGGTTTATTAAAGTCCCATTCCGGCATTTTAATATTTTTATTCCCTATTGTTGATTCTAAAGTAACGCCACCTTTACTTTTAGCTACATCAGCCGCTATATCAGCTCCACCAACGCCTTCTGTTCTACCAGACCAAAAGAATGCAGTATCTGGCTCTGTTTTCAATTTGGGATGAATTTCATCAATATTAAACCCTTTAGCCCCACTGGCTTTCTCTATAACTCCATCATTACCACCAAACATCCCTTTCGCCATATTCTCAAATCGATGTGTATTCTCTGCAGCTCCAGGAGCAATGTGTACTGTACCAATATGTGTAGCCACTACTCGTGAACTCGCAATACTTTTAACTGTTGTTACAGCCTCATCGGTTAACTTTCCAGTCTGGATTGCACCATTTCTTAGTTGTGTCTTGGCTGCATTTGTCGCTGAACTCGCTACATCACTTATAACCCTCGGCACATTCCGAATCCGCTCGGCACTCTCACGCAACGCTTGTTTCCCCATCGCGTCCAAATTCGACAATCCTTGCTGTGCAGTCTGCTTCAACGTCAACTTAGTGCCTACCTGCGTGGCATCCAATGCCAATCCTCCAACCTTCGTCGCCGTACTAAACGCACGTATTCCTTTCACGCCTGGAATAATATCTAACACCGCAAACACACCACGTGTCGCGCGCTCGGTGCCGTCCATTTCTCGCCCAGTCATCCAGTCTTTTCCGGTCGCTGCACTGCTCAATTCCAGTGTACCATATGCAACGCCGAGTGCCAATCCTGCGGGTGGAAACACAATACTCACACCGATAATCACGACCGCAATCCCAATATCGCGCCAAAATTCACGGCTCTGCTGCTCATCCCGAATCGATTCGTACTCAAACGCATGCGAATTCGACACCGCTGATTGATACTGCTCATACGTGAATTCTTGGTCTGGATTTTGCTTACTATATTCTGCGAACTCGGCCTTCAAATTGTCAGCAAAAAAATTATCGCCTGCCATGATATCGCTCAAATTGATCTTGTCTTTTGGTACCGTCGTCGTTTGTGGCGTAGCTCCATATCCATATCCGTAACCCGTCGTCACAATCGTCGTCGCGCCAATCGTGTTCTTCGTCTCGTAATTATCAATCGACAATGCTTCCATCTTCTCCACGAATTTATCCATGTCTTTATAAAACGGTTCATCAATCACGCGCTCGACCATACTTCCCGCTTCGCCTGCGTAATCATGCAACACTTCGATTTTCTCGAACATTTTTTGATACTTGCTCTCCATGTCTGTAAAGGAGAACGAAATTACACCGTCTGGATCATCTTTACGAATATCATTTTGTGCGTCTTCAAAATTGCGATTGATGTCTTTCAAATGATCTGTCACACCTTTATCAAAACCAAAGCCTAAGCCTATGAGAGTTTTCAGCGCGCCTTTCGATTTATCCCAGGAACTATTTGTATATTTCACATCCATCTTCCGTGCCCCCTTCTACTCTGGCAAGTCTAATTTCGTATAAAATTCTTGGGCAAGTACCTCGTCTTGCTCCATCATCGTATTGATGGTATACGTGACAAGATTTTTGATTCGTGCATAATTATCATACAAATCCATCGCTTTTTTATTCGCGTCCTTGTAAACATCCATCGATTTCTTCGCTTCACCATCTTCATAAAATGTAATCGTGGCAATTGAATCTGTCTTTGTATTTAACGTCTCCAACTCAAAAATAATCGCGTTTATCTTGTTGAGAATAGACAAAATCTCGTCGACGCTAATCGATATATCTGCGGCACCGCCTCCAGCACCTGCTCCGTCCATTGCTACATTAGCCATGTTGCGCCACCTCCTTGTACGGGAATTCCATTTCGTCAAATACGAGCTTCATCAACCAATATTGGCTCACGTGATGGTATTGTTGCCGCGCGACATCTAGCGAAATCAGCTTGTCGCCATATAAGAAAAATAGCCAGTTTTGATAGAAGCTTGGTTCGGTCATTTCGGCTGGGTATTTGTCTAAATGAAAAACTTCGAAATTGAAAACTGGTTCGCTTAATTCCATCGCCTTGATTTCGTTTTTTTCTTGGTTGCTGATTCCGTTGATTAGGAAAGTTTTCTCATCGGCGCCTGGTTCGCGTGCGATTAACGGAAAACCATCGTATAGCACTTTTAAGGCGTGTGCTTTGGACAGAACGAGTAAGCGGTAGTATTTGTTTTTCTCGGCTTCGATGAGGAGGACGACTTCTTCGGTGTTGTCTTCTTGGAACGAGAACATGATGTTATTGCAGCGTACGTATTTCTTGCTTCGGTGGTACGCGGATAGTTTGTTGATAACGAAGGCGCCACTTTTTGTGACAGCGCCTTCTGGTGTTAGGATTTCTTTTGCGATGAGTTGTTGTTGCGCGTATGCCATCGGGTCATCATCGCGTAAAATAAACACTTCTTTGCCGGGAAAACCGAATAGGACATTGCCATCCGTTGCGGCAAGAAGGAGATACATTTCTTCGAGGCTAAAATAATCATTAGGATCAAGTTGTTGCGTCATAGATTTTTGACCTCCCGTAACTTGGATTCGCTGTCGTAGGCTTCGATGTATGTCTCTAGATTTTCTAAAGCTTTCGTTTGTTCTTCCATCGCGGATTTCACGTCTTTATGATATTGCACGATGATATCCAAGTAAGCGACGAATGCTTTCTTGGATTTCCCTTTCCATGTGACGCCATTGACGAAACTTTGTAAACTTGTGGCATCGGTATAACTATTTTTTAATGCTGTGTCGATTTCTTTTGCTATCGCTTTGGCTTCTCCCACTTTATCTCCGTATATCGTAACTTTATCAGCCATTTGCTCATCCCTCCTTTGCCGCAGCGTCTCGGTAATGCACGTACCGTTCATACGCCTTATCTCGCGCTGCTGTTAAGCCAGACCGTTTATCACTCGCATCGTTAATATAACCTTCTAACTTTGTCGTCAGGTCTTCTCGCTTGGAATTGAAATGCTTGGATGGAATAACGGAATTACTGAAATCCGGATGCGCGTTCTTATACGAGGAAAGCGAACTTCTCGCTTCCCCTATCAGTTTGTCATGCTCGGTAATCGCATCTTTTAGCCGATCGTGCAGCCGGTCATAATCATCGCGTTTCTTCTCCAATTCTGATGAGCCAATATCCACTGTAGCACCTAAAAAAAAAAAATCTAGCCAATCAAATCCCTCCTTATTTCGCTGGTTTCACAACCTTGATTTTCTCTGCTATGCCGTTTTGGATGTAATACGCCTCAAATGGCAGTAAGTTCGGTTCTTTGTAGTTTTTATTGCTGACGTCAATAACGTTTTGGTCGCCGATTTTGCAAAGAGCAATGCCGTTTTTCTGTTTCTTAATCGCGCCGCTAACTTTGTCGTAGCCTCGGCCCATCGTGCTCGTATTGCCGGCAATGATGAAGTAGATGCCGAATCGTGGACCGTTTTCAAGCAGATTGACAAAATCGGTTTCGAGATCGCTGCTGATGCCATTTACGATAGAGTCGAGATCGGCAATCGCGACAAGTACTGGGCGGGCGTCTTTTAGGAATTCGGCAGTCGTTGTTAGCCCACCGCTTTCTTTTTGAGCCGCTGCAAAACCGTCTTGACGACTTTCTAGCAAACCGTGAAGTTCTTTGAAAATCATCGTGATGGTTTCGGTGTCGTTGCCGTATGCGTTGACGTTTGGTTTGTATGCCGCGAAACGTAGCATTGGATTATCGGTCAGAATGATGTCGATTTGCGGATTGACCACCATAACGTCAAGCAGTGTTACCATCGTTGACTCAATCAATTCGACGCGATCGCTCATCACGAGTGTATTTTGATTTTCTTTGTAGTGTAATGGAATCGGTTCGACATTTTCAAAATCAACAGCAAACGGTAAATGGCCAGCTGCGAGCATGTTTTGCGTCGATTTCCATGATACGAAATCTTGGAATGGGAGCACTTCTGGAACCATCGGAATCGGAAGTGGGCGCTCGCCAGACCATGCGTCGGACATTTCTTTCGCCTCTTGCTGAATCGCGCTGATGATTTGTAGCGTGTCTTCGCCTTTGTTCGGTAGTGCTGTTTGGAACACGGCGATATCGTCCTGTTTCACCAAGCCACGACCTGGTAATTCTTCGCTCGTTAAATCGGTGCGCCCGATGATGCTTCTCGCGTCGGATGCCTCGATTAAGTAAAGCGGGATTTGCGTTTTAATATTCGAAAGTAACGGCGTACGCATCGCATTTTGCTGTCCAGCACTGATGACGAGGTTGATTCCGACGCCGGCACCTTCCCGCGCGATTTGCGTCATAATCTTCTCGAATCCTTCTTGGAACGGCGATTCTTTGACTGGATCGAAATTATCAATAATAATCACGACATTCGGCAAAATTTCTCCGCTCGCTTTTTCGTACATGTCGAGATTCGCGACGCCGAACTGGCTTAGTTTACGTTTACGATCCTTTAACTCGCGGTCAAAACGACGAACGAATTTGCTGACTTTCTCTTCTTCGTCAAGCATAATCGTGTCGGCAACGTGTGGTAATTCGCGCAACGGCAAAAGACCATTGGTTCCGAAATCAAGCAGGTAAATGTGCAGGTGTTCGGGATTATGCGCGCGTGCCAAGTCCATCACGACGGTTTGCAGGAAGGTTGATTTTCCGTAACCAGGACTTGAATAAACTGCGATATGACCGTCTTTTGACAAGTTTACTTCAACGGCACGCTGATCTTGCATTTCTGGAATATCCATGAAACCAATAATCGGCGCGAGTTCGGATTTCTCTTTTTGCCACGCTTCTTTGTAATCGATTGGATGCAGCTCTGGCAAGAAAATCATGTCTTCCAAAGGCGGCAACCACGGACGCGGTAACATCGCAATGTTCGCTTCCTCTGTATACTCGTGAATATAATCGATCACCGCATCAAGCTCTGACGGCACTTTTGAAATATCCTCTTTATCGCCCAAACCACTTAAATCTTCCGTCAAAATTTCATACTGACCGAGATCGTTAATCGCGTAAATCGTCGTATCCACTTGCTCCTGATCGTCTTTATCCGGCACGTAATCCGCACCACTCCAAGCACTCTGGAACAATTCGTAAATCTCGTTATTCCCGACTTGCAAATACGAACGACCGGGTAGCGTAATTTCCGCCGCGTCTGGTGTTTTCAAAATTTCATTGGAATCCGACGCGTTTTGTACTTTCAGCGCCAGTTTGAATTTCGAGTTCGACCAGATTTGATCATCCACGACACCACTTGGTTTTTGCGTGGCGAGAATCAAATGGATACCGAGTGAACGCCCGATACGCGCTGTCGAAACTAGCTCTTTCATGAATTCCGGTTGTTCACTTTTTAGCTCGGCAAACTCATCGGAAATCAGGAATAAATGCGGCATCGCTTCTGATGCTTCGCCTAACTTGTATAATTTTTGATATTGGTTAATATGGTTGACATCGTGCTCGCCAAATAGACGTTGACGCTTTTGCAATTCGGCTTTAATCGAAGCAAGTGCACGCATACTTTGCGCGCCGTCCAAGTTCGTGATTGTACCGAGCAAATGTGGCAAGTTTCGGAACAGATTCGCCATGCCGCCGCCCTTGTAATCGATCAGCAGGAACGCGACTTCATACGGGTGGAAATTCACGGCAAGCGAGATAATGTACGATTGAATAATCTCCGACTTACCAGAACCCGTCGTACCCGCGACCAAACCATGCGGACCATGCGCTTTTTCATGCAAGTTCAGGTTGACAATATCGTCTTTCCCACGCAAACCAAGCGGAACCGCCAAGCTTTTATACGTCTCATTTTTCTCCCAACGCGCGCTAATTCCAAGCTCTTCCACGCGGTCGACACCATACATTTCCAAAAATGTCACCGATTCCGGAATCGAATTTTTCAGATTCTGCAAGTGATTAAGCGGCGCCAGCGCACGACTCACACTCTCTTTATCAAAATCAGCAGGGAAATGATCCAGCGTAAAGCCACGATTCACAAGCTCGCCTTGCTCCAAAATCACATTCCCGTTCTTCGCATCCCGAATATCAATAACCGTTTTCACATGCTCCGGCAGACTCTGCATCACGTCCTGCACAAACACAAGCGAAACCCCGTACTCACTCGGATCCTCATTGAAGAACTCCATGACCGTGTGATCCATCATCAGTTTTTCGTCCGTCACAAGCACCACATAATGCGGCGAAAAGTACATCTGCTCCGACTTGTTGCCCTTTTCCTCCAAAGCCATCTTGCGCTCCTTCAGAATTTGGTACAACGAGTTCAAAACCTGGTCCCGCGAACGCTCATGATACACGAAGCCACGCACATTAATATCGCGCAAACTCGCGTGCGGCAACCAACGCATCCAGTCCCACTGTTCCTTTTCCTCTTCGGGGAATACCGTAATAAACTGCAAATCATAGTAGCTGTGGAATAACGCCGTCTGCATCACCATCAACTGCAACTGCTCAATCACAAGCGCGCGGTGCCCAATATAACCAACCGGCCCGTTCATCAAATCCGTCCCCATCGGCACATCCTTCACCGAATAATACTGCGACTTCAACTCCTTCGCGCTCTCCACCAACTCATCCTTGTCCTGCGTAAATTCCTCCTCTTGGAATTCCACATTGAACGACGTATTTTCCTCCCCAGTACCAACCCGATACTGCAAAAAGTCATGGTGGAACATCGTCTTCTCATAAATCCGCGAATCAACAGAAAGCGCCATATCACGAATTTCCGTCACCGTTGGAAAATGATAATGCAGCGAATGCGCCTGTTCCTCCGCCGCAGCGTGAAGTTCCGACGTCTTGTCCTTCAAATAACGACGATAGCTCGCGTCACGTTCCTTCATGTCCACCTTATATTTTTTGCGATTTTTCACATACGTAATCACCGAGAAAATCACCGTCGCGCCCGTCATCCCAAGCGTCATCAACACAAAAATCGGATTCGGACGTAAAAACATCATCACAATCGACATCACAATCATAATCAGCGGTGGAATCAGAATTTTCATCAATTCCTCGCTCGGTTTCGAAGGCTTGCCCGGCGGCTTGGCAATCGTCAAATTCGACTCCGGCGCACGATAAATAATTCGCGGCGACCGGTGGTAATCCGGATAATCCGCACTAAAAGCATTGTCCGGCGCCACCAATTGCGCAAGCGTCGCATGAACCCGACCATCTCCCGCGATCACCTCGATGTCCTCCTTACCGACCCGAATCGTCACACCGTCAAAATACAGCTGATCCCCAGCCGCTAATAGGCATTCCGTTTCCACACGATAATAGTTATGGTAAACAATTCCACCGTACACATTCAATTTAAATGTCGCGCCAAGCTCCTCACGAATAAACAACAAATCCGCCGTCGTGCCCGCAATCACCACATCATTAAAATCCTTCTCACCAAACGTAATCGAATATTTCGTCGTCGTATCAAAAACCTGCGACGCCACATCCTCCGTCAAATAAAACTGGATTTTCTCGCCGTCAGACGTCTCCAAATTCAGACGCTCATTCAATTCAAGCGGCAAATCACCCAAAAACCATTGCCCCGCGTCCTCATTCCAGACCACCTGCAACGAATCCGCCAAATTCTCGTAGGTCACCGTATGCTGCAAGTCCCCACCAATCGTTACCTCTTTTTTCGGATCTAACTGGCATTTATGCAGCTGATTGCCATAACTAATCGTCAGTAGTTGCTTCTCCATCTTATTCTACCTCCGATGTTGCTTTTGCTTTGTCTTGTTCTTTTTGAGTGGCTTCCACTTTTGCAGCCTCTTCTTTCGCCTTCGCTTCATCATCTTTTATCTTTTTAATTTTCTCATTGATTGCTTCTTGTTTCGCACTTCTTGTCGATGCGCTCATTTCCGTATCCGTATCCAATTTCTCAATTTGTCTCGCCAAATTATATACCTGCAAGTCATTATCTTTCATCGTAAGCGCAATATCATTAGCCTTCGTAAGTTCCGCCTTCCCATCATAAATCCAATACAACAAATAATCCTCTGGCGATTTCAGCGTCGTGTTTTGCAGTACCGTCTTCTTCTGAACCTCGCTCAACTTCGCGCCCTCTACATACGATTTCGCCAATTCATACTTGCTCGCTTGTGGTAATTTCGTCGGCTCCACATCGCGCAACGCATCTGTCACCTTACCAAAATCATTCGCGATAAACGCCTCATTCGCACGAAGCAACGTCTCCTGAAACGGCACTTTCACAAAAGCAAAATAGGCAACTGGAACCGCCAGTACAAGTGTCGCAATAATAAATCCAATCGTAAGTCCTTTAAACAAACGATAATTTTTCCGCTGCACCAATGTCATTTTCCGATCCACAGCCGCTTTTTCCTTTGTATATCCTTCCGCCAAAATCGCCTCAATCGCTGCTAAATCCTTCGCCTCAATAACACTCCGTTCAAAACTCGTGCCCTTCGCATTATCTAGCGACCCCGAAATCAACTCATCAAACGAGTACTTTTTCGAAAAAAGCGCCACAATCAAACATTTATATTGCTTCAAAAACTTCTCTTCCGTCATCGTGTACGGCGGCAACACATCACGAATCCCGCGATACACCAAATATGGCATCTGGTTCACATCAAAAACCACGTTGTCTGGATGTAAGAAAAATGTGAATCGCGTCTTCAATAACTCCGAGAACCGCGCCACATTACCGACCGCGCGCAATTTTTCATTCCGATCAAGTTGCACCAACTCATCCCAAGTCGTTTTCCCCACCGTATCGAACTGGAACGACAATGCATCCCCTTTATCCTCAAAAGAAACCGGGACAAACAACGGCGAGCGTTCCTTAAGTAAAGCCAACTGACGCACATCCTTCACCCGCGTTTGTGACTTTGAAAAAGCTACCTGCCAAACCGTCCCATCTATTTGAAAATTATATTCCATCGCATCTACCATTATTTTCTTCGTTATCATTTGTCTCAAATCTCCCTTTTATAAAATTTCAATGATATCCCCGTCCGTAATTTGAAAATCGGTCAATTTATCATCATCTGTCAACAATAGTTCCTTGTTTGCCACCTTAATCGCACAATGCGAAATATTTGGCTGTGATAACTTCAACGTCTCCACCAAGTTCAGCAACAACGCCTTCACCGGCTGGTGCTTCGGGATTCGTAAATCATGAATCCGTCCCCCCCATTTCGTAAAATTAATCGTGACATTAATATGCGTATCCTGCGCCATCTCTATCTACCTCTTTCTATTCCCATACTTTTCGAACGACCATGTAAAGCGTCGCGCCTACAGCTATGACGATACTTGATAATACCCACCATATCGTATTGCTCTTTTTTGCCGGCATATCTTGTCCTAGTGTCGATGCCTCACTCTGCTTCACGGCTCCCTCTTGCTCTGTAAAAACAGAAGCTTTCATCGTCTCCACAGAATTATCTTTTTGTGACTCACCAGTAAATAGCGAGGCTTTCACATCATCCATTTGTTTTTTTTCAAACGCCTTGATTTCCTTCGCACTTTTCTCAGTCTCAGGCGTGAACAGCGTAATTCCCAATTTCTCAAGCTCCGTTTGTTCTGTATCCGCCTCTGTTTTCTTCTCATCAGATGGTTTAGTCACTCGGCCTACTTGCATTTCCATTTTCCCATCATTACCCAGATATGAATCTTCACTATCTGCCGCCAAGACTACACCTGGAATTGCGAACAGCGGTATCATCAGAACCCAGACAATCGCAGAAATCCCAATTTTTTTACGCTTCATCATCATTTCCTCCTGCTCGTTTACTCCGATGCCAAACGAATAAATTCACGGTTATACCAACAATGGCCGCACCAATCAAACAATACATCAGAACGAGCCAATTGTCCGCTCGACTCATAAATCCATTCAACAAGTTTTCCATATATTGTAGAGGCGACAACGAACGTATCGTAGCCAACATCGAATCTTGCTCAATTTTCAAGCCAACCGCCTCTGTCAAGAACAAGTAAAGCGCTAGAATTACGAGTAGTAAGAACATCCCGATCATCCGCAATTGCCGTAACAAGTAGGTCGCAATCGTTACGAAAACGAGCATCATTAAAATAATAATTCCCATCCAAGATACGAAAATAACGCCCTTCATATCCAAGAAGTAAGCCGATATAGCCCCGATAATCGCACCCTCAATCAATGCAATTCCAACCGTCATCAACGTAATCGGTGTATTTTGATACGCCAACGCCATCTCTTCCTCAAAATCATCCTCTTGCTTCCGTTTTCGTTCCTGTGCCGCAATCACATAACCCGTAAACAAAGCCACGATAAAGCAAACTAACACAATCAAGTACGGCGTAAACGTATCCCCTGCTGCAATCGTCTCTCCTTTTACCTTCTCGACTGGACTACTCAAGAAACGATATAAATTATCATTATCGCGATCACCAACACGGCTGTTCTCCATCATATTCGCAAAATTAGAAGCAAACTCCTGATCTGTTCCTAACTTATTCGCCATATTGGCTGATAATTTCTGTGCTTGTGTCACAATTCCCAAACCGCTATTTTGAATATTTTTCGCCTGTTTATCAATGGCATCAAATGTTTTGTATACATTATCTGCTGAGTTCAGATTTGTTTTCGAAGAATCAGCTAACGCTTTACTTTGTGAAAGTAAACCTCCGAATTCGCTGCCTAAAGAAAGCGTCGCCGATTTTTCATCGCCACTGTTCGTTAGTACAACTCCGCCTTTATCTAACAAATCCAGACTAGCCTTACGCCACGCCTCTACATTTTCAAGCGTTTTGGCAACACTCGCATTCATCGTTGCAGCTTGTGTTGTTGTTTCCGTCAAACGCTCAGATAGCATATCCGCATTTTCTTTTGTGACTGCAATCCGCGTTTGCGATTCATCCACTTGCTGTTGGAACGTCTCCAAATCACGGTGAATAAAATTCGTCACATTGTCTGTAATCAACGAAACCATCATTGCGATTCGGTCTTCGATATTGAACTGGTAGTAGTAAGAACTCTTTTTCCCCGCTGCATATTCCGTCAATGTCTTCCCGTCTAAATCAAGCGGTGTCACTCTCGCATCAATGCCGTAGTATGTCTTAAATAGTTCCGAAAGCTTATAATATGGTTTTACGTATGCAGCCACATTGTCTGCCAGCTCCGTCGTTCCTTTATCGATGCCCTCAATTGTCTCATGTACTGAATCCATCGCATCATTGCGCTCTTTCGTCGTGATGATGTACTCTGGACCAAGCTCTATTTGCTCATTCTTGTCCTCGACTTCAATCATGACTGGTGGATCAGGCGGATTCAACGGATTTTCTGGATCTTCTGCTTCCATCCTCGTCTCCGTGTTCGTCATATCAATCTTAATCGGAGCAAACAAGTCAAAATCAGCGAGCGCATCTGCATTCATATAAAGATCAACATTTAGCTTCAAGCCCAGCGCTGTATCCGTGCCATCTGGATTGGTTTCACTCGGATCGATTTCCACCGTCCATTCCCGCTTCTCCTCATCATATGTCGTTGTGCTCCTTACATAACTCCCATCCGCTTTCGTAAGTCTAACCGACTGAACCGCCTGATTACTAGGTACATCAAAACCATCCGGCTCTTTGAAAACGAGTTTTTGTATGTTCTCATCTACCTTCGATTGTTCTATCTGAAATTCCTGATTAAAATTATAAATATAGTACGCGCCATCACTTGTTAATCTTAATTTTTCAGCAATTTTTTCTTGTTTTAACTTATCGATAGCATCCTCAACTACCGTATATTTTGGAAAATCTTTTTTCTTTTCCAGCAAACCATCAGACCAATCACCTGAATTACTGCTAATATATTTTCTAGCAAGCTCAATGACATTACGCAGCTCCTTGTAAACCTCTCTCTCCTCCGCAGTAGCATCATCCTCTAACAAGCGCGCATCATAATTCGGTATCTCTCTCATCACTCTTTGCATTTCCTCATTAAATCGATTATTTAGCGTCTTATCCGTCAAATCATCTAATGTTATCGTCCGGTTTCCGTCATCCGAAATATATTTCAGTAAATCCCCTTCGACGCTACCTCGCAAGCTTTCACCCATTTTAGTCGTCACTTCTGTGTTTATCATGGCAACTTGCTCATTCACAGTATCCAAATATTTCTGCACGTTATCCACCTGCGTCGATAGTGTCCGCTCCTCCTCTAACTTCTGAAACTGCTTAAAAATAGCGTCATTAGAGGTTTTCAAATTAGATAATTGCTCCGAGACATCCGCCGTTGACATTGCTGCATCATTTCCCGTCATCTGCTCTGCAAAAGATTTCGATACAAGTGCATTCGTTTCCTGATTCTTTGCAAGCTTCTCTAAAGATTGGAAATACGTCTCATTGACTTTCGTTCCTTCCGCAAGCCCTGTCCCAAAACCTTTCAGTACATCTTGCAATCCTTTAAAACTATCCTTGGACATGCCAGTATAATCCTGTACTGTTTTAAATTGCTGCGTATAGTTCGATAAAGGCGAGTTCACATTTGCATTGTATACCGAACCATACGTTTCTTCCTTGTCGACCAGTTTTTTTATACTATCTTGTGCCCCGTGAAGGTTCGTCAAGATACTCGCAAAATATACTTCAATAATCTCACTATTAAAATCTTCTAACACTTTCGCCGCCGCGCGTTCCGCCTCTGCAGTCACGTCTTTATTTCCCGTCTCACTAATACGGTAAGAAATCTTGACCTTCTCTGGATTAGCAAGCGTCATCGACATCGCCGCTTTTGAAAAATCTTGCGGGATAAAAATAATCATGTCGTACACACGGTTTTTCAAGCCATATTCAGCGAAGCCACGAGTAGGCGTTGCCCATTTATGGTCCGTCTGATTCACAATCTTCTCTGAAAATTTATCGCCAAAATCAATTTTCTCACCATCATCCGTTGTAAACCCTTGGTCTTCATTGACGAGCGCAATGGACATTTTTTTCGTTTTCTGTCCATCTTCTTCTTTCGCTGCATTTTGTTCCAAAGCCAAATACGACGTCCCTGCCGAAAGAAGCAAAGCCAGCACAAAAAAGGCCAACACACTCCACTTTATTTTTTTCACTTGTATCCACTCCCGTTGTTTTTTATATGTAAGAAGTCTCCCAACTTCGAATTTCCAAATTTAATGTTCACTAACAGGCTGAGACTCGCTAAAGTCCCAGCCCAGACTGTAGAAAAACTATATCTCACGCAAAACCTAACCATTTCTCCAAACATCAGCGTGTCGACAAATGCCTAGTTTCTAGGCAAAAGTGAGTACCGAAGCGGAGCGTACTAGAGTACGTGAGCATCGGAACGGAACTTTTAACGACGAAAATGGGCGTTTGTCGACACGCTAGACTGAGACTCGCTAAAGTCCCAACCAGCCATTATTCCTTAGTTCAAGCCGAAATTGCGCGATAGGTTCGCATCGTTTTCTTCCACTGCATTGGCTGTTTTCGCCAATTGTTGCTCGATTTGGTGCATCAAGTTAGAGAAGTCCGTCACTTTTGGTTTCAATTGTTGGAATTGATCATCAAATTTACGGAATGCTTCCCCTTCCCACTCACTGCGCAATTGTTCTTGCAACTGCTCTAATTCTCTTAAAATTTGCTCGATATCTTGCCCTTTACGTCCGTATGTTTTCGAACGATCGCGTAGCTCCGCGGGACTCATTCTAATTTGTCCTGACATTGTTCTTCCATCTCCTTTTCAACTCAAATTAAAAAGGCCGTACATCACGCTGTACGGCCTCAAGTAGCAACTGCACAAAGATGTAATATGTATACTTCATGCAATTCCACAATGGTAACGCTTTAGTTTAAGCCGAAATTGCGTGATAGATTTGCATCGTTTTCTTCGACTGCATTGGCTGTTTTTGCTAATTGTTGCTCGATTTGGTGCATCAAGTTAGAGAAATCCGTTACTTTTGGTTTCAATTGCTGGAATTGATCATCAAATTTACGGAATGCTTCCCCTTCCCACTCACTACGCAATTGTTCTTGCAACTGCTCTAATTCTCTTAAAATTTGTTCGATGTCTTGTCCTTTGCGACCGTATGTTTTTGAACGGTCACGAAGCTCAGCAGGGCTCATTCTAATTTGTCCTGACATGTCATTCAACTCCTTTTTATTTTTTTAGGTCTTGCGATATATCATAGCCTGATGGGCTATATTGCCATTATAGCAAAAAAGAACCAGCGTTTGTTGATTCCAATTGTGAACTTTTTGTGAACATTTTCTTTTATTTTCCTAGAAAAGGCTAATCTAGCTATATTTCATGTTTTTTTAACCGGATATGTCTATGTAACCTGATATATCCATTTTTAGCCCAAATAACCCTATAACCACCAAAACAATATAACCCAGATTAAGATAGTATTAACCCGAACCTTCTATACTATACAATCCCCATTTTCATTGTATTTTCTTCCTTTACTTGCTATCATTAAATCGGAGGTGCTCCAATGAAAATTAAAAAATGGACAGAGTGTGATATAATACCTTATGAACTCTTACTTTTAGCTGACCCTGACAAATCTGCCATCGATCGCTATTTCTTTCAATCCGACGTTTTCCTACTTATAGCAGATGACCAAACATGCGGTGTTATTTGTATACAAAATGAAGGAGATTGCTCAGAAATTGTTAATATTGCTGTGTTACCTAACTATCAAGGACGTCAATATGGCAAGGAATTGCTCGAACACGCCATTACGAACACCAAAAAGCTATATAATCATACTTTAATTGTCAAAACTGCTAATTCGAGTATGCAAGCTCTTGCTTTTTATCAGAAAGCTGGTTTTCGGATGATAGAGATTATTCCAGACTATTTCCTTAAACATTATTCGGAACCTATTTTTGAGAACGGCATCCTTGCACAAGATCAAATAGTGATGCTATACAAAATAAACAAATAATGTATTTTTTTCACTCATAAATCCTTTATCATCCATTATTTCTAATAAAGTCACGAAACTGTAACATATTGTACTAATTTTAATCAATGAAAGTATAATTTATGACTTTTTTTATTTTGAAAAATCTTTATAATAAGAAGTAAGACCAATCGTTAAAGAGAAGGGGAATTTAAATTATGTATGTTGCTGACTTAGTAAAGAATTTTAATGGTGAGAAGTTGATAGAGAAAATTACGGAGATGGAGATTCCATATAAAACAGCTAGTTTCAAAAAGAACGAGCTAATTGTGGAGGAAGGAAAGATAGATACGCATTTCTACATAGTAGATTCTGGACTTATTTCTTTTAGTATGACAAACTCGGATAAGCTGCAAGTTATCACTCGATTTCTGAATAGCAATACTTGGTTCGGAAGCGCTAATTTCTTGTTAGACTCTCCTTTTCAATTTAACGTAACTGCTTTAAGAGATACAAAAATTCGAATTTATAATCGAAATGATATTCTTCGTCTTTTTCAAACGGATTCAGACGGTTTTTGGTTCCTTTATTTTGATGGATATAACCAAGTCCACGAACGCAATGCTTTAATTGAAATTGCGCATCATGATCCGCGTCGCAGACTTATTTCGGCTTTGCTTTATATTGCTAATACGGTCGGAATTAAAACCGATGATGGAATCAGCTTTCCGCGAGGCATTACACAGAACCATTTGGCGCTTGTGTCTCAAGTACCTAGGACCCGTGCCAACGTGGAACTTCAAAAGCTAAGAGAACAAGGAATTATTCGACTAAAACCAAAACCAACAGTAGTTCTAGACATTCTAAAACTACGCGAACAATTAGAAATACACAGAACACCTCGTACAAACGACTAATTGATTGCAAAAAATAGAGTGCAAAACTTATAACTGAGCGATTCAGTCATAGTTCTGCACTCTATTTTTGATTTTCAAGCCACGCTCTAATTCCTGCCTCATCATCTAAATCCCCACGATAACGATCCGTTTCAAGGCCCCGTGTGTAATAAATCAGCGTTGGGACTACTTTGACACCCATTTGCTTAATAATTGCCGTATAGTTCTTGTCAGCCTCCCTAGCCTTATCCGTATTATAATAATAAGCATGCCGACTCGTTGCTTCGAGCGCACTCACAAGTTTTTTTCGAAAAGGCTCACAATCAGGACAAGTTGGTCGTCCAACGAAGACATACCCCGTTTTCTTGTCCGCCAAAATCCCCTTCATCTCGCTATTCGTAATATTCCGCATCACCTGCTCATTCGCAACAGCCTTCGTATCCTCCAAATTCTTCGCGTGCGTATCCACAATCAACTGCACCCCAACAACAAAAAGCACCAAAGTAACAATAGTAAGCAAAATAATCTTATACTTCTTCATCATAATCCCCCTATAAAACACAAAAACGAGCAAAAAAATGCCCGTCCTCTTCTTGCTCACTTACTAACCCAGAACCAACTAGCAGCATAATCCCCCGCAAAACCTAGGCGGAGTTAGAAGCGCTCAGCCCCTAGGCAAAGCCGAGCACCGAAGCGGAATGTACGATTTGTACATGAGCATCGGAGCACAGGCTTTAACGACGGAGATGAGTGCTTATCACTCCGCCGCCAGACCCATTTCGGAGATTACAATCCGTGCAATACTATCACAAAAACGTTCTGTGTCTTCGGCTGAAGCTGCTTCTACCATGACGCGGACAAGTGGTTCTGTTCCGGATGGACGTACTAGGACGCGACCATTTCCGTTCATTTCTGCTTCTACTGCTGAAATTGCTGCATGAACTTTTGCATTTTCCGTGACACCATTTTTATCCGTCACGCGGATATTTACTAATTTTTGCGGGAAAGTTTGCATTTCGGCTGCTAGTTCGGATAATTTCTTTCCAGTTTCTTTCATTACGTTTACTAATTGGATACCTGTTAATAAGCCATCACCTGTCGTAATATAATCTAGGAAAACGATATGTCCAGATTGTTCACCACCAAGGCTGTAGCTTCCTTCACGCATTGCTTCGACAACATAGCGATCACCTACTGCTGTTTGGATGGCTTTAATTTCAAGTTCTTCTAGGCCTTTATAGAAACCTAAATTACTCATAACAGTGGATACGATTGTATTATTCGTCAAACGACCTTGTGCTTTTAGATGCTTAGCACAGATGAACATGATTTTGTCGCCATCGACAATTTCGCCATTCTCGTCTACTGCGATAACACGGTCGCCATCACCATCGAAAGCGAGGCCGACATGCGCCTCTTTTTCTTTTACGAATTCTGCTAGTTTCTCTGGATGTGTAGAGCCCACACCGGCATTAATATTAAGTCCGTTTGGTGATGCTCCCATCGAGCTCGTATCTGCGTCTAAATCTGCAAAAAGATGTGTAGCAAGCGATGATGTCGCACCATGCGCACAATCCAAAGCTACATGCAAACCTGTAAAGTCTCCATCCACAGATTGTTTTAGATATTGTAAGTACTTTTGTTTACCTTCAAAATAATCGCTTACCGTTCCGAGGCCATCATCACTTGGACGTGGTAAGTCATCACTCGTTCCATCAAGCAATGCTTCTATTTCCAATTCTTGATCATCCGACAACTTAAAGCCGTCTGAGCCAAAGAATTTGATACCGTTGTCTTCTACTGGGTTATGCGAAGCCGAGATCATAACACTTGCTGCTGCTCCTTGTGCTTTCGTTAAGTAAGCCACACCAGGTGTTGAGATAACGCCTAAACGCATCACTTCAATTCCTACCGATACAAGACCAGCAATCAAAGCCGACTCTAGCATTTCCCCTGATATTCTTGTGTCTCTCGCTACTAAAACTTTAGGATGCTCCCCAACATGTTTCGTTAGTATATATCCTCCAAATCTCCCTAGGCGAAAAGCCAATTCTGGAGATAGCTCTTTATTTGCAATTCCTCTAACACCGTCAGTACCAAAATATTTACCCATTTTATAATTCGCTCCTTCTTCATTAAGAGGTTGGCCGTGCTTATTTCTATCTTAATCCCTATCATGACGCTATTGTAGACCAACTTCGATCCGTGTATCTTCTTATTATACCTTTTTTTAATCTTTTTTACACCTAATCTTATGTAAACACCCGATGAATTGGCTTTTAATGCGGTTTTCATCGGGCTAATAATTAGTTTAAAACTGGATCTGATCCATCTGCAACCTTCTTAGTGACTTGAATTTCTGCTTTAGATTGCGATAGTGTAAATGTAAAATTAGCTGCTAAACCATGGACAGCAAGCGGAATCGTATGCGTGCCATCTTGTAAATTTGACATATTTGCTACGACATTGAAATCATTTCGTCCAATCGCATCCACTTCGGTTTTTAGGCCACTTATCGTTATATTCACTTTGCCACTAGTTGGATCAAGGAATGCTGTGCTAAAACTGTCTGAATTAACTAGCCCAATAATACTGATAGGGATATCTTTGAATTCTGATGAGCTTTGTTTCGTCGGTTCTTCCGTTTCAGTCTGCTCATCCTCTTTATTGTCTTTATCCGCATCTGGTTCACTATCTGTTCCAGCGTCTGGCGTTGTTACGTTTGGACTTTCCTCTGAAGGTTGACCAGCGCCCTCACTTGCTCCATTAGAACTCTGGTCACTCTGCTTTTTTCCGGTTGTTATTTTCACTTTCACAGAGGCCGGAGTTACAGATGTTGCACCAGTTGGAACAGGTACAGGGACCTCAATCGTTTTATCGGCTGTCGTTTGTGTCACATCAATTGGAATCGTAATTTGCTCAATCTTGTCAGTGACTGACTCAGGCGCAATGACCGTTACATGCTCGTCATCGGATGTGATACTTGTAATAGTTACCGTTTTATCTGCGGGATTGCCACTTTGCTGGAATCGTAGTGGAACCGTTTTGCCGATTTTGGAAACTGGTACATCTACTTCCACCTCGCCAGGATCGATTTCGACATCTAGTTTATTCAAATTCGCGTCAAAAGCGCTGATTGTGGCATTCGTTGTGAAGTCGCTCTTCTGATCTTTTTCATCAGAAACGGTTGCCTTCACATACGCAATTTGGTCTAAGGTTTCTTTGGAAGCTGTGATAGAAACTCGCTTTGGATCCGCTTTGATTGTCCCAGCTTGATATCCGCTCGCAATGACTGATTTATTTAATTCAACATCGACAGAATATTTCTTCGTTACTTTCTCTGCTAATGTTACTTTCGCAGTCGGTGGATTGATGGTTGATTTCAATCGATCGGATAAGCCCTTCACTTTAATTTTGACGCTTTGAGTCCCTGCTTTTGCATTGGTAAGGTCAATGTATGCGATGATATTAGGCTGTGTTTTAGCCAGCTGTACAAGGCCTTTTGGACCACTAACAGTCACGTCTACTGTGTCCGGAACGCCCGCAACATTCATATTGTCTTTATCATAATACACTTCAACCGGCACATTATTGATGACATCGACGTAAACGCCATCCGTGACACTCGTTACATTGTTGTTGGTGGCGGTAACCGATGTGAACAGAATCGCCGCAAAAATGAGCGAAATAATCCGAACCGACCACTTATTTGTTAAAATACGATCCATCATTTCTTACCGCCTCCTTTCCACTTACTGAAAATGGACGGTTTCTTCTGCATTGGTACAACAAGTTCATGTTCTAAAATTTCATGTAAACGCTCTGGTGTTACTTCGCGAAAAAGTTCCCCGCCCTTAGTGATTGAAATGCCACCAGTCTCCTCAGACACGACAACCGTTATACTGTCCGTAACCTCGCTGATACCAAGAGCAGCTCTGTGTCTTGTTCCAAGTTCCTTTGAAAGAAATGGGCTATCAGAAAGTGGCAAATAACCTGCCGCTGCCGCGATTTTATTACTTTTAATGATTACCGCACCATCGTGAAGCGGTGTATTTGGAATAAAAATATTAATCAATAGCTGTGAAGAAATATCTGCATCTAGCGGAATTCCCGTCTCAATATAATCATCAAGACCAGTTCCACGCTCAATGGAAATCAAGGCCCCAATTCGGCGTTTCCCCATATAACTAACGGATTTCTCAATGGAGTCAATAAGATATTGCTGCTCCTTCTCACGTTTAGATCCTGCTTTTGAGATAAAGCTACCACGTCCAAGCGTTTCAAGTGCTCGGCGTAATTCGGGTTGGAATATGATAATAATCGCCAAAAATCCCCAAGTCAACACCTGGTCCGTAATCCATTCCACTGTTTGGAGTCCTAAAAAACTACTGACAATTTTTACGACCACAATGATAAAAATACCTTTTAAAAGCTGTACCGCTTTCGTTCCACGAATCAACATAATTAATTTATAAATAACGAACCATACTACTAAAATATCAATCACATTTGCTAAATAATGCAAAATCGATCCGTCTGGAATGGTCATAAATTCGCCTCCATTTTCAAAAAAGCAAGTCCTATTTCATTTTGTTGCTACTATAATAGTATAAGCCTTTAAAATTGCTTATACTTGCCATTATAGCACAGAATTAGAGGAGGAAAAAGATTTGAGATACGGAAAATAAGAAAGATTTCTTTAAAAATTGATAAAGAGTCTTACTAATGATTACGGGAGAATATGAATAGCTCCGAACTCATACCTCGATATGTATCCTAATCATGGGTTTAGCATCAAAAACGCCGATTGTGTGCTAAATGGCGTTTTTTGATAATTTAGTTAAAAATTTACAATCCACGTTTCGCTAAAAAATAGGTTGCGCAATTATTAATGTGATTCCATCATTCGAACAACTCGTTTTCCAATCATATGGAACCCTTCATTATTAGGGTGCAGACCATCGCGCGTGTACACCTCAAACGTGTATTTCCCGAGTCCTGACATTCTAAACAAATCCAGACGTGGCAAGCTATAGATATCAGCAATAGCTATAATTCCATTAGCAATTACCTCGTGTTTGTCCATATCGCGTGTTTCATTTTGTAGCGGTGTAAACAGATATATCTCCGTTCTCGGGTAGTTGATACGGATGTACTCGATAGTAGCCCTTAAAGCCCCCAAGCTTGTATTCGTATCAAAAACAGTGTCATTACGTCCGCCAACAGCCCCTAGAGGTACATTGAATGCGACGTCATTTGTACCCGCTGCAATCGTAACAATATCAAAATTCGTAAAATCATATTGATTCGTAACAATCTGCTCATACATACTGCTCGCCTTCGTATTCGGTGCAAAAGTAAGATTTCCCAGCCCCTCATTCTTAATGGATGCACCAGCTTGACGCATATACGCTTGATAGCCACGGTATAATACACCATCTACAATTTTGCCGTCATACCATGTTATACTATCTCCAAAAGTCACAACTCGACTTCCTGAAAGCAGTTTACTTGAGTTGAAATGTGGCATAGAAATCTCATGTTCGTAATACTGTTCTGGCATTGTTGCTTGCTGGCTTAACATATAACTGTCAAGGTGCTCATCTATAACGACAACGCGCACATAGTTGACACCTAAAGGAACCGTTTGCGTGTACCACTCAGATATTGCTTCTGTCATTTGCATCATGCCAATATATTGCTTTTGAAAATCGTAGTAACAACCCACCATTGTTGCATTCATCGTTACCCCAATAATTTGTCCTGGTGTCACTTTAATAAATCGACTCGTATTCGTACCTTCCGCTGCAGTGGTCCCACCAGTCAGGTTTACTAGACTTGTATTTTTTTCGATATCTAATTTATCGAATAGATTCACAATTTTAGCACGAGAAAGCTGCTCGCCGCCGATAGTCGAATTATTTGCTAAAAAATCACTGAGACCGTCCGTTCCATTCTCATCTATCCACTTCTCAAGCATATCCCAATTTTGATTGAGTTCATTTCGGTACGAGCCACCTTGGAACGCATTCGTTGGTCTGTTTAGTTTAATCGTCATTGCCCATACCTTCCTTACACTATTTCCGCTGTACTCAGTATTCCATCATTTTTTTTACGAATGGATTCCCTTTGTGTAGCTGTAGATTTTTTTTGTAAAAATTTTTTATAGATCAGCTTAAAATGATTGATTTAAGCGAATATAAGCATATAGTACCTTCAATAATTTGTCAAGTTGAGACTGGTTTTTTTTAACATTTAAAGAGCGATTATTCCCCTTAACCAGATAGCCTTAGTTATAAAATTAATTCACTTGATAAAGAATATCAAAAAACCAGTAAAATCAATGTCGCTTGATTCCACTGGTCCCACTTTATTATTTCCCACTGTCTCTCTTCTCTGTCAATAATTCTTTGAAACTCCGATTTCGTTTAGGGTATTTCTTGCAGTAAAAATATTGTGCACTAATTGCAAACACCAAGGCGATAGCTGTCAATAGGAGGGAGTTCTTAAAAATGCCCATGACTAACATAAGCGCCCCCACAAATAGACTTATATTGAGAAAAAATTTGTCCATAGCCACCTACTCCTCTAAATTGAAGTTTAATGCCAAATCATGTTCTAATTTCTTAATATTGAGCGCATCGAAAACGAGTGCTTTTGCTACAATATAAGCATTATATTCGATGCGTTCCAGCAAATCATATGCTTTATGAAGACTAGTATCCAGCACAACGATACCGTGCTTATTGAGTAAACTAGCACTCGGAACAGCCGCCTCACCTAAGGAAATCACGTGGGCGCGAACAATCTCGGCAAGTTCTGGACTTGTTGCCGGCGCAAAATCAAGCGTTGGAATCGTGCCTAATTTTTGTGTCGCTTCTGTTAAGTTGGGTAATTCCATACCAAGTGTCGCGAATAACATCGATTCTTTTGGATGCGCATGCAAAACACAGCCAACCTCTGCATTTTCCGTATAACATGCCCTGTGCAAATTTATTTCGCGTGTCACCCTCCCATCACCTTCTACCACCTCGTTATTATTATCCACCACAAGAATTTCATAGGCCGACAAATCGCATAACTTCGCCTGACTCATCAACGTTGGCGTCATAATTATATGCTCCGCGTTCACTCGTACAGAAACATTTCCACCCGCTGCATTCGTTTCAAATCTATCAAACATTACCTTCACTACTTTTGCTAAATCTTCGCGTTCTTTTTGATATAACATATGTTCCTCACATCTCCTCAACTTCAATTATGGTTACTTGCTCTTTCAAAATTTCTGCTTCGACTAGGCTGAATGTCGAGCTATCCGCGTGCATCACCTTACTCGCCGAACAACCTGTCGCGCGTTTTAGAATTTCGGGTAGCGGTAAATGTTCGGATATCCCAGCAATGAATGCTCCTACAAAACAATCGCCAGCTCCTGTATCGTTTTTTTCTGTGACTGATGGTGCAATAACGCGATATACCCTTCCTTCATGCGCACAATACGAGCCATGCTGCCCCAATGAGACGATAAGATAACCTATGTTTTTCGCCAATTTCCTCATATTTTCTGTTAATGTTTCCGCCTCGTCCAAGAGAATCGCTTGAATTTCATGCTCGTTCGGTTTCAAGAAATCAACACCAAGTCGCGCCGCCAATCTCAGATATTCTCCTGACACATCACAGGCTAGGAAACAGCCCGTCGCCTTCACCGTCTGCAAAAGTGTCTCAAAATCAGCTAGCGTGAATTCCGGTGGCGGCGAACCTGCGATAACAACAATATCTTCTTGCGTCACCTTTTGTCGCACCTGTTCTAGTAGCGCAATTTTGTTTGCATCGCTTACAGCAAATCCGCCTTCTGGCATCATAATACTACCGCTTGACTCGCCACTAATAATGACAAAACTCGTTCTTGTCTGCTCGCCCTGTTGGACTAAAAAATCGTGTGCAATTTGCTTCTCAGATAATATGCCGTATAGCTGGGCTCTATTTTGCGATCCTACAATTCCCAGCGCTTCATTCTTTATCGAAAATTTGCTAAGAACACCTGAAACGTGAAGTCCCTTTCCACCACAGTCCCATTCGCTTCGAATAATCCGGTTAGCTTGACGTTTTTTTATGTCTCTTTTTACAAATAAAAGCTGATCGATCGCAGGATTTAGCGTCACGGTATAAATCATCCTAATTGCTCCAATTCTGCCGTTCGTTTGCGCATTACTTTCACATAGAAAACGAGTAATACAATCCAACCTGCAAGCATCAATAGACCGATAATCGAGAATTTACTAGCCTCAGCCATAATGAAGCGGAACACAGGATATTCAATCGTACTCCACGTAATTTCTTGCCCAGTTTGCAACGAAATAGCTTTTGTGGAATTTGCCAGATCAGTAATAGTTCCTGCAAAAAACGTAGCCACATACAGGAAGACGGGTGTCGTAACAACGCCTAGAATAATCATTCGTAGTAAATTCCCACCTGTAACAACAAGCGCAGGCGCGCAGAGTGAGATATTTAGAATACCAGCGAATGGTAGCACTCCATTCCCAGGTAAAATTAACGCGAAAATCAGCGTCACTGGTACCATAATAACAATCGCCACCCAAACCTCACTACACCCAGCTAGAATTGGCCAATCCAGACCAATAAAAAGTTCGCGATCCTTAAAGCGTTTCTTCATATAATCAGAAATACCATCAGATAGTGGTGATAAAGCTTGCATAAATAATTTTGCAACCATTGGAAACAGCGTCAAAGCAGCCGCAGCTTGCATGGCTAGCATCAATGTTTTCGCTACATCATAACCCGCGGCGATTCCAAGTAATGCCCCCACAATGAATCCCATAACATGGTTTTCCGCAAAAATCCCAATCTTATCCTTGAGTGCATTAGCATCCATATCCTTACGTAACGCAGGAATTTTCTTAAGTAGCCAGTCAATCGGCATCAATACCACACAGAAAATCATCATGCTATGCGAAACCGTAACACCTGGAATCCCATTGAGTTCTTGAATTTGACGCTGATTAGCATCACACAAAATCAGCTCAACTACAACTTGAACCGCTGCAACAGCAAAAGCCAGATACACATTATGCGTCACACCGACAATTAAAACAGCTGTTAAAATTTTGCCCCATACATTCCATAAATCCACATTCAGCGTTTTTGTCGCGTTAAACACGAGCATAATCGCGTTAATTCCCAGTTGCAGAGGGAACATCAAAAACGCGAGCGGCCATGCCCAAGCAAGCGTCGCCATCGACGTCCAACCACCATCTAAAATTGTCAACTCTATCCCTGTTCGCTCCGCTAACCCCTGTGCCGCAGGAGTCAATGCTTCAATCATGAATCCAATGACGATATTCATACCAAGGAAGGCGACCCCCAAAATAATCCCAGCGCTGACGGCATCTTTGACCTTCATCCGCACAATTAAACCGATAATAATCATCAAAGCAGGCACAAAAACAGCTGCACCTAAATTCAAAATAAATTCTACAACAGATTGTAATGATCCCATTTTGCCACTCTCCCTGTTTTCAATATGTTATTTTAGCGCGTCAATAAGCTTTTCTACTTCCTCTTCCATGCCCATTCCTGTCAAAAAAGCTATACCATTAAACGTTGGAATATTGTATTCCTTATTCGCTTTCGTTATCGCCACATATGCGTCACTTGTTCGAATATGCTGATCAAGCGACTTGATATCTACCGCTTCCACATTCGCACGTACACCGCGTTCTTTCAGAATCCGTTCTACTTTTGATGCCACGGTTTGACTTGTTGCCACACCTGATCCGCAGGCTACTATTACTTTTTTCATCACTCGCTCATCCTTCCAAATTGTATTTTCAAAAAAGCAGCTAACTCTTCCTTGTTTCGCTTATTTCGCAGCTCCTCTATAAACTTTTCTTGTGTAAATCTTTCCATAATCGTTGCTAATAAAGGGACTTGAGATGCAGGATCACAAATACCCAATACGAACACCATCTCTACCTCAATCACTTTATCCGTCGTCCCCATTTGAATAAATTCTAGCGGTTTTCTAAGTTGATTCACAAACACAAATGGTCGCCTCACATGCACCGTATCCGTATGTGGAATTGCAATTACTATCCCGTTCATTTCAAGTCCAGTTGGAAAAACCTTTTCTCTCTCTATAATTGCTTCACAAAAAGACGGTTTCACGTAGCCCTTCTGCTCTAAAATTGTGGCTACCTCCGAAAAAAATCCTACTTGATTTTCGAAGTCACCGCCCATTAATGTGAAATCCTCCTGGAATAAATCATCAAAATCCAACGAATTCAACCCCTCTCAATCATTTCCGCAATCTCTGTCCTACTCTCTGATGCTAGAATAAACTGTAACTTTTCTGGTTCTAGAAAAACCTCATTCATTTTTAATAGCAACGGAATATGCCGATTCTGTCTAGATGGCGCTAGAGCAACCATCATTTGAACCCTCTCCCCGCTAGGATTAAGCATTCCAGATTTCATAATATGAAGCTGAATATCAGCTCTCTGGACACCAGCTTGAGGCTTTGCATGGGGCAAGTATATCCCTGGTCCAATCACCATGTGCTGATAATTCTCATAAAAAATCGCTTCACATGCCTTAATATAATTCTGTGTCACACTCCCACGCTGATATAATGGTATAAAAGATCTGACAACTAGCTCATTCCAACGCACGGTATCCTTCCAAATACAAATATTCTGAGCTTCCATCTGTAATACATCGGCCATATCCACAGGCGGGTCTTCTAAATCCTTCTGTCCAAAGAACCGCTCCAACCGCTCCGTCACCTGGGGAATATTTTCAGATGGAATCGAGTCACGAAGCATTGCCATTAGCGCTTTTGTCTTTTTTTCAATGTCTAAATCAATCGTTCTTTCGACTTGGTATCGTAATATCTTCCGACTTGCTTTATCTAATATAGAAGGCACTACAAATACCGTCACGTCCGTTTGAATCGGCACTGTCGTGAAAAGAAAATCCACATCTTGTTCCACTTGAGGCAATTGACGTATTGCAAAAGCTCCCTGAAAATCAATCGTTGGGAACATACCTTTCAAATTCTCCAATAATAATTTCGAGATTGACGTTCCACTTTGGCATAATATCGCGGCTTTAAAAACTTTCTGCTCCGTCTCCTCGGTTTGGTACATCCAACCAAGTACAATCATAGATAAATAAACCATTTCTTCCTTAGACCACTTGTGCCCGACCAATTTAGCGAACGGCGCAGAGGCTTTTTCGACCATCCGGAACGTTGTCGTATATTCTGCAATAAACTGTTCTGTTAATGTATTATTTATTTGGAAACCTAGTAAATTACGGTAAATCGCGGGTCTAATATGCAACATCACCTTCTCTTTGAACTCTCCTTTACGAACAATCTCCGTTGCAAAATGGTTCTCCAATCGCGCCGTAAAATCATCCACAGCGAAAGCAATTTCCTCACTATCGGAAAAAAGTAACGCGGATTCAACAAGGTTTGAGGCCAAGACCTGCAACGATAAATAAAGTAAATCCGTCTCGCTTAAGAAATCATATCCCCAAAACATTTCTTTTATAATTGGATATTCACGCGTATTTTTAATATCGTATTTCTCGATTTTAAAAGACCACGTAATATTAGTAATTTCCGCACGCTTGATGATCCCGAAAAGAATGTATGGCAATTCCTCCAGCTGCTCATCTGTAAATGTTATTTGAAGGTCATTTTCGATTTTTTCCAATCGCTTTTTTAGTAAAAATATCTCACTAACCATTATGAGTTTCTTTTCATCCAAAATAAATTTGCCGTAGGGGGTTTTAATGACATCACGAATGAGCTTCCCAAGTAAATTACGAATAAGGAATTCAGAGCCAGAAATCGCGTAACCAGCTTTTCTCGAATAATCCAATTGTATTTGTAGCTGATGTAGCTCTGACTTAATACGCTTGAAATCACTGAGCATCGTATTTTTACTGACATACACATAGTCTGCTAGCGCTTGCAATGATAAATAACGCCCATCCATGAGGAGCTGAATCATAATAAGTTGCTTCCGTAAATTCACCTCATAATACGAAAATAATTGCTGTTCTTTCTCCGTTAAAAGTCGGTAACAATCCTCTCGACAACGTTCTGTCATGGAAATCATCTGATAATCCATCCAAATGGCTTCCGATTTTAAAGATTGATTTATTTCCTCAATATAACTCTTAATTTCTTCTCGTGTCTGGTCTAAATTCTTAGAAACTTGGGCGACATCTACGTGATGGTTCAACATTAAATAGGTCAAGAGCTCCTTTGTGCCGCGTCTCATTTGAATCCCTCCTTAGTTCTATTTTATACGATAATCCAACCACTATTTCATCACTTCATCACAATTTGTAAATATCCTAAAAATGAAATTGTGATGAAACGATGGTTTCGACACACTCCGAGATGGTATCATTAAAAAATGGCAAACAAAAAGAGAAGCCCCCAAAAAAGGAGCTCCCCCATTATATTTATTTGTGGTAATCATGTTTTTCTAACGTATCGACTAATTGGACAGCTTCACCAAATAAGTCTAATTCTAACGCTAATCCTTCAAGAAGCTCGATACGAACCGTCTTCGCATCGACTGAAATCTCAATCAAACGATCGCGATAGTTAATTTTGAATGCATACTTGTTCCACGTTTTTGGTAGGAAAGGTGCAAACGAAAGGCGTTCATTGAAAGTACGCATACCCGCAAAACCTTGCACAATAGCAATCCAACTGCCAGCCATCGATGTGATATGCAGCCCATCTTCCGTATCATTGTTGTAGTTGTCCAAATCAAGTCGTGCTGTTCGATTGTAAAGTTCCACCGCCTTGTCTTCTCGCCCAATTTCCGCAGCCAAAACTGTATGAACAGCTGGTGACAAGCTAGATTCATGTACTGTCAACGGCTCATAAAATTCAAAATTCCGTTGCTTCGTCTCAAAATCAAATTCATCTCCAAACGTATAAATACCTTGCAATACATCCGCTTGCTTGATAAAACACGATCGCAAAATTTTATCCCATGACCAATTTTGATTAATCGGCTTATCTGCATCTGTAAGTGTGTCTGTAGAACGCAATTCTTTATCCAAGAATGTGTCGTGTTGCACAAATATCTGCCACTTTTCATCATACGGGAAGTACATGTTATCAATAATATCCTGCCAATGATCGATTTCAGCATCCGTAATTTGTAATTCCGATCTCTTTGCCGGCGTGATTTTGGCCAGTGATTCCATCGTATAACGCAGTGTCCATGTCGCGATATAGTTGGTATACCAGTTATTGCTAACATTATTATCATACTCATTCGGGCCAGTAACACCATGAATCATATACTTATCCAAGCGTTCCGACATATGCACGCGATCCGCCCAAAATCGACTAATCTCAGTCAATACATCCATACCCTCATTTTCTAGATAAGAACTATCGCCCGTATAATTCGTGTAATTATAAATAGCATGTGCAATCGCGCCATTACGATGAATCTCTTCAAAGGTAATCTCCCACTCATTATGACACTCAATTCCTGTAAATGTAACCATAGGATAAAGCGCACCATTCAAACCAATTTTGCGAGCATTTACCTTAGCACCATCCAACTGATCATGCCGATACTGCAACAAATTGCGTGATACTTTCTTATCTGCAAGCGATAGATAGAGTGGTAGGGCAAAAGCCTCCGTGTCCCAATATGTCGCACCTCCATACTTCTCGCCGGTAAAACCTTTTGGTCCAATATTGAGCCGCGCATCCTCACCATAATACGTTGCAAATAATTGGAAGATATTGAAGCGAATCCCTTGTTGTGCCTCATCATCACCCGAAATTAGAACATCCGCTTTTTGCCAGCGTTCTAGCCAAGCATCTGCATGCTCTTTTCGTAATGCATCATAACTAAAACCTGCTAAATCCGCCAAAATTTGCTGTGATTTTGGCGCTAATTCAGGCTCTTCATAATCGCGAGAAGTAACAACTGCCACACGTTTCTCCAATTTCACCGTCTCACCTTTTGCTATATGGAATTGATATTTATTCTCCACATACAACTTCTTCGCCTCAGCTGATGCACGCGTTGGATTCGTCACAAGAGATTCCATCGAAGCCGCAATCGTGAAGCGCGGAATATCAAAGTTATTTTCGATCGTCTTGGTCACTATGGTTCCCCGATTAGTATCTGCCTCTTGCATCACCTCTAGCCAAAAAACTTCATCGTAATTCGCATCTTCATTTGTAACATTACCATCAATATACGGCGTCAACACAACATCCGCATTCGCATCAAGCGCTGTAACATGGTAGCGAATCAGACACACTTCCTGCTTCACGATACTAAGAAAACGCTCGGCCTCAATTAAAAATGCCTTCCCATTCTTAGTCACTTTAAATGAACGGCGCAAAATCCCAGTCTCCATATCAAGTTCCAAGCTAAAGTCCGTTGCCACGTCCTGAAATAAGTCCAGCGTCTCGCCATCTATTTCCACATCAATACCGATAAAATTCAGCGCATTAATCACTTTTCCAAAATAATCAGGGTAACCATTCTTCCACCAACCGACACGCGTCTTATCAGGGTACCAAACACCAGCAATATACGTGCCTTGATGTGTATCCCCAGAATAACGTTCCTCAAAATTGCCACGCATCCCCATGTAGCCATTTCCGAGCGATGTCAGGCTTTCCTGTAAGCGTTTTGCATCTTTTTCTACATTTCTAGATTTTAATTTCCATTCATCAATTTCAAATAAGCGTTGAGTCATCCTGTTCGTCCCCCCAATTCCAAAATATCATCCGTCTGTCTAAAGCGTGTTTTAATGAAGGTAAATGCGATTAGGAGCACCATTCCAAGCGACTGAATCGCCATCATCACTGTGATATCAAAATAAATAATCCCGATTACCGTAGCAAATAAAGTAGGCAATCCCAGTGCCAGCAACGTCAATGATAGCGCCTCTTTATAAGAGCGAATCTCCGACATCTGATTTCGTTTCGTAAACCAGATAAACAAAGCTGCAAATAGCGCAAGCATCAAACTACTTGCAAAAAGAACCGAGCCAAGCATCGCAGACATTGTCAAAAACACAAATGCCTTGTTCTGCACAAACCACTGCGAACTAATCCAAGCCTGCATATCCTCCGAATTTTTAACATCTGCAAGGCTCGCATCACTCGTATACTGCACGGTAAACGCGTATCCTGAACTATCCCGAAGCTCCATACTAGTTTTGCCTAAAACGAACATATTTTTCGCATCAGGCACATTCGTATCGCCCAAGTTCACCATTGCTAAGCCATTGTCCGTTTCCTGCATAGTTTCACTCGGCTCGCCAGATAATACACCATTTTGCAACTGATAATTCGCCGCGACCTCACTAACAAAAGTATCATCCACCTGCTTCATCATATTCGGCATCAACGACTCCAAATCAAACGACTCCTGCTTCACAAAATGCAGCGAAACCGGAATCAATAAACAAGCCGTCAAAAATACAAAGATAAACAGCAACTTCCCCCACCCAAACAAAGTCCGACTAGCAAACATTCGCTTTGGCGAGCACATCCCCCAAAAATAACTCATCGGAAACCCACGCTTCATCCTAATCACATCACAATCCATAAATCTTAATTTTCATACCCGACACGAATTCCCTACCCTAGCAAAACCGCGCTTCGTTCTAATCCCATTTTCTTGTACCAACTCAAAGTCCCCGTCAAACCCCCGAGAAGCTATAAATGCTTAGTTCCTAGGCAAAGCCGAGAACCGGAAATGAGCGTTTGTAGCTCCTCGGACGATCAACCTTTTGTTCCGCCGGCAGTAAGTCCCGACACAAAATTCTTTTGCAAGAAGAAGAACAATAGACAAATCGGTAAAGCTGCCAAAATAGCTCCAGCCGCGAATAGTGCGACTTTTTGTTGTTGAGGATTCGCAATAAAACTTTGCAAACCAACTGCAATCGTCAAATTCTCTGGTGTACGTAATAGAAATTTGGCAAGTAAAAAATCACCAAATGGCCCCATAAACGCCCACAAAGCTTGAACCGCTATCATTGGTCGCACTAGTGGCAAGATAATCTGACCGAAAATCCGGAAATGTCCTGCGCCATCAAGTTTGGCCGATTCATCCAAATCTCTCGGTACGGTATCAAAATAACCTTTCATTAGCCAAATATTCATAGGAATCCCACCACCGATATAGATCAGCGTTAAGAACCAGAATTGATCCAATGCGCCTAGGAGCATCGCTAACACGTAGAATGCTGTCAAAGCTGCCATTGTTGGCACCATCTGAATAATCAAGAAGAAAATCAGACTATTTTTGCGTCCTTTAAAACGGTAACGACTATACGTATAACCCGCAATGGTCACGATAGCAACCTGAAAAACCATCGTTGTAACCGCAATAATCAGCGTATTACGGTACCAATCTAAATACAAGGTGTCATTGAACAGTCTCGCGAAATTATCGAGCGTCCAGCTGTCGCTCCACTCCAACGTAAATGCCGCGATATTCCCTGGTTTAAAGGCTGATGATGCTGTAATTAAAATAGGATATAAAATCACGATAGATAAAGCTAATAAGAATAAATACGTAAAGAATTTTGTCAGGAAATTAGTTGTTCGTTGATCTTTCAAAAATGATTTCATCCTACATCATCCCTTCATTACCAAAGGCATTAGTTTTCTTAAACGCAATCATCGATACAGAAATAACAACGATCGATATGAGTAGCGTGACCGCAGCCGCAACCGCATATTGTGGCGACGTCCCAGTCGTTAATTTGTAAATCCATGAAATAAGAATATCCGTCGAACCAGCACCTGCGCCGACACTTCCTGGTCCACCTTCATTAAATAGATAAATGATGGAGAAGTTATTGAAGTTAAATGTATACTGCGTGATAAATACTGGAGCTGTAACGAATAAAATCATTGGCATTGTAATTTTGCGGAATCGAGAAATCGCACTTGCACCGTCAATTTTTGCCGCTTCATACAATTCACCTGGGATAGCTTGCAACACCCCGGTTACCATGACGTAAATATATGGGAATCCCAACCAACCTTGAATCGATATCAACGCGATCTTAGTCCAGAACGGGTCTGTTTTCCAAGCAAGCGACGGAATATCAACAAACGGTAAATGGTTTAAAAGTGGAATAACTTGCATATTGATAGCACCGATACTGTCATTAAACATGTTCGAAAAACTCATGATTGTAATAAAAGCTGGTACCGCCCATGGAAGTAAGAAAATAACTCCAAAAAGACGTTTTCCTTTGATAAAACTCTGATTGGCGACAACCGCTGTAAACACACCAATCACAATTTGTAATGTCGTGGCACAGATCGTCCATACCAACGTCCAAGAAAATACGCTTAAGAATGTATCGCGATAAGAGCTAAGGAAGAAAATACTGAAGAAGTTCTTAAAGCCCACCCAATCAATCAGATTTGCTGGTGGAATATGATAAAAATCGTAGTTTGTAAAAGCCATAAATAGCGTAACTAATACCGGAAAAATAATAACAAATGTCATCACAAGATATGCTGGTAGTGTGAAAAGATATGGAAAACCTTTCTCTACCATATTTTTAAGTATATCGATCGTTTTCGTATTAACTGTCTCGCCTAAATTCCACGTTATCGCTACACGTCTCGCATCGAATATATTAATAATATAAAAACCGATAAAAAGCACCGTAACAATCAATTGAAGCGTTCCCTCAATCATCAGGAATAACGAGTGATCCACGCCGGGCACAGAGCCAAGTGTAATAAGACCAATAAATGCGTTAATACCAACTGCGATAAATTCAATAACAAAAGCAATAAATACGGCGATAAACACAATACCTTTAAAAATTTGCCCATTATAAAATTGACCCAGTCCTGGAATGATCGATAACAGCGTCGCCTTACGAACATTTTTTATTGGTTGTTCTTTATCCATCGTGTTATCCCCATTTCTACCTTTTATTTATGTAAGTTTAGGAAGACTTTCAGAGTGTCAACACAAAATCATGGTTGGCACTCTGAAACTCCCAAACTCGTTCTTATTTATTTTTGATATTTTTGATCGATATTGTCAGAGATTACTTTCACAGCATCATTTGCCGACTCTTTTGGTGTTTTATTACCAGAAGCCGCATCAAACATCAAGTTCTCCGCACCTGTCCAAACCTCAGCCATTTCTGGAATGTTTGGCATTGGTTGCGCATTCGCGTATTGTGCAATAACAGCCGTTGATAATTCATCTTTCTTAGCCGCTGCAGCATCACGTGATTCATGATTTGCCGGTACTTCATTTGTCATTTCATATAACGTATTTTGGTTGTCCGTATTTGTTAGATAATCCACCCATTTTTGAGCGATATCTTTATTTTTAGAGTAGTTTGAGATAACCCAACCTTTACCACCAGCGAATGGAGAGTAAGGTTTGCCATTATCAAGTGTTGGAATTTCTGCCACACCATAGTTTAGTTTTGCGTCTTTATAGCTTGCTGCTGACCAAGGGCCACCAATGATCGCACCTGCTTTACCTTTTACAAATTGATCTTGGATAAAGTCATCAGCACTCTTATTATCTTGCATTCCTTTTGGCCAATAAGTTTGGAACCATTTCGTAGCATATGTGATTCCTTCGATTGAACCTTCATTGTTCAATCCGATGTCTTTTGGATTCGTACCATTATCACCAAATACATAGCCACCATAACCAGCTAATAAGCCATATGAGAAGTAGAAATCTGTCCATTTAGCAAGGAAAGCAGTCGATTTCCCTTTCTCAGTTGCAAAGTTAAAACGTGGATCTTTTGTTAAAGCTTCTAATTCTTTGAACGTAGTTGGTGCTTTGTCTAATAAATCTTTATTGTAATACAGCACAAGCGTTTCGATAATTGCTGGTGCGCCGTAAACTTTGTCGTCAATCGTCACTTGTTTCACGTCATTATCGTCAAGTTGATCTTTATTTCCCAATTTCACTTCGGCTAAATGTCCTTGTTGTCCAAGGCTACCGATTCTGTCATACGCTGACATCATTACGTCCGGCGCTGTACCTGCTGGACCGTCTAATGGCAATGCTTCTAGTGTTTCAAACATGTCTTTTTTCACTACTTTGATTGTTACATCATTATCTTTTTCGAATTTAGATTTGATTTTGTCAATATATTTTGCATAGCCTTCATCCACGGAAACCGTTAATGTTTTTTTGCCATCGCTACCTGAACTGCTATCTTTAGATGAACTGCCGCTACCACATGCTGCTAAACTTGCTACTATTACCAAAACCATTGCTAATAAGCTAAACTTTTTGAATGAACTCATTACCTTTTTTCCTCCTCTTTTGAAAAATTCCTGCGCATCCCCTTAAAAATTATGTTTTGCGCGCTCCTTTTCCACACCCTAATTTTTATTCTTGGTAAAGCATTGTGAAACAGGTTAACCTCTGACGCTATTATAGGCTGATAACGAAAACGTTTTCAAGGTATATTTTCGTGTTACCGATAACAAGATTATTGTTACGCTTAAAACAGGGGCTATGTGTATGGAATTCCCCTACATCCCGCACATATAGCCAAATTTCATTGTTACTTTCTTACCCTTCTAAAATAGTAAATGATTTTGCCGCAACTTCTATGTTTTTGGCATCCCCATTCACCCAAACATTCCGAGCTTCATTCTTGATTCCTAGATCTGCTTTTTGAATCGTTTTCGCTTCACTACCTTGGTTAAAAACAAACGTCAATCGCTTGTCGCCTAACGTTCGTGAAAAAGCAACCAATCGATTTTCATCATCAACGATATGCCAAACTAAATCGCCGTACGTCAACGTTTTCTGGTTCGCTTTGCGGAACGCTATTAATTTTTTCATGAAAGCTAACATCTCTTTATCTTGCTTCGTTTCATCCCATTCCATACATTTACGGCATAGCGGATCGTCCGCACCGTCCATACCAATCTCCGTACCATAATAGATACACGGAGAACCTGTGTGGGCAAACATGAAAGCAAGCGCTAACTTAGCCTTCTCTTTATCGCCTTCACAACGAGTCAATAAGCGCGCTGTATCATGAGAATCAAGCATATTAAACATGACATGATTCACTTGCTCTTGATAGCGCATCAACTGCTCGCTTATCCCCGAAACCATTTTAGTCGGCTTAATCCGCTCCTCCACAAAATTCTCAATAATCGTTTGCGTGAATGGATAGTTCATCACAGAATCGAATTCGTCGCCAAGTAACCATAACCACGAGTCATGCCAGATTTCACCGAGAATGTAAATATCCTCCTTCTCTGCACGTACCGCTTGATTGAACTGCTTCCAAAACGCATGGTCCACTTCATTCGCCACATCCAAACGCCAACCATCAATATCAAATTCTCGAACCCAGTAAGTCGCGATATCCAATAAATATTTTTGAACCTCAGGATTTGCTGTATTCAATTTTGGCATATGCATCGTATAAGCAAACGTATCAAACGAAAGCGTATTCATCCCTTCGATATTCCCATTCTCACCTGGTGTCACAGGGAACGAATGAATGTGGAACCAATCAACAAATTTCGATTTTTCACCGTTTTGCAACACGTCTTGCCACTCCGGAGACTTGTCCCCAATATGATTGAAAACCGCATCCAACATGATTTTAATGCCACGTTTATGCGCTTCTTGCACCAATTTACGGAATGTCTCTTTATCTCCAAAATGCGGATCGATTTCAAAATAATTAAGCGTATCATACTTATGATTCGTCGATGCCTCAAACACTGGTGTTAAGTAGATTCCGTTGATTCCAAGCTCTTCCAAATAATCCAAGTGCCCAATAATTCCAACAATATCTCCACCAAAAAAATCATCACGCCCAGGATCTTTGCTTCCCCAAGGTAACGCATTCGCTGGTGAAATTTCTGGATTCCCATTATCAAATCGCTCTGGGAAAATCTGATACCAAATCGTTTCTTTCACCCATTCAGGTGCCTGAAAAACCTCTGTCTCATGTAAAAACGGGAATTTGAAATAATAATCCATAATAGAACGGTTATCAGGTGTATTGTCGTAGAAACCACGCCCACCATAAAAAACGTCCTCTCCAACCGTATCTGTTAGAACAAAGCCATATTGCAGTCTACGTTGCTCTGGTTTTATAGCAACCAGCCAATAATCATGCTCTTTTGTCGTCGCAACTTTCCGAAGCGATGTTTCCTCAGATGCCCAGCCAGTCGTTGTTTGCAAATAAGGATCCGCGGCGATTAATACCACCTCTTTGATATCATCTCGCTTACTTCTAATCTTGATATGTAACGTTTGCGAATCATAGCCATATGCATAAGAACTGAAAGGCTGATGATAAATTGCTGCTTTTTCCATAACAAAAAAACCTCCTTTAATATCTACATCCAAGTTAGCATGCTTTGAAAACACTTACAATCAATTTTCGCTTGTTATCGGTAACAGAATGAAAACTTAGCATGAAAAACATGAAGGCTCACACTCCTCTTGATACTCTAATAAAGCAACTTGATATCAACTATTTCCAAGATCTTAAGCTAAACGGAAGCCAGTTTCGTTACAATCAAGTGCCTCGCTAGGATCTGGATTCCGAATATTTCTCAATCTATTTTGTTCTACTCCCTTCCAATCACCGTTGACCCTCTAATAATCAACTCTGGTGGAAACAAGATTGACCCCTGTTTCGCGCCGCCCTCATTAATTTTCTTCAATAATAATTGGGCACACGTTTCCCCCATCTCAATCACTGGCGAGCGAACGGTCGTTATTTTTGGCGAGGAAATTCTATCTAAGAAAACGCCATCGAATCCTGTCACTGCAACGTCTTCTCCAAATCGCTTGTTCAGCGACATCGCAGCTCGAACGACACCCACAGCCATACGATCTGACGCACAAATGACAGCTATTGGTTCCTTCACCTTACTCAAAATATCTAGCGCTTTCCTCTCTGCTATCCGTGAACTATTTTTCATGAAATAACTCTCTTCTGTCAAATCATGCTCCTTCATCACTTCCGAATATCCTGTGAGTCTAGAACGCATGAACTCTTCCTCTAACAAATTGATGCCAAAAAAAATAATATGACGAAAACCAATCTCATACACATGTTTCGTCGCAAGCTCTGCACCTAGCCGATTATCCACATCAATCGCGTCTAAATCACGCCTATTCTCCCCATAAGCAATCACTGGTTTTTCCAACCCAGACATCACTTTCTCAATTTCACGATCACGCATTCCTGTAACAATTAGCCCATCATAAGCACCAATATTTTTAGACTTCTGCGTCACTAATTGTAGTGAATATGAATGCTTATCCAACTCACGACTTATTCCCGTTAGTAAATTCATATAGTAAGGCTCCACCGTATCAATTTCCTCTAAAATGAGGAATTTAACAACTTGTGTTCGATTTTGCACGAGTGCTCTAGCTGCATAATTTGGAACATATTCCAGTTCTTCCATCGACGTGTATACTAATTGTTTCAGTTCATCAGAAACCTGATCCGGATGATTAATAACACGCGATACAGTCATCTTAGAAACATTTGCTTTTTTCGCAACATCAGCTAATGTAGCCATCCATATCCTCCCTTACTACTTCTTCTCCACTCAATTGTAGCAGGTTTTTTATAAAAAGGTAGTGTTTTAATTTTCAATAATTCCGCCTAAAAAGCAATTCTAGCCACAAAAAAAGCATCTCCCTATAGGAAAAATGCTTAGAATGTATGTAATCTATCTTTTTGGTACCGTTATAACTTTTTTTACAGTGCGATGTTCCTTCCAATTGTGAAAGAAGCGTACACACCATTTAATTCCAATCACAAGCCAGCCACATACAGTACCAGTCAGAATCGCAATTAGCCCCACAATGAGAAAGCCAGCGACAGGAGAAACAAGACCACTAATAGCAGCAATACCAAGAATAAATACAACAATCATCGGAATAACAAAATACCGTATCTCATGATCCCCCACATCAAGCGCTCCTTTGCAAACATAATACTGTAACTAGACTTTTGTACCTAAATCTTAGTTCCAGTATACTCCCAAAAATCACTTTTTTCAACACGTACAACGCTTACATTTACGGTGTTCTTAAAAATTTAATTCCTCGCCCACTCATTGGTATCACTCATTTCCATTGAAATCTGCTTATTTTTTTACATAAAAGAAATATTTGTCTACAAATTGTAATACTTATTTCAGCTTCAAAAATGGTCTATTTGCATATTTTTTACTTGGAAATACTCTTCTAAAAGAGATACGACGAACTGTGATGTTTTATTTTTATCATCATTTAGTGGGTTTATTCCAACAAAAGTCATGGCATCAATTTTATCACTTAACGCCAAATTTTTCATAAAGTAACGAATTTCTCGCCAATAAATTCCGCCTTGAGAGATGAAGTCCGTTCCCGGCGTAAATTCGGGATCAATGGCGTCTACGTCTAAAACTAGATGAACATTTCCATCCTGCTTAGCCAACCACTGAATAATTTCATCTGTTACCATCGCAAATCCCATTCTATCTATCGTTGTCATCTCGTAATGAAGAATTCCTTCTTCCTCAATCACCCTTAATTCATCGTAATCAATCCGCCTTGTGCCAACAATACAAACGTTATCCCCAGATACAAAACGATGATTCATAATAGCTCCAAGTTCTGCAGGGCCTCTCCCAATAACAGTCGCCATCACATTATGACATAAATTATCTTGCTTTAACTCCCGCCCCATATCTGCATGTGCATTCACCCAGATAACCGTCCGCTCTATCTCCTCGTCTTCCATACCAGCGATGGAACTAAGCGATATCAGTTGATCGCCGCCAAACACAATCGGTATGCCTCCCTCTACTTTCATATCCACGACAATCTCTCTCAGCTCTTTCAATTTATATGTAATCGCTTTCAAATCCTTCGATTTCAAAATGGCTTCTTGTTCCATATCCGTGAAGAAAGCCATATTGTGATAATCTTTAACCACATCCACCAGCTTTTCTAACATGCCCATAACACCCGTATATCTCATTGCATATGGCGCTAATGCCACTCCTTGCCGCTCCTCATGAAACATCCAAGGTACACCGAGGATCCCGATTTTCTTCATCCCATCCACCTACTCTACCTATTATTACCTTACATTCTATCATAAGTACTGCCTTTTCAAAAATATAAAACTTTTTATTTCTAGTTAAATTTGTATTTTAGTAACCATTTATGCCCTGAAAAGACGTTTTTCTTCTTAGACTAAAATGCAATTTCACTCTAAAAAATGGCTTCAAATTGCTTTTTTACTGCTTTTACACTTACCAACTTATTTGTTAGGATGATGTTAGTCCTCCTGTACAAGCTTTCTGTATGGTAGCGAATTGTTAAGAACAGGCGAAGAGATGACACGCTCCCCCCTTTTATTCCTAGGAGTTCCCCCAGAATTTTATAGGTTTAATCGTGGCATCTCTTTGCCATTTCTATTCTTTCAAATGATATGGATACGTCGCTACGACAACATCCTTCTTAAATAGTAATTTCGTTCGAATCAATAAACTTGTCTGATTGTGCAATATATTTTGCCATCCTTTTTTAGGAATGAACTGTGGTATTAGCACCGTTAATGAGTAATTATCTTGATTTGCTTTTTGCTGAGCCGTATCAATGAACTTCATCAAAGGCTCTGTAATCGAACGATACGTTGAATACAAATCCGCAATCCGAACTTCTGGATGTATCCTATTCCATCGTTCCACGAATTCTTTTCCTTCTTGTTTATCCAAAGAAACGTGAACCGCAATAACTGTATCCCCAATTGACTTAGCATAGCGAAGCGCTCCTTCAACTACTTTTGTTGTATCAGATACACAAATAATAACGGCATTTCCTTCAAACGCAGGCAGATTCATTTGCTCGTCAATCCTTAGTTGTGGCGCTAATTTTGCGTAATGACTTCGCGTTCTATGGAAAACATAGATCATAGCTGGCATAAAGATAAACACAGGCCACACCTCACTTATTCTCGTGATGAAAAGAACCATGAGTACAGTAAACGAAATAAGTGCGCCTAAAAGGTTGGCAGATAGCTTTTTCATATAACCTTCTGGCTTTTCTTTCACCCATTTGATAATCATACCAGTTTGAGACAAAGTGAAAGGAATAAAAACACCCACAGAATATAGCGGTATGAGCGATTCTGTTTTTCCTTGGAATAAGATGATAAGTAATATGGAGCCTAATGCCAATGTAATGATACCATTGGAGTAACCCAATCTGTCCCCTTTATCTAGATACATTCGTGGCATATATTTATCCTTGGAAAGGTTAAAAGCAAGCATTGGAAACGCTGAAAATCCTGTGTTCGCAGCTAATACTAATATAAGTGCAGTTGTCGCTTGAATAAAATAATAAAAGAAATTTCGACCAAATATATTTTCAGCAATTTGAGATAGTACCGTCGATTTTAATTCAGGTACTACACCATAGAAATATGCCAACAATGTCACGCCAACAAAGAAGAAACCAAGAATAGATGCCATCATAATTAACGTTCTAGAAGCGTTCTTCGCCTTCGGATCCTTAAATAGAGGAACAGCATTCGAAATTGCCTCAATCCCCGTAAGTGATGCTGACCCCGATGCAAAGGCTCTAAGTAACAAAATAAGTGTCACACCTGAAACATGTGTCCCTACAGAAGCTGTCTCATGCGAAACATCCTGTCCCAGCGCTAGCTTAACCAGACCTGTGATTATCATAACAACCATAGAAAATACAAAAAGATAGACTGGCACCGCTAAAATAGTAGCAGATTCTGTTACCCCGCGTAAATTAATGATGGTAACGATGATAACCAGTATAATCGCTAATGGAACAGTGAACTGATACAAAGATGGGATTGCTGCAATGATGGCATCCGTTCCAGACGATACACTTACTGCAACAGTCAACATATAATCGACCAGCAAAGATCCACCTGCAATTAGCCCAGCATTCTTTCCAATATTTTCTCTGGAGACAACGTACGCTCCGCCACCTTGTGGATAGGCATAGATAATTTGACGATAAGATAAGCTTAGTGCGAATAAGAGCACCAACACGCATAGTGCAATGGGTAGCGAATACCACATCGCCGTGGCTCCAACAGTTATCAAAACTAGCAATATCTGCTCTGTCCCATACGCAACCGAAGATAAAGCATCCGATGATAATACAGCTAAAGCCTTTAGTTTCCCTAATTTTTGATCTCCAGCCTCTGACGACTTAAGTGGCCTTCCAATCAGCATTCTTTTTAATGGAGATGCCATTTTACTCCCTGCCTTTTTTAACTAAATTTTTCTTCTGAAAATTCCATACGTCACATTATAACATAGCTATTTTAAAATGAAATAGCTTTTTATTTTAAACAGTATAAGCATGTTCATCTGTTTAAAATCAGCTCATTGCCCCTGTAAAAATCACGAATTCAAATAAATTTTTCAAAGTAATGTATCCTCCTATTCCCTTCTTGTTCTAAGCTTGAAACCTATTTTTTATTTTTCAGAATAAAAAGACTTTAATTTAAGTATTTACAAAACACCCATTCTCTTTATATAATAGTTTTCGGCTGGTAAATTTGCTAGCCACATGGCCCGTTGGTCAAGCGGTTAAGACACCGCCCTTTCACGGCGGTATCACGGGTTCGATTCCCGTACGGGTCATTTTTTAAAATTTATATAGCAAAACACTGGTCAAAACAGAAAATATGTTATATTATGAAGTAGTATCATTTATGGGGGCTTAGCTCAGCTGGGAGAGCATCTGCCTTACAAGCAGAGGGTCAGCGGTTCGATCCCGTTAGCCCCCACCATTCATCTGTAATTGTTACTAGGAAACAGTTCTCTTGGGCGGTTAAACAGTTTTTCTGTTTTGCCAACTTAGCTCAATCTGGTAGAGCAACTGAATCGTAATCAGTAGGTTGCGGGTTCAATTCCTGCAGTTGGCATTGATGATTTTGAAATTTTATATGGAGGGGTAGCGAAGTGGCTAAACGCGGCGGACTGTAAATCCGCTCCTTCGGGTTCGGCAGTTCGAATCTGCCCCCCTCCACCATTTTTATTGGGCTATAGCCAAGCGGTAAGGCAACGGATTTTGATTCCGTCACGCGTTGGTTCGAATCCAGCTAGCCCAGCCATTTTTAGAGCCGTTAGCTCAGTTGGTAGAGCATCTGACTTTTAATCAGAGGGTCGATGGTTCGAGCCCATCACGGCTCATCAAGTAAAAAAGGTAGCAGAATAAATTCTGCTACCTTTTTTGTGTTCATCTAAATAGAATACTGATTATGATAATAATACCTATAATAGCAACGATGGATAGCCATGCTATTGGTTTCGCCATGTTAATTGTCCAGCCAACACCAAAACGCTTTTCAACAAAGAGTGCAGGATCTTTATGATTGAAATAAAACACACCCATTTTCCAATTAGCGTCATCATCTCGAATTGGTCTTGGTTCATCTTTTTGTTCAGTTTCCTCTAATTTCAATCTGCTACCGCCTTGTCCCACCCGTACCATCAAGAATATTAGACCACCGAAAATAATAACAAGCATTGCGATTACCATGGTCATGATAACGGTTTGTGAGATGGCAAAGATAAAGGATAGTTGAATGACCATAAATAAGAGAATGAGTAGCAGGCACATAACAAAATTGAATTTACTATAGATAAGCCTGAATAATACGCTTCTTCGCATAGAATCTGTTGGGTTATCATTATCAATGACTTGTTTGCTACGTGACATCATATAGTTAATAAATAGGAATAGTCCTAGCATGAGCAACTGCATCACCGGCATCATCATAACTGTGCGATAGCTTTTAGTAGCCATTCTTGTTACTTCATTATCAAAATTATATTGCATCGGAATCTGGCTAGCAATTTGATTATAGTAAATAGCGGTTAACCCCACTGTGATAAAAATAAGAACAAGCGGAATCAGATACCAAGCGTAAGAAATTGTTAGCTTTTGACGGTGGAATGTTGTGTCTACCATTACTATGTCCACCTTATTTTCACCCCTCTGCAAATTCTCGTGTTTCCAAGCTAAAGATGCTTTGTAAAATCGGATGTATATGAGAAATGAAATAATGAGAATCGTAAAAATCGCGATAATGAAAATTGTTGCCTGCCCATTTTCATTGGATATCATGACTAATAATACTGTAGCAATAGTCGTTACTAAAATACCAATCACGATATTCCACTGTAAGAACTGTCGCTTCATTTTGCGCAGCACCGAGTCATTTGCTGCTTTTTCCCCCACCATTACACCAAAACTCTCGCCGCGACGTATGACATATGGTGTTACGGCTTGCAATACGATAATCACCAGCATCATCGCGATAAAAAATAAAATCTCCATTACTGCTCCTCCTCGGGTTCAATTTCTTCATAGATAGTCGCGCAGATTGTGTCCCACTCCGTTTTGGAAACAGATCGGGAAATTGATTCTGCAATGAGTGGTCTTACTTTTCTTCTTAGTTTTTCGTAAAAGACTTCCGTCGCTTTTTCTACACCATCAGGATGAATCACGACTCCCTTTTGGCGATGGATTAAAATAAAGCCTTCTTGTTTCAATAACTGGTAGGCTTTATTTACTGTGTGAAAATTTATCCCGATATCGCTTGCCAGACTTCGCACAGACGGCAAATCATCGCCTGGTTTTAGCTCTTTCTTTGCAATGCCCTCAATAATTTGATGCATAATCTGTGTATAAATGGGCTCCTCGGCCTGTAAGTCTATTTGGAGTAGCATCTACGCACCTTCTTTCTATAACTGTTATATATATAGTATAACAACTATACAGGTTAAGTCAAGTTATAGATTAGAGTGGTTTTTTCAGTGCGATAATGGTACTATTAATGGTAGTCTACATATGGAAAACGCTAGGCTCAGTAAGGTACTTACAAATACAATATAGAAAGGGGACCTATCATGAAAATGTCGCGCTTCAAAGAGTCCAAATTATTTTTTTGGACGTTAGAAATCTTAGCGTTAGTGGCAATCTTATTTGTACTTAATAAGATGAGCTTTATCTTCGCACCTGTTGGGACTGTTGTTTCTACGCTATTCCTTCCGATTATGATTGCTGGTTTTTTATTCTACTTGTTCAATCCAATCGTTTTATTTTTAGAAAAAAGGAAGGTGCCGCGATTAGTTAGTGTCTTAAGTATTTTTGTCGCTTTTATTGTTCTCTTAGTATTAGCCGTCGTACAACTTGGACCAATTTTAGCGGATCAAGTGGCTTCTCTCGTAAAAGCCGCACCTCAGTATTGGGAACAATTCCAACATTGGTGGGACAATTTAGTTAAGGATAGCAATATTAAAAATATCGATATTAAAGCGGAAATGGAGAAACTAAACATCTCGATTCCGAAAATTTTAAATACGGTTGTTAACAGTTTGACTGGTAGTTTGGGCTTAATTTTTGGTTTTATCTCCAGTTTTGTCATGATTCTCGTGACTGTGCCATTTATCTTGTTTTATATGTTTAAAGATGGTCATAAGTTCATTGATTCCACCGAGAAATTTTTCCCACAAGGTATTCGTACGGAGGCTCGTGAAATTATCAAGGCGATGAATAAAACCATCTCCACATATATTTCAAGCCAAGCGATTGATTGTATGTTTGTTGGTATTTTTACGATGATTGGGTATTTCATTATCGGTGAACCGTATGCTTTATTGTTCGGATTAATCGCTGGTGTGACGAATATTATTCCTTATTTGGGACCGTTTATCGGGGCGGCTCCGGCTGTTGTTGTGGCCCTATTTGATTCACCGCTCCAAGCAGTTCTCGTTATTGTTGTCGTAACGATCGTGCAACAAATCGACTCGAACTTGCTGTCACCTTACATCATGGGTAAATCGCTTGCCATCCACCCGTTAACAATCATTATTATCTTGATCGTGGCTGGTAACTTAGCAGGAATTCTAGGTATGATTTTAGGTGTACCAACATACGCTCTTGCAAAAACACTAATTGTAAACTTAACACGACTGATAAAATTACGACGCGAAGGAATCGAAGCTGAAAATAGCGAGAAACCTGTTGTTTAAATGAAATCTAAAAAAGCGCTGAAATCTTGAGTTATAAAAATTCAAGATTTCAGCGCTTTAGACTGTAGAAAAACTATATTTCACGCAAAACTTAGCTATTTCTCCAAACCTCAGCGTGTCGACAAATGCCTAGTTTCTAGGCAAAAGTGAGTACCGAAGCAGAGCCTACTAGAGTACGTGAGCATCGGAACGGAGCTTTTAACATAAAGGATTACAAGCTCACTCTGTTCTCCTGCATATTGGAGTCGTAACTCGTTTTACTTCGAACGATTCCAACAATAGGCGTTTGTCGACACGCTGTAGCACTTTTCTTATTTGAAAATAACGATAAACGTTAATACTTCCTCTTTCCATTCCACTTTGAAACTCGCTCCTAGCTTTTTCGCAAGTAAATCGATAATTGCTAGGCCCAGACCCGTGTTATTACCGCTACGGACGCGGTCAGCTGTGTAGAACCGCTCAATTAAGCGTGGAACATCCGCCTCGGTTAATTGGCTCGCTTTATTAGCGAACAGCAAAGTAGCCTTCCCACTTCGCTTCGTCAGCGTTATTTGCATTGGACCTTCGCCGTGTTTTAGCATATTCGAGATGAAATTATCCACCATTCGTTGTAATGCTTTACGGTCTGCGTTTACACTTATTTCAGAGGCAATCGATAGTTCTGGCGTCATTCCTTTTTTCGAAAAATCTTCATAATAGGATGCTACTGCCTCTGTCATGAAATCAGATAGGTTCACCGATTCTAATTGTAACTTTCCTTCATCACTGGATAGCTTCGACAGCACAAAGAAGTTTTCGACGAGTTCGGTTAAGGTCTGAATTTTACTTTTGATGATGAGGTTGTATTTATCGCGTTCTTCTGGTGTGAGCGTGTCGCGATCCATGAGTTGTAAATAGCCAGATAGAGAGGTTAGCGGTGTTCTTAAATCATGGGAGACGTTTTCGATTGTCTCGCGTAATTCTTTGTTTAGCGTCTGGAATTGTCGCTCTGTTTTTGACTTGGCTTCTAGTAATTCGTTGACATGAAGGAGCAGTTGCCTGATTTCTGGTGAAGCGATATCCATCGTTAGTCGCTCGTTGGATCCTCGTCTTGTCGCGATATCTTTTATTTTTGCTGATGTGGCACGTAGCTGTTTTTTGATTAGAAATATCCAGCCAAGTAAGACTACGATTACAGCGCCTAAGAGGTATACCATGCTATCCGCTCCTTCCTTCGTCTCTATTTTATCATACTACTTAATTTCTTTAAATCGGAATAACATCCAGCCGAGTATTGTGAAGACGGCCATGTATGCTACGCCTGTTAAAATGTTCGTCGTGATTACATGCTGGCTGAGGGCTGATAAATCCGACATTGTGCTGATTTTGCTGAACAAGAACATGTCTTTGATGATTGTCCATTTTGGTAGGAAAACATTGACTAGGTTCTTAATAATAGGTTCGATGAATAAAAATGCTAAGATATACGTCACAATGGCGATGCTTTCTTTTGGGATGATGATAAAGATGAAGAAACCAATCGTGATCAATGCTAGGTATAATGGGAGTTGTGCTAACATTCCGAGCAATATTGTCACAAAATCAACATGCCCTACAAAAAGTTGGGATGAGATCGCGATGGATGCTGTATACACGATTAGCATCAAGGCGCCAACTGCCCATCCTGTTATAAGTTTTGAAAAATAAAACGTCGTTCGTGAAACGCCTGATACGAGCACATTTTTCGCAACTCCAGCTGAGAATTCGATGCTCCATAGGTTGGAAAAAATCGAGATGAAGGCCATGGCTAGGACGATACTAAAGGAAAGCATCAACTGCGTCATTTGTGTGTCTGTTAATGTCGCGCTAAGTAATGCTTTATCTTGTGCCGTGAGTGCTTCCCCGTCTTGTGTTAAGGATATCCAATCTACGTTTAAAGCTAGATAAATCAAACCCGCGACTGCTACTGCAATCACCATCAACGTGACAAAAGGCATCCACATTTTTCCCTTTGTTAAACGATAACTATCCGCTCGAATCAATCCTATCATTTGTCTTCCCCTCCAATTAAATCAATAAAGTATTCTTCCAAATTTGCCTCAACAACACGAAGCTCGGTAATGATAATTCCTGCATCAAACATGACCTGACTGACTTTTTCCGGTTGATCAATGTAGTCAAAAATTCGGATACTGCCGTCGCTGTGAACCTCGTATTGGTTTACCCCCAGGAAACTTTCTAAATGTGGCACCGCAGCCTCTTTGTTTACTGTTTTCAGCACGAGATAGCGTCTACTTTCCGACTCTAAATCTTCTTTTGACAGCTCCTTCACAAGGCGACCATTATTAATGATGCCGTAGCGATTTGCGACCAGCGACAGCTCCGTCAAAATATGACTTGAAATAAAGACCGTCGTGCCGTATGTTTCATTCAGTTTTAAGATAATGTTCCGAATTTCGATAATTCCCATCGGATCCAAGCCGTTAATCGGTTCATCTAAAATCAGGAAATCCGGATGATGTAAAACGGCAAGCGCGATACCGAGCCGCTGCTTCATCCCCATCGAGAAATTACGATACTTTTTGCGTCCTGTATTTTCCAAACCGACAAATTCTAATACTTCATCAATACGTTTTTTATCTGGAATGCCTTTTTGTAAGATGTAATAGTTCAGATTCTGATACGCCGTTAAATTGGGATATAAAGACGGCCCTTCAATAACCGCGCCAATCCGCGTCCGAGCCTGACGAATATCCTTCGGGTGACTCGAGCCAAACAACGCAACATCCCCGCCGTTCGTATGCATTAAGTCCGTTACCAGACGAATAAAAGTTGTCTTCCCAGCACCATTTTTACCAATAAAGCCATAAATATCCCCCTTTTGAACCGTCATATTCACATGATCCACCGCATAATTATTCCCAAATTTTTTCGAAAGCGCTGCGGTCTCCAAAATCGTTTCTCTCATATCGCCCAATCCCTTCTTTCTTTTCGATAGGTTAACTATAACAAGGATGTCTCAAGGATGTGTGAAGGGGGGCTTAAGAAAGTATTAAGAATGAAAAGCTGAGGAAGCCCGTTATGCAAGGAACGAATGTTCACTATGTTCGCACTCGTATTGAGGCTCTAAATCGGCAAGCAATGCCTCATAAGAGCCACAAAAGTCAAAATACGCACACCTTTGTCGGACTTCTTGATGGATCAATAGGCTAGGGAATGCACAAAATAGCGCTAACAAGGCTGTTGTGGACAGCTTTGTTAGCGCTTTGGCATGTGAAACTTGAAGATTACACTGTCAATTATCAACAGCTACAAGTCATGCTTCTTACTCCACGTTCGTTTCCGCAAAAGAACCGTGATAAATCTGTTCCCCGCTATCCACCGTGATCGTATCCCCCGTCTGTAAGCGAGCTAATTGCCCTTTACTATTCAGGTTGAAGCGGCTATAAATTTTAAAATGGCCATCCTGTTCAATTTGTCCGGCACCTGAGCTTTGTGGCGTAATCACGCGTTGCGGGACCCCGTTGACTATCAGACGCAAGGTTTGCGAGCCCGGCAATGTTTGTCCCGTGATGTAGTCCGTACGCGCTTGTACCGGATCGAGTGTGGTTGGTCGGCGGGCGTCTTGTACGATTTGTCTGGTGATCAGATGTTCCGCGGTATTTGGGCCAAAATCGACTTGGATTTTATCGCCGCCACGAATGGGACGATTCGATAACCCATAGGACGTCACCAGCTTCCGCGCAGGTACCGTGTAATAGCCTTGGGCATCGGTATCGACTTCGCGTTGCACAATGCCATTCACGAGCACACGTACACGAGTTCGACCATCGATAACACGCCCGCTAATGGCTTGAAGTCCAGTTGTCACTGGGTTTAATTGCGGTGGAATACCGTCGACGATCGCCGCATGAACAGGAACGCCTTCTGTGCCCGTTGGATCACTAATGGTGACCACATATGGCGTCCCAACAGGATACATGCCGATTGTTACATCAAAAGCCCCCGTGTCATCCGCCACGACTTGGTAGGTTTTCCCGTCGATAGCCACTTGGACATGGTAATGTGGACTCGTTTTCCCGTGCAGCGTATCTTGTAGCTCCGATACGGGCGTTAACGTTGGTGGTTTAGGAATATCCAACACGTGAACCTTGGTCTGCACTTGATAACCAGGAATCACTTCACTTGTCAACGTGGTCATCCCGCCTTTCGTCGCTTCAATCGGAATACTCGTCTGCGTGGGTTTCGTACTTGTTAGAATCGCAGGGCTACTTGTCACCGTATTCCTTTGTTTCGCGAAGGGTACGTTGACATATTTGTCTATTAACAAATCTCCGTAGCTATCTGTTTCCAAGGGCACGCCATTGTAAGTCCACGTCATCGGCAATATGGTGCGCTCACCAATGGCTAATTCCGTTGTCTCGGTCGGCAATTGGGCGGCATACTGATTCGGTTGTCCTGGAATAAAATTGCCATCCCAGATGACATTTTGTAATGCAGGTAAGGCGTTAATCGAATCGGTTGACGTAAACCAATTATTCGTGAGATCCAAGTGTGTCAAATGAGCTAACGGCGCTAAGAAGCTTGCATCTTGTAATCCTTGATTCTGGATGCGGAGGGACTCTAAGTTGGACAATGTCAAGATAGGACTGAAATCTAATGGTTGGTTCGTATGGTACAGCGAGAGTGATTTTAATCGAGTTAAATGACGTAACGCCGAGATATCGGTTAGCGAATCATTTTCCTTAAATCTGCCCCCTAAATCTAGTGTTTCTAGTGCTGTATTCCCAGCTAAGAAATTCAAGTCAGCCATGTTATAGGGGTCCTTTACAGTGAGTTCCCGTAATTCGGTTAAGGAAGCAAAGGAAGGATACAGCTGGCGAGTTCCAGGGATAGGACCTAATTCCAAGGTCTCCAAGTGATGTAACTGGAGGATACGTGTCAAATTATCTCCTTTATAACCTTTATCCGTTGATATGAATTGACGCAAATTGACTGCATATTCTAAGCCGGTGGTATCATCAATCCCTCTGTATAGATTCAACGAAGTAAGTGAGGCCATCATTGATTGCGTCACTGGAGTCCCTTCTTTCAGATGTAGGGCATACGTGATGTAATCGTGCAGGTCACTATCAGGTATTGTCACCACCGGATCTTCCGCGGTTTTTGTAGGAGGTGCTTCCACCTGCTTCTCTGTTTTTGGTTCTGGTGGGGATGATTTCTCTGCTTGGCGTGGTACTTCTGTGTTTGTTTCTGCCGCTACGACAGGAGAGGTCGGTGCTACGATGCTGTTTTTTTCTTCTGTGGCACTTTCATCCTTGGCTGTTGAGATTTCTGCGGTTGCAGGTGCTGTTGTTTCTTCTGAATCTGGTGTTTCAGTTGACTCCGTTGTCACCGAGTCGTTTGGTGTTGAAGTTTCAGGATTCTCTTGTTCCTCCGTTGTTGGCACATCTGTCGGTGCCGCTGTTTCTTCGGATGCCCAGGTCATACTGGGGATAATCAAGGCGGTGATTAATACGGTGATACCTAGTTTCTTCTTCATCTGTTTCTCTCCTCATCTTCTCTATTTTTCGTTCGTCAGTAGGGGTTTCCCGCTCTCCATTTCATAATAGGAGCGTTCGTCTGGTAACAGGTTAGGTTCCTTTTCTAAATAATCCCAAGCTGGCATGCTCTCCAATGGCTGCGTTAGGATGGTAGGTAGTGTATCGGTTTGGAGCGCATTGGACGCGCTCTCGGCTTCTTGCAAAATCGCTTGGAAAGAAGCACCAACTCCTAGTATATTGTCTCGCACATTCGTACCTGCATCCGTGGGTTTATCTGGGATGGCGTAAACATTCGAGTCTTCCCCATTATTATGCGAGCCTCGAATACCAATATCTGCAGTTTTACCTGTTCCTGTATTATCTATCATGCCTGAGATCTTATTCCCCGACATATTGGTTTTTTTATTGGAACTCATGAAAACAAGGCCATTCATCTCGGAATTGGTCAAAATATTATTGACAATGTTCGCTGCTTTCGTCACATGAATACTAATCCCGCCGCGAGAAGGGATGGTGGTTTTAATGGCATTGACATGATTATTATCAATGGTAAGCCCTTCTAAAAAGCCAAGAGTATTTGGATTCTGTAACAAATCCTGATACTTGGTTCCTGTTGCCACAATCCCGCGTTCCGATGTTAGCTTGTTCGTCTGGTAGATTGTGCCATCTGAGTCTTGGTTAATAAAATTGTCCTTAATAAGAATTTTTTTTGGTGGATAGGCGGCAATTAGATTTTCCGTTCCCTCCTCTGGATAATCCATTCCACCGACGACAATCGGGAATCGCACCCCTAACAGCCGGTTATTTTTGAAATTAATATCATAGCCTGAATGGGTGTCGAGTCCTTCCCACGTCGGGATGTTCATAATAGTACTATTCGTTACGGTGTCATGTTGACTGCGATAATAGCCTTGCGTATACGTTGCATTACTCTGTGCGGCCTTTCCTTCTGTCGTCGTTGGGAATCGACTCGGGTCATCCTCCGCCAATTGATCCGCATCGGTGGTTCCTTTCTTCCAGCTAAACGCCATGCCATAAGCTTGTTGTCCAGAAACCCCGACACCATCCACGAATGTCCAATTGACATCTACGTTATTTGCAGAATACCCTGCAATCCCTGCGTAGCCGAGGTTTTCCAGTCGGTTCGTTTCTTTTCCTGCTACTGTAGGGCTTCCTTTGATTTTGATATTATCCACAAACTCCATATAAATCCCTGCCCCACCCATATTCCGAATCGTCATATCTTGAATGGTCACATCATGCTTGCGTCCCCAACCGACATAATATTTGGGAGAAGTAGGACTGGTTGGATCAGGTAGCTTGGTTAAGGGATGCAACACAATCCCACGTTGATAGATATCCAATTGTTTACTAGCGGGATCCCACTGGCCGTCCAAGGTCAGTTTCTGAATCGTCGTTGGTGCCTCTTTTGTTCCACTAGCCGCGGTGAGCATCGCCTTTTCTTCCGGTTTTGTTTGTGGCGCCAACTGGATGGTAGTGAGATTGTTCCCGTCGTCGGTCGTTCCCTCTAGGATAAGCGATTTGTTGACGTTTAATCGATGGGCTAGCGTATAAGTGCCTGGAGACAAATGGACGCGTGTATAGCCGTTTTCCGTTGCAATGTCCATGCTCCCATCTACCGCTATCGATAGGGCCTCTGGACTCAAATCTTCTGGACTAGCATGGTTTATTTTATCAATAATGTAGGTCCTTTCAAGTGTATCTCCGGTGTAGTAGGTAATTGTTGCGGGTTCTGCTGCATAAACTGGTGTGCTAGAGAGCATGACGCCAAGAGAAATGGCGCAACCTCCCATTATGTAGATTCTCCATTTAAGTATGTGTGGCATATGACTGCTCCCTTTCATCTGTTATTCTCTTGTAGTGAACACCATTATACTCCTTTCTATAAAGTAGACGAAACAGCCAGTATAGCAGATTCGAGGAGGACTTTTTTTGACCGGTACGCCTTTTTCCCCTTATTTTATGATGATTTTGTGACAATTAATGAATCTATATTTTTAAGGAACTTTACATATCGTTTTTTGCGCCATGCATGCATAATTGTGTAAATTATATCAAATGTAGAAAAGTACGCTAAGGTTCTTCAAGATAAATGAAAATACTATAGCAGATTGAAAGATAAGTGAACTAATTTCATAATTCAAAAGTGTTGCGGCACAGTGCCTTTCAGAACGTCAAAAAGGGCTACCTCCCCATGTCACTTATATAAATACCATAAAATAATTAATGTAAGGTTTTCAAATCTCATTGCCTGAGCTATTTCGAAATAAAATGGGGTATTATTCCTCCGAAAACAAAAGCGGAGTTATGAAATTGGTTCAATAATTATCGCTATCAATGGAATCTCAAAAAGACGGCTCCTGTACAATACAGAAACCATCTTCTAGCAAGTGCTTAATTCTTTTTTACAAATGTCCTTTACATAGGTACCACTTTACTTTTCATAATTGACTATTCTATCCTTTTAAAATTTGTCTCCCTACGAACTTGCTTTCTACATAGAAACAAGCCTCATCGTCTTATTTGGCTTGTTTCCACTTCTTATTCTTTGCAACTCATAACGGAGTCAATTACTACTTTGATGGATGACATTTTCAAAACAAAGTTCTTTCTATCTTTTCTTTTCCTCGCAAGGCCTCTATCCATTCCCTAGGTATCCCTTCCCATCCATATATAATACCAGCAAGACCACCTGTGACAGCTGCAACAGTGTCAGTATCTTTACCAAGATTCACTGCTTTTAAGACGGCGTCACGGTAATTATTCGTATGCAGCAGAGACCAAATTGCCGCTTCTAATGTGTGTACTACGTAACCGGTTGATTGTATTTCAGTTTCATCTAATGTCTGAATGTATGCCAATCTCTCGTAAGGAGTTTCAAATCTTATCGCACTTATTATTTCCTGTAAAGCATCACCTTTTATAAGCTTTCTTGCTATATCCACATATAAGACACAGCCATACGTCGAAGTATCATGCGCATGTGTTATGGCAGAAATCTTCTCAATATCCGCTCTACTGGCATCAACAAATGCTACTGGTAAGATTCTCATAAGCGATCCATTACCATTGGACCTTTCAGCATTCTCACCATATCCTTGTTTAATTGCAGCATACGTTGTTATTCCGTAGTCAAATACTATGCCGTCGACCGTATATTGACCATCAAAGATCCAGTTCTGAAACCTAGTATACATATCATGCACATCAATACTACCGCATCTCTTAATAGAATCACAAGTTGCAATAGTCAAACTTGTATCGTCCGACCACGTTCCCCGAGGCTGACTGTGCACTCCAAAACCTAGCATTTCAGTAACTCTAAACGTACCTCTATTTTTAAATTCTACTGGTACACCCAGAGCATCACCAATAGCAAGGCCAAATATAGCAGCTCTTAATTTATCCTTCATTCAGATTCTCCTCGATTCTATAAAGAATACTTCTTTCAATGGCACTAGCTCAGACTTATCTCTGGTGGGCTCTCATACACTGAGAGAAGGTAAGTAGAACAAGCCAAATCTTCTGAGCTGGCTTGTTCCGATTTCTTGCTATAGTTCATTTCAAATTAATGGGTGAAAGCAATTTTACTTGCTAAATCACCAGAGTAGGGCTCATGCGAAACGTAGACAGTAATATCTTTTCCTGCTGCATCTTTCCCAGTCCTTTTATAAGTAAATTTCTTGTTGTTAAGCTCTGTTAACTCCAATGGTGCTGCATAGTTTTTCCCCAGAGAGACGTGAAAACGCATTTTATTGTTATTCACCACATCGAAATAGCCGTAGTCTCCCGAAGTTGCTCCGGTTTCAGTATTAAAGAATTCGTATTTATTCGTTTTATTATCATATTTTGCAATACTAATGAAATTCTTATTGAATGCTGTCACGTCATTTCCTTGTTCATCCATCACAACCGTACCATGCCATAATGTATTAGCAAGGATATCTCTTCCTGGTTTGCTAGTATCGATATCGCCAGTAGATTTTGTTAAAGTCGGTGCAGGATTGGTAAACTTGAGGTCACCACTATACGGAACATGTTCCACTGAAACCTGAATATCTTTTCCATCTGCATCTTTACCAGTGCGTTCGTAAACAAATTTATCATTTTGCAAAGTTACTAAATCAACCACCACATTATAATTTTTCGTTGTTGATGATAAAACTCGTTTTGCGCCATCTTGTGTAACGAAATAATAACCTTCGTCACCACGCGCTTTTCCTTCTTTATCAAAAAATTCATATCTAGCCGTTACATTATCATACTTAGCGAGCCCAATGAAGTCTTGGTTGTATTGTGTTACGTCATTCCCTTTGTCATCGGTTACTTTTGTACCTTGCCAGTTGGTGCTGCTTAAAACGTCTTGTGTATCTTTGTTTTTAGCTGCTGTATCTTTTTTATTGCTCGTTTCTGTTGTTTTAGCTTTGTCGTTATCTTTTGCAGTATCATTATTATCACCGCAAGCCGCTAATACAGTTGTTGATAATGCTGTTACTGCCAAAATTGTAGCTAATTTCTTATTAAATTTCATTTTATTATCCTCCTCTTTTATCTCATGCTTGATATTAATTCGAACACTTCTGCACTAAGGAATCCACCCATACCATTTCCATTTCTCACTATTTTTCATGTCTTATCGCTCCGCTTTCGAATCTTTTTTCTCTATGTTCTACTAACATCTGCTGTTATAAAAGTCCCGTGCTTCTTATTCCTCATTATAACATTCGTATCTAAGGAAAAAAGTGACGATTCCATGAACCTTTTTTCTTGCCCAATTTCTCACTAGAATCCAAATAAAGATATAATAACTATTTTAAAAACAGTTATTACACCCTTATATATCAACACTTACAAAATATTTACCTTCTCTGTCTTCTATATGTATATCCTATTTATTCATAACAAAAAAATCAGAAAAAGATGCTACCCAGTAACATTTCCACCTGATTTACCTATTATTCCCTGTATAGTGAAATACGATTTCTCAGGTCCTTTTTGCTTTTCGGAGGATTCAAGCATAACGACCCACCAATCTCTAGAATCCTACTTCACTCCAACTCTAAAGAAAAAAACGAACGGTGTCTCCCGCTCAGTTTTATTTTATTAATCAGATGAATAGGAACGACAGTGAGTATACAAATTCATGCGTTACATCACGTTTCCCGCCTTCGGATCCAGCTTCAAGAGCCAGCCTCTCGGAAATTTCGTGGCCTCCGCAAAAGTCAAAAGAGGACTTTCACTGCGCCCTCTAACAATTTCTGTCGAGGCTAAACGGGCTCTTTCAGCTTTTCATTTTAAACCCAATCCCCCAAACCGTCTCCACAAACTCTCGGTCTGGCGCTACTTTCCCTAACTTCCCGCGAATATTACTCATATGTACATTCACCGTGTTCTCATCAATGAACTCCGTCTCGCCCCATACCGACGAAAAAATATTCTCCTTCGTGAAAACCTTGTTCGGATTACTAAGCAACAATTTTAAAATTCCAAACTCACGGGCGGTCAAACGAATATCCACACCATCAACCTGCGCACTATAACGATCCTCTGACAAAGATAACCCATTCCAAACTAACGTATCCGGGACGTCAGCCGCAGTACTCCCTTTTCGCAATTGAACTTCCACACGTGCCAATAACTCCTCAATATCAAATGGTTTCGTCATGTAATCACTGGCTCCCAATTTCAACAAATCCACTTTATCCATCACCGTATTTTTAGCCGAAATCACGATAATCGCCGCTGCTTGTTTCGCTGTAATTTCTTCCACCAACTCCTCACCAGTCATTCCAGGCAACATCAAATCGCACAGCAGCAAGTCAAACGCCTCACTGTTCCAATATAATTTTGCCTCTGTGCCGGAAAATGCTTGCGTTACGGTATAGCCCTCGCGCGTCAACACGTCTGAAATCAGATGGTTAATATCATTGTCGTCCTCTGCAATCAAAATTTTTCCTAAACTCATGAACCCACGCTCCTTCTTGTCCATCTTCTCACAATTAGTTAAAAATCGCAAAAAAAGATAGCAATCAAAGACCGCTACCTTTTTCTAACTTATAACTTCTCTTGTAAAAATTCACTGATCAATTCATACGTCTCATCCGTTGCAGCAGAAGGCGTACTCATGAAGCCATGTGTTACCTTCTCCAAACGTTTCGCGTAAACTGGAACGCCAGCATCTTTTAATTTCTCAGCATAAGCTTCACCTTGATCGCGCAATGGATCGTATTCAGCAGTCGCCACAAATGCTACTGGTAAGTCAGAAATATCTTTACTACGAATCGGTGCAACAAGTGGATCATATTTGCGATCGCCAGCACCGGATAAGTAAAGTTTGAAATATTTATCCAGTGATTCTTTCGTCAAAACATAGCCTTCCGCGAACTCATCCATGGACGGATAAAGTACCGAAGCATCTCTTGAGAAAATATCAACAGGCGGATACAGCAAAATTTGTTTGGAAATATTCGGTGTTCCTTTTGATTTAGCTAACTGGGCAACAACGGCCGCGATATTCCCGCCGGCGCTATCCCCTGCAACAACAATATCTTTTGATTTCGCACGTAAACTCGTTAAATGCTTCGAAACCCAAGCTACCGTCGCATATGCGTCTTCAATCGCTGCTGGGAACGGATTTTCAGGTGCTAAACGATAATCCACCGAAATCACGCGATATCCAGTTGTTTGGACTAATTTACGAGCAATGCCATCTGTTGTTTGTACGCTACCAGTTACAAAGCCGCCACCATGGAAATATACCATCAATGGATACGGGCCATCAGCTTCTGGTGAATAAATACGAAGACTGATTTTGCCGCCGGGGCCATCGATTTTCTTATTTTCAATTTCGCCGACTTCGATATCTTTCGCTGCTGGAAGTGCTTTTTCAGCTAGGCGGATGTATTTGTAACGGGAATCTACATCCGATAGTGGTGCTGTCTTTTTCACATAATCTTGTGCTGCTTCTTCTAGATTGTCAAGAACCTTTGGATCGTACTCCCGTTTACCGACTGCCTTCTTGTAAATAAAGAAAATAGCAACCAATGGTAACAATACAATACTGACTAAAACAATTCCAATCCATTTCAATGTCTGTTTCAATTACGCTCACTCCTCAAATATAATCTCAAGTAATTCACCTCTTAAGTATAGCAGTTTTAAAAAATTTTAACCAATTTGTAGGCTAGGAAAACACGCAAGTTGATGCGATTCCGCTTTCGTTTTTATGGATATTTAATCATTTTTATGAATAAAAATAAATAAAATAGTTGAATTAACATTAGTATGATGGTATTATTAGTTTTATCGAAATGTATATTTATTAATAAAAGGGGATGTAGAGATGACAAAAGAAAAAATCGTTCTTGCTTATTCTGGTGGTTTAGATACCTCCGTTGCGATTCAGTGGTTGGCCGAAGAAAATTATGACGTGATTGCCTGTTGTTTAGATGTTGGCGAAGGAAAAGACTTGGAATTTATTAAAGAAAAGGCTCTGACAGTCGGTGCATCGGCGTCATACACGATTGATGCGCGTGAGGAATTTGCGGAAGATTTCGCTTTAATCGCGTTGCAGGCCCATGCTTATTATGAAGGAAAGTATCCACTGATTTCAGCGCTCTCTCGTCCATTGATTGCGAAGAAGCTCGTGGAAGTGGCTAGACAAGAAGGTGCCGCTGCCATCGCTCACGGTTGTACTGGGAAAGGAAATGACCAAGTTCGTTTCGAAGTGGCGATCCATGCCCTAGCACCAGATTTGAAAGTCGTTGCGCCCGTTCGTGATTGGAAATGGTCGCGTGAAGAAGAAATCGAATATGCACAAAAACATAATATCCCGGTTCCAATTGACCTTGATAATCCGTTTTCTATCGATCAAAACTTGTGGGGACGTTCGAATGAGTGTGGCGTTTTGGAAAATCCATGGGTTGCTCCACCAGAAGCTGCGTATGACTTAACCGTGGCGCTAGAAGACACGCCAAATACACCAGAAATCATCGAAATCGAGTTTTTAGCCGGGGTTCCGGTTGCTTTGAACGGTGAATCCCTAAGCCTCGCTGTTCTGATTCAAAAATTAAACAAGATAGCCGGCGCGCATGGGGTTGGTCGGATTGATCATATTGAAAACCGTCTTGTCGGCATTAAATCACGGGAAGTCTACGAATGCCCTGCCGCGGTTGCCCTAATTACGGCGCATAAAGAGCTGGAAGATTTGACGTTTGTTCGTGAAGTCGCGCATTTTAAACCGGTAATCGAGCAGAAAATTAGCGAAGTTATCTATAACGCGCTTTGGTTCTCGCCGCTTACAAGTTCGCTCGTGGCCTTCTTGAAAGATACGCAAAAATATGTGAACGGTACGATTCGGATGAAACTTTTCAAAGGACATGCGATTGTGGAAGGTCGGAAATCACCGAATTCACTTTATGACGAGAACTTGGCGACATACACTTCGGCGGATACATTCGATCAAGACGCAGCGGTTGGATTCATCAAGCTTTGGGGCTTGCCAACGAAAGTTAGCGCAGAAGTCAATGCAAAATTAAACGCGAAAACAGAGGTGTAAACAATGGAAAAATTATGGGGCGGTCGTTTTCAAGGAAAAAGTGAGGCGTGGATCGATGAATTCGGCGCCTCGATTTCCTTTGATGCAAAACTGGCAAAACAAGATATTACGGGAAGTTTGGCGCATGTGGCAATGCTCGGAAAATGTGGCATTATTTCAGCGGATGAAGCGGCGCAAATCACGGCTGGGCTTGAAGTTTTAGCTGGAAAATTGGCGGCTGGCGAACTGGAATTCAGTGTGGTGAACGAGGATATTCATCTGAACATCGAGAAATTGCTACATGAAGAAATAGGCCCTGTAGCTGGGAAATTACATACGGCGCGGAGTCGGAATGATCAAGTCGCGACGGATATGCATTTGTATTTGAAGGAAGCGGTGACCGAGATTATAGCTTCTTTGGCGCATTTGCGAACGGTGCTTGTGGTGAAAGCGGAGAGTCATGTCGAGACGATTATGCCTGGTTATACGCATTTACAGCACGCCCAACCGATTTCTTTTGCGCATCATTTATTGGCTTACTACGGTATGTTTAGCCGTGACTTGGAGCGCTTGACGGAGAGCATGAAGCGGATTGATATTTCCCCACTTGGTTGCGCGGCGCTTGCTGGGACGACTTTTCCGATTGATCGGGCGTTTAGTGCTGAACAGCTTGGTTTTAGCGCGATGTATGATAACAGTTTGGACGGCGTTAGTGATCGCGATTTTATTATCGAATTTTTGAGTAATAGCGCCCTTTTGATGACGCATTTGTCGCGTTTTTGTGAGGAATTGATTTTGTGGACGAGTCATGAGTTCCAGTTTGTCGAGTTGATTGATGCGTTTGCGACGGGAAGCAGTATTATGCCACAGAAAAAAAACCCCGATATGGCGGAGTTGATTCGTGGGAAAACTGGTCGTGTTTACGGTAATTTATTCGGATTACTGACAGTCTTAAAAGGCTTACCGCTCGCGTATAACAAGGATTTGCAGGAAGATAAAGAAGGCATGTTTGACACGGTTCATACAGTGAAAACGAGCCTCGATATATTCGCTGGGATGATTGAAACAATGAAAGTCAACACGTCTGTTATGGAGCAATCGACGCAAAAAGATTTTTCCAATGCGACCGAACTTGCCGACTACCTTGCTAAAAAAGGCGTGCCGTTCCGTGAAGCCCATGAAATTGTTGGGAAACTAGTTCTCGATTGCACGCAAAAAGGGATTTATTTGCAGGATGTCACGCTCGAAGACTATCAAGCGATTCAACCCATTATTGAGCAAGATATTTATGACGCGCTTGCCTCCTATACCGCAGTCGCGAAACGTAATTCCTACGGTGGTACAGGTTTCGACCAGATTAGAGCCATGATTGAAAAAGCAAAACAAACGTTATAATTACAAAACGAGGACTACCCAATTTTCAGTGGAGTCCTCGTTTTTTGTTCACTTATTTTCAATGTATACTTTTTTGTATGGATACATTACAATGATAAGGATTAAAACTAAAAGGAGTGACAAAATGGTACAAGCAAAAATGGTTTTTCTAACGTTACCTGTAAAAAAATTAAACGCATCGGTGGATTTCTTCACAGCACTAGGCTTTGAATTCAACCCACAATTCACGGATGAAAATGCGACATGCTTGATTTTAAATGATACTACAATGGTTATGTTGGTAGTAGAGGATTATTTCAAAACGTTCACGAAGAAAGAAATTTCAGACGCTACAACATCAACTGAAGCTATTCTAGGCTTTTCTGCCGATAGTCGCGAAGGTGTCGACATGTTTGTTGAAAAAGCACTCGCTTCTGGTGGTTCTGTATCCAACGAGAAAGTAGACCACGGCTTTATGTATAGCGGCAGTTTCCAAGATGTTGACGGACATTTATGGGAAGTTATGTACATGGATCCCAACTTCGTACAATAAAATATAACAAGAGTCTTGATTACCTCAATAATAAGGTTCTCAGGACTCTTTTTATATTGCTTTATTTTATAGTCAATGCGCTCGCCGTTTTTGTTGCCTGTGTCATCATTTCTTGAATCAGCGCGTCAACTGGCTTGATTTCTGTAATCATGCCCGTAATTTGTCCAGCCATAACCGAGCCGTTTTCCGTATCGCCTTCTTGCACGGCTTTTCGTAAAGAGCCAAGCGTCAGTTCTTCAAGCACATCGCGATCCACGTTCTCATCCTCTAAACGCTGATATTCCTTGATCATCTGATTTTTAATACTACGAACCGGAGCACCATTTCGGCGACCAGTCACGACCGTATCACGATCTTTCGCCTTCAAACACGCTAATTTAAAATTCTCGTGAACCGGGCATTCATCCGTTGCAAGGAAACGCGTACCAATTTGCACACCTTGAGCCCCCAGCGCAAAAGCAGCCGCAATCCCGCGTCCATCACCAATTCCACCCGCCCCAATGACCGGAATCGAAACAGCATCAACCACTTGCGGCAAAAGCGCCATCGTCGTCGTCTCACCAACATGTCCACCAGCTTCCGTGCCCTCTGCCACCACCGCATCCGCGCCGAGCTGCTCCATTTTGCGAGCAATCATCACAGACGGCACAACCGGAATAACCGTTATGCCAGCCTCTTTCCAGATAGGCATATACGTTTTCGGCGTTCCAGCCCCAGTCGTCACTACTTTCACACCTTCTTCTATAATAACCGCCGTCAATTCCTCGATATTCGTCATCATCAGCATTAAGTTAACGCCAAACGGTTTATCCGTCAAGGCTTTTGTTTTCTGAATCTCAGCGCGCAATTCCTCTCCGCTCATACCGCCCGATGCGATAATTCCGAGTCCGCCAGCATTCGATACAGCTGCAACAAGCGGCGCCTTCGCGATTTGTGCCATCGCACCTTGCATAATAGGATATTTGATGTGTAATAATTCCGTTATTGACATGATTTTCTCCTCCGATACAGTTTTCCATAAGATCCTTACTCCATGTATATTTTCTCACAAAGATTCCTAAAAAACAACCACTTCTCCTAAAAATGGCTGTCCTTTCGTAAAAATTTACGCTTCATTCTTCGTCTGCACGGCTAGCAAGATGCACCCAGTAACCCCAGCATCATCCTCCAATTTCGGCGGTACAATATATTCCTCCAAATCCGGTAACTGAATATAGCCCGCAATCAACGTTTTTAATTTCTGACGAACGAGCGGGAAAACTTGGCGCTGCTTCATGACACCGCCCCCAATTACAATTCGTTCCGGTGACAAAATCAAACTATAATTCATCAAAGCTTGCGCGATATAATGCGCTTCCAAATTCCAAACTTCCTCATTTTCCGCTAGTTCCACGCCTTTCTTACCCCAACGTTTTTCGATAGCTCCACCTGCCGCGAGTCCTTCCAAACAATCATCATGGTACGGACAATTGCCCTGATAGCGATCATGCTTATGTCGGCGAACCATAATATGCCCCATTTCTGGATGTGAATAACCCTCTAACATTTTGCCATTCACAACAGCACCCGCACCGATTCCCGTCCCAATCGTGATATACATACAGCTCGAAAGCCCTTCTGCCGCACCAAGTGTCACCTCGCCAAGTGCCGCTGCATTCACATCCGTCGTAAAGCCAATTGGCACCTCAAATGCCTTTTTCAGCGCGCCAACAATATCATAATTCCGCCACGCTAATTTCGGTGTAGACGTGATGTAGCCGTATGTTGGGCTCGATTTCCGCACATCAATAGGACCAAATGAACCGACACCAATCGCCTCCAAATCCCCCTCATATTGCTTAAAAAACCGTTCCACAGATTTCATCGTCTCGGCCGGCTCCGTTGTAGGATACGTCTCACGCTTCAAAACCTTACCAGACGCATCTCCCACTGCCACAACAAACTTCGTACCGCCTGCCTCAATCGCTCCAAAAACCATTCCAATCCACTCCAATCTCATTATGTATTCGTTTACATTCTACATCAAAAAACACAACTTGAGAAGCTTATTATCTAACAATTATTATTATTGATTATATATACCTAATTTAACAGACAATTAAAGGTGAGGAAAATCACTTTCTGAAAATCCAATGACACAGTCGCTCATATTGCTTAAAATACGCCGGAATCTCCTCTTTTTCTAGTCCCACGTACATATTCGCCACAATGCTCTCATTGTACCATTTCTGCAAGTCATACCCACGCTTAAAATAGCTCCAGACCTTATTTCCTTCTGAGCTCAGCGCATATTTAACCGATTGCAAATTATCCAGTTTATCCGCCACAATAATCGCTTTTTGCTCCAATGTGCCCGTGCGAACAACATCAATCGTATGAGCCTTTCGTTCCTCCCAGGTCTGCGATTTATCCTCCGTATGAGAAGCCACAAGCTCCGCAACATCCATACCAAAAGCCGCTCGAATCTCCTCCAGCGTCACCGGCGTATCCTCCACCACATCATGCAAAAATCCCGCCGCCACAACTTCTTCACGAAATCCCGCATCACGCAATATATGAGCCACATTCCGCGGATGCGTAAAATAAGGCTCCCCTGTTATTTTACGACGCTGCGTCCGATGTGCCTGTTCTGCAAAATCACTAGCTAGCCGATACATCCCACATTTCCCCCTATCTATTTTTTAAAAGGGCCTTGGCAATTCACCAAAGCCCCAGTTTGAGTGCATTTCTCTAAAAATACAACGTCTGTCGTCACGCGCTGTGATGAATTTGCCTATCACCTAGCTCTTGAAGCGGTCGATTCGTATCCTCGATAATATCTTGGAAAGCTTCAAAATCTTCTTCAGCAACGCTCGTCGCGTCTCTCAGAACAATCCATGTCACGCCTTCAAAAGTCGGTGGCGTCGTGAGTGATCCTTGATACGTAAAGTATGCCCTATTATCAGGTAAAAATCCACTAACATCTAGCGAAAGCTCTTTTTCAATACCGAAATCAGCAAAAACCTCTGGGAAAATCGAAGCTAACTCCCCAAAATCGCTACCTTCCAATTCCTGCTCCATCCAAATCCCTAAAACGAGACGTTCACCCGCTTCATTCATATGCACCAAATGCCATTCCATCGCAAAATAATGCTCGTTTAGTGTATGTTCACTTGGGACATGACCATGAAAAGCAATCAAATTATACCGCTGTCCACCATACGTTAATCCCTGTTCCTTACTCTGTGGAAAAAGATGTACCGAATTCTCCACACGTCTCACCGTATATTTCGTTTCCTTGTAATCTAGTTCGAGCGGCGGAGCCCCCTGTACTTCCATCACTTTCTCCATATGAATATCAATTGGTGACTGATTCTTTCCTGTTTTCGCGATCTCATACTCATCACAAATATGTCCCCAATAATGCGGTCCCTTTTCCCCTTTATAGGACCATTTCACAAGTGGCTCTGTCATGCATCATTCCTCTTTTCATTAAAAAATTGCGCTCTATTTTGTAATCCCTATTATGCGAATATTTCGTGAATAGTTCTTCAAGTTGTTTTTTTATGTTCTTTTTATTATACTGAAAATCCGTCAAATTGCCAGTATGTTTTCTCGAAAGTGGAAAAAACAATTTCATAAAGCCGCAAGAATCCCACTAAATAGCCAATCCTTACACAAAAAAAGAAGACCACCAAAATCAGTAGTCTTCCCCCATTTAAAAGTAATCTGAAAAATACGGCGTCTCATTAGGAATCATTTTCTCCAACTGCTTCACAACCGCATCGCTCGCCATTAATCGTCCAATTTTACGCAAATATTTCGGGCGTTTGTAGCCAAAAAACATGGTCGTCAGCGTCTGAATGTCAATCTCAACCGCTTCCCCATCCGCCTCTTTGACCATCTCAAAATCACCATTTTCATGCCAAGTAAAAGCGAAAGTTCCCTGATTCCAATCCAGCAAATCATCCGTCACTCTGAAATGAAAATCCGCCTGCTTCTCCGCAAAAGGATACTTCTTGAAAAAGCCCTCCACATCAACAATCCGCGCCATATAATAAGGATGAATCGTCTCCGTAATATCACTATCCTCCATCAAAAATGCAATCGGCGCATTGGTATACATTTTCCCTTTTACATGCGTCACCATCGAGAAATGCGCACTAATAAAGTTCCACAAACCATGCCGCGCCTCTTGGGTTAAATACACCATTTCCTTCATATGAAAAATATCATCAGCAATCCAATAATACATAAATCCTTGGGGTTCGTTCGCCTCGTCATAATACACAGCCGCAATCATCTCTTCGCGTTCCCAGCGCCAGTATTCTTCCCAGGCCAGCGAATCACGAATCATCGCAACGTGCTGATTCCGAGCAAAACGGTCATACGTTTTCAATACATCTTCATGCTCAATATCGAGGCGCTCCACCATTCCCTTCACAGGAACATTCTCCGGAAGCTGCGTATCCTTAATCGAAAATGTCATCACGTCCGTTATAATCTCCCAACCTTTACGGCGATAATACGGAATAGAATACGGATACAAATAAGAAATCGTCTGCTCTCGGTCGCGCATCTCCTTCAAACTTTGTCGCATCAGACGGTGCATCAAGCCAAAGTTCGCATACTCAGGATACGTCCCAACGCCTGTCACACCGCCCATTTTATATATCTCGCCGAAAATATTCACATTCATCGGGTACACTGCCATTTGTGAAATCAGTTTATCTCCGTCGAACCAACCGATAACGTCCGCTTTTCGTAACACGGGACGTTTTGCTTGCTCAATTTCGTCTTCCGCCCAGCCAACTTCATGAAGCTCCTGATTCGTCACCTGGAACACGTACCGCAGCAAATCATTGAATTGCGATAAGTGCTCCATCTCTAATGTTTTCATTTTCAACCTATCTTGGACATTCTGCTGCCCCATATTTTCTACCTCTCTCCTAAAAGCTTGCCAACCTACCTCTATTGTACATTGAAATCATGCCCCTTCGCAATTCCTTTACTTCCGTTTCGCGACAACTTCTTGGTAGCGTTTCTCGAGCTCAGCTTTTTCGGTAGCGGTTAATCTCGGCTCCATTAATTTGGCCGCAATGGCTGACATCTCCATTTCCAACAACAATTTGTCCTCCTCAACCCGCGTTTCCACCGTCTTTTTCGCATTCTCCCAGTCCGCATACGTCCCGTCAAATAACGTCAATTTCGCCTCTTCCAAAACTAAAAGGGACGTCGCGACCTTCCTAACAAAAGTCCGATCATGCGACACGAACAATACCGTTCCAGAATAACCACTAATCAAACTTTCCAAAGCCTTCATTGCATTAATATCCAAATAATTCGTCGGCTCATCCAAAATAAGCACATTCGCATCACTCAGCAGAATCATCGCGAGCGCTAATTTCACCCGTTCCCCACCAGATAAAACTGTCGTATCTTTCGCCAAATCAGCCGCGGTAAACTGCAAACTCCCAAGACAATCTCGGTTCATTTGATCATCATGAATGCTCACTTCTTGTATGTTCTCCCACAACGTCTTCGTCAAATCCACTTGCTTTAACTGCTGATCAAAATAGGCAATTTTCACTTTATCGCCACGCTTAATCGCCTCGTTTGATTGCATAATTTGTCGTAGGAAAGTCGTTTTTCCACTCGCATTTTTCCCAATAAGCGCCACTTTCTCACCGCTCTTCAAGCTAAATGTCGCATCTGAAAACAACACTCGTTTGCTGACCTTCGCCTGCAATTGATTCACACGGATGACCGTATTCCCTTGCTTGATTTGATTCTGTTCAGGAAGCGTAATCTTAATCGCTTTTTGCTGAAACGGCTTGTCAACTCTCTCCAACCGATCAATTCGTTGCTCCAACGCCTTGATTGTTTTATGTTGCTTCTTCTCCTGCACGCCTTTTCCCGGTTTTGCAGCCCGAATCTGCCTTGACGAAAATCGCTTATTTGGCTTCCGAAGACCCTGCGCTGTTTTCTCGTGATGTTGTTGCGACTCCTCTAATTGTCGCTTTTTCGCCTGGTACTGCTCATACCCTGCTTCGGCCCTATCCTGCTCCGCTTGTTTCGCCGCCTCATAAGCACTATAATTCCCCGGATAAACTGTGATTCGCGCCTGATCCAGCTCCCAAATTGTCGTACAAATCGCATCCAAAAACATCCGATCATGTGAGATAACAAACAACGTCCCAGCATACCGCTTCCACTGGCGCTCCAAATGTTTCACGCTGTCCACATCCAAATTAGACGTCGGCTCATCGGCAAAAAGCAAGTTCGGCTGCTCCGCCAAAATCCGTTGCACAGCCTTCCTCGTTTTTTCACCACCAGAAAGTTTCGCATCCTCCGGCAAAATTTGCGGCAAGTAACCCGTCGTGCCATTTCGCGTCACAACCCCTTGATCCGGCGTCGTCACCCCAGCCATTATCTCAAGCAGCGTTGTCTTGCCGAGCCCATTCCGGCCAACAATCCCAATCCGCTCCCCACGATTCGCCATCAGATGCGGAATCTCAAACAACACCCGATCCGCTATCTCTTTCTTCACATCATGAATCTCTAAAATTAACATAAAAAAACCTCCTATTTATCTAGAATAGGAAGTCAGAAAACAAGCCTGTCAGCCATTTTGCCAACACACAAACCTGTCTTTATTCGCTCTGCGTCATTTTGAGCACAGCAATCCCATTCTAGAAAATTTCGTTCGCTAATAAAACAGACCACAATCCGTTCCATTCAACGCTTATTCGAATTCTCTTAAAAAATAGGATTACATTTTCATCGGCTCAAAAGACACCCCTTTGCATTTATTGACTTTATATTAACGCATTTCTTGAAAAAAATCAACCCCAGCGCACAGACTTAACGACGAAGATCTATGTTTGTCGGCTCGCTGGGGTTCGGTGGTACTTTCATGAACCTACAAGCTTTAGTCTTCTACTGGAATTTTTGCTTCGAATTCTTTTTCTTTTGGTGCGGCTTTTTTATAGGCTAGGTAGTAAAATAGGGAAACAAATATGGCGCCTCCGACTACGTTGCCTAAATAAACGGGGATTACATTGCTGATGAATTGGCTCCATGAGTAGCTTCCTGCAAAAATTGCTGCTGGAATGATGAACATATTTGCAACAACGTGCTGAAAACCAATCGCAACGAATGCCATAACGGGGAACCAAATTCCTAAAATTTTGCCGGTGAAGTCTTTCGCTGCGTAACAAAGCCAAACCGCAATGCTCACGAACCAGTTACAGCCAATGCCTGACACAAAGGCGACCCAGAATGGATCCTTAATCTTCGCACCAGCCGTGGCAATTGTTTTTGCTAGAAAATCGCCTTCTGTGAGTCCAACAAAATGCCCGAAGAAGAAGGCAATCGCGAGTGCTCCGACGAAATTCATAATCGTCACAATCGCCCAATTGCGTAATAACTGGCCAACCGAAATTTTGCGATCAAACCAAGCGAGCGCAACGACCATCATGTTTCCTGTGATCAATTCGCCGCCTCCCAGTAAAATACAAACAAGACCAACTGGGAACAGACTCGCCCCGATAAATGTAGCAAAGCTCCCCCACTCATGCGGCATTGTCCCAACTGCGCGAATATAAAGCAAATATCCAAGTGAAATAAAAGCGCCCCCAAGAAATCCTAAAATAATGAGTGTCAGCGTGGAAGAACCAGCCTTTGCTACCCCCTTTTTAATTGTTTCGTCTACTGTCTCTTGTGGTGTGAAATATGCAGCCACAAAAATCCCCTCTTTCTGCTCATGTATGTTTTATCTATATATGATCCTAGTTTACCATTGCGAAAATATGTTAATAATATCACAATATAACGCCTGACATTTCCTTTTTTTCAACATCTCGCGGTAAATCAGGTAATTGCAATCGCTTACTTTTATTATATGCAAGACCAAATAAACAACTTCACCAAAAGCTGTTTATTTGATCCATGTGCCTTAGCCTAAATGCTTCACGATTGGAATCATAATATGAAATCCCTGTTCGTTTCGTGGTACATCAATAGCGCTACTATACACCTCAATTTTGAATGGTAATTCGTCAAAAACGGGATATTCCACCGTAATATATGGTCGATAATCGCGTGCTGCAATGCGTTCTGCGACTTCTTTGTAAGTTTCATTTATATCCGTACCCGCAACATGATCGCACACAAAATACGTATGTGCTGGAATCTCAATCCACTCCATGTCATCCGGGATATTTTCAGGTTTCCAGTTGGCCTTCACAGCTGAATAATACGTGAAACCATCTTCTAAATTATGCACAGACATCCCGAGCAACGTCTTATCGTGCTTCAGACTCTCTTGAGACTCCGCCCAGCTTTCTATTCTCTTGATTGTTTTATGCACCTCACCGTGAAACGCTTCTTCAAAAGTGCCCTTCCAAACAAAAGCAAGCGCAGTAAATCCTTCATGTTCTTCAAAACGTGCAGCTGATAAAGCCATTTTAATCAACTCCTTCATGGGATTTCATTGCTTCTTCTAATCACGTAAATCATACCACAAATCGCAAAAATAATCTCATAATACGTATGAAGAAAATGACAATCCCACGTTTACCAAGAAATTGGCGCTTTCCCCACAGCTTGCAAATAAGCATTGATTTGGCTATACGGCTTGCTCCCGAAAAAGCCATTGTAAGCGGATAAAGGGCTCGGATGGACCGCTGTAATCACTTTATGTTGCCGATTCGTAATCAAAACCTGCTTTTTCTTCGCATCTGCCCCCCAGAGTACAAAAATAACCTGCTCTTCTTTTTCGTTCAGCAATCGGATAATCGCATCCGTGAACTGCTCCCAACCTTTTTTTCGGTGAGATGCGGCTTTTCCAGCTTGTACCGTGAGCACCGTGTTCAGAAGCAACACGCCTTGTTCTGCCCAATCCGTCAAGTTAATATCCGTCCGTGACACACCCAAATCCGCCTCGAGCTCCTTAAACATATTGCGTACAGACGGTGGAAATTTCGCCTCACTAGACGCCACAGAAAAACTCAACCCGTGCGCCTGATTCGGACCGTGATAAGGATCTTGCCCCAAAATAACTACTTTTGTATCCACATAACTCGTCAAATCCAGCGCATGATAAATTGCCTCGCGCGGCGGATAAATCGTCGTTGTTGCGTATTCCTCCTCCACAAAATGCATTAAATCCTTGAAATACGCCTTTTCCTGCTCTTCTTTTAAAAGTACTTGCCAATCATTTTGCATAAAAACGCCTCATTTCTGTATGTATACCCACATCACATATGCGGGCCTTGATTATTTCGATGAATCCAATCTTTAATCTCAGCGTCCGTTTGCTCCTGATTATCTGATTTTTTCCATTTACGATCCGTTAAATTAGGCAGGAAAAACAAAAGCGCGCATACGACCACAATAAGTAACATGATAAACCACATCTCCTGTGCCTCTCTCTATTTTTATAGTATAGCTTTTTTCTTGAACAGAAGCCAGATTTTCTATAAATTAGCAGAAAAATTGTAAACTTTTAAACCTTTATACCTATTAGTAGTTCAATATTACCAAACATCTTTTTTCATGGTAAATTAAAATAGTTTTAGTGAGCATTTTTAGCTACTAGGATAACTAACCATTTGAGGGAGAGATACAGATGCAACACAGGAAAACATGGGGGAAAGCAGTAATAGCCTTTCTTTTACTATTAACAGCTTTATCTATGAGTCTGAATAAAGCAAACGCAGCAGAAGTAACCGATTGGACAATGGTCACTTGGAATGTCATGGGAGATAGCTTGACAACGGAAAACAACACGTTAGCAACCAAGCGTTATTTCAACTACATCCAAGAAGACCTGCACATCAAGCAGGTCAACAACTACGGGATGAATGGCTCGACAGTTGGCAATCTTTTCGCACCGATAAGTGAACGCTATACAACCATGGACAGTACCGCAAACCTAATCACTGTTTTTGCGGGTATTAATGACTACGGCAAAGGGCAGCCACTCGGTATGGCCAGTGATACGACAAATAAGACATATTACGGTGCGCTCGATGTTCTTTTAAAAGGCCTAACTAAGAAATATCCCGGCCAAAAAATCGCGTTCATATCCATGTATAAACAAGCCTTTTTCCCACCAGAAAATAAGTTAGGCATTCCAGATTATGCATATATCAACGCAGCCATCGAGGTCTGTCACCGTTACAATATCAAGCATTTGAATCTTTACGATTTAGATTCGTTTGACCTTTCAAAACCAGACGTGAATGGCTATAGCGTTGGCGACGGCATTCATTTGAATAATAAGGGCCATCGACATCTTGCGGATACAATGGAAGTATTTTTTAAAGGATTGTAAAAGACAGAGAAGCCCCGAAACAAGCTACTATGTTCTTGTCTGGGGCTTCCTTATAAAAAAGCGTTTAAAACAAACCTTGATTGTAATCAGCCATTTTACCATTAAAATTAATGATTTCGCTGTTGTGATTCTTCCCATCAAAAATAATGTCAGCAATCAACTTTCCAGCCTCAGGAGCCGTTTTCATGAAATCACCTGTCATGTTGCCATTCAAATCCGTTGTTGTTCCACCTGGCATAATCGCGAAAATTTCCAGCGGTTTTTCTGCCTGCGTAAAATTCTGTGCTAAGCTTTGCGTTATTGCGTTCAGCGACGCCTTGCTCATTTTATAGGCAAACGGGTTGAAGAAATCCGACATGCCAATCGGTATCGAGATATTTAGGATACGCCCGCTATTAACTTCAAGGGTCGGCAACAATTGCTGCGTAAGATCGAATGTCCCGAAAACATTAGTTTCCATGACTTCTCTTAGTTCGTCTAAAGTGAACTCGTAACCAGGTTTTCTCATATCACCCGGAATCGCCACGTTATTAATCAGCATTGTAAGGTCTGGATGCTGTGATTTAATGGTGTTGACTGCGCTTGAAATTGTTTCTGGATTTTGCAAATCAATGTTTACATAAATCGCGTCGATGCCTTCTGATTTAAGCTCGTCAACAGCTGCGAGTCCTCGGCTTTCATCGCGCGCACCGGCCAAAATAGTCCAACCGTTCTTTCCCATTTGACGCGCGATTTCTTTCCCAATTCCTTTGTTTGCTCCGGTAATAAAAACTTTTTTTATCATCGTATATTCTCCTCCTCTTTCGTTACACTCTGGATTAAAAAATATCAATCCATACTGCTTTTTCTTTTAATATGCGTTTGACATCTACTTCTATTTTTTACACTAGTCGACAAATCTAAGGTATACCTAACCATTTTATATTACTCATAACTACCTTTTTAACATCTTCCATCAGTACTTTTCCCACATAACCAAACCCCCAAATTTAATCTACCTCACTGTCTGGCTTTTAATGTTTGAGCAAACGAATCTTCCAACGTAAATATGGTTGGTCTACTCTTGATTTTCTCTAGATATCCTAATTTACTATACTTCCATAAAATTGTATCCATTCTTTTTCTACCAAAACTAAATAACTCAGTCAATTCTGCTACGCTAATACAATATTTTTTATGTTCAAATAGCCATGCTTGAGCTAAGATAAATAATACATTTCTTTCATCATCATTTTTTATCAATGTATTTAAATTTTTACTGATAGTATGGAGAAGCTCCTTTTTTTCCTCTAAGTTCGCAATTATTTTTTCTTGCCCATTTTTCAATATAGTCAATGTGTCTATACAAAAAAAAGTCACCTCACCTTTATTAAGCGATTTAGAAGTATTCTCGAAAGATTTGTAATACTGATTCCTATTTCTATTCACCATATATGAAAAAGTTATAGAACTAAAATAGTCTAATTTTTTAGCAAGGTAAGAACACATAATATATCGTCCCGTTCTGCCATTACCATCATAAAATGGATGAATGTATTCAAAATAGTAATGAACTACCGCGTATTTATAGAGATCTGGAACAGAACTTTCTAAAAAAGAAATCATCCTCGCTAAACCTGAAACAATTTTAACCTCTGGCACTACTCCAACGTGGTATGTTTTACTTCCACCTTTTATATAAACAGGACCTTTCCTAAACAATTCTCCATCAAGCACGTCACAAGGCTTAATTTCATCAGATACCAAGACATCATATATTCGCCTAAAGTCCTCCACGTTTTTGATGTTATCTGATTCCTCTAAATAAGCATATAATTTAGCTAATCCTAGAAACCTCTTCTCTTTACTTGCATCTCCCTTTTTCTGCACGCTTTCTAAAACCTCAGCAATCTCTTGCTTACTACTCCTAATCCCCTCAATTTCATTCGTACTCTGCAATTCATTAATTAACAAATTAGTCATAAAATGTTGGACTGAAACCTTGGGCATATCCTTTAATAGCAACTCTATTTTTTTACTGTTCATTAAAACAGCTTCATTCAAAGCACTAAGCTCAGGAATATTTACTATGAATAGCTCCTCTGTTGTATCAGAAAAAGTCCCGTTCTCAATAGGTCTTATATACAAGTTGGTCTTATAAGTAGCATAGCTATAAAATCTATTATTATACTCTTTCTGATGCTCTTTATAATTATTCATATAATGAATTTTATCTAAAGGGTAGTATTTATCCATATATCTCACCTCTTATTCACATAATACTCCATAAGGTTTATTATAGCAAATTCAACTCCATTATAAAACGACTTTTTATGTAAAAAGGCGATTTATATTGAGGTTGAATGCCGTATAAATGAAAATAAGCTTAGACAAACTAGATGACGCAAGCTATGTAGAATCGAAGAAGAATATACCGCACAGCTTCTGACGCGTCACATTCGAAACGATGCAAGCATATAGTTTCATATAACCAGCAATATGAAGAAAGAAGCTTCTGCCAAGATAAATAATTTGGCTAAAAGCTTCCTTCCATAATTTTTTGTATTTTTAGTGGGCAAAACAATTAATTTTACCACCGTCACCTCATTTAAACGTTAGTATAAAGCTAATTGCAAGTGAAGCTTTACATCATTCCGCCCATACCGCCCATTCCCATATCAGGAACGCCGCCGCCAGCATTTTCGTCTGGACGGTCTGCAACGACTGCTTCTGTTGTAAGAAGAAGTGCGGCAACGGATGATGCGTTTTGTAATGCGGAGCGGGTTACTTTTGTTGGATCGACAATGCCGGCTTCGATCATGTTTACCCATTCGCCGTTCGCTGCGTTAAAGCCTACGCCGATTTTTTCATTTTTCAAGCGTTCTACGATAACGGAGCCTTCTAAGCCTGCGTTATGCGCGATTTGGCGAACTGGCTCTTCTAATGAACGAAGAACGATTTTCACACCAGTTGCTTCGTCGCCAGTTGCTTCGATGGCTGCCACTTTGTTGTATACGTTGACAAGGGCTGTACCACCGCCGGATACGATACCTTCTTCAACGGCTGCACGTGTGGAGTTTAGCGCGTCTTCAATGCGTAGTTTACGTTCTTGTAGTTCGGTTTCTGTTGCTGCGCCGACTTTAACGACCGCAACACCACCTGCTAATTTAGCCAAGCGTTCTTGTAATTTCTCTTTATCAAACTCGGAAGTCGTTTCTTCCATTTGAGCGCGTAATTGGTTCACACGAGTCGAGATTTGCGAGCTGTTTCCAGCGCCTTCTACGATTGTTGTTGCTTCTTTTGTAACCATTACTTTAGCCGCGTTACCAAGTTGTTCCATTGTTGTTGTTTTTAGCTCTAGGCCTAGTTCTTCGGTGATTACTTGGCCGCCAGTCAGGATGCTGATATCTTCCAACATTGCTTTACGACGATCGCCGAATCCTGGTGCTTTCACTGCAACAACATTGAATGTACCACGTAATTTGTTTAAAACGAGCGTTTGTTGCGCTTCGCCTTCTACGTCTTCTGCGATAATAAGAAGTGGGCGATTTTGCTGAACCACTTGCTCTAAAATTGGCAGGATTTCTTGCGTGTTGTTGATTTTTTTGTCCGTGATTAAGATATATGGATTTTCCAAAACGGCTTCCATTTTATCCGGATCTGTAACCATATAGGGGCTTGAGTAGCCACGGTCGAATTGCATACCTTCAACGACATCCAATTCTGTTGCAAAACCTTTCGATTCTTCAATTGTGATAACGCCGTCGTTTCCAACACGCTCCATTGCTTCGGCGATCAGTGTACCAACTTCTTCGTCTCCTGATGAGATAGCGGCAACTTGAGCGATTGATTCCTTACCTTCGATTGGTTTAGAAATGGCTTTTAGCTCTGTAATCGCTGTTGCTACTGCTTTCTCGATTCCGCGACGAATACCAACTGGGTTCGCGCCAGCTGTTACGTTTTTTAGGCCTTCTTGAATCATTGCTTGTGCCAAAACTGTCGCCGTTGTTGTTCCATCACCGGCAACGTCGTTTGTTTTGCTCGCAACTTCGGATACTAATTTTGCACCCATATTTTCAAAAGGATCTTCCAGTTCAATTTCTTTCGCGATTGTTACGCCATCATTCGTGATTAGCGGTGAACCGAATTTCTTTTCAAGTACAACATTACGTCCTTTTGGTCCTAGCGTTACTTTTACAGCATTTGCTAATTGATCAACACCACGAAGCATTGCGCGACGTGCGTCTTCACTAAATTTAATATCTTTTGCCATTTTTGTGTTTCCTCCTTAGTTAATCTTCCTTATTTCAGCTTTGTTGTGGCTCTATGGTTGTCAGTCTCGCGTTGCTCCACTGCCTATTGATTCACTAAATCAAACCAAACGACGGTTTGAAAGTTCATCAACATAAACAGGCTCTTTCTGCTTCCTTATTTAATTACTGCCAATATATCCGATTCTCTCACGATCAAGTAATCTTTCCCGTCATACGTGACTTCTGTGCCTGAGTATTTGGAGAAAATAATGTGATCTTGTTCTGCGACTTCTAGTGCTACTGCATCGCCGTTATCTAATACGCGGCCGCTTCCGACTGCTACGACTTTACCTTCTTGTGGCTTTTCTTGCGCCGAATCTGGTAGTACGATACCACTTGCCGTTTTCTCTTCTGCTTCCAAAACTTCGATAATAACGCGATCTCCTAATGGTTTTAACAATTAAAACAACCTCCTCAAGTCTATGTTTATGATTTTTAGCACTCTTAACATTAGAGTGCTAACCCACTTCTTATATTATAAAAAATGAGCGGAAAATGCAAGTATTTGCACCTAAAAAAGGAGACGCATTTCTTTACTGCGCATCCCCGTTGTTGCTTGTTACTCTAATAATTAGTACAATAGGGAAATGAGATAAATGGCAGACATTTGTACTGCTTATGTATTGAAAGGTCGTGTTATTTTTGAATAGACGTTATTGGTATGTGCTACTTACATACTTCGCTGCTTACTTTTCTTCGCTTATTGGAGCTCCGATTTTGATGGGGATTTTGCGTGCGGCAACTGATTTATCGGATAAGCAAGTCGTCACGTATGCCTCGGTTTATTGGAGTGTTTTCAGTAATTTAGTGGCCGTAATTATTATTTGGATGCTACTTCGAAAACAACCACGAACGACGAAAATTGAAAAAGGAGAACCTGCCTCAATCGGAAAAAGTGTCGCTTATGCGTTGCTTGGTTTCGTGGCACTACTTTTCGGCCAATCGCTATCCGTTTTTATCATGGGATTATTCGGCATAAGTGGACTCTCTCCGAATACCGAAATGCTCGGTGAACTTGCCCGTGCGGTGCCATTGATGATTGTCTTCACTTCGATTTTGGCGCCAATTTTGGAAGAAATCGTTTTTCGGAAAATCATTTTCGGGGGCTTGGCGTCACGGATGAATATTCACGTTGCGGCTGTGATTAGCTCTGTTTTCTTCGGATTGATGCACATGGATATGACGTTCCTACTCGTTTATGTCGTGATTGGGCTCATTCTGTGTTACATTTATACGAAAACCAAACGAATCGCGGTGCCAATAGCGGCGCATATGTTGATGAACGTATTGGCGATGGCTATGCAGTTCATTGTAGGAGGTAGCTTATTGTGAAAAATCCTTTAGCTATGCAGGGACTCATTTATTTAATACTCGCCATTGTCTTTACTTATTTCGCGATTAGCCAAGTGAATACAAGCGGTTGGTCGATTATGACGTATTTAATGATTGCGATGGCTACTGTTAATTTCGTGACTGGGATTAAGTTTGTAGCGATTGGTTTGGCGAAAAGGAAAGAGTAGGCTTAGGCTTACTCTCAGACTGTAGAAAAACTAAATCTCACGCAAAACCTAGCCGTTTCTCCAAACCTCAGCGTGTCGACAAATGCCTAGTTTCTAGGCAAAAGTGAGTACGGAAGCGGAGCGTACTAGAGTACGTGAGCATCGGAACGGAACTTTTAACGACGAAAATGGGCGGTTGTCGACACACTGAGAGTAGGCTTAGGCTTACTCTTTTTACATACCTTCATATTGAATTTCAGCGGCTTGTTTCTCTAGTCGTGATGCAAAGCGTTCTAGTTCTTGCTTGATTTCAGTCTCAAAACATGACTCTTCAAAGTAGGAAATCGTGAATTGTAGGTTTTCTTTTTTCCATTCGTATTTCCATAGTCCGATGGCGCGGTTTCCTGCTATGATAATCGCGGAGCAGTGGCCATTGACTGTCCAGGCTGATTTTCGCTGTGCTTCTGTCATTATCCATGTTGGATCTTTATAGGCGATCACGGATTGGTCGAATTTTCCTGATAAAAATACTTTTTCGGACGCTGGTACGGTTTGTTCGCCTTTTAGCGCATGATAGGTTTGGCCTTCTAGCGTGAATGTGTCGATTTCTGCTACCAGCCTTGCTATCGCTGGTTTTATTTCACCGATGTTCAAACCACTCCAATGTCTGAAATCATCCCAAGTCGCGGGACCATATCCTGCTAAATAGCGGCGTATCAGCGTCATCATTGCCTCGATATCTTGCTCAGGATTACTCGTCCACGTTTTATAATTGCCTAATCGCATGCGGTGGCTGTAATTTCTGATTGTATCGCTTGATGGCAGAAGATATAAAATGCCTTGTATCGCTGATTGTGCAATGATTGCGGATCTGATTTGCGCGGAATAATCGCCAATAATCGCCTCTAGTTCCTTACGACTCACCACTTCTTGATTTCTTCCAATCTTGTCTATTTCCCCCAAAATCGACTCTAAATCAATGCCTTCTTTTTTACAAAGTCGGTGTACAATATTCGCCCGTGTTCCAAAAACGCGGAACACCATTTCCCAATCCTCTACTAAAAAAGTATGGAGTGTCAATCGGTTTGCCCAAATTTTAATGACTTGGTTATCTTCAAAGAATTGTTCTGCGTCACGCCAACTCATGTCTACATGTTGCAAAAAGTTCACGAGTGCTGGTTGATGATTTTGTGATTGTAGGGCGATTGCTTGGTTCATGAATGTTGTTGGCTCTGTGAATGGTTTATTCATTCCAAGTTTGCTAAGTCTTATTTGCGTTATTTCTGCTTTTGTGAACAATGTCATCCCTCCTGTATGTCTCTTAATAAGCGCTTCATTCCTTCTATTTTAGCTGTTGGCAGTTCAAATTGGTAATGTTGGCTGATAAAATGTGATACTTCTTCAAATAAGGCGATTTCTGCCCACATGGCTTGCCAGTTTGCCGCTAATGAGTAATCTGGAAAAATTGATGGGAAACGCTTAAGATTACTCGGTTCCATCCAACTTTCAATTTTGCGGCCTGAAAAGAAGACATCCCGTTCATGGATGCGCGCTTGCTCTTCTAGGAATGGTAACAGGTAATTATCGCGTATTCCTGCTTGGATGCTCTGCACAAACCAGATTTCTTCACGTTTTAAGAACTTAGCTACGTAATGTAACTCGAACCAGAATTCGTTTACGATGTGATCGAAATATGATTTTTTCATCGAGATATACTTCTTTTCGCATAGGCACAAGTTGATTTGTTCTGTATGCCTGTCTTTATCCAGCAAAATTTCCATTTTTTCATAGTACGGGAATGGCTTTTCTAAGTAAGCAATTGGCCAGAAGGAAAAATCGACTTTGACGCCGTTTTGGAAGAGCACGAGTTGAGTTGCCACTTCCCCTGCTGGGGAATCCATATGTAGCTGATTTTCAATGAGCACGTCGCCGATTTCTGCGAGCCAGTCTACCGTTTTCCCGAATGACACGTCTCCTGTGAACCAGACGTTGATGTCTAAGTCTGACAGTTGATCCACGCCTTGCTGTTTTGCAAGTGAGCCTTCTAAAACGAGTGCACAAACCTGCTCCTGTTGCTCGCCCCATAGGATAATTTTTTCTACTATTTCTGTTCTTTTCAAATTCATGAAGTCAGCCCCCTTCTCATTACCTCTATTATGATAGAAAATCTTTTGTAAGTCGATGATTTTTATCTTGAGATTAGATATTGTATATTTTTACAAACGTAACATTTACACATCTTTCCTTACTAAAAAGCGAAAAAGCTAAGAAAGATTCTTTAAATTGACACATTTATTGGAAATTTTTCGTGGTAATATTAGTATATAAATATAAAAAAAGAGGTGGTCCAATGGTTAAATACTTTAGAAATGTAAAAGAATTTGGCGCTATAGGGGATGGAAAAACAGATGACACGCGTGCTATACAAAATGCTATTATTCAGGTCGCTGGAAATGATGGTGGGTTATATTTTCCAAATGGCAACTATCGAATAGATGGTTCTATCGATCTCCTTTCAAAACTACACATCAAAGGTAGCGGGGAAGCATGTCTCGATTTCTCTCAACGCAAATATTTTTCGACAGATCGTTATTTGATAGCCGGTGTTGGAGCAGCCACAGAAGTAGCAAGAATAAAGAGTACATTGAAAGGAACAGATGCTTTCACAATACACCCCAACAAAGTAAGCGCTTTAAAAGAAGGTGATTTAATTGGCTTAGCCTCCCCTGAAAAACAAGTAAGTGAAGGTGGGAGTATACAGTTAGGCGAATTAGCTCGAATCCAAGCCATTTCTGCGGATGCCATAGAACGAGTCTACCGAATGACCCACGAATATCACCATTCCTACCCTACTGATACGATTGTTTATAAAATCAACCCTATTGAGGATGTAACTTTGGAGGGGCTTCATTTCAAAGGAAAAGGAAAAAATAGCGTCTATCGAGAAACAACGAAAAAAATGGATATAGGCGACTTTGGAATTGGTATCATCTATGGAGAAAATGTACATGTGAAAGATTGTGTTTTCAATGATTTAGATCGTCTGCACCTTGAATTTAAAAGTTGCTATCAATTCAGCGCAACTGGTAATTATCATTACACTCAAAAATTGACATACTTTGATACGAAACTAAATCGTGTTCGAAGCTTTACAGAAAAAGATGGCGATGATTTTACGACTACTAATTCACCAGCTTTACAATATCAAATTCGTGTCGCAGATGCTTGTTATGACGGCTATATTTCTAATTGTTACGGTGAAGGTTCGCGTCATATGTTTAATTTAGGGTACTCCGATAGTTGGTTTGCTGATGGAGGTATATCGAAAGAGCAACCAGTTTTCGGATTTTCACACCATATCAATATTATCAACTGTGTTTCGACAGGAAGCACACTAGCCGCTTTTGCTTCACATGATTGTAGTCAGCATATTTTATTTAACGGTTGTCGCGCAGAGGCTGGCTGGGCCTATGGATTCGATTTTCGGTCTGACCACATAACGATGAAAAATTGTGTCGCCACTGAATGCATGTATGGAGCCATTCTTCGCGGTCCTTTTTCAAATGTTTTTATTAAAAACAATGAATTTATTCGCTCAGCGCATTCAGGAATTATCTTTGGTGGGGATTCGGAGCAAGATCATGGTGAAGTTATCATTTCAGATAATTACTTTGAAGCTGGGTTACAGGGCATTTATCTCTATAGCAGCCTAGCCAACAGTACACCGAAAGGAAGCGGTCACTTTCTTATTAAGGATAATGTGCTAATCGGCATGACAGTTACTAAAGAAGGTTACTCCAAGCATTGGGGCAGAGGCGCTATTTGTATTTCCTATTTAGGTGCTCCTTATCAATTCAATATTATGGACAATTATCTAGATCGATTTCAAATCAGTCCAGAGACGCCACAAAATGACGGTAACAATGTGGCGAGTGTCTTTTTGCGAGGCTGTGATGTAGTTCTATTGAAAAACAATACCATTAGTCGGACAACAAAGGGCATCGGGGCGGATAATACGAGAGAGATGACTTTATTGGATAACGTCTTTAAACAGATGGAGAGTATAAATCAAGTAGTAGAAGTATCCGGAAAAAATCTAAATAAAAATAGCTACTTTCTTCAAAATAATAGCTATTCTACTGTGGAAACTGGTTCATTTTCTGAGTTCACAAAGATTACAATATAGAAAAATTTCTTTGAGAAGCCTCCATAAAACGTGATCCCTTCTTCATAGTAAGCATAAAAATACCTCGTATCGGTGGGATAATATATATCGCCAACCAATGCGAGGTATTTGTTTATTAAATCATCTAGTTTATTTGTTCGGATAATTCTCTAGGAAGTAAATCAATGTTTGTAGTTCGGTTGTTAGATCAATATGATGCACGCGAACATGTTTTGGTACGCTAATACGTGCTGGTGTGAAGTTTAGAATTCCTTTCACATCGGCTTCTAGCAAGCGATCTACGGTTGTTTGTGCTTCGTCGGATGGCACTGTCAAAATAACGACTTCGACTTTGTTCTCCTTCAGCAAATCTTGCATGTCGTTTAAGTGAAAAATTGGAATATCTTGTTGCACCGTTCCAACTTTATTTGCGTCAACGTCAAATGCTGCGACAATTTTTATATTATTATTTTTCATGAAATTGTAGTGTAATAGTGCGGTCCCCAAATTACCAACACCGATAATGGCTACGTTCGTTTGCTTGTCTTGGCTCAGCGTCTTGCTAAAGAAGTCCAAAATGTAGGACACGTTATAGCCGTAGCCTTTCTTGCCTAGTGCTCCAAAATAGGAGAAATCGCGACGAATCGTTGCTGAATCAACTTTCACAGCCTCGCTTAATTCTGCGGATGATACGCGTTCTTTTCCTGATTCATGCAAATATTTCAAATAGCGGTGGTACAGCGGCAAACGCTTTGCTGTGGCTTGTGGAATCTTGCCCGTTTCCTCGATCATGTGTGTTTCCCTTCTTCCTTTTGATTTGTGAGTGGACAGTTGCTTTCGCGCGCCATCCTTGTGCTACTAAACATGGAGATTTAACAAAAACGATTGCGCTAATTCATATCGTTGTTCATTTCACATGCTTGCTTATTCACTATAAACATTTCACATAGATTTCACAATGTTTTTGCTCAAATGTTATGTTACTATTTTGTTACAACGCTTGTTGGATTCCATTATACAGCAAAAGATACCAGATTGCTAGTGATTTCACAAAGAAAAGTTTGTGAATTATTATACCGTAAGCGTTTCCTTTCTCAAGACATTGCTTCTCGCCTTGCTTTACGATAAACTAGGAAGAGATAGATCTTTGAGATGAAGGAGAAATTAGAAATGATACTTTTACAAGTGCAACAGATTGTCAAAAACTTTGGCGCTGAAACGATATTAGAAAATATAAAATTAGAAGTGCAGACGAATGATCGGATTGCGCTAGTTGGTCGAAATGGTGCGGGTAAATCCACGCTTTTAAAAATTATTGCTGGGCAAATTAGTTATGATGGTGGCACGATTTCGAAGCCGAAACATGTCCAAATTGGTTATTTAGCGCAAAATACTGGCCTTGAATCTTCGAAAACGATTTGGAATGAAATGCTGGATGTGTTTACAGGACTGCGAGCGATGGAACAGGACTTGCGCGCGCTTGAGACGCGGCTTGGTGACCCTGCTATTTATGAGAATAAGGAGCAGTATGAGCAAACAATGAAGGAATACGACCAATTGCAGCATGCGTTTAAGGAGCAAGGGGGTTACCAATACGAGGCCGATATTCGGTCTGTCTTGCACGGTTTGCGTTTTTTCGAAGCGGATTATGAGAAACTGATTGAATCCCTCAGCGGTGGTCAGAAAACGCGACTTGCTTTGGCGAAACTGCTTCTGGCGCGCCATGATATTCTGATTCTCGATGAGCCGACGAACCATCTGGACATCGCGACGCTTTCTTGGCTCGAGTCTTACTTGCAGAACTACAAGGGTGCGCTACTCATTGTGTCGCATGATCGGTATTTCCTGGATAAGGTCGTGAATCAGGTGTACGAAATTAGCCGTACGCAGATTGATCGTTATGTTGGGAACTACTCGCGCTACCTCGTTCAGAAGCAAGCGAAGTTGGAGCAACAATGGAAAGAATTTGATAAACAGCAGGATAAAATTTCAAAATTAGAAGATTTTGTGGCGCGAAATATCGTTCGGGCTTCAACGACAAAACGGGCGCAGAGTCGCCGGAAACAGTTGGAGAAATTAGATCGGCTAGACCGCCCGCAAGGTAGTGAGAAAACAGCCCATTTTGGTTTCCAATTTGACCGGGCTAGTGGTAAGGATGTCCTTTTTGTGGAGGATTTGGCGATTGGTTATGCGGTTGATAAGCGTGTTTCTGAAAAACTGACTTTCGATATGAAACGTCATGAAAGTATTGCGCTCGTTGGGCCGAATGGGATTGGGAAATCGACGTTGCTCAAAACATTGATTAGAGACATTCCTCCGCTTTCTGGTGAGTTTCGCTTTGGTACCAACGTTCAGATTGGTTATTATGATCAAGAGCAGGCGAAACTGAATTCCAATAAATCGATTTTGCACGAGCTTTGGGATGATTATCCTGAACTAAATGAGCAGGCGATTCGCACGACATTGGGGAATTTCTTATTTTCTGATGATGATGTTTTGAAGGTGGTCAATACGCTCAGTGGTGGCGAGAAGGCGCGTGTTGCCCTTGCAAAATTGACGTTGATTGGTGCTAATTTGCTGATTCTGGATGAGCCGACGAACCATCTGGACATTGAGAGTAAAGAAGTTTTGGAGGCAGCGTTGATTGATTTTGAGGGGACGATTTTGTTCGTATCGCATGACCGGTATTTTATCAACCGTATCGCTTCCAAAATTGTTGAGATGCATCCGGAGCACGCGCAGGTTTACCTCGGCGATTACGATTATTATCAGGATAAAATCGCAGAGCAAAAGGAACATGCGCGACTTGATGCGTTGCAAAAACAACAGACGAACCCTGAGGAGAAGCAATTAGCAACGAATAAGCAGGCGTATCATTTGGATAAGGAACAGCAAAAAGTGATGCGTCAGAAAAAGCGTAAATTAGAGGAAATCGAGGAACGTATGGAAGAAACCGACCTCAAAATAAGCGAGATTGAGCAAGAGCTCTTGGATCCAGCTGTATATCAAGATCATGAAGCTGCTTATGAACGGACAGAGCAGCTCGACCTTCTGAAACAATCAAGTGAGAATTTAATGGAGGAATGGACGATTCTGAGTGAGGAATTGGAAGAATAACATGAAAACAGGTTGCATCCATGAAACACGATGCAACCTGCTTTTTTAATCCCATTCGCGAATCTTCACGACTTTTTTCTTCGAGAGATATAGTGGGACATTTTCTACTTGAACATCGCTGTACTCTAAGCCAAACCAATTTTCAGGTGAGGTGGTGAATCGTTTGATGAACAATTTACTTCTCATGATCATGCGTTGCCAATTTGTAAGGTCAGCCTCTGTGCTCAGCTCGTCTTTCACAATAACAAAGCAGAAATCGCCGAGTTTTCGACCGTTCTTGGCTGTATACTTCCGTTTTTGCTGTTCGAGCGCTCCTTTTGAAATGAGGTCTTTCGCAATTTGCTTGAGGAAAACGTTAATATCTTGCTCGACGCGAAAACCTAGTTTCAATTGAACGCGGATAACGAAATCACTCTCAAAACTTTCGACCGTATAATACGCGGCGTATGGCCCATCAACAACTTGGACGTTCACAAACCAGTAGACATCCGCACGCTTTGGACGTTTATCAAGAATGGATGCCATGACTTCATGTTCGACGCGATACGGGTTTCGACTACTTGTTAAATAGACTAGGTTATGCGCAAATTTTGGATAGGCTGTATCTACTTTTAATTTGGCAAGCATTGGTATGAATTTCTTCAGGGAGACGTTTTTCACTAGCTTCGTTTTTAGTTGGTAGCCGCTGAACCAGATGTACATGAGCGCCATGATTACGACTGCCATAATAACCGCTACAAAACCACCGTGCATGAATTTCGCAGCGCTTGAGAGGAAGAAGGCAAATTCGAGCACGCCAAATGTCATGAGGATCGCTGTCGTGACCAGTTTTGAGAACCCTTTTCGTAATAGGAATTGGAAAAGAAGTACGGTCGTCATTAGCATCGTGACGGTGATCGATAGGCCGTATGCTGCTTCCATGTGCGTTGAATCTTGGAAATAGAGGACTACTCCCACACAAGCGATCCAGAGCACGGTCGTGACGGTTGGAATATAGACCTGCCCTTTCGTCTCGGATGGATAACGAATGCTCAAGCGTGGTAATAAATTCAATGCGATGGCTTCAGAAACGAGCGTGTAAGCCCCTGTTATCAAGGATTGCGAGGCGATGATTGCCGCAAGTGTCGCAATTAATACGCCATACATAATAAATGGTTCTGGCATACTTTGGAAAAATGGATTCACGAATGGATCGTCCACATTTTTTAGTGAGATAATCCACGCGCCCTGCCCAAAATAATTAAGTAGTAGGCACACTTTGACGAACGGCCATGTGATGTAGATATTTTTGCGACCGACATGTCCTAAATCGGAATACAAGGCTTCGGCACCGGTCGTGGCTAGAAATACGCTACCGAGGATGAGGAAGCCGGCTTTATTTTGATCGCTAAAAAGGAGTTCTATAGCATAGTATGGCGAAAAAGCTCGGAAAATCGATAAGTCGCCAAGAATATTGATGATCCCTAATATACCTAAAATAGAAAACCAGAGAAACATCGTTGGGCCAAAAATCCGCCCGATAAACATCGTTCCATATCGCTGCATAAAGAAAATAGCGCTAAGAATAACGATAACGATGATAATAATGAGTGTTGTGTTTCCTGTGAATAGCGCGTCAAAGGCCGGAATTTCTTCTAACCCTTCGATGGCTGATGTGACGGTTACGGCGGGTGTTAAGACACCATCTGCGAGCAAAGCTGCCCCACCGATCATCGCGGGAATAACGAGCCATTTGCCGCGTTTTCTGACCAACGCATATAAAGAAAATATGCCACCCTCTCCATGATTGTCTGCTCGTAGTGCGATGATAACATATTTGATTGTCGTAAGTAAGGTCAGCGTCCAAAAAATGAGCGATAATGAGCCTATAATATAGTCCTCAGATACGTGATTTAACCCGCCGTTACTCGCAACAATGGACTTCATAACATAAAGAGGTGACGTCCCGATGTCGCCATAAACAATGCCGAGCGTACCGATTGCCAACCCAAGCCGAATTTTATCTTTTCTTTCCATATGTATCCCCCTCATAAACGCTATACAACATGGACGTATTATACCACAATACTCTAAAAAGGCGAATATATTTCTACTCCTATTTTTCAGGGCAGAAATGTATTCGTCTTAACTTAATACGTATCTTCAAAAAGTAAGCCCGGACTCGCGTTCATCGTTAAATCGCCGTGGATTCCTTTTTCAAATAATACGGTTCCTGCTGCGGCAATCATCGCGGCATTGTCACCGCATAGTGATAAGGGCGGGATGATGAGCTGGACGTTTGGAATTTCTAACGTGGTTTCTTTAATAAGTCGTTCACGAAGGCCTTGATTCGCTGCAACGCCACCTGCTAGAAGGAGTTGTGTCACATTGAATTCTTTTGCCGCGCGGATTGTTTTTGCCACGAGAACATCGACAACGCTTGCTTGGAAACTGGCTGCTAAATCGGCTTCGTTGATTGGCATATCTTTTTGACGTAGGTTATGGACTGTATTGATAAAAGAGGATTTTAGTCCGCTAAAACTAAAGTCATAACTTGCTTCGTTCATCATTGCGCGCGGGAAATGAAACGTGTCTTCTCCGGTCGCTGCTAAACGGTCGATTTGGACGCCACCTGGGTAGGTTAAACCGAGTGTCCGTGCTACTTTATCATACGCTTCGCCGGCTGCGTCATCGCGTGTTTCACCGATAATTTCGAATTTGCCGTGTTCGTGCATGATAACGAGTTCTGTATGTCCGCCACTGACAACGAGGGACAGGAGTGGAAACGTCATTTCGGTTTCGAAACGGTTCGCGTAAATATGCCCTGCGATGTGATGGACGCCGATAATCGGTTTATTGTGAATGAACGCCAGTGTTTTGGCTGCATTGACGCCGATGAGGAGCGCGCCTACAAGTCCTGGCCCTTCTGTAACTGCAATCGCGTCGATATCATTCATCGTGATGCCGGCTTGCGACAGAGCTTCTTCTATGACAATCGTGATTTGCTCGACGTGATGGCGAGAAGCAATTTCCGGGACAACACCGCCAAACCTTTTGTGGCTCTCAATTTGGGACGCAATAACGTTCGATAGCATCTCTGTGCCATTCTTAACGACAGATGCTGCGGTTTCATCACAGCTCGATTCGATACCAAGTATTAATGTATTTTTTTTCATCATTCTTCCACCCACATAACTAGCGCGTCTTCTTGATTATCCGGATAGTATTTTTTCCGAATCGCGCCATCTTTAAATCCAAATTTTTTATATAGTTGCTGTGCTTTCGTGTTTGAGACGCGGACTTCTAGTGTTAATCGCGTCACGCTGTGCTCCTTCGCAATTCGCAGTAATTCGGCTAAAAGTGCCTTGCCATAGCCATTACCTTGCTGATCTGGATGAATCGCGACATTCGTAATATGACCTTCATCGAGAATTATCCACACGCCTGCGTACCCAATAACAGCTTCGTTTTGTTCCGCCACAATATAATACGCAAACTGATTCGTGTAAAATTCATTTCGAAAAGCTTTCTCGCTCCACGGTGAGCTAAATACGGCTGTTTCAATTCGTAACAGGCTTTTGACATCGGCTATTGTCGCTTGACGAAATGTGACCTCATTCATGTTTATTTGCCTCCAACCACTTGCTCTCCGCCTCGGCTAATTTTAAGTATGTCGGGACAAATGTATGCGCAGGAATACCATCTTTCGTTTTTGCGAGTTCACCGAGAAAAGCTGGTCGTGGATAGCAGAGAGTTGCATCTGCAATCGTTGCACGCGTGCCAATTGTCGCGGCAATATCTGCTTCAAAATTCGCTAAACCATCGCCGATAAATAGAATTTTGGACTTTTCCTCAAGTTTTGTAAGTAAATCCGTGAATGCGAGATGTTGGTCCACCTCCACGCTTTCCCCTTCTGCCGTATATATGCCCGCGTAAACATTGCCACGCCTCGCATCCATCACAGGTACGACAAGCCCATCAAAAAAGCGCCCATTTTGCGCCATTAAAGCTAAACTCGAAACGCCGACAAGTGGAATTTGTAAGTCCCAAGCCATTGTTTTTGCGACTGTTACGCCAATTCTAAGCCCAGTATAAGAGCCTGGTCCTTCTGCGACAGCAATCTTTGTCAGCTCTTGTGGTGTCACATCGCATTCCTTCATCAACTCCGCAATCGCCGGCAACAAACGAATGCTGTGATTTTTTTTCAAATTGGTTACGAGTTCTCCGATGACTTTATTATCACGCCATAAACTGACACCTAGCGTATCGTTGGATGTATCTATGCCAAGTATTATCATTCTCCAAAAACCTCCGAACAAAGTGCTTCATATCTCGCGCCCACTGGTTCTATCTCCATTGCACGCGTATTTTCTGTCAGGTGCTTCAACGTAATTCGAATATAATCAGCCGGAAGATCTTGCTCGATAAAGTGTGCCCATTCAACCACTGATACACCATCTCCCTGGAAATATTCGTCCAATCCCAAGTCGTCCTCTGCGTTTTCAAGTCGGTAAACATCCATATGATAGAGCGGAATTCGCCCTTTGGTATATTCGCGAACAATTGTAAATGTCGGACTTTTAACCATCTGCGGTATTTCTAGCCCCTCTGCCAGCCCTTTTGTGAATGTCGTTTTGCCTGCTCCAAGATCGCCTTCAAGTAAAATAACGTCTCCTGCTTGCATTTTCAGGCCAATCTTCTTAGCTATATCGCGCGTATTTGATTCGTCTGTCGTTTCTATATTATATTTCATCGCTTCACCTTTTTTATCATTTTCTGTACATATCATACCATAAAAACGGAGGCTGGTCAGTAATGCTCATTAGGTTCATTTTAGCGATCCTCTACATTTGTGTCGAAAAGTTCATAATTAATTCATTTAAAACTCGAGTATTAGAGAAGTCCTGTATTTTTTCTTCCTATGAATATTGTTAAGCTTTTTCTATGCCTGTTTGCACTGAATATGAGAAAAATAAAGACTTGTGCATCGTCAGTCAAGCACAGTTTCAGATATATCACTTGGCGCCCTTCTTGCATAGAATATAATAATAAAAAACGAGATACCTTAAAATCAGGACATCTCGTTTCTTCTAGATTTATTGTACTACGTCTGTATCTGTTTCCTGATCTGTTAAAGAATCGCCATACATCGACTTATAATAGCTCGCGGTTGCTTCTTCAATAATTTTTTGTAGCTCTGTTGTCGAAATAACATCAGATGCTTCTGGGAATTTCGGAAGTTTAGCTGAATCTGTCGTTTTCATCGTCATTGTAAAGGCTATTGATTCAGGATTTTCCTTATCTGACGTATCAGTGATTTTTACTTTCATTTTCATGTTTTCAATCGAGTCATTTTTACCAGGTTTGATCGTTGCATCAATTGTGATTGCTGCGTCTTTCTCATCCTCTAGATCTTTAATGGAATCTTTCGCTGATTTCACTGCTGATGCATATTGCTCATCAAAGTCAGATTTCGAGACACCTTGTGATGTTGCGATGACTTTTAAATCAGCTTTAACGTCTTTATCATCCGCAAGTTTCACTAATTCGTTCGCCAATTTTGTGACATCAGTCTTTGTTAATTTCACTGTCAACTCGCCATTGTCGCCCTCTTTAAAACGATCTTCTGGTAGGCTATTGAAATAGTCAGTCACTGTTTTCGTTACCTTTTTGCTCAAATCTTTTGTTGCTTTTTCTACTTCTTTCGTATCTGTTGCTTCTTTTTTCGCTTTCTCATCTGTTAAATCTTTTGCAAGATCAGATAGTTCCACATATTTTGTTGCTAAATCTGGATTGTCCTTCTTGATTTGTGAGAACATACCGCTTGTTACTTGATCCAGTAATGTTGTTAAATTACCTTTATCGTCATATAAATCGCTCAATGGGAAGTATACTTTCTCTGCTTTTGAATCTACTAAGAGATCTACTGTCGCGTCTAAGTTTACTAATCCCGCCGTTTTAACAGCAATAGTAGTCGCCGATTTTTGTGCTTTTTGATCATTAGCGACCGTCATTTTAACAGTTAGGCCTTCCAACATTGCCGCACTTTGTTGCGCTTTTAATGTGGCTGGTAACTCGTCAATCGTAATGCCAATCGTGGAAGTTGACTGATCAGCTGGTTCTGATGTTTTTTCAACGCTTTTCGTAAATTTTTCTTGCGGCGTATTGCCACATGCTACTAAGACAATACCCATAACCAAAGTTAAGACTAACAATGTAAGCTTTTTCATTTTCATGTATAAATTCCCTCGCTCTCTTTTATAGTCTAAATCTATCATAAAAGACACAGGAACTCAATCCCATTATGCATTTGTTCACAAATTTGGCAAAATCTAATTATCTGCCCCTTTAGGAATACCTATTTTGAATAACTACAAAAAAATTGACTTGCCTTTCCGAAAGCATACCCAGTATACTAGGAGTGTAGATATAGAAAAGAGGTTATAATTATGGTACTAGCTTATATCGCAGGATTTTTTATTATTTTATTTTTGATATTGTTCATTATTGACAAACGGAGAGTGAGTAACGGCATTTTTCTCACACTCGCATTATTTTTCACCATCCTTGCCGTGGCCTATGGTTTAATGTCAACGGATAGCAATCTCATAGCACTCATCGTTGTCGGTGTATTCTTCTTGATTTTGGCACTTTTCCCATTCCTTATCGTCGGTTTGGGTATCGGATTAGTTTATAATGGGCGGCTTATGGCGAAGCGCGAAGGTCGGAAAATACCGAATCTACTCACATTATTTGTTGGCATCATGATTCTTGCACTCATCGTCCTCATCATATTGCAAATCACGATATTCGACTCGGTTTGGTTAAGTATCTTTTTTACCGCATTATTTTTGATTTTAGGCTACTTTTCATTCCTACTTTTCAGTTTCCTGACTTCCTCCTATATTTATCAGTACAATCGACCGCGCTTGCAGCAGGACTTCATTATTGTACTCGGAAGCGGCCTGATAGATGGAAACAGAGTCCCTCCACTGCTTGCTAGTCGATTGGACCGAGCTATCGTTTTTTATTATAAACAAGCTGCGAAAAAATTTGCACCACAGATTATCGTGTCTGGTGGCCAAGGTCCTAACGAACTCGTATCCGAAGCTTTCGCAATGAAAAACTATCTTCTTGATAAAGGGATTCCGGAAGATCATGTCTTGATGGAAGATTTGTCAGTTAATACGTTGCAAAATATGCGTTTTTCAAAAACCTTAATGGATGATTTAAAACCGAAATACCGTAGCATCTTTGTCACGAATAATTTCCACCTGTTTCGAGCTAGTCTCTACGCACGGAAAGCTGGATTAAAAAGTCAGGGCATTAGCTCCAAAACAGCTCTTTATTATTTACCAAATGCACTGATGCGTGAATTTATTGCGATTATTGTGATGTATAAGAAATGGCATATTACAGTCACAGCACTCATTTTATTAGGCATGTTAGCCATAGGAATTGTTACTATTTCTTTTGGATAAACTACACAAGAAGAAGCTAGAACTTACATTTCGGCGTAAGTTCTAGCTTCTTTTTACATATTCTCAATAAAATGAGATGTATCATTCAGGCGTTCAATTTTGAATAGGCCGTTTTCATAGGTAAGGACCGTCACGCTAGCGTTATCTAGCACGAAATCGGCTTTCACACTTGGCTCTAGTTCATGTACAATGTTGCGTATTGTGTTGCCATGCGCCACAATCAGCACGTTACCACCCGTTTCTCGATGCGCATTGACCACGTGCAGAAAACCTTGCTCCACACGATTCCAAAATGTCATAAAATCCTCTGCATCATGCGTTGGATCAGCGACTTTCGTACCGTTCATCGTCTCGCGTACGTTCGCCTTGGCATAAAGTTCTGCTTTTGAGGCGAATCCCATCTTTTTAGCAACGCGGTCCCACGTCATCGCACTCGCATCGCCTTCAAATGAGCCAAAAAATGTTTCTCGGAATTCACTGCGCGGTTCTAGCGTTAAACCAAAACCATGTTTATTTTCCTTTAAAATAAGCTCTGCCGTCGCAATCGTACGGTGCAAATCACTAGAGTAAGCTGCAACAAACTCCGTATCGGCAAGCCCTCGACCGCTCGCTTTCACAATCTCTGTTCCCTCGGGAGTTAATGGTGAATCTGCCCAACCTTGCATTTTCTCATATTTATTTAAATACGTTTGACCGTGACGCACAAAATACAGTGATAATGGTTTATTCATTCCGTTTCCCTCCAAATCGATATGTACTTTCTTTACTATACCATATTTGGAAGGTTCTAAAAAATAATAGAGCTAGCTTATTTTAGTAGTTTTAGCTGCCTCCATCCGATTTTCCACCATTCGATTCGCCGCTTCTGCCGGTGTCACTTGTTCCATTTTTGCAATGTCGAATACTTTCCCAATCTGATCATAAATTTCACCGATTTTCTTTTGTGCACGGGCTTCGTTGTATGTGTTCAATTCATCGGCAATATTGATAACTCCGCCAGCGTTGACAATGTAATCTGGCGCGTATAGAATGCCTTCGTTTGCTAGCATTTCACCGTGTTCCGTTGCGTCCAACAGTTGATTGTTAGCGCTACCACAAACTGCCGCAACTTTTAACTTAGGAATCGTTTCATCGTTCAAAATACCGCCCAGTGCACACGGCGCGAAAATATCTGCTTCAACACCATAAATATCCGCTGGTGCCACTGCTTTCGCACCAAACTGCGTCACAGCACGATTTACGGCTTCGGTATTAATGTCCGTCACAATCAGGTTCGCGCCGTCTTCATGAAGCAATCGGCATAGCGCAAAGGCAACATTTCCGACGCCTTGTACCGCAATTGTTTTATCTGCTAACGAATCCGTTCCAAAAACTTCTAAAGCTGTGCGTCGCATCGCGCTATAAACACCGTACGCCGTCATCGGACTCGGATTTCCGGATGAACCAAAACGCTCGGATATTCCCGTCACATGTTTCGTTTCTTCATGCACTAAATCCATGTCTGCTACTGTGATACCAACGTCTTCCGCGATAATATAACTTCCATTTAAGCGCTCCACATAGCGTCCTAGAGCGCGGAACATCTCGTCTGATTTATCTTTCTTCGGATCGCCAATAATAACCGTTTTTCCGCCACCAAGGGGAAGTCCGGCAGCTGCGTTTTTATATGTCATGCCCCGAGCCAAGCGGAGTACATCCTGAAGCGCCTCTTCCTCTGTTTCATAAGGCCACATCCTGCATCCACCAAGCGCTGGACCGAGCGTCGTATCATGAATCGCGATAATCGCTTTTAACCCTGAAGCCTTATCGTGACAAAAAACAACCTGTTCATAATCATACTTTTCCATATCCTCAAACAACATTGCAATCCCTCCTCATATCTTCTCTCTTATTATACGAAATGAGACAATTGAAGGGAAATTTTTAGACTATATATAACATTTTTCATACTTTGTATCCAAACGTACGACAAAAGACATAGAAAGCGCTTACTTAAAAAGGACAAAAAAAGGCGGAAAAACCTGGGTATAAATCATTACTTTCCGTTATTTTTGTAATATTGCCGTTAGGTTTAATACATAAAAAAGAGACGCCTATCAAAGACGTCTTCTCTCTTATTCAGTTACTATCGCTGTGATTCCTTCTGTTTCAGAGAATCGTAATTCTAAGCCACAGTTTGGATCAAAATGAGCTTCTTTTGTTGCCCAGTAGCGGATAGCTTGGATGAGTGAAAAATGGTCTAAAGCCTGAACTAGTGTGTTATTTTTCATGACATCTGCGCCGAAACCTTTTTGATCATCATATGTCAAAATAACTTCTACGTCCTCTAATTGTAGGCCTTTTTCATGTGTGAAGAAATGGATGACTGCATTGGAAATGTTTCCTTCGTCGAGAACAATCGTGCTATTCCCAGTTTCCTGTGTTGCATTCGTCGTTCCTTGGTGATCGAAAACGTTCGCTTGCGGCTTCGGATTATTGCGGTTACGCCATTTTTGGAAAAGGTAAATCAATAGGCGGATGATGACAATAATCGCGATGACGTTGATAATTAGGGCTAAAATATCGCCGAATGCGCCCATATTACCTAGCATACTACCAAATAGTAGACCAGCTAAGCCACCAAACATTAGGCCGCCCCAGAAGCCACGATTGGATTTTTTTGCAGTTTGGTTGTTTGTTGCTTTGTTTGTCGTGCTGTTGTTATTGCGTTTGACCTGGTTGTTATTTGGTCGGTAGGATCGGCTTGGTGAGCGGTAGCCCTTAGCGTGCGCCTCACTTACTTGTTCATATTTTGATGGCATAATTGTGTTGTATGTCACGGTGCCTAGTGGTGAAAAAACGAGCATCATTGACATCACGAAAAAAAGTAGTTTCTTCAATAGTTTTCCTCCTGTTTTAACTAGATTGTTCGAATCAACTTGCCTGAGCGTTCTGCCATTTAAGCGCAATAAAAAGACCTCACGAATAAACGTAAGGTCTCGCAAACAATCGACAAAAATTGCTAACAATGCCGGGGTTTTATCCCGTACTGACGACATTGCTATACTGCTACTCCCCTTATCGGGCGTACTGATTTTGAATATGATAAGTATAGTATATTACGAGGTGATAAGCAAGTATTCTGTTTTTATAATCCTGAATTATAAAATTACTTCAAATGAAATAAAAGATACATTCCATTAATTTCTTTCTCTCTCTCTAAAAAGTTTATAAATAGCTTAACAGAGCCATTTAAATCGAATTTAAATCATAATTAATTGGCAACTTTTTCAGCAATATATGTATTCTTTATGAATTTCTCATAATTTTAAGCATTTAACTCCATTAGTGTGTTATATTTGTGGAAAGTATGTTAGGAGGAACACAAATAATGTCTCGAAAAAAACTGGTAGTATTTATCTCATTATTTATATTTATTTTTGCAGCTGGATTTTTAATCAATTATTTAATGCAACATAAGACAGAAACTACTGAATCTACACAAGTCGAAAAGAAAGAAACTAGCACTACGAAAGAAAAAAATACCGTCACTACGAAAAAAGCAGTGGAACCTGTAAAGAAACAAAAATTCCAAATGGCTGTCACAGGGGATATTATGTTCGATTGGGATCTCAAGCCTGTATTAGCTCAAAATGGAGCAGATTATCCGTTTAATAATGTCAGAGATAGCCTGAAATCAGCGGACTATACGTTTGTCGATTTGGAATCGGCTGTCACGACTCGGACGAAGAAAGTTCCTTATCAACTATTCTGGATTAAGAGTGATCCTAGTGCATTGAAGGCATTAACCAACGCTGGGGTAGATATGGTGAATATTTCGAATAATCACATTCTTGATTACTATGAGGATGGGTTGCTAGACACCACGGCAGCTTTGCGTGCGAATAATATTGCTTATGTTGGCGCTGGGAAGGATGAAGCTGAGGCTTATGAATTGAAAGTTGCTGATATTAAAGGAAATAAGGTTGGATTTATGTCCTTTTCTCACTTCTTTCCGAACACAGGCTGGATTGCTGGGAAAGACAAACCTGGCGTTACGAATGGTTATGATTTGAATCTGATTACAAGTAAAATCAAAGAGGAACGTGCGAAACATAAGGATATCGATTATATGGTTGTTTATTTCCATTGGGGCGTTGAGAAAACCAATACGCCTGTCGAATATCAGAAACAGTACGTGAAGAAGCTTGTTGATGAAGGGCTTGTTGATGCGATTATTGCTAGTCATCCACATTGGCTCCAAGGATTTGAAGTCTACAAAGGGGTTCCCGTTGCCTACTCACTCGGTAATTTCTTATTCCCTGACTATGTGAAGGGTCATGCAGCTGAGACTGGCATTTATCGGCTGAACTTTGATAATGGGAAGGTCACTGGGAATTTTGAGCCGGGGATTATTTCTGGAAATCAGGTTCATCTGTTGGAAGGCAGCGCTAAAACGGAGCAATTGAATTATTTGCAGTCCATATCACCAGATGCAACGATTGATGCGAATGGGAATATAACCGCAAAATAAGCAGAAAAAGTAGTAGACCTGGTTCGCGGATTAGAAGCGAATCAGGTCTACTGCTTTTATTTTTCTTCAAAAAGGACGACTTTATTCTGCTCGCCGGCTTCGATTAGAGCTTCGATTAGGCGGAGAACGCGGTGTACTTCATTATTTTTTACGATAGGTTCTGCTTTGGCATTCAAAACGGCTGCAAAATTATCGTAGAAACCTGACATATCGGCTGCTACCGGTGTGATTGGGCTTCTCGTTGTGGATTCTTCGGATGGTGGTGCCATTGTTTTTGTGAGACCCTGCCCTGCTTGGATTGGCTTAGGCTCGACTTTGGCAACCGTTCTGTCTGGCGCGATAATTTCACCGCTTAAATCCCAGTCTTGGATGACGGCTGTGCCTTCTGTGCCCTTAACGTACCAGCGTGGCAATTTAACGTAGTTGGTTGTGCCGACTTCGATTAGGGCTGTGACACCGTTTTCGAATGTGATAAAGCTCGTGAACCCATCATCGACTTCATCTCCGAGAATGTAGCTTAAGTTCGCTGATACTGTCTTGATTTTGCTGTCGGTCATGAATAGGAGTTGGTCGAGTAAGTGTACGCCCCAATCAAGGACCATGCCGCCACCTTGGGCTTTGAGGTGACGCCAATCGCCAGGGATTCCGTTTGCACCTTGCACGCGGGACTCAACATGAAATACGTTACCTATTTGGACTTCTTTTTGAACCATGTCGCGCACGATTAGGAAGTCGGAATCCCAACGTCTATTTTGGTGAACCATGAATGTTCGGTTTTCTTTTTCTGCAACCGTGAGAATGGCTTCTAAATCGGCACTCGTGATAGTGGCTGGCTTCTCGCAAACCACGTTTTTACCAGCCTCTAGAGCTTTGATTGCGAGGTCTTTATGGCTATCGTTCGGTGTCGCGATTAGTACTGCGTCTACTTTTTCGTCAGCAAGTACGGCTTCGAAGCTTGGATACGTTTCGAGGCCTTTTTCCGTGGCTGCTTGGATGCGGTTGGGTGCAATATCGTAGACGCCTGTTACGGTGATTCCGCTAGCTGCGCCAACAAGTTCAACGTGATAACTTCCCATACCGCCAAAACCGATGATGACTAGATTTTTCATTATGCCCACCACATGTCTAGCGGTTCGTCGTTGATAAGGATTGTTTGCAAATTCGTCACGGCGCGCTGGAAGCCTTCGTCGATCGACATAAGTGGATCTTCATGCTCGATGCTCACAACGTAATCGTAGCCGAACGTGCGCAGGGCACTCATCATATCGGACCATTCTTTCACGCTATGCCCGCACCCCACTGAGCGGAACGTCCACGCGCGTGTTTGGACATCGCCGTACGGTTGCATATCGAGCAGGCCGTAGCGGTTGATGTTGTCTTGGTCAAGATACGTGTCTTTGGCGTGGAAATGGTGAATCGCACCTTCTTTACCGAGAATCTTGATCGCGCCGACGGGATCGATGCCTTGCCACCAGAGATGACTTGGATCGAGGTTCGCACCGATTGCCGGACTCGTTGCTGTGCGTAGTTCTAAGAGCGTATGTGGCGTATGAACGAGGAATCCGCCGTGAAGTTCGATGCCGATTTTGACGTCGTATTCTTCTGCTAAACGCCCAATTTCTTTCCAATAAGGGATTAACTTTTCTTCCCATTGCCATTTTTTGATATCGCTGTAAACCGTTGGCCAAGGCGCTACTGGCCAGTTCGGAGCTTTCGCTTCGTCACTGTCCCCCGCTGTCCCTGAGAACGTGTTCACGACTGGAACGCCCATCATTGACGCCAAACGGATCGATTTCCGCAAAATTTCATCGGCTGCGCGCGCTTCTTCTGGGTCTGGTGAAATCGGATTATCATGACAGCTAAACGCACTAATGATTAAACCACGATCTTCAAACTTCTTCAAATAAGCCAAACGTGCTTCTTCGCTTGCGAGTAATTCGTCGGTTGGGCAATGATGGTTTCCAGGATTCCCACCTGTGCCAATTTCTACTGCGCCAAGTCCTGCCGCAGCTACCTTGTCCAGCATTTCATCCAAACTTAAATTTGCAAATAGTGGTGTAAATACGCCTAATTTCATGTTATTTTCCTCCGATCTTTTCTAACGGTTCTGCGTTACCGTATTTTGGATATACCCATGAAGTCGGGGCACACCAGTTCACGCCGTTTGTAATGACTTTTTGAATGTCTTGGTTATGGTATGTTGGATACGTTTCGTGGCCCGGCTGGAAGTAGAAAATCTTGCCGTTACCGCGTTTATACGTTGCGCCACTGCGGAATACGTGTCCGCCTTCGAACCAGCTGATAAAAATCAATTCTTCAGGAGCGGGAACGTCGAAATGCTCGCCGTACATCTCCTCTTTTTCAAGGTCAATATATTCGGGAACGCCAGCTGTGATTGGGTGATTCGGCGCAACGACCCAAAGCCGTTCTTTCTCGTCCGCTTCACGCCATTTTAAATCACAACTCGTGCCCATCAGCTTCATGAAAATTCGCGACATGTGCCCGGAATGTAAAACAACCAAGCCCATTCCTTCCAAAACTCGCTTATGGACGCGGTTCACGATTTCCTCCTCGACCTGATCATGCGCGATGTGTCCCCACCAAACGAGCACATCTGTATCTGCCAAAACTGCCTCAGTTAAACCGTGCTCTGGCTCGTCTAGCGTCGCCGTTTTGACATCTAGTCCTGACGCTTTTAAAAAGCTCGCAATTTGACCGTGAATGCCATCTGGATAAATTGCGGCAACTTCTTCGCTCTCTTTTTCATGGCGAAATTCATTCCAAACCGTTACCTTCGTCATTATTTGCCCACCATCTTTCTTAAGTTCTTCAAGCCAATTTCCACACTCACAAGCGGTGCCTTTTCAAATGCTTCCTGCTCAATCACAAACCATTTCACGCCGTTTTGTTCTGCGAGTTCTGCAAAACGTTTCACAGCCAATACACCATTACCGATTTCCGTACTTTCGATTGGCGCACGTTTCATATCTTTTAAGTGAATGAGTGGCATCCGGTCGGCCCAACGCGCCATATATGGCACAACGTCAACGCCCGCATGATGCACCCAATACGTATCCAGCTCGACTTCCAAGCCATGCACACCCGCCAACAATACGTCCAAAATGTAATCATTTCCTAGCTTTTCAAACTCATGCGCATGGTTATGATATACGAAATGCAGTCCAGCCGCGCGAATTTTGTCGGAAATCACTCGCAGCGACTTCGCAAATTCAATCCACTCCGCCTCCGTCTCAAAATCCGCATAAGGACAAACGAGGTAGTCATTTCCAAGCTCCTTTTCAAAAGCAATCACCGCGTCCAGCTCATCACGCAACCGCTCATACGGAATATGCGAGCCTGCAATCCCAAGCCCGAGTTCCGCCAATTTCGCCTTCAAAACCGCCGCTGACTTATCATAATAACCCGCGAATTCCACGCCATCGTAGCCCATCTCAGCAAGGTGTTCCAGCGTTCCGAAGAAATCCTCTGCGCACGCGTCCTGCACACTCCACAACTGAATTGCAATCGGCGTCGTCATTGGAAAAACACCGGTTGGCCCGTCTTCGAAGACTCATAAATCGCCTCTAAAATTTGCGTCACGACAAGCGCTTGCTCCGGTTTCACGACAGGTTCCGTCCCGTTTAAAATACTATCAATCCACTGCTTGGCCTCCAGTTCCTCCGGATTATCGCCCGTACCATCGTAAAAGTCAACGCCACCAACCTCAAGTTCAATCTCCGTTTGATGCGTTTGACCATGCGATTCGCCGTTAATCCGCAAACCATCTTCCATGTCCGCGCCACCTTCCGTCCCGCAAAGCGTCGTCATCGCCTCACCAACATCCAGCGTATTCAGCGCCCAGCTTGACTCGAGCACAATCGTCGCCCCATTTTCCATCGTGATGAACCCAAACGCCGAATCCTCCACGGTAAACTTCGACGGATCCCAAGGTCCCCACGCGTTCGCCGAATTCGCGCGTTGTGATAACTTATGATATGCGTTCCCAACCACATATTTCGGCTTATAATTATCCATCATCCAAAGCGTCAAATCGAGCGCATGCGTCCCAATATCGATCAGCGGGCCACCACCTTGCGCCTCTTCATCCAAGAACACACCCCAAGTCGGAACCGCACGACGACGAATCGCTTTGGCCTTCGCGTAATAAATCTCGCCCAATTCGTTATTCTCACAAACCTCATGCAAAAATTGTGAATCTTTCCGGAACCGGTTTTGATACCCAATCGTCAATTTCTTCCCAGTTTTCACGCTAGCATCAATCATCGCTTGCGCCTGTGCCGTTGTTTTCGCCATTGGTTTCTCACACATCACATGTTTTCCGGCTTCCATCGCCGCAATCGAAATCTCCGCATGTGAAATATTCGGTGTACAAACATGAATCACATCGATTGTTTTATCTGCCAATAACTCCTTATAATTTGTGTATACGCTTGCATCCGTTGTCCCAAAATCCACTTTCGCCTTCTCCGCGCGCCCCACCACGATATCACAAAACGCGACCATTTCTGCTTCTGCCACACTCGCCAAACTCGGCATATGTTTCCCATTTGCAATACCGCCACAGCCTATAATTCCAATTTTTAAAGTCATCAAAAAACCTCCATTTGTTTTATTATCTCCATGATACAAAACAAACCGAGGTTTTTCTTCCTACTTTATTGCTTACTTATTCCCGAATATTGTCCTCCTATATTTAAGCGGCGACACACCCATAGCACGCTTGAAGGCATGATGAAACGTCTTCACACTACTAAAACCCGCCAGCTCAGCCACTTCCGTCACCGGCGTCTCCTCATTTAGCAGTATCCATTTCGCCTTGCTGAGTCGGTAATCGTTTACAAATGTCATAAATGTAATCCCCATATTGCGCTTGAAAAGCTTTGTGAAATAATACGAACTGAACCCGACATGATCCGCGACCTGCCCAAGCGTAATCGTCTCCTGATAATGTTCCTCGACATACGCAAAAATCTGCTGCAATTTCTCAAGCGTTTCCTGTGATTTACTCGTCGCGTCCTCCGCGGAATCACGCACAAGTCTCGGCACATCCCGCTCCAAAACCGCCAGCATCTCGTACAATTTCGCCTTCACAACATAGCGATAGCCCGCTTTGCGCTGCGAACTCTCCAGATGAATCACCTGCATCAATTCCGCAACCAGCTTCGCCACATCCGGATTCCAATCCGCACTCGACGGCGACACATGCAAAAACAAATCGCGCAACCGCTTGCCCTCATCCTCCGTGAGCGAAAACTCCTGAAAAACATTCAAGTCAAACTGTAACACAATCCGTTCACTGTTCGGCGATGCCAAGAAATAATGCACATCGCCGCCATTAATCACATAAATTTCGCCCTCTGCCATCTGAATCGGCACATCATTCACGCCAAGGTTCAAACGCCCCTCAATCACGTAAATCAGCTCAATCTCCTTGTGCCAGTGAGGATACACGATGACGCCACCCTCATTCGTAAAACTCCGCATCGGAAAATCCTTATCTAACGCCGGAAACTCCAAATACAGTCCCACGTCGCTACGCCGCCTCGTTCATATGCATAATCTGAATCAAATTCCCACACGTATCATCAAAAACCGCAATCGTCACCTGTCCATGTGACGCCGGGTCCTTCGTAAACACGACACCAAGCCCGCGCAACCGCTCATGTTCCGCGTACACATCATCAACTGCAAACGACGTAAACGGAATACCTTGCGCATAAATCGACGCTTTAAAAGGGCCCACCGCAGGGTTCTCATCCGGCTCTAAAACCAGCTCCACACCGTCCGGTTCCTCTTTTGACACGACCGTAATCCAGCGAAACTTCTCCGTCACCGGCACATCCTCTTTTTTCACAAATCCTAAAATCTCCGTGTAAAAACGTAACGCCTTGTCCTGATCATCCACAAACACACTCGCTAAATTAATCCTCATTTTTCTCCATCTCCCTCACGTTAAATATGGATTTGTCGCTTTTTCATGGCCAATTGTCGTTACGTCCCCGTGCCCCGCATACACGCGCGTTTCATCAGGCAACACCAACAACTGAGTCGTAATGCTTTCAATCAGCGTATCAAAATCGCCCGTGTACAAGTCCGATCGCCCAATACTTCCTTTAAATAACGCGTCCCCAACGACCACAAAATCGTCAAAAATAAAGCTCACACTACCGATTGAATGCCCTGGTGTCGGTACCACACGGAACTCGAATCCTTCTATAGTATAGTCGCGAATCTCAAACTCGTTCTCCGCAGGCACACAAATGATTTCCTCTTTGCTATATTGCGACATCCCAACCGAACCGTTCAACTCCGGATTCCCAAGCCACTCTTGCTCTAGCGGACTCACATAAACCGGCACCCCGTAATGCGCCCGAATCTCCTCCAGCGCCCCGATATGATCATAATGACAATGCGTCAACAAAATCGCGACCGGCTTCGTTCCCGTCTCCTCGACTTTTGCAATGATATTTTCTGCGTCACTTCCCGGATCGACAATTAAACAATGCTTTTCATCCGAAATCACGTAACAATTCTCCTGCAACAAACCCGTTGCTAAACCACTAATTTTCACCATATTATGCGCCACCTTTTTCTTCTCATTTCTTAAAGTATATCGCAAACGAAAAGATTAACCAAGGAGGAGCATTTAAATATTCGCCATATATTTCTCTAAACCTTGAAGGATCGAAAACTTTGGCTTATAACCAATTTGCGTTATTTTTTCAATAGAAGCATATGAGTATTTAATATCTCCAGCGCGTGCTTCACTATATGCTACAGGAATCGCCATATCTAGCAACACTTCATAAGCCACGATAATGTCACGGAGCGAATGTTTTTCACCAGAACCAATGTTAAACGCGTTTGCCTGGCTTTCCTCTTTCGTACTTAGCAGGATAAGGCCTTGCACAATATCTTCGACGAATACAAAATCGCGTACTTGTTCCCCATCCCCAAATACATGAAATAATCCGCCCTTCCCTCGCCTCACTTGCTGTGCTACTTCCGTTAAAATGGACAACACACCAGAATACGGCGATGCTGGATTTTGTCGGGGACCATATACGTTGAAAAACCTTGCAACAGCAACATTTAATCCGTATAAATGCCCGTAAGAAGTCACATATTTTTCAGATGCATATTTATCGATACCGTAAGGCGTAATCGGGTCAATCACCGAATTTTCCGTTTTTGGTAACGTAGGCTCTGCTCCGTAAACCGCAGCAGATGATGCAAAAATAAATTTGCGAACCGTTTCTTCTTGAGCACGAGCGGCTTCTAATAAATAAATCGTGGCATCCATATTCACTTGATGCGTTGCGAGCGGCCTTTGAACAGATTCTGCAACACTCGCAACCGCAGCCAAATGATAGATATAATCGAACGAAAATGAGCGAAATAGGTGAGCGATATCCGCTTCATTATGCACATTTCCTTTCACAAATAGCACGTTTTTCTGGTCTGGAATATTCTCAAGACATCCGGTGCTTAAATTATCAAAAACAACAATGGTACTCGCTTCCTTTTTGGCTAATGTTTCTACAAGATGGCTCCCTATAAATCCTGCTCCACCTGTTACTAAAATTGTGTTCCTCACTATTGTGGCCTCCTCGTTTGAATGGGAATCAGTTGAAATCATACGGACGATATTTTTGACGCAGTTGGTTTTGTGCATTCGCTCGAGCCATAATCTCTTCTTTAAAGAACAGAACAGCGCCATCTTTTTTTACTTTTGTAATTTTATCTCGATGAATAAGTGAATAGAAATTTTGTTTGGAGATGCACAAAATAGCGAGTGCCTCCGTCGTTGAAAGAAAATAATTATCTAATAGTTGACGTTGCTCTTTCTTATTGAGTGTTACCATCACTCCTCACGCTCCATTCTGAAATAAGATGTCATTTAAGCTCTTAATATCAAATTCAGCAATTACTTTTTGTCGAGCGTTCGTTATAATCTCTGCTTTTTGATCTTCTGTTAAATGAAGATAATCCATAATCGCTCGGCCAAGGGCTTCCGCATTTCTCTCAGGAACCAGAAAACCAGTTTTGCCATGTATCACTAGTTCTGGAATTCCACTATGAATTGTCGAAATCACGGGTTTTCCTTGAGCCATCGCTTCCATCAATGAAACTGGAATCCCCTCCATGTCCCCATCTTGCGCGACCACACTTGGTAAAATGAAGATATCACTCGCACAAAATTGTTCTCTCACCTGTGTTTGATTTAAAAAGCCGTGGAACTTAACCTGATTTGGAAGTCCCAATTGTTTCACCATCGCTTCTAACGCTAGGCGATCCTCTCCATCTCCAACGATGTGCAATACGGTATCTATCCCGTGGTTTTGTAAAAACTGGACCGCATGAATGGCATCAGAAATCCCTTTTTTCTCAGTCAATCGTGCCACGAGTAGTAGTTGCAAGGTCGGTTGTGTGGCTTTAAGTGATTGCATCTGGAATGTTTGCGTATCGATTCCCATGTGATGAACTTGGACTTTCTCTTTTTCTGCACCTAGATAGACTAGTCGTTGTGCCCAAAAATCACTAATCGGTAAAAGGACTGTATCGGAGCTGAATAAAAATGCATAAAAAGTCTCTCCTTTTTGTTTGATTGTTCGAGTCAGGTCATACCCATGGAAAAATGTCAGCAAGCGCCCTGATAATAGGCCTTGATCCTGTAAAATACTTGCGACTAAACCAACATTGCCATAATGTGCAATAACTAGGTCAAAATCTTGTTTCGGTACTTTTTCTGCAACTAAAATGGGTTGCAGAGAATTTGCAATGGCGCCATATTTTTTCTTGTTCCACAGTTTTGCAGTACGGATAGGTGCCTTGATGCCACAAGCAATGCTTTGGATGACGCGCTTTCCTTTATTATCAGGCAAATCGACATACACTACTTTCTCTAATAATCCGTAAGCCGTCACATCCGCGTGTATCTTTGTTGTATTGCCTCTTTTCAGTGCTAAAATTGTGATATCATGGCCTAAATCAATGGCCCCTGTGATTTGGTTTAAAATAAATGTTTCGGAGAGTGTAGGAAACTCTGTTACAAAAAACAAGACTTTTTTACACATTAATTAGTTAACTCCTTTCGCCGTCGCTTGTTTCATATGAACCTTGCCATACGCCCACTTCTTCTCTTGGAACGTGTCTTTTAATGCATTTTTTGTATCTAAAATAAGTGGGCTTTCTGTACCAATTTGTTCAAGATCGAATACCTTGTGCGGCGTGACAATAACAACTAAATCATAGTTTGCGAAGGCTTTATAATCGACTGGGATACTGTTTTGCATGGTTCCAGCGGCGTCTCGAAAAGTTGGAGCCTCTGGATCACAGAACGAAACATCCGCGCCACGTGCACCTAATTGTTCATAAATATGAAGACCTGGAGACTCTCGTAAATCATTGCTGTTTTCTTTGTATGCCATACCAACAAGTAGGATTTTCGAGCCGTTAATCGATTTTTGATGCAGATTCAGTGCTTCCGCCGCATGATCTACCATTTTCTCTGGCATTAAATGATTCGTTTCGTGTGCCAATTCGATAAAACGACTATAAAAATTTTTCGATTTAGCTTTCCAAGATAGATACATCGGGTCAAGCGGAATACAGTGTCCGCCAATACCTGGTCCTGGCGTGAATTTCATAAAGCCAAATGGTTTACTACTCGCCGCCTCAATCGTTTCCCAAATATCTATCTCCATTTTTTCAGCTAAGAGGGCCATTTCATTGATGAAAGCGATATTAATGCTCCGGAATGTATTTTCGAGGAGCTTACTCATTTCAGCGACCTCTGCCGAATTGACGGGTACCACTGTATCAATCACTTGTCCGTATAAAATTTCACCGAGCTCCTTAGACATTTTATCCACGCCACCGACCACTTTTGGTGTGTTTAATGTGTGGAACTTCTTATTTCCAGGATCGACGCGCTCTGGGGAATAGCATGCAAAGAAGTTTTGCCCTAGGATATAGCCTTTTTCAAGCATTGGCGCACAGATGAGTTCGCGCGTCGTACCTGGATATGTCGTACTTTCGAGCGAAACAAATACCTCTTCTTTTGCATACGTGACGATATCTCGCACCGCGTGTTTAATAAAACTCATATCTGGCTCCATGGATTCAGTCAATGGTGTTGGAACGCAAATGATTATGGCATCCGCTTCGTGTAAGATTTCTGGGCTAGCCGACAATTCAAAGGCATCGGTTTCCAAGCATGATTGAAGCGTCTGATTTGAAATATCGGCAATATCCGATACGCCAGCCGCAAGTGATTGAACCTTCGTGATGCTGGTATCATAGCCAATGGTTTGGAATCCTTTTTGGACAAACGCAACAGCGAGCGGCAGCCCTACGTATCCAAGTCCAATAACAGCAATCTTTGCTTCTTTATTTAAAAATTTAGTTTTCATATTTAGTTTAATTCCTTTCTATTTTGAGGTTCTTCCAACAATCGAATAAGGTGATTTGTCACACGCATTTGGCCTGCTTGATTCGCATGATAAACGGAATCATATACTTCTGATGCATCCAATCGAAATAAGTCTGGTGATATCGTTTCGCCAAAATAGGCATATAATTTTTCGAGATAGGTAGTGGACACTTCTTTCGCGTAAAAAACAGGTGGTAACAGTGTCACACGGATGTTATTCGCTCGGCACCGCTTCGTAAATGCAGCGATTTCCTTCATTGTATCTGTCTCTTGAAATGTCTCAGGGAAGGGAATCGCTTTTAAAGAAGCAGGGTCTCGTAGTTGTATATCCAGTCCCAAATAACAACCCGTTTCTGTTAGTGTCGCGCCTTTACGTCTAGCAAGCTTCTCTGGTGTCGCAGAGGATCTGGCATGTTTAAGAGAAATAAGTAGTAGCCTCCATTTTTGTCGGTATTTCCTCCGATTTCGCCAATATTTGCGATAAACAAACGTATCAATCCCGAAGCCAAATACGTAATAGGGCGGATTCGTATACTGATTAAATTCTAAAGGTAACAGCACCTGGTCGCCTGGTTTTAAGTGAGGTTCTATATTATCGAGCAAGTACCGAAAACCTAGACCAACATTGACACCTACATTAAAAGTCGGTTGCCTGAGCCTTTGTTGTATTTCATTCGTATTAAAGCCGTACAATACGCTACTACCGCCCAAGACGACGATTTTTTTTTTCGTACAGGAGGCCAACATCGCTGTTTTTTTAGCAAGTAAGTCCTCCATATTTCGTATACTATCAAAGTTAAACAAACGTTCATCACCTTTCTTTTTACTTTTTATGAACTATTTTTGCTTGCAGAATTTGTCCAGCTTTTAAAAGAAGTGGATCGCGGAATAGAAGCAATATTCCAAAATATACAATCCCGCCAATAAGCACCTGTGCGGCAATCATGATAACAGCGTGCCTATCTGTTAAAAAGTATGTGATGCCAATTTCAAATCCAAAAGCTATCAGACTTGCCACCACATAGGGAATTATTTGTTGTATCATTTTTTTTACAGAAAAATATTTTCTAGCAAAGTAAGCTTGTAGCACACACGTCATGACGGTGAAAATGATATAGGAAACAGCTGTCCCGTAGCTTCCCCATAACTGAATGAACACTATATTGGTACCCAAGCTTATGACCGCCGCAATGAGAACACTGAAGGCATAGCTTTTATTTCTACCTGTAGTCACTAAAATTTGTAAGCCAAAGATACCAGCTAAACCGGAGAAAAATAAACTAGGGGCTAGAATTTGTAGATTAAGGATGGAGGCTTGAAATGCGTTACCTAAAAATAAAGGAATAAAAAGCGGTGCAATCGCGATTAAGCCTGTCACAAGTGGTAGCGTGCTGAGAGCTACATAGCGAAAAGAAAAATACATCGAACGTTCGAAGTCTTCGCTCTTTGCGCCATTATATTGTTTGACCATTCGCGGACTCATGACGGTTGATAAAGCAGTGACAAATACGACAAACAATGTCATCAATTTAAACGCTTGATTATAAAAACCGACATCCATCGCCGAGGTGATATTTCCTAAGATAACTTTATTCACAGCAAGTGGAATTAGCGTAATGATTGGTACGATAGCCACCGTCATAACTGGAACCAGATGTTTTTTCGCTTTCTCCCATTGAATTTCAATGCCCTTCCATTTTCTTAACAGAGGCAACCACGTAACCAGTTGACCTAAGAGAAGCGTCGCTGCATTAATCCAAACGTAAATCGCTAAATCATCTGGTCCTTTCACGAAACAAAAGATACCAACCATCGAGCCCAGCCGTACCACCATATTCCGAATCATGATGCTTTTTATATTCTCTTGTCCCGTGTAGAACCACGTAATATCAAAAATATAGGAGAGTATGGTCATAAGGAACAACATCTGATATTGCTTTGTCTGCAATGTGAAAATAAGATATGCGAAGAGGACAATAATAGAAAAGAAGATTTGTACCAAATATAAGCTGTAAAACTCCACTTTCAAATCCTCTTTACGCTTCACTCCCGCAATCACTTTTCGACCGTAATCTCCCATGCCAAGCGCGGCAAAAGCTGTGAAAATTTGTACAATAGAGCTCACATAGGCCTCCACACCAACATTTTCTGGCATTAAAACACGAATAACATAAGGCATGGTGAAAATCGGTGTAATAATAATGAGTACTTGATACAGTAAAACAAAAATATAGTTCGTGGTTACTTTTTTCATAGATTAAACCGCGTCCTTACCAGTTAACACCTGTTTCACGGTCATACCGATAATTTGGATGTCTAATTTCAAGCTGAATTTCCGTACATAATAACTGTCATAAGCCATTTTTTGACCATGATTCATATTGCTTCGACCATTCACCTGCGCCCACCCTGTCACACCAGGTTTCACAAGCAGTCTCGTTTGTTGCGTTCTTGAGTACAAATCCGTGATGGCTGGGATTTCTGGACGTGGCCCAACCAGACTCATATCACCGCGCAATACATTAAAAAGCTGTGGTAATTCATCTAAACTGAACTTGCGAACGAAAGCACCGATTGGAGAAACTTCTGGATCATTTCCTGATACCGATTTAAAAACAAAATCATCCGGTACACCATTTTCCCAGTCGTATGCATGTTTTCTAGCACCGCCCGGTTGATTACTCTTTCGCATGGAACGGAATTTAAAAATTGGGAACGGTTCATTTCTCAGACCTGTTCTCGTTTGAACAAAAATCACTTTTTCTTTCGGTGAATCTAGCTTAATTAGGAGAGCTACAACTAGAAAAATGGGGCTTAATAAAATGATCCCAATGAGCGCTAAAATAAAATCAATCATTCTTTTGACTCTTCTGTATTCATGGCTGACAACCAATGTTACTTTTTGTTCCATATTTGCTGACACCTCCTTGTTTTTTTGGGTTTGCTAATGGCGGTATCTACTTCACGAGTTTCACGGAACCACCTGTTCTTAAATGCTTCACAAGTCCATTCCACAAATAAAATGGGAAATGAGTCCAGGCCGTAAACACCGACATGTTTTGACTTTTTCGGTAGACTTGCCAAATGTGTTTTGCCATTTGAATTTTATTGCTGGATAATGATACATTGCCTTTACGGTAGAAAGCGAGCGATTTGGTCAGGCCTTTTGCGACGTGCCCTTTTTTCAAAATCGAAAGCCATGTTGCTGTATCTTCCGCGCCTTTAAAAGCAGGCATTTGCACGAGACCCGTTTGTTTTGTGTCAATCATGACCGTGAGACAACCAATAATCGTGTTGCGCAATAAATAGCGATAGGTCACCGATTCTGGTACATCCACGTGCCCAGTTATTTGTTTCCCATCTGGGCTCATCACATCGTAAGCCGTATAGCTAAGCGCGACGTTATTTTTTTGCATAAACGCTAGCTGTAACTCCAATTTCTCTGGTTTCCAACAATCATCACTATCTAAAAATGCTACATACCGACCTTTTGCTTGGCGAATACCGTAATTACGCGTTCCCGCCGCGCCTAAATTAGTTTTGAGCATATGCAATCGAATCCGTTGATCTGCATAAGACTGAATAAGCGCCACGGTCTGATCCGTCGAACAATCGTCTAAAATCAACAGTTCATAATCGTTAAACCTTTGCGCTAAAACACTGTCTATAGCTACTTGAATATGCGCCGCTGCGTTGTGAGCTGGCATAATAATACTAATCATCATGTTGTATCCTTCCTTTCTCTAAATAACGAATATTCAGGAGGGCAAGCCCAATTCCGATACCTAAACTAAGATGTCGCTTATCAATCGTGCTACTAAGACCAATACTCGCTGCTACAAAAGCAATCCCAATTAAAAGTGGAATCGCGGAAGCTGCACTGTACTTCTCCTTCACCCAATAACGAATCGCAAAAATATGATAGCCGATGAAAAAAGCAAGTAAGGGTATGAAAGCCAATAAACCACCATTCGCCAAAGCTTCCAACCAGTAATTATGTGGCGCCCAGTAATTATCGGAAACACGTTCAAAACCATACATATATTCATCAAGACGAATTGGCAAGTTTCCTGCACCAATCCCCATAAAATTTGATTGTTTGATCATATCCCAGGAAGCATAGTACATCTGCATCCGCTCCGTTGTCGAATCTCCTTTATCGGTGAATGAATTAGCCACCATGCCAAGTAATTTTTGAACGAAATCAGAGGCATGAAAAGTGGAGACAAGCAAAGCTCCTATGCCCAAAACATAGACTGCTACGAAAGACCAGATTTTAGACCAACCGAACAGCAGAATGAAAATTTCTAGAATAAGAACGACCATTGCAAGACGAGAATTGGTCATAATAACGAGGTAAAGAGAGAGCGAACCAACGCTCAGCAACCCACTAAGCATGATTAATTTCCGCTTCCAAGTGAAGATATGCATGATCACAATTGGAAAGAAAATCGTGAGTAAAGAGGCGAAATCATTCGTATTAAACTGAAATCCCGTCGGTTGGAAAGCACTCGTTGTGGTTTCATAAAAGAGTGAACCCGACTGACTTAAATGATTTCCAGTCAGGCATTCCCACACGCCGATCATTAAAATACCGATATAAAGAACCGTTAGCCATTTTGCAAATTGATGATATATTTTCTCGTTTCGAACATAGTAGACACATAGAAAAATGACATACAACCATTCAAAAATAAAATACAGATAGCGAATGCTTTGTCCTAATTGCGGTGCCCAGAATCCAGTTGCCATCATCCCGATAAGGAAGGCAATAAACAGGAAGAGAAAGGCTTTCACGTAACGCAACCGTAGCCAATCTTTTTTTACAAAGAACAAAAAGAGGAAAAGGTGAATCGGGATTAAGAGGCGAAATAAAAAGATGTTCTCGTTACCAGGTATCCCTAGATAAGAACCAAAAAATCCAGAAAATATAATCACAAAACTAAGTGCGGTTACGAATTTTCCCATATTGATTGGTAGAAAGATAATGATGGTAATTAAGAAAAGTGGTAAGACTAAGAAGCCATAGGGAAAGAATACGCATGCTTGTAGTACAAACGTTAACCCTAAGATGAATAACCCCGATTTGATATGGGTTTGTAGCCAATTAATAGTAGGCATACGTATTCTTTTCTTTCTTGTTGTACTGCTGTCCGTTTAGAATAGCACCAACAATTGGCACACCTGTATTCTCAATATGTGCTTTCGCTTCTTCTATTTCATTTAATTTTGTCACGCCATTACGAACGACTAAGACTACACCGTCACATAAAGTGGCGATCATACGCCCATCTGACAACACGCGAACTGGCGGTGTATCAATGAAAATCATATCGAATTCTTCTTCTAGTTTTGAAAACACATTCCCAAGCAGTCCTGAACTCACAACTTCTAATGGATTCGAGGGTAGCGGGCCTGTTGGTAAGAAAAAGAGATTTTCCTCAGCCAAAGGAAGAATTTGATCTGCTAACACCGATATATCGCGCACACCCAACATCAATCCACCAACTTCTCGAGGGGCAATAGACTGGGAGAGCCGTGGACGGTGTAAGTCTAAATCGACTAATAACACTTTTTTGCCTAACTTTGCGTATTCTTTGGCGATATTACTAATACAAAACGTTTTTCCTTCGCCTTTATTGGCAGATGTAAACATGATGGTTTGCGCTTTATTAAGCGTAGTAAGTGCAAACTGCAAACTTACTTGTGCCGAACGAATTTTTTCAGCTTCAAAGGATTTGGATTTCCCTTCAAAAAACAGTTTATTTTTCTTGAGTCTAGCCATATTTTTTCACTCTCCTTCTATCAGTGGAATGTCGCCTAAGAACCTGAGCCCAATGTCATCGAAACTTTCTCGTTGGCGGATAATATTATCGTAACTTGCTCGATATAGCACAATAACTAATGCTATTCCGAGGCCAAAGCCAGCTGCTAAGATATATTTCGTGATACTGCTGACAGTGACTGGCTCACTTGCTTTTTCTAAATTTATCATTTTCGTACCGCTGAACAAATCTGGAAAATCACTTTGGACAACGGATGCGATGCCATTCGCGATTAGCTCAGCTTGCTCGGGACTAGAATCAACCACGGTAATTGTAAAGACGAGTGAGTTGATGTTTCCTTTCACAGTGACTTTACTTGTAAGTTCTTCTGGTGTCATAGCTAAATCATATTTATCAATGACTTCTTGCATCGTTCTCGCGCTACCAATCGTTGTACTATAGGTATCACTCAGCTGAATCGAGGACCTTACACTATCTGAGGCTTGCGTTTCATTTTTTGGAGTGACCGTTGTAACTAAGACTTGTGTCGATGTCGTATAATTCGGAGTCAGCCAAAATTTTTCAATTCCGAATGTGAGCATGATAAGGATGGCAGGGACGATAACCAACCAGTACCAAGATTTTTTAAAACTACGTAAAATCTGCTTTGTTTTCATTCCTTCTTTCATATAATACCTCCGATTAATGCGGGTTATAAATCGTCGTTAGCATTTTCTGTGCTTCGATTCCCCAGTGATATTCTTTTTCATAAGTCAAGCGCCCTTGTTCTCCTTCTTGCGCATAAAAGTGTGGATTCGCCGCTCGCTTCTCTATTTCATGTATTAGCTTTTCTGTGTCAAATGGAGAACTGACCGTTCCACTTTGGTGTTTTTCGATAAAGGCTCGCCAATCTGGAAAATCAGAAGCAAGGATAGGTAGCGATGCCGCCATATATTCATATAACTTAGTAGCCATCGATTGAAGGTAGTTAGGAATCGGGTGCAACAGACAAAGACCTAAATCAGATTCCGCATATGCTTGCCAAATTTCTGGGTACGGGACACGACCGTATACTTGTACAACAGCTCCAAGTTGGTGCTTATGAATAAACTCTTGTACTTCTATCTCTAGACTATTTGTCATCGGACCTAAGAGTTTCAAACAATATTCCGATGGATGCTTCTCGTATAACCGACGAATCAGTTCTAACATCTCAAAAATACCGCGATCTTCCGTGATACTTCCGACATAGATAAGTGTGAATGGCGAATCGGATGGCGTTTTTGGAATAGCCTCCATGTAGGTAGGATAGTTATAGACAGTGGTTTTCTTACAGGTAATATGTTCATAACTTCCCGAATAGGATGCTTCCGCAAAAATAATATGATCACAGCACGCCATGGTCCTTTTTTCCATACGTAAAACCCATTGTTTCAATGGTTTTCGTAAAATGGCTGGAATCCAAGTTTTTGTTTCAATATCTGCTGGGAAATTTTCATGCATATCATAGGTTAGAACAGCCTCTGGTTTTTTCTTACGTAACTTCGGTAAAAGCAGGAGAAGTTCCGGGTCATGAATATGGTAGTACATCGCATCAGACGCTTTCGCGATTTTATAAAGTTTACGCCAACGAAGGGGCCGGGCAAGTCGTGATGTGCTTGCAGGTAGTAAATGAACTTGCAAACCTGGATGTTTCACGACCTCCATCCCGTTATCAATCGCGTAAAAATCGACTTCGAATCCCGCATCAGCTAGCGTCATTGCTTCTTTATAAAAAATGCGTGTATCGTTCCAAACATGAACCGAACTAAACATCATTATTTTTTTTGCATTTAGCACATTGGTACCTTCTTTTCTTTATTTTTTAGGTGCGCCGATTGTCCATTTCAACGTTCGTTCTTTTGCTGCATTCGCCGGATGGTAGACTAATGTATAATCTTTACCATTTTTCGGAATGGAAAAATATACGTTGCCGTCCAATATTTTTCCAGCGGGAATGATATCGCCGAAGCTGTCATGGTAACCAAATGTTTCGATTTTCTTTCCGTCCGCGGCTTCTAAGTGAAAGTCCCCTGCACCAACTCCGAATTCTGATTTTGTCTTATTCGCAATATGCATCGGGATAACCGTTAATTCTTTTCCTTTTTCATTAAAAGTATCATCTTGTTTATGTGTAAAATTTTTCGGTGTCATTTCAATGTCTGTGATAACCTTTTTCTTACCTATATCGGTTTGCGTTTGTTGTGTTTGTTTTGGAGTTTCGTCTTCTTTTGGAGCACTACAACCTGCCATTGTTGTACCTAATGTTAAAACAGTAGCTGCGGCAACCATTATTTTTTGATATTTTTTCATTAGAAAATCCTCATTTCTTTTAGTAGAGATATATAAAATCCTGTCAATATCAAGATTTGTTGACAATTTCAAACGTACCTATTTATTAAAAGGTGGCATCCTAAAACCATCGTCCTAGGATGCCTGCCTTCAAAAAATTAGTTTATAGTGACATCAATCGTTACTGGATTCCAGTTTTTGTCGTAACCTTTAATTTGAACTTTATCACTTGCGGACGTGATTTTGTCTTTTGCGTATACAGAGAATGTTTGTGTAGTGGCATCAGATCCACCTGTACGAACTTTCTCATCGTTTACCCAAAGTTCTACGCCGTTCATTGTGCCCGTGTATGAACCAGTAATATTATCTGTGTTTAGCGTATAAGAAATAGCTCCGATTTTTAGTGCGTCTGGTGACTCACTTGCGGCTTTGACTGTTACGGTTACGGTTACTTCTTTGCCATCTTTATCTGTTCCAACGACTTTTACGTCATCTGTTGCAGACTTGATTTTATCTTGTGCATAGATGGCAAATGTTTTGCCGTCTCCATTTATTTGACCTGTGCGGGCAAGTTCGCCATTCACGTACAGTTTGATACCTGTACTAACACCATCAAGCGTACCTGTTACATTAGAATCGCCAATTGTATAGGCATCTGGAGTAATTTTTAATGTTTGGCCTGCTGCCGCTTTTACGTTAACTGGTGTACGATCTAGTTCTTGCCAGTTTTTGTCGTATAATACAATTTCTACTTTGTCTGTCGCTGTTTTGATGTAGTCTTTTGCATAGACTTGATATGTGCCAGTTGCTGTGTCTAGCGCACCATTTTTAACGAGTACATCATTCACGAATAGTTGTACTTTCGCGCCAGCTCCTGTGTATGTCCCAGTGATATTGTTGTCGCCTAGGTTGTAATCTGTTGCTGTTACAACCGATGGGATACGTTCGCCTAAAACAGTTGATGTTGCTGCTAGACCAGGAACGTTCGCCGAGTTAATGGCGCGAACGGTGAAGTTATTGCCAATCACTTGCATGAATGCTTTATCCGATGCATAGATTTTGTACGTGCCATCTGGATTTACTAAGCCTGTGCGTAGTTGTGTGCCATTGTTGTCATAAAGACCGATTTTGAATGTTGCAAGGTCTGTTTTACCAGTGACATATTCGTCGCCTTTGTTGTAATCATTGATCGATGGTTTGCCTAAAAGCGCTGTTAGAATCGTGCTTTTTGTTGGTTCTGTTGCTGTTCCGGCTACGTCAATGGCTCTGACGGAGAATTCATCACCGACAACGCGCATCGCTGTTTTATCAGAAGCATAGATTTTGTATGTTCCTGTTGCTACATCTACTGCGCCGTAACGAAGTAAGTTGCCAGCTTTGTCGTAGAGACCAATTTTACTTGTCGCTTTGTCTGTTTTACCAGTAATATATTCTTGGCCTGCATAGTAAGCGTCAATCGTTGGTTTCGAAAGTGTTGCACCTTGTACCGTTGCAGTTGTTGGTGTACTTACATTACCTGCTGCGTCTTTGGCAACGGCTGTAAATTCTTTACCTACAATTTTCATATCAGCATTGTCATTCACATAGATTTTGAATGTGCCGTCTGCTGCTACGTCACCTGTGCGGATGTCTTTGCCACCAACTGAAATCGTTACTTTTGTTGCAGGAGCTGCTGCTTTACCTGTAACATAACCGCTGTCTACAACATAGTTATTGATTGTTGGAGGAGTGACTACCACGGCTTTTGCTTTGACTGTACTTGTTGTTTTATCGCTCGTTCTACCAGTAGCGTCTGTTGCATAAGCTTGGAAAGTTGTTCCTGCTACACCCATCGCTGCGTTATCATTGACATAGATTCTGTACGTGCCATTTGCTGCAACATCTACCGTACGAATGATTTTACCTGCTACTTCAATCGTTACTTTCTTCGCACCTGTTGGAGCTGTTCCAGTAACATAGCCGTCATTCACGTAGTAATCATTGATTGTTGGTGCTGCAAATTTATCGTCTATTACAGTCGTATTTGCATATGCTGTTTTTCCATTTTTTGTAGCTGTTGCTGTTACTACTGTTCCAGCGGCTTGTTTTTCAATCGTTAAGCTATACTTACCATCGGATGCCACTGTTCCTGAGCCAATTGTTTTTCCTGCTGCGTTTGTAATCACGATGCTCGCATTTGGTTCTGCTGTTCCTGTTGCAATTACAGTATCAGTTGTTAAAGCATTAATCGTTGTCGGTGCAATATTTTGTCCTGCTTTTACGACTGTCTCTACACTTGCGATTTTGCCATTTTTTGTCGCTGTTGCTGTAACTACTGTTCCTTCTGCTTGTGGTGTAATTATAAAGTTGTATTTACCGTCGGAGCCTACTGTTCCTGATGCGATTGTTGTTCCTGCTCCATTTTTAATCACGATTGCTGCATTTGGTTCTGCTGTTCCTGTTGCGTTTGTAGAATCAGCTGTTAATGTGTTAATCGTTGTTGGCGCAATCGCATCACGGATTACTGTTGTTTGGGCATAGGTTGATTTGCCATCTTTTGTGGCTGTCGCTGTCACTAATGTTCCCTCTGGTTGTTTCTCAATCGTCAAACTGTATTTACCATCAGACCCTACTGTTCCTGTTGCGATTGTCACTCCTGCTCCATTTTTGATTACGATTGCTGCGTTTGGTTCTGCTGTTCCTATTGCTTTTTCAGAATCAGTTGTTAAAGCATTAATCGTTGTTGGTGCAATATTTTGTCCTGCTTTTACGACTGTGTCTGTACTTGCTGTTTTGCCATCTTTTGTCGCTGTTGCTGTTACGACCGTTCCCTCTGCTTGTTTGTCAATTGTTAAGCTGTATTTACCGTCGGATCCTACTTTTCCTGATCCAATGATTGTTCCTGCTGCATTTTTAATCACGATATCTGCATTTGGTTCTGCCGTTCCTGTCGCCTTCTCTGAATCAGCTGTTAAAGCATTAATTGTAGTTGGCGCAATCGAATCGCGTATTACTGTTGTATGTGCATCCGATGTTTTACCATCTTTTGTAGCTGTCGCTGTTACGACGGTTCCTTCTGGTTGATTCGCAATCAACAGGACATAAATACCATCTGATCCGACACGTCCTTTTGCGAGTTCCTTACCAGTTTGATCGGTAATAACAATGTTTGCGTTTGGCTCTGCTTTTCCTGAAACAGATTCAGAATTCGTTGTAAGGGCGTTAATCGTCGTTTGATCAATACCATCACGTTCTACAATCGTTGATGCTGTAGATGTTAATCCTGCTAAAGCAGCTGTTACTGAAACAGTTGTTCCTTCTGGTTGTTTGTCAATCGTTACTTTGTAAATTCCGTCTGATCCGACGCGACCTGTTGCTAGTACTACATTATCTTGATCTGTTACAACAATTGTTGCGTTTGGTTCTGCTTTTCCTGAAACGGATTCTGACTCAGTAGTAAGCCCGTTAATTGTTGTCGTATCAATTTCACCACGAACAACTGTTGTTTGAGCGGTAGATGTTTTGCCATCTTTTGTGGCTGTGGCAATCACATCTGTCCCAGCAACTTGTTTTTCAATGGTAATTTTATATTTTCCATCAGAACCTACTTTTCCGCTTCCAAGTGTCTCACCAACACTATTTTTTATTACGATGGATGCATTTGGTTCTGCTGTTCCTTCTGCTAGCTCTGATTTTGTTGTTAACGCTGAGATAGTTGTTTGTGCAAGGTCACCTTGTGTGACAGTCGTTGTCGCTGAAGAAGATGCTGTTCCTTTTGTCGCTGTTGCTGTGACTCTTGTCCCTACATCTTGTTGTGAAATTGTGATGCTATATGCGCCGTCTGATCCCACTTTTCCAGATCCGATGACTTCCCCATTTGCTTTAATTTCAATATCCGCATTTGGTTCCGCTGTCCCTGTTGCATTTTTTGAGTCTGTTGTGATAGGTGCAATCGTTGTTTGTTCAATAGCTGCTTGGATGACTGTCGTTTTTGCAGAAGATTTAATGCCATTGGAGTCAGCTGTTGCTGTCACTTCTGTACCAGCGGCTTGTTTAGCAATAGTAATATCGTAGTAACCATCAGATCCTACTTTTCCAGAACCTAGTATTCCTCCTGTTGCATTCGTAATAACGATGTTTGCGTTTGGTTCTGCTACACCGACAACATGTATTGAATCTGTCGTAAGATTCTCAATTGTTGTTTGAGCAATATTCGTTAAGGCATAGCTACCACCAAATAATTTACCCGTCGTTTTACTTACAAATTGTGACTGGAATTGCGCGCTGTTTGATGTTAAATTCTGTTGACTTAAGTTACCTAGAGCCCAACCAGATAAATCAAATGTCGCTGTTTTAAAATCGTTGTAGTTATGCGTTGGCTTATCATTGTTGATGAAACCATAATCCCATGTGGATAGGCCTTTATCAGAATTGATGTTAATTTTGGTTGAAGCGCCAGCATAGTTAGCAAAAACAGAGCCTGTTGCATTCGTATTTGTAATGGCAAAATTCGAACCGTTCTCAAATGTTAATGCTTTACCCGTTTGGACAGTTCCTTGTACGCCCTTAGATGTTGCGACAAAATCCGCTCCTGTTTCAACTGTCAAACTACCATTTGTAATGGAAATACCTTCTTCAATAGTATCACCTGCATCAGCTTTGAATTTAGCTCCTGTTTTAACAACCATATTTCCTCCAGTTGCATAAATGGTTTGCTTCGTTGCAGATTTTAGCTCTAGATTTCCTGCGATAGAAATTTGTGCACTATTATTAGCCACATAAAGCGTATATGATTTCGAATCGACTTTCATATTAGAATTTGCTTCTTGGATCAGATCTCCAGTGACATAAAGTCCCGTCAAAGTAGATTCAATGGAGGAGAAATCGACATTTGCTCCCTCTTTAATTATCAAGTTCTTTCCTTCAAAAACTTCATGATAATCGGCAGTTGCTTTAATATTTCCTTCTAAAATAGTCGTGCCACTGCTGTTGTATACAAATTGTTTACCGCTAGCAGTCACATTCTTATAAGTGACTTGCACCCCAGCATATTGTGACCAGAATAAAGGATAAATAGCTTGATTAGTGATTGTTAAATCTTCTATGCGATTGACTGCATCCACTTTGGCAACTCCGATATTATTCAAATTCATATCTAGCGTGTGCCCGTTACCATATAGATTTTTTTGTGTTGTAAAGTTAAAGCTGGCTGTAAGCTTAATATCCGCTGTTAATTTAATGTCTGTTACACTTGTACTCACCAAAGCTGCTTTCAATTGTTCGGATGTTGCTACCTCCGTTGCGTTAGCAGGGGCAGCAGTAGGTGCCGCTTCTGACACTGCATTTTTAAGTGCTTCTTCACTTGCAAATACGTTAACCGGTAGTGTACTTAGTAGCGTGCTCCCAACCAAGACGGTTGCTAAAGCGATTGTTCCACTTTTTCTGACGATATTATTTTTCGTTGACATTAATTAATGTCCTCCTCTGATTTAAATTATTATTTGTACTTATAGTTGCGCAACTATTTTTTGGACTGAATTCAAAAGAGTTAACTTGAATCAATCGGATTATTTCGTTTTTCCATTTTTTACACCCTTTCTTATTTGAGTTTGACTATCTAAAAATTTAACTATAATTTTTTATCCAAATATTAAAAATTCAATATTACTAATAACTATTTTCATTTCAGCTCTACGGAACGTTGCTTATAATAAACCATCCTTGCTGTTGAATCTCAGTATATAATAGAAATCTTGGTCTGTTTTCCACTATTTAGAATTAAAATAATAATTTTCGAATACTTTGTGACAACTTACGAAAAAACTTCTAATTTCATTTCCAGCTTAGGTTGGTCCATGTAAATCGCACTTTTGATGGTATAGATGAATCCTTCTTCTTGTAGTTTTTGTAGCACGCTTGTAATCGTATTAGGATTTAAGTTTGAGTATTGAGCAATCATGCCTTTACTTATTTGCCTCGGAAAGCTGATGATATTTTTTTCTGCGGTCTCTTTACCGTATTTCTGACCTAACTCTAGGAGCACAGAGCTAATTCTTTGCCGGGTCGGAAGTCTGAGAAGCTCCTCTTTTTTCACCATGTGCTTCATCTGATTTTGCATGTGCACATAATGATAAAAGTAACCCTCTTGTGTGTTCATTATTTTTTCAATGATGTCCTCTTTTGCATATCTGGTCACAACCAATTCATCGGATAGAACCTGATATGTATACAATGGACTACTTCCAAGCATCAAATTAGAAAGTCCAAGTACATCTCGTGCTGTATAAAAATCAACAACTACACCTTTTCCAATAGTCGCCGTCACAATGCCTTCTTCAATAAAATAAATCGCATTTAAATCATCACTAGCTTTCAAAATAATATCGTTCCTATTGAAGGTTTTCTTCACACCTCTCACTGGAAATATGCAATCTTCTTCTATAAAGCGGCGGAATTTGTGCTCGCTAAACTGGCTTGCTATAGAGTCTTCACTGTACAAACTGTTCATGTCTAACATTTTATTCTGCATCTAAATGTCCTCCTTCCACACTATTGATTATTTATATGCATCTTCTCTTAGTAGTGAACGGAACTTAGTATAGAACAAAAATAGGAATCCATTTTCTAAAATCCAGAATAAATAGATAGTATTTTGAACATTTTATGACTTTTTGCTATACGTTTATGGTCTATAAAAAGCTATATTTCTACTTCTTTATCTTACATTTGCTGTTATATTCGATTCGCAATTATTTTTCTACTGATAATTTAATAATTATCAGAGAGGAGCTACAATTTATCTCTACTCTAGCTCCTCTTTGTAGTAAGAATATTCCGTGATATATGCAACTGCTTATACTAATCGTTTTATATTTTGCGGAGTTTCCACAACATATGTGATTGGTTCTTTGATATTCTCTAAAAGTTCATCCGTCAACGTGACACTGTTGATTTGATTATTTTCGTAGGAAGTGAAGTAGTACGTCTTGCTTTCGGAACACATCGACGCCACATACTGCGTGAAATCTGGGTCGCCGTTTTCTTTAATGACCGCGCCGTTCGGGATGCGGACACTATTCAAGATGTACCACACATTCGTGATTGCTTCTTCCTCGTTTTTCGCGGGAACCACGTTTTCTTTCAGGAATGCTGCGCGGACAAAACGTTCTGGAGGCGTGAATCCACCTGGTAATTTACTTGTCCCTGTTCCTTGTGAGAAAGGTTTCGCGATGTAATCTCCGAACTTCACTGGTGCTAGTTGTTGCGCTTGTAAACCTGTGTAGTTGCGCAAATTCTCAATATGCCATTCGAGACGCGGCGTGTTTGTCATGACGCCAACTGGGTTTTCCTTGATCCGTAGCGTCGTTTCCGTCGGCTCAATCACCGCACAGCGTCCACTCTTATCGGTGAAAATCCAATGTAACGGCGTCGTGATTCCCAGTAACGCAACCGGTTGATCCACCAGATTGATGTCCGCTAACTTCGCCTCCACATCTTCAATCGTCGCACACGTACCTAACATCCAAAGTAAGAATTCCTGCGGTGCCAAATTAATTTTCCCATCCACCGCTTCCGGCGCGTAAACCGCTTCGCCCGGCAGATAAAGGGACGCACAACTCAAGCCTTTCTCATTCAACCCGTCCGCGAAAATGTACTTATCTAGCTCTCTGCCAGCGCCAACAAACGCATAATCATTCGTGTAGCTCACACCATCTGTCGAAGATTCCCACGCATAATTCCTCGGGCTCACCGTCGGATTCGCCTCCAAGATAAAAGCGAAATCCATCGTTCTTGATAATACATGTTTCCCATCCAACGTTTCTAATACGAAGCTTGTGCACATAATTAATTCTCTCCTTCAAATTTGTATTTGTTTACTATACTACCTATTATAGCGAGTTTCTGTTCGACTGATTCTGTTCTTTTGTCGTTTTAGCGGTACATTTTTGACTGCCTTGCTTTTCCTTCTAAAACGTTGCCACATCTTCATGTCTCTCTCACTTACAATACCTATTATATCGAATCTAGTGCGCTGCAAATTCGCAATTTTGTCGTATTATCTGCACATTTTTAACCGAACAAAAAAAGCCGCCAAATTCAGCAGCTTCCCTTCATCATTTATTCCCCATTGTCTCAATCACAATATTCGATATGTTCGCGAAATCCCTAGCAGACAGCTCTGGCCCAATATAAAGTATCTTCCCGCGATGATACTGCTCCATCATCATCGGCGTCGAAATCGTTGTCAAAATCACATCCGCTTGATGCGCACTATTCTTATTCAAAAAATGGACCTTATAACGATATTTCAACGTATCATCAATCTGGTGACGCAAATTATTCTCCGCCAATTTCGGCAAATCCGTATCCAAAACAATCTGAACCTGCTCCTCAAAATACGTCAGCGGTTTAATAGAAGAAAATAACAAAGCATACCTCGTCAATAAAAACTGTTTCTCCAAAAATAACTCGTTCCGCGTCTCCTCATACAACTCATCCAATAATTCATCCAACTTTCCAAACAAGTTCGGATAATATTCCGCCACCCGATGCAAATACTCATATCCATTAATATCTACTGAAAAGCTCTTAAACAACGTACAAAAAAGATGCGCACAAAAACTGTTTTTGAAGAAGGTTTCTTTCTTTTTCTCCGGTATATCTATAATTTCTGCCGAGAAAGCACGCATCAGAGCTTCCGTCGCCAAATAAATATCCGATTCATTTTTCTGATGAGGCGCCATAATTCGCCGCGCCAGCTCACTATTTTCATAGAGTTTTGGACGCGTCTCCATCAACAAATAGAAGAAATAAATCTCGCCCTCCTTTTGAATATTCATCGACTCAAAAACAGCTTTCATTTTGTTCAACCTTTTAAAATCATTGTCCAAGTCCAGATAGTTTTTCCAATTCGGATTCATGTCCACCGTATGCCTTTTGCGGATTCGAATGATATTTATCGCCAAAATATAACCAATCTGATTCTTCTGCACATGCGTCAAGTTCAACCGCAAACTCGTACTCACCCGCTCCGTCGCATCTTCAATCGTTTCCTGATCCACAATATCGAACGGCCACAACGCCCCCCGATAAATCCGCCAAAACACACTATAAGCAAACATCCTGATCTGCGTCTCCGTCCCCACCAGCTCATACGTTTCGCGCTTCAAAGAAATTCCATACGGTTCCAGCAATTCCTGAAAAGTTTTTAACGTCCGCCGAACCGTCGTCTCACTCAAAAAATTATCCATCGCAAATCTCTTCACCGACGTAAATTCCTCGAAAAAAACAGCTTTCATCAACATAAACGTCACGTTATCCTCTAAAAGATACAATTCAAAACCAACAACATCCGCACCAGCCATTATTTCAAGGAATACGCCCTTATTCTTAGCCGTATGCAACTGAATTTTATCATCCTGATAGCCATCCACTTTCTCCAATAAATCCACCAAATAGCGTTGAACCGTCCGCGGAATCATATCTAAGCGCTCACTCAATTCATTCACCGTATACCAACGCGACTCCTCCGAAATCATCCGCAAAATCATCATACTATTCGTTGTACTCTGGTCAATCGCCCGATAAATATCGTTTTTCAAAAGAAATACCCCCTTTAAAAATATCTATAGCCATGCCTTATCCTGCTTTTCGATGCTTCCCAATACTTATACCCTCCATTCATACTTCTCATTCAAAATTTTCCCCATAAAAAAGGCCCTGCATCCATTTTAGAATACAGGGCCATCCTTATTAATCTTCTAAAGCTTGTAATTCTTGATTATTATCTAATTGAGATATGCCTTCAAGATGTTTCTTCTGCAATTGTTTCATACCGAACCATAGTAACGCTGCGAATACTGCGAAGATTCCTAGAAGAACGAAGATACTTTGCAAGTAAACGTTCATGCCGATTCCGCCTGTGATGGCTTGTCTGAATCCATAGATGGAGTACGTCATTGGCAAGAATGGGTGGATCGCGTTGAAGAATCCGTTTGTTAGTGGCATTGGGAATGTTCCGCCTGCACCGCCAAGTTGTACGATCAGTAGAATCATTGCTACAAAGCGACCTGGGTTATCGAACGTCATCGCTAGGAACATGATGATGAACATGTAAGCGAGTGAAGTCGTCATTGCCATGGCATAAAATTCGATTAGAGAATCTACGTGTAATCCGAGTACCAGCATCACTGTTGCTTGGATAAGTGCCATCACGATTGCGACAACTGCGCCAACCGATGCTTTACTTGCCCACCATGCTGTGCTTGTTTGACCACGCATCGAGATTTTTCTGATAGGGAATACAAAGTTGAATACTAGAGCACCAACATATAGTGCTAGTGACATGACATATGGTGCTAAAGCTGCGCCATAATTTGGAACTGTACTATAATTTTTGTGATTAACTTTATCTGGGCTTGCGAACATTTCAAAATTCTTATCTGTCGGGTGTAATTGACCAAGTTGTTGACTTCCAGCTGCTAATTGTGTCGAAAGTTCTGTTGCACCTGCATTTAGTGTGTTGATTCCTGATCCAAGTTGTCCCGAACCTGCTGCTAATTGTGCTGATCCGTTGTGAATTTCTCCTGCGCCATTGCTTAAGGCTGCTGCGCCATTTTGTAGTTTTGGAGCGTTTGCTACTAGTTGATTCGTGCCATCTGCAAGTTGTGCCGCGCCGTTATTTAACGCATTTACACCGTTTGTCAAAGCTGGTAATTGGCCAGAGAAAGTATTCATGCCACCAGCAAGTTTTGTTGCACCATTATTTAGAGCTGAGGATTTGCTACCTAATTCAGATGTACCATCATTGATTTTCTTCAAGCCACTGTTTAGCGCTTGGCTTCCGTCTGTTAATTGATTCACACCACTTGCTAGAGCCGGTACTTTTGCGTTCAATTCTTTCGCACCAGTTGTCGCGTCTGCAATACCGTTGTTCAGTGCCGTCGCGCCGCCAAGTAGTGTATTCTGATCGTTCGCACTACCGACTGCTTTTTGAATATCAGACATCGAACCGATAAGAGCATTCGTCCCGCTATAAATTCCAGGATTGCCGTTGAAACCATTGTTTAATTGGCTCACACCAGATTGTAGCGCTTCGATTTCGCCAACACTATCCGGAATATCCGCAATTAATTGACTCAATTCTTCTAAATCTTTGTGCATCAGTTGAATCACTTCGTTTTGCTTTTGCGCTTGATCAGTCAAAATGGGTGTTATATCGTTGACCAAAATTGCTTTTTCTTCTGGAGTTAAGGCTGAACCTTCAATTTTTGCAAGAATTTGGTCGTGATGCGTACCACTCGTTAAAGCTTCCAATGCCGCCAAACGTTCTTCTATTCTGTTGATCGTTGGCTCCATCGCGTTTCCTTTATTAACAATACTCGTCAATGTCGTGTTGTTTACTTGCTGGTTTAATTCCGTAAGTCCTGTTTTAAATTGATTCAAACCACTTTGTAATTCTGCGATTTGAGACTTGCTCGTCGGGCTTGAAAGATTCGTGCTCAGCTCTTCCAATCCAGATTTTAATTGCGCACTTCCTGTGTTCAGTTTTTCTAGACCAGTTTGTAGTTCGCCCGCACCTTTTTGTAAATTCGGGATTTGACCATTTAGATCAGTCAAACCTTGCGTTAAGCTAGATGAACCAGCAAGAGCAGAATTCGTGCCTTTATTTAACTCGTTCACACCAGATGTATATTGGCCAACACCGCTTGATAGTTGATTCGCACCAGCGTCAAGTGCCGCAACACCGTTCGTTAATGGGCCAACGCTTGAAGAAAGTTTCTTCGTACCAGCATCCAGTTGTGCCGCGCCATTATTCGCTTTTTCCACACCATCGATATACTCATTTAACCCAACATTCAGCGTATCTGCGCCATCTTCAAACGTCAGTGTACTACTCGCTAATTTATTCAGATTTGCCGTTATTTTATCATTACCAGCTTCTAGTTTTCCACTACCTGTCGCAATTTCGCCAGCACCGTTTGCCGCTTGTTCGATACCATTTCCAAGTTTACCAACCTGTCCATAAATCGTTTCTGCGTAACCTTTCGTTACACTCGTGCTCACTTGCGCCTTCAAATCCTCAATCGCCATCTTCGTTACTTCTTCCCCGATAAAATTAAGCGATCCATTCGTTTCATAACCAATCTCCATTTTCTTCGGGTCTTTATCTAGAAGTGTCGTTGCGTTTTTCGAGAAATCCTTTGGCAACGTCACGATCATGTAGTACTTCAAATCCTTCATTCCTTGCTGCGCCTCTTCTTTTGAAACAAAGCGCCAGTCAAGCGAATCATCTTTTTTCAGTTTAGCGACCAGTTGATCGCCGACATCCATCTTCTGTCCCTGAAAATCCACCGTCTCATCCAAGTTCACAACAGCTACTGGCAAATGACTTGCCTTACCATATGGGTCCCACACTGATTTCAAGAAAAAGCTCGCATACATAATTGGGATAAATAAAATTGCGATAAAAGAAATTAATAAAACCTTATTGCGAAATAGCTTTTTCCACTCATTTTTGACCATATTCATATTTGTAATTCCTCCTTCAAATTTTGGGGGTGTCTGTCATCTCTTGCTTACAAATACAAGTATATAATTTTTCAAGCCTCGCAAATTCTTGATTTTGTCGTTTTATTGGCACAAAAATGGCGCTGACGTTTAAAAACAACAAGCGAAGGGGAAATCTATATATAGGAAACCATTTCACGAAAGGAAGTCACTAATATGTCATTAAACAAAGCCAAACTAAAAAAAGTAACAGAACTCGCCAAAACAAACTGGAAAAGCGCGCGAATCACCGCCCACGCCGCCCAACTCACCTTTTACATATTGCTATCGATTTTGCCAATGATGCTCGTATTCGGCAATCTAATCCCCTTACTACCAATCCCAAAAGAAGAAGTCTACTCCACACTCCAAACATTCATGCCACCAGAAGTGTACGATATCCTGCATCCCGTGATTGAAAGCATGCTCACCAACGCAAGCGGCACCGCCATCTCACTCGGTCTAATCACTGCAATTTGGTCCGCTTCGAAATGTTTCAGCGCCCTACAAGAAGTTCTAAACATCGTCTACCAAGCTCCTGATCGCAAAAATTTCATCGTAACCCGCATCATGTCATTCGTGATGATGCTCGTTATCATCGTAATCCTCGGCGCTGTCGTCTTTGTCTTCGCATTTGGCGAACAAATCGTAGGGTTTTTGCAGGATCAATTCGACCTGAATCTTGATGCCCTCGCCAATTTAGGCGCCGCCAAATGGTTCATCACACCAATTTTCTTATTCATCCTGTTCCTCATCATCTACTGGCTCGTTCCAAACGTAAAATGGCAAATCAGAAAAAGCGTCATCGGTGCCCTATTCGCCACAGTCGGCTGGCTCGCTGCAACCGAACTACTCTCCGCGTATGTCAGTTTTCAAGGCGATAAAATTCTCGGCTTCGGCAGCCTAAGCATCATGATCGTCATCATGCTCTGGCTCTATTTCGTCTCGATTATCCTGCTACTCGGCGCGTTTATAAACGTCATCACCGACTCCTACAAACAACAAAATTTGTAATCAATGCGTGGATATATTACAATGAAAACGAGAGAAAATCGCTATTTAGGAGGAATTTTATCATGAGTATCAAAATGCTACATACATGCATTCGCGTCAAGGACTTAGACAAATCGCTAGCTTTCTACACCGAAGCATTTGGCCTGAAAGAAACACGTCGCAAAGACTTCCCAGACCACAAATTCACACTCGTCTACCTTGCATTTGAAGAAGGCGGATTCGAATTGGAACTGACTTACAACTACGACCAAGCAGAAGCCTACGATCTCGGAAACGGCTATGGACACCTCGCAGTTGGCGTCGATGATCTATCCGCAACACACGAAACCTTCGAAAAAGCCGGCTACAGCGTCACCAACTTAAAAGGCCTACCAGGAACAAAACCATCGTATTTCTTCGTGATGGATCCAGACGGCTACAAAACCGAAGTTATCCAAAATCGCTAATTAGAACGCAAAAAAGAGAGCAGTTTCCAGCATTGCTCTCTTTTACTATCTACATATAGGAGGAAACACGTTATGCAACACGCCGAATTTCAGCAAGACATCTACAATCTCGTCCGCCAAATCCCACACGGAAAAGTCACAACATACGGTCAAATCGCATACATGCTCGGACGCCCTAAAAATTCACGTCTTGTTGGCCAAGCCATGCGCTTAACACCGAGCGACGCCAGCATCCCAAGCCACCGTGTCGTCAACTCCCAAGGCCGACTCGTTCCAGGCTGGTCCGCCCAATACGACCTACTAAGAGCAGAAGGCATCCCTTTCACACCAAATGGCAACGTTCGCTTAAAAAGCTGTTTTTGGCAAGGTTAAGCCTCCAATCGCAACAACCGTTCCTTCATCGCGACACCACCACGGTACCCCGTTATTTTTCCATTTTTTCCAATCACACGATGACACGGCACCACCATCAAAACTGGATTCGCCCCAATCGCCGTCCCAACTGCCCGCACCGCTTGTGGCTTCCCAATCTCCTGCGCAATTTCCGAATACGTCCTCGTCTCCCCATAAGGAATCGCGGCTAACGCCTGCCAAACCGCCTCCTGAAAAGGCGTCCCAGCAATATCCAGCGGCAAATCAAAATCCCGTCGCGCCCCTGTCAAATACGCCGCAATCCCCTCCGCATATGGCTTCACCCGCGTCTCATCCACTATCAAATCCACGCGAACCCTCTCGCCCCACTTTTCCAACTCCGCTATATCCGCCCCATCCGAACCAACAAACGCCAATCCGCGCTCGCTAATCCCAATATAAAGCGCCATCCCAGCCACATCCAGCCGATCATAAAAAATCTGCTTCATCACGCCTGCAACTCCTTCCAATTTTTCCGATACCCGCTCGGCGTCACGCCCTGCGTCCGCTTAAACAACGTCGCAAACTGCGCCGCATTCGGCATTCCAACCGCAGAACCAATCTCCATCACCCGCATCTCCGTCGTTTCCAGCAACACACACGCCTCCCGAATCCGCACCACATGCACAAAATCAAGCGGCGTCATCCCCGTCTGCGCCTTAAAAACCCGATGCAGATGATAGGCACTGCCATGACACCCATCCGCAATCCGTGAAAGCGTCAAATGCTCCCGATAATGCTCACCAATATAAGCCTCAATCTGCGCCACCCAATCCGCATCCGGCAACCTCACGCCACCCGACTTGCACCGCTTACAAGGCCTGAATCCCGCATCCATCGCATCCTCCGCGCACAAAAATACCCGCACATTCTCAAGCTTCGGCGTCCGCGACTTACACGAAGGCCGACAAAAAATCCGCGTCGTACTCACCGCATAGAAAAACTGCCCATCATAATCCGCATCATTTTCACAAATTGCCCGCCACTGCTCCACCGTCACCAATTCCGCCACCTCGCTTCCCATCTTCTCATTACACCCATTATACCGCTTTTCTCCTGAAAAAATAACCCATTAATAACATAAAAGCAAGATTTGTAAAGTTAATCCACAGCATGACTATCTAAATTATCCCAAATCACCTCTACTCTAGTGAACAATATAAAAAGCCGTACGCGAGCAGTCCCCAAACACTGCTTGCATACAGCTTTCCCATCACACATAATTTCCCCTAATCTCCTCCACCATCGCATCAAAAATACTCTCCTGATACCCAGCCTTTCCATTTTCCAAAATCGCTCTTTTCAAATCAAGCAGGGCATCCGACTGCACCCCATCCAATTTCTTCATACTAGATTCCGTAATCACGCCGGCTGGATTTGATTCCTCATACAATTCCTCATTCATCGCAAAAACCCGTGCCTGATCCCCAAATCGCTGCAATAACGTCTCCGCCATCAGCAAGCCCTCTGGATCAAAATCCCCCGCGTAATAAAACATCACATTCCCAGGCGACATCCTTTTCAACAACAACCACGTCGCAAATCGGAACTGACCATGCGTACAAATTGCAGGTAAATCAGGAAAAACATCCAAAAGCGCCGAATAAATACTTGAGTTTTCAATCAACCAAACCGAATCCCCATTCGCCGGATAAGCCGCATCAATCTCTAATAAATGCTTTGCTGGCACATTCCAAGGAACATCCTCATCCACCGCCGCATGCCACATCGGATGCACCTTCCCATCTCGCTCCCCAAGCAGACCATTCACTGTCACAAAATTCATAATATCATCACGAATAATATTATTCTCCAGCAACACCTGATTTTTCCGCTCCGTATCAGAAATCCCATACGCCACATCGTCCGATTTCACAAGTAAAATTCGGTATAACAGCCCGCCTAATTCCCCATGTAAATCAAACGCATGCGGATTCCCCGTCACTTTCTGCGCAAAAACAGGAAGTCTCATCGGCACATCAGGCAACAACATCATCGCCTCGTTCAAAACACTTAACTCCGCATCCGTAAGTTCCGCATCATACAAAAATTTCTCGTTTCCCATCATAAATCGCAATCCATCAAGCGCCATCAGTTTCCTCGAAAATACCTCACGTTCCATTTCCATCCGCTTTCGCATTTCCAAATTGCTAACCAAAGCAACGCCCGTCACCTTCGCCACTACCTCCTCAAAAGATACCGTAGCAAACCTCCCACGCGCATAGACCTCCAGCCACCGCTTAAAAGAAATGCTCTTCTTACCAACCAAACTAAATTCCGAAACCCCAAGAAAATTTGCAATATCCGCCAGTCCAGCCTCATCAAATGACCCTAGCGAAAACGATCCCGTCACCTTCCCATACGTCCGATATTTCTTCCCAGCAAGCTCACAAATTTTCACATACGTCTTATTCCCCTTGAAAAAAAGAACAGCCTCATCGAACAGCTTCTGACTCATCCACTTCTTCTCCAATCTGCACACGCTTATTCCCGTTCCAATGATACGCCAAATACGTGACAAAGTTAGCATTTTTCGGTCTAATAAGCTGGTAAATATTCAAATCCTGCACTGTTGCATAATCACCCCAAAGCGACTGCGAATTAAGAATATAATCAAATCCAAGTTCCTCCGTCGCTTTAAATAATTCCGCAATATTCAGCTCATCAATACCAGCAAAAGCCTCATCCAAAGCAATAATGTACGGCGCCATATTCTCCGCGTCCTGATATCTCGAATACACCGCCGTAAATAATGGCAAATACATCGAAATCGCTTTTTCACCACCACTAAACTGATAGAATTTCGTATTCGATAACTCTCTTTTCGGCTCATTTTCCTTCTTATAACTCAGTTTAAACTCAAACCACTTACGATAATCCAGCACATATTTCATCACATCATGAAGCGTCTGAATCTCCTCATCCTTCTCCATCACAACTTTGGCATAATCAATCTTAGAACGGAAATGTTGAATCATCCGCTCCACTTCCGCCTCACTAAGCGTCTGAGGACCTCTACGCAGCAACTCCACAAGATCCTTCGTATGCAGCTCGCCCTCTTGCTCCGCGGCTCTTGCCCTCCATTCAATCGACAAACTAAGCCCCGAAGAATTCTCCTGCCGCTTCAAAATTTGATTCATCTGAATCGCCCATTTCTCCGCCCGGTTAATCAATTGACGCAGAACATTTCCAATCGAATGAAGCAAAATCTCCTCAAATAACTTGTGATCCTCCGCTTTCAAATAACCCTCTTGCTCCGAAATATACAGCTGCAATTCCTCAATCACCGCAAAAATCGAAGCCCTCCGATTTTGCTCGTCCGCCACATCTAGCAATTGCCGAACCGAGTATTCCCGCCATTCTGTAATCATCATTTGTAAATCATCAGGAAACGCTTCTTCCATCCAATTTTCCACTGGCAACATCACCGATTCCTGCAATGTCGGGCTATACTTACTCAAATCCTGCATCAATTCCACCGTCAAATTAGCCAACCGTTTTCGAGTATTGACCGTCCCATCTTCCTTAAATCGCTCCTGATAATAAAGCGCTAAAGCCGACCAATCAGCCGATTCCCCGTCCTCATACCGCGCATACTCCAGCTTGAAAAGTCGCTCCCAAGAAACCGTAATCTGCCCATAAAAATGATTCTCCGTTTGCAATTTTGCCAGCAACTGATCTGCCGTCCTTAAATCAGCGAGAATATACGGATGCTTATTGCGCAAACTCATTTCCTCCGCCGTCAATGTCGTTTTCTCTTTCAAACAACTATCGATACGCGCTAATATCTCATGCTCCCCTTCCAATTCCAGCTGAGCCCTAATCGAAGCTAGCGAATCAAGCACCTTCTCCAACTGCCGCGACCGATCTGAGAGCACCATTTCCTTCTCATCAATCTCCTCACGAATCCCATCTAACCGCAACTCACTATCCACAATATTTCGTTCCGTATGACGCACATTACGACTATTATCCTGCAAATCCCCCAACGCTCCGATATAATCATTTGCCGATTTCATACTATCCAAAATATCCGCTTCCGTCACTTTAAGCCCATATTCCTTTTTCCACTGATTCAGCTCTAATTCAATAATGGAATGCGCTTCTTTTTGCTCGACTAATTCTTGTTTTAACGTCTCTAACCGAACTTCAAATTCCTGCAGCCTCGTGCGCGTAGCCTTTATTTCCCTATCAGCCACGACCAAATTCGTATCCACTGGTAAGCGAAGTAATGCACTATTTCCCGCCTCAACGCGCTCCTCAATCTGCTGAATCGAATTCTGCAAGGCTAGCTTCTCCTGCTCTATCACAACAATAGCCGCTTCCAATTTCTCAATTTGCGACTGCCGGTAACGCTCCCGATTCTCACGCCCCACATACATCGCCTCATACATCGGCAAACTAGTCCCATCCAAAATTCCAATCCGATAATTACCATCACTCGCAATAACCGTTGCCGATTGCGCCACATCAGAATCCACCTCAATCGACTGCAAAACCGCAGCCACATACGCAGAACTAATCCCATCCACTATTTCCACAGGATACAAAAAATCCTCTAATGTTTGCGACAATAGAACCGGATTCGCAATGATTTGCCTGTTCGCCTTTAATTTCAGCGGCTTCTCAGAAACAAGCGCATCCATAATTCCCGCCTGATTCAAAGCCCCCTCCATACGATTCCTCACATCTTGCGGCACATGCTCATGAAAATCAACCAATTCATAAAATGACCAAACCCGTTCCCCAGCTGCTTCCAGCTCTCGTCGTTCCTCATTCAAAGCAGACTCACGTTCCGGCTCCGGTATCTCCGTCTGTTGCCAAGACTCCAGCTCCCGCCTCGTTTCCACTAGCAACCCCTGCTGCATCTCCATTTTATAATTCAAATCCACTTTCTTAAGCTCAAGTTCCCCTTTAAAACGATCCAAAGCCTTCCGAATCGGCTCCAACGCAAGATACAAACTCGGTGTCTCATCATACAATAAATGCAGTCTTTGCAACACCTCTTGCCACTCCAAATCAGAAATTGGAAAAATACTCCCCTCTTTCCAACTCAAAAGCGACATCTCTATCTTCTCCATTTCCACATCAAAAATCCGTAACCAATCCTTCTCCTGAATCAGCTCCGTATCCCGCGCCTTCTCGCATTCCCCAACTTTCCGAGAACTCACCACAAGCGCCGCCAGCAAGCGATCCTGCTCCACAATTTTTGCCCGAATATCCGTCAATAACAGCAAATGATCACGCGCCTCTTTCGACCAATAAGAAAAATCCATTTCCCCGAGCATCCGCGCGTAATCCTCATTCAACGTTTCATGAGCCTTAAAACCACTACCCTGCGCATGATCCTCCAATTCCTCCTGCAATTCCCGAATATCCTTTTGCGTCGTCTCCAATTGCATCACAAGCGCTTCCAAAGCCACCTGCTGACTCGTCAAATCCCGCTTCTTACGACCAAGCTGATCTTCCGCGTCCGTCCGCTCCCTCGTAAGCCGACTCTCCAACTCCTCCAGATTTTTGCGCTCCTTCCCCAACATAAACACATTATGCTGCTTCAAACTACTTTCTTCCTCGTTCAAAATTACCAATCTATTACGAATCACATGAAGATCTCGCTCAATCTCCTCTTTTTGACTCGTCAATGACTCCTGCTCTCGCTCCGTCTCCATGAGATCACTTTTTTTCTGCGCCAATTTCGCCTCAACATACAGCCACTTATCCGCAACCTTCGCAAGTACCGCCTGATGATACTTCGAATAAACATCACCCAACCGCTTCAAAAGATCAAACTCCTGTTTCGCCTGCAACAACTGCCCTTGCGCCACGTCAATATTTTCGAGCGAATCCGATACAGAATGAAGCGTATCATCTTTAAGTGGCGGCAACGCATCCTCAAGCAAACTATAAATAACCGTCGGCGTAAAATCCTTCGACAACTTCGGTTTCCGCAATTCCACCAACAAATTAACCATATCCTCAAAAGCATCCATCGTTTCAAATCCAAATAAAAAGCGATTCACAAGCTCAGCATACTCCCGTCTCGTCTGAACAACAAAACCACCGCCAGCCACAACATTCTCCAACTGTTTACGCGAAAGTGGCCGCTTCGAATCCCCCTCCTTTTTCAAAAGCTCAATATCCGTCCCAATCCGTCTACCATCCGTAATCACAAAATACCATTTCGTCGGCTTATTATCACGCCTCGCCTGAATCCCAATCCCCGTCGTAATATACTTCTCCATGCCCGCGCTTTTATACTCCAACATCAAATACCCCGTGCGCTCCTCATACGTCGAAATATCCTTCTCCCCAAGCAGATAATCCTCAATCTTCCGCGCCCCTGATCCAAACGGGTCCAGTCGCGTCGGATTTGTTTTCCCATCCAAAAGCATCGGCAAAAGACTCGCCGTCGTCACCGATTTCCCCGAACCATTAGACCCCCGCAACAACATCTTCCCATCCGAAAAATCAAAGTACGTCTCATCATAATACCAATAATTAAAAATCCCAGCCCGATTTAAATGCCACTTTGCCTCACTCATTTCTCCACCTCTTTCTTCTCATTCAAACTATATTTACCAGCAAATCTCGCAAAAGTCGGATAAATACAAATCCCCGTCACTTCTCGCTCCAAAAATCCCCACGACTTGCCATGTTGCACAATCGCCACATCCAAAGCATCCTTCTTTTTATCCCGATATTCCTTAGACCAGCCATATTGATATATCGCAATTAACTCATCCATTAAATCATCCCACTGTCCCGTCGACAAATGTATTTCCCCATGCGCATCCACAGAAAAATCCTTCTTCCGCACCAAAGCCATTAAATGCAGCAAAATATCATCCAACGCCTTGTTCGACGGAAACGACACACTTTTCGCCTTATTCTCATGCATCACCAACATCGCAACATCCTTATACAACTCCAAATGATACTCCGAATACCGCTCCGCAAAATGCTCAATCGACGGACGCTGGTTTCGTATGTAATAAAAATCCGCCTCACTCACTTCCCCGCGCAATAACTGCGGCTGCATAAACAACTTCTTATACACCAAATGACGCTGCGCATTCTCATTATCCAGCGTCTCGTCCTCTATCAAATCCGACCAATGCGCATAATCATAAATATTTTGAGGATACGGCCGCATAAAATAACGCGCATAAACCGTCGTCACATAAAGCACCTCCGCATCTTCCTCAAACAAAAACCGCTTCATATCGCCATCAATCGTCTCAATCAAATGCAAATCCAACATCTTCTTAATAACCCGAATCAACGACTTACGATGATTATAATTCAACCAATCCACTTTCGGCGTCCCCGGATAACTCTCCAATATCTCTTCACAAATATGACTCAACAAAAAATACTCCTTAATATCCTTCTCCTCAAAAAACGCGAGACCACAGCAAAACAACGCATAATCCATCGGCTCCTCAAACGAAAGCATCCCCATCCAAGCTTCAGGCTCCACAGGGATTTTCTCCAACTTAATAAAATCCGTATGAAAATACACACGCCATCCAAATTTATCCGAAATAATCTGACGCAAATCCTTCTCCATACTACGCAAAAACTGATATTCCTTAGGCGAAACACTACGTAACACCCAATAATTATCCATCAAAAGCTGCAATCCGTCCTTTAACTTATCATCCTTCGTTAACATCGATGTCACCATCCTCAAATGTAAAAGTGATTTTTGGTATCTTCATAACGCCATCATCCGATTCGATTTTTATCCGCTCACTCTCATCCACACGAACCCTGACCCGATTTCCAAACTCCGTAAGCACAACCTTAGATTCCTCCAACATCGCTTGCGAAACCCAGCCTAGCAGAACCTTACGCACACTCGTATCCACATAAGTCAGCACACTTAAATCAATTTCACCATCCCGAACATACCCGAGCATCTTCGCCTCCGTATTTTTCAACGCTTGCAAATACGCCTCTTTCGCCGCCTCTTTCTCCTCCGTATTCAACGTAAAACTAGTCGGCTTCGTTCGCTCACGATACCCCTGCACACGCGGTTTAAGCAGTTTCCAATCCGGTTCCGTCTCCCAAATTTCTCGGTAAGCCGTAGAACCCGTTTCTGGAGTCACAACATAATGACGTACTTCCGGCAATCCAAAAACAATTGCCGATAACTCATGCGCCCGCCCTATATCCGCCTCCTCCGCAAACCATTTCGCAATGTGCAAATAATCCCGCTTCCGACTAATATGCTGCTGATGCCGTTCCCCCAAACGCTTAATATTTCGCGTTATTTTCTTGATCGTATCATCCGTACGCGCTTGCAAAATACTATACTCACACAGATTTCCGTCCCGATCCAAGAACCACATCACAAAACTATCCCATATTTCAAATAACTCCTCTTTCTTCTCCTCCACATTAGGCACAATTTCCTCAAAACGAGGCGCAAAATCTGGTTTCTGACTAATTTCATCAAATATCCTGTCCAATTCATCCCGATCCAAATCCAACAAAATAGCTTGAATCTTTAATGCCGTCTGATGCGACCCCACAATAAAATCGCGTAAATAAGACACAAACCGATCCTTATACACCAAAAAGTTATCCTTTTGCATATTCTCTTCCGCATTCGCACTACTCACATACGCCAAATAATCCGCCGTATTCGTTCGTATCGTCGAAAACAAATCAATCATATCCTGCCACTTCTCCAAAATTGGCACATCATCCCGGCTCAAAAAAGCACGCAACGCAAGCAACACTTTCTCAAATGGGCGTTTATCAAGCGACCCCTGAAACTCATCACCAGACTGCTCCAATCCCGCCAACATCCGCTCAATCTGTACCGTATAAGGCGCAATCTGATAACGAAAAGACTTCTTATTAAACTCCATAATCGTCTTCGGATTCCGAACTTCTTGACGTGGCGTAATATTTCCCCACCTCACCAATGCCGCTAAATCCTGCTCTAACTCCGCATCCTTATACTCCTCCATACCTTCCACCGACCGCACATGCCACAAGATATCATTCGGATACAAATAATCCCGCATCCGCTCATGCTCCACAAAAAAATAACGCAAAATAATCCGATAGCGATGCACATTCTGGTCCGCCACCAAATAAGAAGCCTCACTAATTTTTCGGTAATCCTCTAAGTTTTTCGAGATTCTGCCCATTCCATCACCCACCGTTTTCTTAAATTTTAACATATATCTTCTACTAATACACAAAGTCCCAAAATATTTCATAAATTCATAACCAAAAAGCTTGCAAAATCCCTCTATCTGCATTAAACTAAATTTGTTGCACGAAGGAAACATTGAGAGGATTTTGACCATGACTGATAAAAAAGAAAAGAAAAAAATAATCCAACATACCCCACCCAACGGTTCAAGTTTGGGAGAAATAAATAATAGTGTCAGCATCCCTAAAAATGGCGGATTCTGGCGTAAACTCATCGCCTACTCAGGCCCCGGCGCGCTCGTTGCAGTTGGCTACATGGATCCTGGTAACTGGATCACGTCCATTCAAGGTGGATCACAATACGGCTATCTACTCCTAAGCGTCATCCTAATGTCCAGCCTTATCGCGATGCTCCTACAAAGCATGTGCGCCAGACTCGGCATCGTTACAGGTCTCGATCTAGCCCAAGCCACCCGTCTAAAAACCGGTAAAAAAGGCGGCTTTGCCCTGTGGATCGTAGCCGAACTCGCCATCATGGCAACAGATATCGCCGAAGTCATCGGTAGTGCCGTAGCCCTAAACCTGCTATTTGGCATACCACTCATACTCGGTGTCATCATCACCGTGCTCGACGTCTTCCTACTTCTCGTACTAGCCAAATTCGGCTTCCGAAAAATCGAAGCCATCGTCGTCACACTAATCATCACGGTACTTGTAATCTTCCTATATGAAGTCATCCTATCCGACCCAAACATGTCCGACATGCTCGGCGGCTTCATCCCACAAAAACAAGTCATCACAGACAAAGGCGCACTATTTCTGGCACTCGGCATCATCGGCGCAACCGTCATGCCACATAACCTATACCTACACTCATCCATTGTTCAAGCCAGAAAATACGACCGCAACGACAAAAAATCACTAAAAGAAGCCATCAAATTTTCGACAATCGACTCCAACATCCAGCTAACCGCAGCATTCGTCGTCAACTGCTTACTTTTAATACTCGGTGCCGCCCTATTCTTCGGGCAAGACACCAGCAACCTAGGCCAATTCACACAACTCTATGACGCCCTACAAAACAATGCCATCGTTGGCGCCATCGCGAGTCCCGTCCTCAGCGTTCTCTTCGCTGTCGCCCTACTCGCATCCGGACAAAACGCCACCATCACAGGCACACTAACCGGCCAAATCGTCATGGAAGGCTTCATCCATATGAAACTACCCGTCTGGATTCGCCGACTTATCACACGCATACTCGCCATCATCCCAGTTATCATCTGCATCGTAATCTACGGCGACCAAGAAAACGCAGTCGAGCAACTCCTAATCTACACCCAAGTATTCCTAAGCGTCGCCCTACCATTCTCCATGATTCCACTCACCATTTTCACCAGCAGCAAAAAACTAATGGGCGATTTCAAAAACCACCTATGGGTCACGATTCTAGCATGGGTCATAACTGTTGTCCTGAGTATCCTCAACATCCAGCTAATCATCCAAACACTCTCAGGAATCGGCTGATAAAAAAATCCAGAGTCACTCTAAATCTGAGCCGACTCTGGATTTTTTGTATTGTATAAAATCAAACTACATCAGAAACATCATTCCTAACTAACGATAAGATTCCTTTAAAACAAAGTGAATTAACATAATCCGCATCCCCATATGATATTTTTTCTCCACTGAAAGAGAATCAGAATCACTTATGAAATTTTTCATCTCATCCGCTGTTATTTCAGCATACAAAGCCAACGTTTCAAGACGCAGATTAAAATAATGAATCAGCCCCTCATAACTCCCAATAATTTCGCATCATCACTTGTTGCATCAAGAGACCCCACCAAAAAAGGCAGTACATATTCCGCATGATTCGTTTGACTGTTAGAATTAGACCTATAATCCTCATCCAAATTCACTCCATCGATTCCTAACAGCTTTGAAATTGATTTCTCAGTAAGTCCATACTTATCCTTTAAAATAGCAGTTCCTGATTGAATAGTTCCATCGAACATTCAAATCACTCCTCCACATCTGATGCTGTTTTCATGATATACGCCTTAACTAGTCCTATGAAATAAGGGCTAAATCAATATCTTAAAATCGAAAAAAGCCGCAACACAAGGCTACGGCTTTTCTCAGCGCAATCAAAAGGAGAAATTCACACAATCAAATAAAGGGGGTATTTGTATTGTGATTTATTTCACGTCAATAATATACCACATCTAAATCAATAATTCAACATTTCACAAACTTTATTTTTATAATATCTCCTTTCATTCCCACTTAGATAATCCTCATTCGTAAATAAAAATAGCCATCAACAAATAATAACTCGCATTTCCGCATGTATTACCTCTAAAATCCACGTTTTCCCCATCCCAATACCGATTATATAACAAAAAAAGTATTTCTAATCCATAAATAACAAAATAGGATTCTCATTTAAGAACCCTATTTTATCACTAATAAAAATATAAATTTATTTTCTAAATCAATTACTTTTCACAATCCTACCCTATTTAACCAACTTCTCTAGCTCATCCAATCGTTGCTCAAAAACCTTCAACGCATCCGTCACCGGTTTAGCCGTCGTCATATCCACGCCAGCTTTTTTCAACACTTCAATTGGAAAATCAGAACTTCCCGCTTTTAAGAATGCCAGATATTTCTCAACAGCCTCAGCACCACCATGCAAAATACGATCACTAAGCGCTGATGCTGCACTAAACCCTGTTGCATATTGGAACACATAATAATTCATATAAAAATGCGGAATACGTGACCACTCAAGCCCAATCTCCTCATCATACACAATCTCGCTGCCATAATATTTCTCATTCATCGCAAAATAGTTCTCCGTCAAGAACTCAGCCGTCAAGGCCTCTCCATTCTGATCCGCTTGATAAATAAAATGCTCAAACTCAGCAAATTGCGTTTGGCGGAATACCGTTCCTTTAAAACCGTCCAAGTAATGATTCAGCAAATACGCCCGCACTTTCGGATCATCATATTTCTTCAACATGTAATCCGTCAATAAATTCTCATTCGTCGTCGAAGCCACCTCGGCCAAGAATATCGAATAATCCCCATAAACAAAAGGCTGACTTTTGCGCGTATAATAACTATGCACACTGTGTCCTAACTCATGCGCCAACGTAAACACATTATCAATCGTATCCTGCCAGTTCATCAAAATATACGGATTCGTACTATATGCACCAGAAGAATAAGCCCCGCTACGCTTCCCTTTGTTCTCCACGACATCAATCCAGCGATTATCAAAAGCCTCTTTCAAAATAGCTTGATATTCCTCTCCTAATGGCGCCAAACCGTTCAAAACAATATCCTTCGCTTCCTCATACGTAAACGCTAAATGCACATCCGTTGAAAGCGGCGTATACATATCATACATCCGCAATTCATCCAGATTCAACAACTCTTTACGCAGCCCAACATAACGCTGTAATAGCGGCAACCGATCATTTACAGCCTCTACCAACGAATCATAAACAGTCTCCGGAATATGGTTCCCAAATAAAGCCGCATGACGCGCAGACTTATAGCCATGAACCTTCGCATAGAAATTCCCCTTCTTCACCTGACCCGTTAGTGTCGTTGCCAACGTGTTCTTCAAGCCGTCATACGCACTATACATCCCTTTAAAAGCAGCTTTACGAACATCACGGTTCTTCCCTTCCATCATCTTGCCATAACGACCATGCGTAATCTCCACCTGATTGCCGTTCTCATCCTCAATCACAGGAAACTTCATATCCGCATTATTTAAAATACTATACGTCCGCGAAGCATTCCCTAGAACTTCCCCCGCCTGAGCAAGCAAAGCCTCTTCCTTCTCAGAAAGCACATACGGACGATTCAAATTCACTTCTTCCAATAAATGCGCGTACAATTGCAAATCCTTATTCTCCGCAATAAAGCCCTTCAATTTAGCCTCATCCATCGCCAGTATTTCTGGTTCAAAATAAGAAATTGCCGCCGATGCCTCCGTCAACAGACTTCCCGCACGACTATTTAATCCCTGATACGCTGTGTTCGTCGTATCCTGATCTTGTTTTAAATGCGCATAAACATACAGATTCCCTAAGCGATCATACAATTCATCACGATAACGCAACGCTTGCAACAAACTATCACTACTATCGCCTAACTTCCCTTGAAACGCCTTACCTTCCTTCACTTTATCCTTCAACTGCGCAAAATCATTCTCCCACGCAGCATCATCTTTAAAAATCGTCGTTAAATCCCATGTTGCACTTACCGGCACTTCTTCCCGCGTTGGTAATGCAGCTACTTTATTCTCACTCATAAATACGATACCTCCAATAATTACTTTTTCATTCATTATGAGCTAATCCCATTAAAATTGCAAAAATCAAACATCCAAAAATCTCGCCTCTTCATTCACCAATTCCTTCATCTCCCTTATCACCGTAAAACCACCTGCCGCGTTCGCATACAAAATTCCCTGTTTACAAAGAAACTGCACATAAGCCAAACAAAGCTCCTCCCGGTCCTCATCCCAAATAAGCGGCATCGGAACAATGTACTTCTCAAAAATCGCCAATACACCGGCAAGCATAAACGAATCCCCCGTCCCCAACAGACGGAAAAACAGACTCCATAAATAAAACTGCCATTCCATCGCCGGTGTTTTCACTCTAAATTGCATCGACAATGAAACACCAACCTCCATCGGCAAATGCTGCAAATAATAACCTTGCTCATACACATCCTTCAAAAAGCCACTCTGCTTCTTAAACCGCGTATAAAAATAGCACTGTTTCTGCCTCTCAAAAGCCAAATCCCGCTTCACATAAAAAGTCGCATACTTAATCCGCTGCAATGCCTTCTTAATTACACCCACCCCTACACGCCCATCAAACGTCATCGCCCGCGCATAAAAGCGATTCGTCGTATCCATCGTAATATGATACAACACCGTCCAGCGGTTCACTTCCGGCAAGTACTGCATTAAATAATACCCCAAATTCGGCTCCTTTTTAATAAAAGCCTGCTGAAAAGCCGTTAAATAATATCTCCCCTTCACCATCCGGATATCCTGGCCTAGAATCCAGTGCACGCAAAGCCCCGCCATATGATAATCCTCGGTTCGCTGCCGCAACTCCTGCACAGGGACCGTAGAACACTGATATTCGATCACAGTACGCCCATCCACAAGAATATCCGCCTGACGCTTTATATCGCGTAGATACACCTCTACATCCGCCTGACGATCCTGCAAAATCAGCCACTCCAAAAAATACTTTTTTCCACTCAAATGTCGCTCCGACTCACCTTCCGAAGCAAATTGACACCTACTTGAAGCCAAATGTGCAAAATGAGGCATATTGATCTCGCCAGCCTTCAAAATAAGCCGTTCCGCGCAACACCCACACGTATATTGATCCCTTCTCGCTTTCAAAAAAGCCACATTTCCCCGTGTCACAACAACATCTCGTCCATTCTGGTCTTTTGCGGTAAACATAATTTTCACTGCCTCTCTAGGTCTGTATACTAACTATATTCGCCCAATCTTTCGTAACTCCTTCCTCTTCTTCCAAAAACGCAAAAAGACTCGATTCACGTGTTTTTCACAGCGTAAATCGAGCCTAAAAAGCTTTTTTAATTAAAATATTTCTTTACTTGTGGCAAGGCAGGATCATCAAAAATAACTTTGGCATATTCATCAAGAACATAACCCGTTAAATTCGTTTCATCGCCATACTCTAATAAAATACTGACTACATTGTCAATGTTTTTTTCATCAAATTTCGCTTCAGGAAACTCCACATACAGATAATAACTATCTTTGTAGTGGTACAGTTTCGTTGATAACTGATCAAGCCCAGTCGCTTTAGACAAGGTAATCAAGTCCTCAAATTCGCGGAACTGCAAAATAAATTCTAACGTATCTTCATCCCCGCCCTCGGTAATCTTGGCAGGAGTAAAATGTTCTTCTAGCAGTTTCTCAATACGTTCCTCGGCTAGCTCATCGGCCTGATCCATATTAATCTCAAAGCCCGATTCACCCTTGCCTAGGTTAGCCTTCGTAACTAGCACTTCTAAACCGTGCTTCAAAGCCTGTACCTGAATCCAGAGTGGTCCATCAGGAGAGAACTCGTCCTCATACTTAAGTTCGTCCATCATATCCCAGAAAAGCTCCTCGCTCTTCTCACGGTCATACCAAATTTCTTCATGATTAAAACCGCGTTCTTCCAAATCCATATAAGAGATATAAAACTTTATGGTATTCTCATTAATACGTTCAATTTCCATCGTCACACACTCTCCCTTCCATCTTCAACATTGACAATGAAGGGTAATTCATTTGTTGTTAGTATCATTGTAGCCTAATTCAAAAAAAAGGGCTAATAATTGATTTCGCTAAAAGCCACTATTTAATTGAAGAATACTATCTTAGCCTATATTTACCCAGAATTCAAGAGTAGAAACTCCCAATTCCCTCAAAAAAGCCTATATTTATAAAAAAATTATGATAATAATCCATGAAAACCCTAATCTGCTCCAAAAAAACTACCAATACCTAAAAAAGCATTGGTAGTCCAAATAAGATTAATTAACCAGTTTTTGAGCTTCACGCAATTGATACGTCCGAACGCGACGTGGTAGGAAACGACGAATTTCATCTTCGTTATAGCCTACTTGCAAACGCTTCTCGTCAATAATAATTGGGCGACGTAGCAAACCTGGATTTTTTTGGATTAGTTCAAATAATTCTTGAAGCGGTAAACTATCTAAATCCACATTTAATTTTTGGAATGTCTTAGAACGCGTGGAAATAATCTCATCCGTACCATCCTCTGTCATTCGTAAAATTTCTTTAATTTCGCCTAAACTTAATGGCTCCGAGAAAATATTTCTCTCTTTGTACGGGATATCATGTTCCTCTAGCCATGCACGAGCCTTACGACAAGACGTGCAACTTGGTGAAGTGTATAACGTTACCATTAGACATTCACACTCCTTATTGGTTTATTGTTTCATTCAATGTAACGAATTTCCTAACAATATATCTATTGGAAACGATCTCTTTTAAGACCTACTTTCATTATACACCAAAATAGCAAAAAGCAACACACTATTTCAAAAAAAGTTATCCAACTCACACAGATTGAAAGTTGCTCGTTATATGTATGTTACCCTTACTATACCGCTTTAAAACAAGAATCCGATGAAAAAATAAGCCTTTACATTAGAATTTAATGAGAAATTTGTTAGAATGCCATTGGAAAAGCCACCCTGAACATCAGGATGGCTTTTCATCATTATTCTACTATAGCTGCGGCTGCGGCAGTTAGTTTTGCGTGTTTCTCTTGATAAGTAGCTACTTCTTCAGGAGAACAATACACAAAATGTCCTGGTGCGATTTCACGCATCTGTAAATCTTCATTTCCTGTATAATTATGAACCGCTGGATCGTATGTTTTACGAATACGAGTACGTTCATAGTTAGGATCAGGTAATGGAATCGCGGAAAGTAATGATTCCGTGTACGCATGTAGCGGTGCACGATATAAATCATCAGCTGGTGCTAATTCCACCAATTTACCGAAATACATCACACCGATACGATCACTAATATATTTAACCATCGACAAATCATGCGCGATAAACAGATAAGTCAGGCCTTTTTCTTTTTGTAATTGTTTTAGCAGGTTGACGACTTGCGCTTGAATCGAAACGTCCAAGGCAGAAATCGGCTCATCGGCAATGATGAATTCCGGTTGAACAGCCAGCGCACGAGCAATCCCGATACGTTGACGTTGCCCACCAGAGAATTCATGTGGATAACGACCAGCGTGTTCCTTGCTCAAACCAACCGTTTCTAACAACTCATAGACTTGATTCGTTAGCTCAGACGGAGTTTTTGCCAAGCCGTGAATACGAATACCCTCTGCAATGATATCCTTGACTTTCATACGCGGATTTAACGATGCGTACGGATCTTGGAAAATCATTTGCATTTTGCGACGGAACTCGTGCATCTCTGTACGTGATTTACGACCATGTACATCCACGCCATCGTAAAGTACTTCGCCATCTGTTGCATCATATAGACGGATAATCGTACGCCCAGTTGTTGATTTCCCACAACCAGATTCGCCTACAAGACCAAGCGTTTCTCCTTTATAAATATCAAAAGAGATACCATCTACAGCGCGGACTTCACTTGCTTTGCCTTTATTAAAGTATTGCTTTAGATTCTTAATTTCGAGTAACTTTTCAGCCATCTACTTCAACCCCCTTCGCGTGAACAGCTTGCATACCGGGATGATCCGTTGCAAATTGCTCTTGACGACGTAATACGGCATCAGGAGGCGTTACCTCTGGTGCATCTGGATGCAATAACCAAGTAGCTGCATAATGCGTGTCAGAGACTTTGTACATTGGTGGTTCTTGTTCTAAATCGATTTGCATCGCGTATCTATTACGAGCCGCAAACGCATCTCCTTTTGGAGGATCGAGCAAATCAGGAGGCGTACCAGGAATAACAAACAGTTCTTCCTCTTCCGTATCCAAAGTCGGCATCGAACTAATAAGTCCCCACGTATATGGATGTTGCGGATTGTAGAAAATCTCATCTACCGTTCCAATTTCAACAATTTTACCGCCATACATAACCGCTACACGATCGGCTACATTCGCTACAACTCCAAGATCATGCGTAATGAAGATAATCGACGTATCAATTTTCTTCTGCAAATCTTTCATCAGGTCCAAAATCTGTGCTTGAATCGTAACATCCAGTGCCGTTGTTGGCTCATCGGCAATCAGGATTTGCGGATTACAAGCAAGCGAAATCGCGATAACAACACGTTGACGCATACCACCAGAAAACTGATGCGGATATTGTTTTAAACGTTCTTCTGCATTTGGAATACCAACCAATTGAAGCAAACGAAGCGCCGTTTTCAAGGCTTCCTTCTTCCCAATTTTTTGGTGTTTAATGATCGGTTCTGCAATTTGTTTACCGATGGTCATTGTTGGATTTAATGAGGTCATCGGATCTTGGAAAATCATCGAAATTTCTTTACCACGAATTTTTTGCATTTGTTTTTCAGATGCTTTCGCAATATCTATACCGTTAAATAGGATTTCTCCTGATTTAATTTTGGAATTACTTTCTGGCAATAGGCGCATGATGGACTTAGTCGTTACGGATTTCCCCGAACCAGACTCACCAACAATCGCTAGCGTCTCCCCTTTAATTAGGTCAAAACTCACGCCACGAATTGCTTTTACTTCACCAGCATACGTATGAAACGAGATATGCAAGTCTTTTACTTCTAATAGTTTTTCCATTTTTCCTCACCTCACCTTTAATCACGCATTTTCGGATCAAACGCATCACGTAAGCCGTCAGCAATTAAGTTAAATGCAATCATGATAATACATAGTACGAGCGTTGGATAAAGAACCATATACGGCAGTACTTGCAATGTCTTGTACCCTTCGCTAATGAGTGTTCCAAGCGATGCCTGTGGTGCAGGAATACCTAACCCGATAAATCCTAGGAAGGCCTCGAAGAAAATCGCACTTGGAATACTAAACATAACGTTAATGATAATAACACCCGATACGTTGGGCAACAAATGCTTGAATAAAATGCTCGGCGTCGAACCACCAAGCGTTTTAGAAGCTAATACAAACTCTTGATCTTTCAATTTCAAAACTTGTCCACGTACAACCCGCGCCATCGTTATCCAACTCGTCATCGCAATCGCAATGATAATGGACATGATACCGGGATCGAGGACGAGCAACATGAGGATAACTACAACTAAGTTCGGAATCGCCGAAGCAACCTCCAAAATACGTTGCATAAAGTTATCAACACGACCACCAGAGTAACCAGAAATCATACCGTATGTTACCCCAACAAGTAAGTCAAAGAATGCGGCTACTAAACCGATGAATAGTGAAATTTGAGTACCTTTCCAAACACGCGTAAATTGGTCACGGCCGAGTGTATCCGTTCCGAACCAATAATACGTTCCTTCAGGTACATTTTTTTGCTTATAAACGTCTACTTCTTCGCCACCAATGTTTTGCTTACCGTTCCAAAATGGCATATTATCAAAACCTTGAACTTTAGGTGGTAGTGAAGCATTAGGCGTTGTTTGTTCTGAATACGTGTATCCAGAAATCAGCGGGCCAACAAAAGCCATGATAATAACAAGCGCCAACACGATAATACTCACTAATGCGGCTTTATTTTTTCTGATACGAATCCAAGAATCTTGCATAAAAGTAAGACTTGGACGTAGAATTTTCTCATGTTCTGCTTCTTGTATATGCGCGGGTTGGAATAATTCTTTTGAAATTTTTGGCTCTGTCATAATTATTTACCTCCCGACACACGGATACGAGGGTCAATCAATCCGTAAAGAATATCTACCACTAGAATAACGAAAACAAGCATACCTGCAAAGAGTAGCGTAGTTCCCATGATTACAGGATAGTCATTGGTTTGTATAGATGACACAAACTGGCTTCCGATACCCGGAATACCAAAGATATTTTCGATAACAAGTGAACCCGTCATCAAGGCCACAGTTAGAGGTCCGATAACAGTAATAAGTGGAATCAGTGCATTACGAATCGCATGTTTCCAAGCAACTTCCACACGGTTATTCCCTTTCGCTTTTGCAAGCAACACATAATCCGAACCGAACACATCGATAAGCTCTGTCCTCATAAAACGAGCGGCTGTGGCGAGTGGGAACATGGCAAGCGCAAGTGCTGGCAGTATGGTGTATTCAAAGGTACCCCAACCGGCAACCGGCAACCACTGTAATTTTGCGCCGATCCAATACTGTAGCATGGCGGCGAACACGAAGGATGGTATCGATTTCCCAAGTATCGCGATAAACGTACTGGTGTAATCGGGCCACTTATTCTGAAACATGGCTGCTACAACCCCTAGTATAATACCAAATAGTAGTCCGAATACAATGGCTTCAACGGCAATTGTAATCGATGGTCCAATCAAGTTTCCTAATATTTCAGATACAGGTCGATTATCCAATTGGAAAGATACCCCTAGATTCCCTTGTAATAAGTCTCCCATGTAGTGAAGATACTGTACTGGCACTGGATCATTTAGTCCGTACTGGTCGTTCATAATCTGAATTTGTTCTGGCGTCATTTTAGCTTCGTTTCTATACGGTGAACCTGGTAGATATTGCATTAAAATGAATGTCACCGTTGCAATAATAAACATTGTAATAACCATATATAAGAGCCGTTTCAATCCATATTTAATCATCTCTACACCCCCCGAAAAATTTATTTTGTAGAATATTTTCTTATTTTATCATAAGCCTGCAACCATAGCGAGCTTTGTTTTCTCAATTCATTGTTTTTTTAAATTCTCGAATCCATTTTGGTCATAAAAGAATACGCTGATGCTTCCTTCTTGTCCCCAAAACATATCAAGTTATCTAAAAATTCATTGTGATTATTCTAAACGTAAAACATAATAAACTGAAATCTCAGCGTGTGATACTGATATCAAGAAAAGAGTATCTCCAGATCCTTCTGACCTTATTAGTTTACTATTCGGATATGTAACACACCCTCATTCATCATTAAAAGAGAGAGTATATAGAATATACTCTCTCAGGTTACAGTCAAGCATTTCTTAAAATGATATGCGTTTACTTATTTTCCGTCAATATACGTTGTTTTGAACGTATAATCTGGACCAAACGCATTTTTTTGTAGATCTTTCACGTATGGTTGTTGCAAGAATGCTTTCGCACGTTGGTAAAGTGGTTGAATTGCATAATCTTCTTCAATTAGAATTGGTTCAGCTTTAAGCATTTCATCCCAACGACCTTGTGTATCACCAGCAAGTGGGCCTGCAGCTTGGTCGATAATTTTATCGTAAGCGGCATTTGAATAACTCATTCTGTTTTGTGAGTTACCAGTTCTGAACAAGTTCAAGAATGTTGATGGATCTTGATAATCAGGACCCCAAGCACTTAGAGAGAAGTCATAATCTTGTTTTTGATCATTTGCTAAACGTATTTTGAATGGTACGTTTTTAAGCGATACTTTAAGACCAGATAGGTTTTTCTCCCATTGGTTTTGTAAGAACTCACTTGATTTCTTAGCATTTTCAGTATCATCACTTGTAAACTCAAGGTTTAGAGAAGTAACGCCAAGCTCTTTCAAGCCTTGTGTCCATGCTTTTTTCGCTTCGTCTAAGTTATAAACGCCAACATCGCCAACTTCATCGCGGTAGTCTTTGTTATCTTTAGGATCGAAAGTGAATTTCTTCGGAACTAAACCGTTAGCTGGGATAGAACCATTTTGTAGTACTGTGTCCACATAGCTTTGTTTATCAACAGACAATGCCAATGCTTTACGGATATTTTTATTTGCTAATGGTGTTTTCTTACCATTACGTTCTTGGTTAAATTTAATGTAGAATACAGAAGACTCTTCTTCTACAGCGTAGTCATCTTTATTTTTGTTTTGTACAGCATATTCAGCTGATAATAGCGCTTTGTCTAATTTATTCGTGTTGTATAAGTTAACACTAGTTCCAGGATCTTGAACTACTTGCACATTTATTTTATCAAGTTTTACTTTATCTTTGTCCCAATATTTATCGTTTGGTACGAACGCCCAAGTTTTCCCTGTTCCATTCCAATCTGTTAATTTGAATGGTCCGTTATAAAGGATACTATCGCTATCTAAAGCGTATTTGTCGCCTTTACTTTCAACAAACTTCTGGTTAAGTGGGAAGAATGTTGGGAAGGCTAATAATGAATCAAAGTAAGCTGCTGGTTGAACCAGTGTTACTTCTAATGTATTGTCGTCGACTGCTTTAATGCCCAATTCAGAAGGTTTTTTCTCACCTTTGATGATTTCAGAAGCATTTTGAACTAATCCATCAAATAAATAGGAATAAGTTGCTGCTGTTTTTGGATCAACGGCACGTTGCCATGAGTATACATAATCTTTTGCTGTTACTGGATCTCCGTTAGACCATTTTGCGTCATCACGTAGTTTGAATGTATAAACTTTTTTGTCGTCGCTTACTTTTGCTTTCTCAGTAGCGCCTGCAGGTTGTGCTACACCATCTTTATCAAGTGCGTACAGACCTTCATTCGTTTGGTTAATTACGTTTAATCCAACTGCATCATCTGCTTTTGTACTATCCGCTGATGGGATAAGAGCTGACTCCATCAAGTTTAATTCTTGCTTGGAATCACTTGAGCCTCCACTAGATTTGGAATCGCTTCCGCCTCCACATGCTGCCAGTACTAAGCTTAGTACTAATGTTAATCCTAAAACTAAAAACAATTTAGATTTTTTCATTAGTAAACCTCCCTTTTTTATTTTTCAGAAAAATCATTTCGATTACTATTATACTCTAAAAATTTCAGCTTTGTAAATTATTTTTTCGAAATATACGAAAACAAGGATGAAAGTTATAAGTTATTGCAAAATTTCCGCAAGATGACCCAATTAGCCTATTGTAGCACTTTTTTAGTGTGCAAATGGACAAACAAGATTATTTAGCTAAACTATCTTACAATTTACTTTTCCCTTTTATTAAGTTTTCTGAATAAATAAATCGATTGAAATAATATCCCCCAGAGCTTCACTGTTTCAGATACGATATGTACTTGAAAACAATCTTATTTTGAAAGTATAACGATTCGAAAAGCAATCCACTAATATTTAGTAGGATTATATTTATTTATATACTTTTTTTCGTCATCTGTCTACATAAATACACTAAAAAATAAATAAACTTTTAAAAAAACTTTACAAAGCCTTAATATATGCCATTTCTAACATTTTATTCAATGACAGAAAATTTCACTAGCTTTGTTAGATATTCGGGGTATTCAGGGTTTCATTTCCAGTTCTAATATAGAAGAAGCATAAAAACTAATATAACACATCCTACTTTCGTGATTAGGTCAGGCATATACTTCGGCTTTACGCAAAATCGAGCGAAAGCGCTTGTATTCTGCAGATTTGGTGGAACCCGGAAGCGGAGCGTACGATTTGTACGTGAGAACCGGAAGTCCAGCAAATCTGCGGAATACGAGCGCTTGTCGCCGATTTACATTGCTTATGAACTATTTAATATCGATCCATTGATAGGAGTATGGTGCGCCGAATAGATGCGTCACGAAGCCTGTCATTTTTGGATTTTGCAATGCTGCTACACCGTTTTGGTAAAGTGGTGCTACAGCTGTATCTTGCTCAATTAGAATCTTCTCTGCCTGAAGAAGTGTTTTCCAACGTTCTTCTGGTTTTGTTGCTAGCGTTGTTGCTGCTTCTTTTAGCAGTTTGTCGTACTCTGGGTTGGAGTAGCTAGAACGGTTATAGCTGCTTGTTGTTTCGAATACGCCTAGGAATGTGGATGGATCTTGATAATCTGGGCCCCAACGCGCTAGTTGTAATTCATATTGTTGTGTTTCATCCAATTTCAAACGTGATTTGTATGGGACGGTTTTGATATTGATTTTTAGTCCGTCTAGGTTGGTTTCTAGTTCATTTTGGATATATTCGGACATTTTCTTGCTGAACTCTTGATCATCGCCTAAGAATTCAAGTGTGATATTGTCTTGACCTAGTTCTTGTTTCGCTTTCTTCCAGTATTCTTGCGCTTTGGCTTTGTCGTATGTTAGCAAATCGCCATTTTCTTTTCGGAAATCTTCTTTTGTTACTGGATTAAATGTGAATTTCGATGGTACTAGTCCGTCGATTGGTTCGGAACCATTGGCAAGAACAGTGTCTACCATCGTTTCTTTGTTAATCACCGTTGCGATGGCTTTACGAGCATTTTCATTCGCAAAAATAGTTGATTTACCATCTAATTTCTGGTTGAATTTCAAGAAGTACACGAATGCATCTAGACTTGATGTAAAGTCTTTATCAGATTGTTTTTGTTTCGCATAGTCACCAGAAAGTGTTGCGCGGTCTAATTTTCCTGTTGTATATAAGTTAACGGCGCTTCCTGGATCTTTAATTACTTGTAAGTTGATTTTGTCGAGCTTGATATCGCCTTTGTTCCAATACTTGCTATTCTTCTCGTAAGACCATGATTTGCTCGTATTTGTCCAGCCTTTCATCGTGAATGGACCGTTGTAAATCATGTGATCGCTATCTTTTGCGTAGTCGGCACCTTGCTTCTCAACATATTCCTCGTTTTGTGGATAGAATGTTGGGAATGTTAGGAGCGAATGGAAATATGGAACGGGCTGTTCTAGCGTTACTTCAAGCGTTGTATCGTCAATTGCCTTCACGCCGAGTTCTTCCGGTTTCATTTCGCCAGCTGTTATTTTAGCTGCATTTTTTACTACACCGCTAAAAATGACAGCGTACTCTGCAGCCGTTTTTGGATCTACTATTTTTCTCCATGAATATACGAAATCATTGGCTGTCACAGGTGTGCCGTCTGACCATTTGGCATCATCGCGCAGTTTGATTGTGTAAACCGTTTGATCGTCATTGATTTGTGGATCCTCTTTTGCAACACCGGGTTGTACTTGATCGTCTTTATCCAAGTAGTACAAACCTTCGAAAACAGTGTTTTGAGCCGTAAAACTAACACCGTCCGTCCCTTTTTTAGAATCCATCGATGGAATTTCAGCCGATTCCATTAGATTAACCGTCTTCTTGCCTGACGTGCTGACACTGTCTTTCGTGCTATCGCCGCCTCCACACGCCACAAGTACTGCGGACATAATGGTTAGCATCAATAGTAATACCCAACTTTTCTTCAACTTCATAACTTAATCCTCTCCCTCTTTAGAGTGTAGAATCACTATATACTATTTTTTCAGAAAAATAAAGTATTTTTTATAAATTTGATTACTTTTATTTTTTTACATAAATGCAAATACCTTGCGCACGTTGACCTTTTGACGTATTAAAGCAATAGAAATTTTTATTACATAAGCCGATGCTAGATGGTATTTTGAGTGGATTTATGATAGAGTTAGGATAGAATTTTTGATAGGAAGGTGACATATTTGCTCAAGCGTGTAATCATTTTTACGGTTATTCAGGAGATTTTGATATTCTTTCTGATGCTCTCTTTTTACTGGAATATCTCGTTACTTTACTATATAAATGTTTCCTTTATCGTGGCAGCAATTGTATTTGTAGTGGGTCTAATACTTTATGTGATGCAGTCTGGTTTCTTTGATTTAATACATACTGGCATGCGCAAAATTACGAGGAAAATGCGTCGGGAAGAGGAAAGTGAATTTGCGGATGTGCCGTTATCTGAGCTGATGAATGTCGGTTATGTGAGTCTTTTACTTAGTTCGCTGACTGTGCTGGCAACAAGCTTTATTGCGCTCGCGATTTACTATAGTTAAAGCATTGACGCAGTGTTTATTCCTTGGTATTATTGAGTTATATAATTGAAATGTGTTAGCAAAGAGAAGAGTATGGCTGGGTAACGCTTTTTAGAGAGTCTGTGGTTGGTGTGAACAGATAACGACCTTGCTTGAATGGGTTCTTTGGCATCATTTGTGAATATGGAAGTAGCAAATGACGGGTTAGACCGTTAACTCTAGAGATGATTTTTCATTTCGCTAAGTGACTCTGTTTCGGAGTACTTAGGGTGGTACCGCGGATATAACGTTCGTCCCTATTTTTATGTGGGGATGGGCGTTTTTTTGTAGTTAATTGGAGGAGGAAATTAGGATGAAGCAAACAATTTTTTCAGGAATTCAGCCGAGTGGGGATTTAACTTTAGGGAACTATATCGGTGCTTTGAAGCAGTTTGGGCAGTTTCAGGAGGATTATAATTGTTTTTATTGTATCGTGGATGAGCATGCGATTACGGTTCCGCAAGATCGTTTGAAGTTACGCCAGAGCATTCGTAATCTTGCTGCGCTTTATTTGGCGGTTGGGCTTGATCCGGAGAAGTCGACGCTATTTATTCAATCGGAGGTTCCTGCACACGCGCAGGCGGCTTGGATTCTGCAGTGTAACGTGTATATCGGTGAATTGGAGCGGATGACACAGTTTAAGGATAAATCGACTGGTAAGGCTGGTGTGAGCGCTGGGCTATTGACGTACCCGCCTTTGATGGCTGCGGATATTTTGCTGTATCAAACGGATTTGGTGCCTGTTGGCGATGATCAGAAGCAGCATATTGAGCTGACGCGTGATTTGGCAGAGCGTTTTAATAAGAAAAATGAGGATGCGGACGTATTCGTTGTTCCGGATATTTATGTACCTGAGCAAGGTGCGCGCGTGATGGCGCTTCAAGATCCGACGCGTAAAATGAGTAAATCGGATGATAATAAGAAGAATGCGATTTTCTTGTTGGACCCACCAAATGTGATCACGAAAAAAATTAAGAGTGCCGTGACAGATTCTTCTGGTATTGTGCAGTTTGACAAGGAGAACAAGCCTGGAATTTCGAACTTATTGGCGATTTATTCTGCGATGACGGGTGAGTCAGTGAAGGCCCTTGAGGCAAAATATGAGGGCAAAGGTTACGGTGATTTCAAATCGGACCTTGCTGAGGTGGTTGTGAATGAACTTTCGCCGATTCAAGAGCGTTACGAGCATTTCTTGAAATCTCCTGAATTAGATGATATTTTAGACCAAGGTGCTGAAAAAGCGGCTCGCGTGGCTAATAAAACGTTGAAGAAAATGGAAAATGCGATTGGACTCGGTCGTAAACGAAGAAAATAAGTAAAAATCCTGCCATCCCTTTTAGAAAAGGGATGGCAGGATTTTTTGCGTATTAGATAATATTTAACTCTACTTCGATATTTCCACGTGTTGCTTTCGAGTAAGGGCAAACTTGGTGAGCCGTTTCTACTAATTTTTGCGCCGTTTCTGCATCAACGCCTTCGATATGGACAGCTAGGACAACGCCGATTTTGAAGCCGTTATCTTCGGGATCGCTGTATAACGATACGGTTCCTTCTACGGTGCTTGCTGCTTCGATTTTTTGTTTGGACATCACGAGCTCTAACGCACTATTGAAACATGCGGAGTAACCAGCTGCAAATAATTGTTCTGGATTGGAACCTGAACCGCCCTCGCCGCCTAGTTCTTTTGGTGATGCGATGTCTTGGAAGAAAATATTATCTGGAGAATGTACTTCCCCTTTGCGTCCACCGGTATTGATTACTGTTGTTTCATATAATTTTTTCATTTTTCGTTCCTCCATTATTTTCTTGAATTTTGGTCGTCAGTTCTTTTATTCCCTGTAACATCTGTTTATAATCTTGCTCGGTGAATGCGAGCTTGGAAATGCAGTCCGCCACACTTTCTAAAACGGCTGACTTCATTTGCCCTGCTTTTTCGGTGAGCTCGATGTATACTTTTCGTTCGTCTTCCTTGCTGCGTGATCGCTTGACTAGTCCCATACCTTCCATTCGCTTCAACATCGGCGTTAAGGTTCCGCTGTCGAGTGATAGGTGGCTTCCTAGCTCTTTCACTAATTGCTTCGGTTCTTCCCAAAGCGCCAAAAGGACTAAATATTGCGGATAAGTAAGTTGAAAAGGTTCCAATGCTTGCCGATAAAATTTCGTGAATTCGCGTGAGGCGGTATAAATCGAAAAACATAGTTGCTCGTCTAGGATTCGTTTTTGGCTTGCCATCGTTCTTCCTCCTAATTGATTTGTGCACAATTTAATTGTAAGCTACTTTTAAAAGAAATGCTAGTTTGTTGCTCAAAAAAAGAGAGACACCTCAAAATTTGGCATCTCTCTTGCATTTTTTATTGATATTTCTTGAATACTAATGTTGCGTTGTGTCCGCCAAAACCAAAGGAATTGGACATTGCTACGTCAACATTCATTTCACGAGCTACATTTGGAACGTAGTCTAAATCGCAGACTGGGTCTGGATTGTTCAAATGAATCGTTGGTGGCACGACACTATCGCGAATTGCTAGCACGCTGAAAATGGCTTCAATACCGCCGGACGCGCCTAGTGTGTGGCCTGTCATTGATTTCGTAGAGCTGATTGCGAGTTTTTTAGCATTGTCACCGAAAACGGTTTTGATTGCTTGTGTTTCGTAATCATCATTGTACGGTGTGCTCGTACCGTGAGCATTGATATAATCCACGCCATCCACACCGATTTCTGCGTCTTTTAATGCCATTTGCATCGAACGAGCGGCACCTTCTCCACCTGGAGCTGGCGCTGTGATATGGTAAGCATCGCCTGTCGCACCGTAACCAACCACTTCCGCATAAATTTTTGCACCGCGGGCTTTGGCATGTTCTAATTCTTCTAAAATGAAAATACCAGCGCCTTCTCCGATGATAAAACCGTCGCGATCCACGTCGAATGGACGACATGCTGTTTCAGGGTCTGGATTAAGTGATAGGGCTTTATTGGCAACGAAACCAGCCACAGACATTTTCGTGATTGGCGCCTCGGCACCACCTGTAATCATCACGTCTGCATCCCCACGTTGAATGACTTTGAACGCATCACCAATCGAGTTTGTCGCAGTCGCACAAGCCGTTACGGTCGCTGAGTTAATCCCTTTTGCGCCATGGCGAATCGATACTTGACCACTCGCCATATCGGGAATCATCATCGGTACGAAAAACGGGCTAACACGGCGATGTCCGCGATTTAAAAAGGTTTCGTATTGCGTTTCAAACGTTTCCATACCGCCAATTCCCGAACCAATCCAAACACCAACACGCGTTGCATTCGAGTCGTCAATCGTTAAGCCTGCGTCCGCAACCGCCATATCCGAACTTGCAATCGCGTAATGCGTGAAACGGTCCATTTTGCGCGCATCTTTCTTATCAAGGTACTTCTCAATATCAAAATCCTTCAATTCCGCAGCGATTTTAACTGGGAAATCATCCGGGTTAAGTCGTGTAAGTTCTCCAACACCGTTTACACCTTTTTTGGCATTCTCCCAGGCTGTATCGGCGTCATTACCTATTGGCGTAACGGCACCAACACCCGTTACTACCACACGTTTGTTCTCCATTTTTTCATCTCCTCTTCTACAATTATCACACAAAAAATAACTTCCGCTAATTTAGCAGTAGTTGGTCATACAAAAAATGCTATTACTAATAACAAAATATAAAAAGACACCTTCATTATATCATAAATAAAATACGATTTCTCAAAAAGACGTATTTCCTTCCTAATTTGAAAAATAGTCTGGGATTGAATCGTGCGTTATCCCAGACATTGTTGTGTTTTATTTGCCCCACTTAAGAATTAATGCGCCCCATGTTAAACCGCCGCCAAATCCAACTAATAGTAAATTATCGTCGTCTTTCACGCGACCTTCTTCTACAGCGTCAACTAACGCTAATACAATAGAAGATGCCGATGTATTGCCGTATTTGTGAACGGTTTTCATCAGTTTTTCTTCTGGTAAGTCTAAGCGTTCGCGTGATGCTTCCATGATACGGATGTTTGCTTGATGCGGGATAAGCAAGTCCAATTCTTCTTTTGCCATCCCTGCTTTTTCGAGGACGCGTAATGATGCTTCCCCCATTTGACGTACTGCAAAACGGAAAACTTCGCGGCCGTTCATGTACAATTTACGTTTTTCATTGAGGTTGAGGTATTTTCCACCTGATCCGTCTGAACCTAGATCAAAGGATAATAAGCCACGACCATCAGATACTGGTCCCATCACGATTGCACCTGCACCATCGCCGAAAAGAACTGCGGTACTACGATCATCCCAATCTGTAATTTTGGATAGTTTGTCAGCGCCGACAATGACGATATTTTTGTATGCGCCTGTTTGGATGAATTGTGCGGCTGTCACGGTTCCGAATGTGAAACCGGCACACGCTGCTCCTAAATCCATTGCTGCGGCGTTGTTTGCGCCTAAACGGTCTTGAATAATGTTACCCACGGATGGGAAATTGGATTCTTGCGTTACTGTTGCGACGATAATTAAATCGATGTCCGCTGGTGTTAATCCTGCGTTTTCGATCGCTGCTTTGGCTGCTTCATAAGCCATATCATGTACATATTCATCTTCACGCGCGATGTGGCGTTCTTCGATTCCTGTTCTTGAGCGAATCCACTCATCGGATGTATCCATCATTTTTTCTAAATCTGCGTTTGTAAGGACGCGTTCTGGTACATATTTACCTACACCTAAAATACCTGCATTCATTTCGTATTCCTCCAAGAAAAATTAGTTGTGAAGCGCCTTAACTCGCTTCGGGATATAACATATAAAAAAGTATAATTGCTGGTTTTTGCAAATGAGTCGGTGGTAATTTTGGGATTTCTGAGCCTCGCGCATTTTGTTTGGTGAATTGGCGAGGCTTTTGGTTTTGTAGCTGATTCCCAATCTAGCCTTACACGCCATCCCCTCGGAAATAGTGACAAACATAGCAAAAGCCTAAGTGATGGCTTTCACCATGCTTGTCACTATTTCTGTCGGGGATGAGCCGGCGTGTTCGGCTTTTTTTATTACCTGGTCCTAATTTTAACAGACAATCGACTATTTAACAATAGTAATTACCTGATTTAACTTTTACAGTAGCAGAAAATACAACTGAATAAGAAGAGAAGCTAATTCCAATTTTAGCACATTAGAATTAGCTCCTTGTTTCATTTTTATATTGACTAATCGCCAAAAGCGGCTTTCCAATCATTCCAACGTAATAGCTCCCAGCCTTTTTCATTGGATAACCAGCCTTCTACAATCAATTGTTTTCGCATGCCGCTTAAATACTCCCTAGTGCACCCTACGTATTGTGATAGTTCATATTGTGTAAATACATTTGGTAATTCACATATGTTTTCTGCAAGGAAGATATCACCTGCTTCATTCCCTACCTGAAATAACAGCGCCATAAAGCGATTTTTCATGGTCTCTGAACAAAGATCCACACGTGCTATCAGTGCATTTATAATCCTTTTTTGACTTTCCTGCACCGCTGCGATTTTATCAACGGATAGACTCAATGTCAAATCAACAAGCTGCACTTTTTCGCAGGCTTCGTAACGTATTGTCCCATCAAAAAAAGTAGAATCAGAAATAATCAAATCGTCCTCACTAATAAAATGAATCAACTGCTTTGACGTTTTACAAACGAGGCACCCAGACTTAACAAGATAAATTCCTTGACGCGATAAATATTCTCCCTTTTTTAATCGAATAGTAGTCGTACTCACTATTTTTCTCACCTCTCATATCATAGGTTTATAGCTTATCACAAAGCTACTCGTATTGATGTGTCTATTTTTAGAATTTTTTCTTGCTTTCCTAATCTATTTAAAAAGAGCTCTTAATGCCTGTATAAAGCCATTCTCCCAGTTTTATAATAATAAGTGCCCCCTTTCAAACGAACTTTTTCCACCTTTTTTTGTATATATTTGTTATTTATAAAATGATTTATGGTACCGAGTAACATTTCTTATATGGAATAAGATCTCTTAAAAAATAAGAATGATACGAATAACAGCTATATATGTTCCAAATATTATTTTCAAAACAAATAAATATTGGTCAACCTGGCAGTTTTGTGCTAAAATGAGTGCAGGAATCCTTGAACGGAGGTGTTGTGTCATGCGTTATATCATTACATTTTTCTGGGTGTTTATTTTAGCTCAAATGTCTGAGTACGTTGCGGCTTCAGTTATTGCAACAACTTACGATTTCACAATGGGAACAATTATGGCGGTCGCTATCTCCATCGCGATTTTCTTAATTCCTGTATTGATGCCAAAAGAAAGCGAAACCTACGATATCAAATAAAAAAAGTATGTTGACCAGAATTGGCCAACATACTTTTTTTATTTATTCACCTAAGTAGTACTTATTCGTCGGTTTCAAATCGTCATCCAATTCGTATACTAGTGGTACGCCAGTCGGAATTTCGAGTTCCATAATATCATCATCGCTAATGTCTTCAAGGAATTTCACCAAGGCGCGCAAGCTGTTACCGTGCGCTGCAATGACCACGCGTTTACCGCTTTTTATTTCAGGCGCAATCGTGTCCATCCAGTACGGGATTACACGTTCCAATGTTACTTTCAAGTTTTCACCAGTTGGAATTGCGCTCGTATCCAGCAACTGATAACGACGATCATTTTTTGCTTGGCGATCATCATTTTCTTCCAAAAGCGGTGGCAATGTATCGTAGCTGCGGCGCCATAATTGAACTTGATCTGCACCATATTTATCGGCGGTCTCTTGTTTATTCAAGCCTTGGAGCGCGCCGTAATGACGTTCATTTAAGCGCCATGATTTGTATACGGGAATCCATAATTGCTCGGATCCTTCTAACGCATAATCCAGCGTCCTAATCGCGCGGGTTAGGACGGATGTGAAGGCCACGTCAAATTGGAGGCCGGCTTCTTTGATTAGCTCCCCAGCTTTTTTCGCCTCTTCCACACCTTGTTCTGACAAATCAACATCATGCCAGCCAGTAAAAAGGTTCAGCTTATTCCACTCACTTTGTCCATGACGAATCAATACTAATTTCATTTCTTTCATCCTCTCCACGTTTCATTTTCGTATCCACTAAACGTTTTCCCTACTTCTCCAATTATAAAACGCTTGACCCAGATTGCAAGTCTGAGCCAAGCGCCGTTTTATTCCCCAACAATATCAAAATCAAATCGGCCGTCTTGTAGTGTAATCGCGACTTCAGAATGTGGCATGATTTTTCCTGCGACAATTTCACGGGCAAGTGGGGTTTCAATTTGTCTTGTAATATAGCGTTTCAATGGACGCGCGCCGTAGATTGGATCGTAGGCCTCTTCGGCGATAAAGCGTTTCGTGTCGTCAGTCATCGTAATCTTGATTTCCTGACCAGCAAGGCGAACTTGCAATTCGGCGACAACTTTCTCCACGATGCCTTTAATGTTATCCAGCGTCAACGGTTTAAACAGAATAATATCATCCACACGGTTCAAAAATTCAGGCTTAAACGAGGCTTGCAAAACTTCGAGGACATCTTCTTCCAGTTTCTCAGAAATTTCACCGTCTACCGTGCGTTCAAGTAGCATCGTCGAACCAATATTTGATGTCATAATAATCACCGTGTTTTTAAAATCAATCAGGCGTCCTTGGGAATCGGTAATCCGACCATCATCCAGTACTTGAAGTAAAATGTTAAACACATCAGGATGCGCTTTTTCAATTTCGTCTAGCAGAATAATCGAGTACGGATTGCGGCGAACGGCTTCGGTTAACTGACCGCCTTCTTCATAGCCGACATAGCCTGGTGGCGCGCCGACAAGCCTAGATACCGCGTGTTTCTCCATGTATTCCGACATGTCAATCCGAATCATATGATCTTCTGAATCGAAAAGATTGAAGGCCAGCGCTTTGGCAAGTTCGGTTTTTCCGACACCCGTTGGGCCTAGGAAAATAAACGAACCGATTGGGCGCCGCGGATCTTTAATTCCAGCCCGCGCTCGAATCACGGCGTCACTTACGAGTTGCACCGCGTTTTCCTGACCGATGACTTTTTCTTGGAGCGAATCCGCTAATTTCAGCAGTTTTTCACGTTCTCCTTCGACCAATTTCGCCACTGGAATCCCGGTCCATCTGCCAACAATATCCGCGATTTCATTCTCCGTAACCTCTTCTTGCAAAAGTCGATCCTCATTCGCTGTCTTCTCACGGTTCTCCTCTTCCAATCGCGCCAATTCCTTCTCAACCTCAGGAATGCGACCATGACGGAGTTCTGCGGCTTTATTCAAATCATAATTGTTCTCTGCTTCCTCTAATTCATGACGCAAATGATCGATCTGTTCGCGAACTTCACGGATTTGGCTAATTTCATGCTTCTCAGATTCCCATTTTGACTTCATCTTATGGGCTTCTTCTTTGTAATCCGCGAGCTCTTTCTGCAATATTTCCAAACGGCGTTCACTCGCTGGGTCCTTCTCTTCTTTTAGCGCTGCTTCTTCGATTTCCAGCTGCATCACTTTACGCGTCACTTCGTCGAGCTCACTTGGCATGGAGTCAATTTCCACGCGAATCGTAGCGCAGGCCTCATCGACCAAATCAATCGCCTTATCTGGCAAAAACCGATCCGTGATGTAGCGATTAGAAAGACTCGCCGCTGCAACAAGCGCGTTGTCATGAATATTAACCCCATGATGAATTTCAAAACGTTCTTTCAAACCACGCAAAATCGATACGGTATCTTCGACAGTTGGCTCTGGAACAAGGACCTTTTGGAATCGGCGTTCTAGGGCTGGATCTTTTTCGATGTATTGGCGGTATTCATCCAATGTTGTGGCGCCAATACAATGAAGTTCACCGCGGGCAAGCATTGGTTTTAGCATATTTCCGGCATCCATGGCGCCATCCGTTTTTCCAGCGCCGACAATCGTGTGGATTTCATCGATAAATAGCAAAATTTCGCCGTCGCTATCCTTCACTTCTTGTAAAACGGCTTTCAGACGCTCTTCAAATTCACCACGATATTTCGCGCCGGCAATCAAGGAACCGATATCAAGCGAGATAATCGTCTTATCTTTCAGTCCTTCTGGCACATCTTTGCGCACAATCCGCTGCGCCAAACCTTCCACAATCGCGGTTTTACCAACGCCAGGTTCCCCGATTAAGACTGGGTTATTCTTCGTTTTTCGCGATAAAATGCGGATGACATTGCGAATTTCGGCGTCACGACCGATGACTGGATCGATTTTTCCCGTGCGAACTTCGGCGACTAAATCGCGACCATATTTTAATAATGCTTCATATTGCTCTTCTGCATTTTGTGTTGTCACTCGTTTTCCTCCTCTGATTTGTAAAATTGCTTCGTTTAGTTGTTTTTTCGGAATCCCGATCGCTTCTGTGATTGGGCTTTTTTTCTGATCCATTACGGCTAGCAACAAATGCTCCGTGGATACGTAATCATCTTCTAATTTTTGACGTTCTTTTTCGGCGTCGGCAATCAGCTCATATAGCGAAGAACTCATCGCTTGGCCATATTGCACGTTACTTCCCGTCACGCTCGGTAATTTCTCTATTTCGCTTTGTATTGTTATTAATAATTGTTTCGCGTCTACTTCTGCGACTTCATACACTCGCTTCGCAAAATCGCTATGCTCTAAAAGTGCCGCGAATACGTGTAGCGTGTCGATTTGTTGTTGTTTACCTTCAATGGCTAATTGTTGGGCGGACGCGATCGTCTCCTGGACTTGTTGTGTGAATTTCTGCATTTCCATAAGTTTGACGCACCTCGTTTCAAGTAATTATAGTTTCTATTATAAGTGGTCATCTGCGAAAAATCCTCCGCTCTAAGAATGAGTTTTTTCTAATCTGACCTTTACTGACCATATAGTTATTATAGTCTTTTTTATCCTTTTTGTCCAAAGAAAACGGTCGGAATAGGAATACTTTTTATTTCTAATTTCTTTAGTATAATAGAGAATACAGGGGGCGATTTTTGTGGGTAGAAAAGATGATTACATGGTTCAGCTTGAAAACGTAACGTATTTAGCACCTAAGGAACATGCGGGGACAACGATTCTCTTTGTGATTCAGGGCGAGCTGTTGCTTTCACTTTCGGAGCATGATTTTTCGCTTGGTGAGAATGACCTAATTGTTCTGAATCATAATGAAACCTATACTGCGAGCGGGGCGGACGATACGATTGTGATTCGCTTACATATTACGAGCCCTTTCTTCACGTCTTATTACGCTGATTATTTTCAGCTGGCCTTCGATTGTGTGTCGAGCCAGATTGATACTGGGCGGGAAAAAATGATAACGTTATTGCGAAAGTATTTAGCGGAAATGGTGATTGCACAGTCGCATAAAGCGAAAGGTAGTAAATTGGAGACGCAGACCGCGCTTTTTCAGATTATGTTACTTCTGACACGCTTTTTCAAAAAAGAGTTGCCAACGCAGGATAGCCTTAACGTTCATGATACGCGGATTACACGCATTACGCAGCAATTGGAGCAACAATTTGATGAGCCGATTACATTACAGGATATCGCGGAGCAGGAATTTCTGTCTACCTCTTATTTATCTCGTTATTTCAAAAAGGTGACGGGCCTCGGTTTCCTTCAATATTTGACGCAGATTCGGTTGAAGCATAGTTTGGAGGATTTGCGTACGAGCTCGGCTAATATCTCACAAATTGCACAGAAAAACGGTTTTTCCTCGCCTAAAAATTTCACGACATCGTTTAAAGCTCACTACGGAAAAACGCCTGCTACATATCGACAGGAAGTTGTGGCTGGTGGTGTCGTTGAAAAGCCAGAAATTTTGACCACGCAAACGAAACGGGTGGTGCATTCGCCGAGTATTTTAGCGAAACTGGCATCGTACCGCCAAGCTGCGGAGCAAGTTCAGTTTGTAGACGCGGCGCCGTTTGAGAAGAAAACGATTTCGATTACTTCTAGTAAAGCGACTGCGATTCCGGATTCGATGCATATTCTGACAATTGGGGAGCTACGTGAAGTGCTGAAGGAGAATGTGCAGACCCAACTTACGATGGCGAAAGAAGAGCTTTCCGTGCGGTATGTTGGAATTCGACACCTGATTCAGGGTTCGACGCTTTTGCCTGACAAAGAGACGGATGAGAAAGTCCCGACTTCTTCTCCGTATGCGAATGCTGATTTGGCAATTGCTTATTTGAAAAAGCTTGATTTAGGATTGTTTATTCGGATGGAGTATCAGGAGATTTCAGTGGATGAGGAGGCTTTTTTTGAGAAATTGGAGCACTTTCTTCGCCATATGATGCACGTTTTCGGTCGACAATTTGTGAGTCGTTGGTATTTCATGTATTTTGAGCCACATTTGACGGCGGTTTCTAAGAAGGAATTGCAGCGTGTGTACTTGAGATTGCACAGCGTATTAAAGCGTTTTGATGTGCGGATTCAAGTTGGCAGTTATTTGCCATTTTCGGAACGACGCGAGGCACCTCTTTCTAACCATGAATGGATGGCGAAAACGGCGGATCAGATTGATTTTATCGCGTTTAATGCAAATCAGAATGAGGCGGTTGATTTCAGCAAGAGTGCACACTCAGAATTTATTGTGACGCAGGATTATGTGTTGTCGAAAACGCGGAAATTGAAGCAGTATTTGCGGTCGAATCACTTGGATAAGCCGCTTATACTCATTAATTGGAATACGTTGACGGGAAATACGCGTTATACGAATGGGACCTTTTTTCGAGGGGCTTTGATTTTTCAGACGGTGCTTGCTGTGAGTTCGGAAGTTGATGGGCTCGGATTTTGGATTAATACGGAGCTGCATGAGGATGAGTGGAAGGAACGGAATATTCGATTGGACGGCCTGGAGTTGTTTCATTTTTTCAACGGGAAGCGCCCTGCTTTTTATGCGCTAAAATTTAAGGAACGGTTGCGCGGGGAAATTGTCGCTTATGGGGCTGATTTTATTTTGACGGCATTTGAAGATGGGTATCAGTTGGTTTTGCTGAACTGTACGCAATTTAATCCGCTTTATTCGGTGGAGGATTCGCTTTTGCAGGATTATCGGAAGGAGTCGCATATTCGTTTGAAGGGACTTTTGCCGGGACATTATCAGTTGCGGACGTTCCAGTTTGATCGTGATAATGGTGCGCTTTACTCGAAGTATTGGGAGTTGAATAGCCGGCATGGACTGGATCAGGAAGTACTTGATTACGCGTCACAGGCCTCGGTTCCCAAGCTTTCGGTAAGCGATGAAGTGATGACGGATGATTGGTCCTTTTATGCGTATCTGGATGTAAATGCGATTCATTTTTATGAGTTTCGGAGGACGATTTAGAATTGGAAAGGTGCCGGCGAAAATAGGAAGCTCGCCGGCACGTTTTTATGCTTTTTGGGTGGTTTTCATATTTGGTATAAAGACGACGAATACACATGTGACTAACGCGGCTATAGCGATGGCCACGAAAACGGCTTGGTAATTGCCGAATGCGCCTACGAGCTGAGCCACGATCATCGGTGCAAAAACGCCGCCGAGTGTTGCGCCTGTATTGACAACGCCTGTCGCTGTGCCGACGATGGTTTCGTGCAGCCGTTTGAGTGGTAAAGTGAACATGGTTGAGAAAATCATGACGGAGCACATATAGCATAGGAATAACCAGAATGTAAGCACGGCGATGCTTTCGGATTGATACACGAGGAGCGCTGAGCCTGCCGTGATAAGTGCTAAGACAAAGATGACGCGTTTTTCGCGATGTTGGAAAAAGCGCCCAACAATGTAGGCTGTTCCAAAACTACCGAGTAAGCTACCGAGTCCGGCTATCGCTATGATGACTGAAATCATGCCGAGCGATACGCCGCGTTCATCTGCTAAATAAGTCGGTGTCCAGTTGGCGATGGTGTATAGGACGATATTGATGCTGCACATCGCGATGAATAGTAGGACAACGACGGGATTTGTGAGTACTTTCCAAAACGGCATCGCAGCTTTGACCTTTGGCTGGTTGCTCTGTTGTTTTTCTTTATGCGTATTTGGCAGTTTCCAGATGACTAGGATTAAGGCTAGTACGAATAGGAATGCGATGCAAAATACGGCGCCGCGCCAGCCGAATGCTCCAATGACAATAGGGATAAGTAATGGTCCAATGATGGATGCGATGCCTGATGTGGAGATTAGAATTGATTGCGCCCATGTTCTTTTTTCCATTGGATAGGTATCGGTTACGGTTCTGGCCGAGGATGTTGGATAACCTGCGTGACCGATTCCTGCGAAGAAACGGGCGGCTATTAGAGCTATAAGTGTTGATGCTGAGCCAAACACGATCGAAGCCACGGTAATAATCGACAACGAAATAATGAGCACAAATTTGGAACCCAACTTGTCATTTAAGTAGCCGAACGGGATTTGCATAATGGAGTAACCGATAAAAAAAGCTGAAAATATGTAACTCTTCTCGTCGATGCTGAGATTCAATTGTTCTGCGAGCGGGACAGCGATAACACCAATCACCAGTTTATCAATGTAAATCGCAATGTAACCTAGAAATAAAATGGGTAGTATACCTTTTCGTTGTTGCGTTTTCTCCATGTTTCTCTCCTCCGAATATAGCGCTTTCTTTTTATTATAGCACCTTAATTTATCGTAACAAGGAATTATCTAAACATTTGAAAAACAGTAAGAAATAGACGCCCCTTTTTGTTCGTCGTTCCTTTTATAATATGCACGAGGACAAAAATTAGCCGTTTTGATAGCAAAAATTCTCTTATATATTCGCCATGTTGTGTCTATAATGGACGGTGAGGGAACCTTTTTATATAGAAGGAGGAGAAATGATGAAGCAACAGTTATTGGAGAAATTATCAGAAAAACAGGATCGAATCATTGAGATACGACGATTTTTACATGCGCATCCTGAGCTTTCGTTCCAAGAGGAAAACACAGCGGCTTATATCGCGGATTTTTATAAAGGAAAGGATTGCGATGTGCGGACAAACGTTGGTGGACATGGTGTTGTCGTGACGATTGATAGTGGCAAGCCGGGCCCAACACTCGCCATTCGCGCTGATTTTGATGCCCTGCCAATTCAGGAGGAAACCGGCCTTCCCTTCGCCTCAGAGAACCCTGGCGTAATGCATGCTTGTGGGCACGACGGTCATACGGCGTACATGCTTATTTTAGCGGAAACCTTGATTGAAATGAAGGATCAGCTCCACGGCAAAATTGTTGTGTTGCATCAGCCTGCCGAAGAAACGCCTCCTGGTGGTGCGATTGCGATGATTCGAGACGGTTGTTTGGACGGTGTCGATGAGGTGCTCGGCATTCATGTCATGTCCACGATGCCAACTGGTGAAATCGCGTATCGAGAAGGTCCGATTCAAACGGGACGTGCCTCGTTTAAAGTGAAAATTACGGGACGCGGCGGACACGGTTCCTCCCCACATATGGCCAATGACGCGATTGTTGCGGCGAGTGAATTCGTCGTTGCCCTACAAACAATTATTAGTCGTCGGCTCAATCCTTTTGACGTTGGTTCCATCACGATTGGCTCTTTTGATGGGAAAGGTAGTTTTAACGTGATTAAGGACTCGGTGACGCTTGAAGGCGATGTACGTGCGATGACCGAGGCGACACGGACCTTGATTGAAAAGGAAATCCGCCGTATTTTAGATGGGCTAGCCACGATGTTTGGTGTTACGTACGATTTGAATTATGAAAACGATTACCCGGTACTTGTAAACGATATGGCCCTGACTGACTTCGTTGCGAAAACGTTGCAGGAAACAGCGATTGAGGAAGTAACCGAGATTACGCGATGCGAGCCACAGCCACCTTCTGAGGATTTTGCCTATTACGCTCAGGAACGCCCAAGTTGTTTCTTCTATGTAGGTGCAATGCCCGAAAATGGCGTTTTTTATCCCCACCACCATCCTAAATTTGATATCAACGAAGCATCACTACTCATTGCAGCCAAAGCGATGGGAGCGATTGTGGCAGATTATACAAACAAATAAGAAGGAGTGAATACGATGCGTGCAAAATTAATGCAAATGATTGATCAACGAAGTGAGGAAATGATTGAAATTAGGCGTCACCTTCATGCCCACCCAGAGTTATCGTTCCATGAGCAAGCGACAGCCGACTACGTAGCCAAATTTTATGAAGGAAAAGATGTTGCTATCGAACGTGAAGTTGGCAATGGGCACGGTATTATCGTCACGATTACTGGCGGTAAACCAGGGAAAACACTAGGATTGCGTGCGGACTTCGATGCGCTTCCCATCCAAGAAGAAACCGGCCTCCCCTTCGCTTCAGAAAATCCTGGCGTGATGCATGCGTGTGGACATGACGGCCATACCGCTTACTTACTAATCCTGGCCGATTGCCTGATTCAACTAAAAGACGAACTTCCTGGTACGATTAAAATTATTCACCAACATGCCGAAGAAACACCACCTGGAGGCGCTAAAAGCATGATGGAATCAGGGCTTTTAGATGATGTCGATAACATTTACGGTATTCATGTCTTCCCATTTTTCAATGCTGGGGAAATCGGATATCATAGCGGTTTTTCGATGGCTGGTCGTAGCTATTTCAAGCTTGGCATCCAAGGAACTGGCGGACACGGGTCCTCTCCGCACATGGCCAACGACGCGATTGTAGCCGCATCCTATTTCGTCACTGCCATTCAAACCATCGTCAGCCGTCGCCTCAATCCTTTTGACACAGGTGTCGTAACGGTCGGTTCCTTCGATGGAAAAGGCAGTTTTAACGTGATCAAGGACTATGTCAAGCTCGAGGGCGACGTTCGCTACATGACGAGTGAAACCCGCGAACTGATTGACAAAGAAATTCGTCGTATTGTTGCCGGTTTAGAAGCGATGTACGGCATCACCGCGACGCTCACCTACACTCATGATTATCCACCACTTTACAACGATCCCGAAGCAACGAGCGATGCCGTGAACTACTTGCAAAAAGGGCTTGGCGACTATCTCACCGCTGTGTCCGAAGCCGAAATGCTCTCCGGTTCCGAAGATTTCGCCTACTACCTTGAAAAAATCCCAGGCGCGTTCCTCTACGTTGGAGCGAAACCAAAAGGCGTCGAAAAGCCGTATTTCAACCACCATCCAAAATTCGATATTGATGAAGACTCACTGCCAGTTGCGGCGAAATCAGTTGCGGAGATTGTGTTGGGGTATTATGATTTAAGTTAAATAAAAATGGTCTACCACTAAATTTCATGTGGCAGACCATTTTTATTTAGCTACGTCCTGTAAACAACCGCAACAAGAACAAGAATAAATTCAAGAAATCCAAATACAAACTAAGCGCCAATACCGGCACATCTTGCATCGTCACATCACGCTTCATAATCTGGTTGAAATCAAACAGGATATATAGTGAGAACAACAATGTCCCTGCCCCTGCGAAAATCGTTGACATCAGTGAACTTAGCGGGAAAAAGATCGAAATCAGCGAAATAACTACGAAAATCAGTAACGCTGCGAACAACCCTTTTGCCATGAACGATAAATCTGTTTTCATTTTTGCTCCAACAAATCCGAGGACTGTGAAGGTAACCGTTGCCGTCGCGAACGCCATCAAGACTGCGTTCCCAGCTCCCGCATCTAAATAATATTGTAACGTTGGCGCCAATACTAATCCGGTCACAAACGCAAATGCCAATAATAAACCATATCCGATTTTAGATGCGCTCTTACTTTTACGTACGAAAATCATCGCGATTAGTAAAGCGAATTCCAGCACGACAAGCGGGATGTAAAACGCCATCGGAATGCCTCTCCCAATCACCGTTCCAAGTGTTGCCATCACTAAAGATATGACGAACCAGTTCAATACTTTTTGCATAATTTCAGCTTTCGTTGCGCCTGTAACCGCATGCTCGGCGCTTTGATACGTTTCATTCATTGCATTCTCTCCCATCAATCAATTCTTTTGTTAGTATACCATGTTGCATCCTATTTTGAAAATAAATGCCACACCAAATAGCACTCCTTCCAAACCGTTGAAACAGCGCTTCTTTTTTGCTTTCATTTTGATTAGATTAAGGTTGTGCTAAATCACTTCTATCATGCCAAAACCCATACCGCGCATCGAGCCGATACCGCCTTGGACAAAGTGATTCAATAAGTATGGCTGTCCAACGAGCTCGAATTTACCGAGCGAACAGGCCACGTGAAGATTATAACAAATAACGACAGTTTTCTTAATCGCAACTTTGCGAAACTCTAATGCGTCGATGTCTGATTTGACATATTCCCCGAATTTATCTCGTAGTTGAAAATACAAATTCCGCTTTAAAATGGCTTCAAAATCCTCTTCTTCCCACCAATAAAACCAGTCTTTCTTCGTTTCCTTGTTATGATCACGACATACGATTGGCGACAACGTTTTAAACGCCATACGCTCCGAGACGATTTGTTCTTCCTGTACAATCTGGATATTTTTCACTTTGATTTGGTTCATCTGCGAAAATGGAAGCAATTTATCTTTCACATTCACTAATGCATTATAATAATTAATACCAAGTTCGGCATCGGCCGTCGCAAAATTAATCACGATTTTTTTCTGTTCTAACTCAATGATTTCCCCATTAAACTTTGGTTTTGGAAGGTATACAGAGAACGTGAAATTTTTTTGTTTATTCCCACTGTACATTTCTTTGTATTTTGCCTCGTTCGATTTTGAGAGCCCTGCCTTCATCACGCTGACAACTTTGCGCCGGTAGTCTGCGGGAATCTTATTGGAACTAAGCTCGCAACTTATTTTTAGTCTCATCCCAATCCTCCTCTTGATTGTTTCCACCCGATACTAATATATCACTTTTTGCCATATACATCCAATGAAAACATTCCCTTTCTTTATCAAAGTTTCTTTAGTACAATAAAAACAGATGCTGTTTAAACAAATCAGCCAAATCGGAGGGAAAGACATGGGTAAAGCAGTGTATCATGATATCTATTTAGAATTGAAAAAAGAAATTGATGAGGATCACTACGCGTTCAAAGAAATGTTACCTACAGAACATGTTCTTGTCGAACGCTTTCATTGTAGTCGCAACACAGTTCGACGCGCGATTTCAGAACTTGTCAAAGATGGCTACGTCCAAAGTGTGCGCGGTAAAGGCGTCATGGTTATTCACCAACACGAGTCAATCGAGTTCATGTTTGGCGGTGTGGAAAGCATGAAAGAATCCCTTACTCGTAACCACAAAACTTTTCAGACAAAAGTCGTTCATTTTGAGGAATTAACGGTAGATGCGGTCTTATCGGAGAAAACAAGGCTGCCCATCGGAACCGACGTTTACTATATTAAGCGCCTGCGTTTGGTGGAGGACGAAGCGCTCATTCTTGATGTGAATTATTTTGACCGCGAAGTCGTACGTGATTTGACACCAGAAAAAGCCGCGCAGTCCATCTATGAATATATTGAAGAAGAGCTCCGCGTAAAGATCGTGACTTCCAAACGCTACATTGTCGTGGAAAAAGCGCTCACCGATGACAAAGAATATCTCGATTTAGCCGGCTATGATTGTTTAGCGGTCGTTAAAAACTACGCATACGACGCGGATGGAACGATGTTCGAATACACCGAATCACGCCATCGCCCCGACCGCTTCGTCTTCTTTGATTCTGCGCAACGTCTAAAATAAGCAGTTTTCCATGATTATCCGCCCAGCTCCACCGTAACTCCACTTTTGTACGCTATAATGAGGTGAGTCGTGTTTTCAAGGAGGTTTACATGAAGAAAATATTAGTTGTAGAAGACGATCCGAATATTCTAGAAGTCACCCGTGCATTCCTGATGGCAGAGGGATACGAGGTCCTTACATCAGAAAATGGGATGGAGGCTTTCGGAATTTTCGAATCGCAGACGTTTGACCTGATTATCATGGATATTATGATGCCAAAAATGGACGGCTACACGCTTTGTGAGCTCATTCGGACAAAATCGGACACCCCTATTTTAATGCTCACCGCGCTTGGCGAAGAAGATTCTGAGCTGAGAGGTTTCGAACTGGGTGCCGATGATTACATTCAAAAACCGTTTTCCTATAAAGTATTGCTAAAACGCGTGGGAGCCTTACTTCGCCGTACTTCTTTTAATCAAGCGGATGAAGATACACCTATTTTGAAGCTGGCTGAAATCGAGTTAAATACGGAGACATTCCAAGTCACATCCCATGATCAACTTATTGAATTAACCCGCAAAGAGTTCGATATTTTGCGATTGCTCATGAAAAATCCAGGCCGTGTCTTCACCCGCGAAATGTTGTTGGAACAGGCTTGGGATTACGAATACATTGTCGACACGAAAATCATCAACACCCACATCAAGAATCTGCGCAAAAAGCTCACCACCGACAAAATCCAAACAGTGAGGGGTGCTGGCTATAAAATGGATCACTAAAATTCGCGCGAAAATCAGTGCGAAAATTTTTTTCATCACATTGGCGCTCTTACTCGTATTTACTGCTTTGATTTACGCGATGTTGCTTTTATTCCTGCCAAATTTCTACCTTGACTATAAAAAACAGAAATTAGAAAATGGCGCGGATCTGGTCGTGTCGATATCTAAAACTGGCTCATTAGAAGATGTCGAATCCGCAATCGATGACTTTGCGTCCACTAATAACATGTCGCCGTTCTTATTAAATAATATGAATCAAATTATTTATATTCCTTTTACCGAAATCAGCACGACGGGGAGGGCGACAACTGCCATTACCACGGATATTCCTGTCGCTACTTATTCAGCTACGGGCGATACGAGTGTTGAGAAAAATTTGACTATCGATGGTGCGCCTTACACTTTACGCTATTTTATTAATATTCAGCCATTAACGGATATTTCTTCTGTTTTAATGCTTTTTGCCCCCTACTTCTTGGTTTTCGTGCTGATTCTTAGTTTTATATCAGCTTACTTTTTCTCAAAAAGGACGGTGAAGCCGCTCTTGCACATGAATGATGTAGCAAATAAAATGGCGCGACTTGATTTTTCTGAAAATTTACCGGTCAATTCAACAGATGAAATCGGCCAATTATCGCATCACCTCAATGACATGGCGCATGAGTTAGAAGGAACGCTGATTGATTTACAACGGGTCAACGTTCAACTCGAGGCTGAAATTGCGAAAGAACGCGCACAGGAGGAGACTCGAAAGCAGTTTATTACCGCTGTATCGCATGAACTGAAATCGCCCATTGCGTCCGTGATGGGACAACTTGAAGCAATGATTCACCGCGTTGGTCCATACAGCGATCGCGACACATACCTAAAACTTTCCTATGAAACAATGGAACAAATGTCCGCGCTCGTGCAAGACATGTTGGAAATATCGCGCGTGGATAGTGCTGATTTTGAAACGAGTAAAACAACGTTCAACCTCTCCACTTTTATCACCGATTGCATCCAGCAAGAACAGTGGCATCCTGAAGCCGCGAATCGTCGCCTTAGTACGCAAATCGCGCCAGATATACACATTCATGCCAACCAAAAACTCGTCGAAAAAGCGATAGCGAACGTCATTCACAACGCCTTTCAATACTCCCACAATGATGATACAGTTGCCATTACGCTAAACACGACAACAGACGGCTGGCTTTTTTCTATCTATAATGACGCACCAAAAATTCCTGACGAAGAACTTGCAAAACTTTTCGATGCTTTCTATCGCCTCGAGAAATCCGGCAATAAAACAACAGGAGGAAGTGGCATTGGTCTATTCATCACTGCAACATTCCTTGAAAAGTCAAAACTCGCCTATAAGATAGAAAATCAAGATCAAGGCGTCAAATTCCGTATTTGGGAAGCCAAATCCACTAAATCTACACATTAGGTCCACCATATCTCCATTTTCTTTCGGTAAAGTTAGTCTTATCAAAGAAATTGGAGGTTTTTTTATATGGATTTTATCAGAAGAGCATGCATCAGCATTTGGGCAAAGAAAGGGAAGTCGCTTCTTATGCTCATCCTACTATTTGTACTATGTAGCCTTGTATTCGCAGGTTTCGCGATTCAATCAGCTACCGAAAAAAGCGCAGACATCGCCCGCAAGAAACTTGGTGGTGACGTCACGCTAAACCTAAACATGGACAAGCTAATGAAAGATATGGAGTCTGGAAAACAACCCGGCGAAATACCCCCACTTAAACTCGAGAGCATTGAAAAAGTAAAAGACTTAGAACAAGTCGCCAGTTATCAATATCTCGTGGATGCCTCCGCTGCCAAAATCGACAAAGGCCCCGTCAAATCCGAGAAAAAAGATGACGCGGGTAGTGGCGGACATGGAATGACAGTAGCCGGTGGCGCAGATGGCCAAGCCAAAATGCCCGACTTCATGTTAAGCGGCACGAATAACACAGACGGCCTCTCCACTTTTAAAAATGGCAAAGAAAAAATCGTCTCTGGAAAAGGAATTACGAACAAAGATGAAGGCAATCTCGCTGTTATCGAAAAACGCTTTGCTGATCAGAATAAACTCAAAGTCGGCGATACATTCAAGCTAAAAGAAATGGCGACCGACAAGCCAATCGAATTTACCGTTCAAGGCATTTATACGAGCAATCAAGCTACCGGTTCCCAACAGTTTCCTGTAGATTTCATGGAACCCGCAAACAAAATATATATGCCAGTCGATGCCGCTATGCCATTTTCACATAACGGTTCCCTGACCTCTGCCACTTACACCATGACCGATCCACAGCTCATCAATGCCTTCAAAAAAGCAGCTTCTAAGGTAAGCGAGGTCGACAAAGACTTCTACAAATGGGATGCCAATGATGAGGCCTATAAAAAAATGATGACACCTATCCAGAATGTCGCTTCCTTCGCGAATATTATCGTTGTCATCACGGCGCTTGCAGGCGGACTTATTTTAGCCCTACTCGTTCTACTGTCCATTCGCGAACGACGCTTTGAAATGGGGGTCCTGCTATCCCTCGGCGAAAATAAAGCCAAACTTATCGGGCAATTCCTTGTCGAAGTTATCATTATCGGCATGATCGCCTTCTCCGTCGCCTGCTTCACGAGCCAACCAATCGGCCAAGCGGTGACGAACCAAATGCTCGCAAAAGAAGTCCAACAAGCCAAAGATGATGAAGCAAACGAACCACAATCAGGCGGAATGATCACATCATTCGGTGGTGCAGATGAAGCCAATAAACCAAAAGGAGAAGCCATCGATTCTGTTAACGTCGAAATCTCAAGACAAGATATGGTCGAAGTTGGTGGTATCGGCATGCTCGTTATTATCATCGCAACCTTACTCCCATGCCTATTCATCATCAGACTACAACCAAAAATGATCTTATCAAAAAACGATTAAAGGACAGGTGAACCACTATGGAAAACATTCTTAGTTTAAATAATATCTCATACAAATACCAATCTGGCGGCAAAAGCCAAACCATTTTACTAGACACATCCTACTCCTTTGATGCTGGAAAATTCTATACCATTCTAGGTCCCTCAGGCTCAGGAAAAACAACGATACTCTCCATCGCATCTGGTCTCGACATCCCAAGCGCCGGACAAGTTTTATTCCAAAAACAAAGCATCAACAAATCACTCAGCTTGCAAAAGTACCGCAAAAACCATTGTGCCATCATTTTTCAAGCGTACAATCTCATTCCCTACATGACCGCGCTGCAAAATGTCATCACAGCCATTGGTATCCAGCATCCTGGCATGAAAAATAAGCGTGCTCATGCCATCAAAGTCTTAACCGAAGTCGGACTCACCGAAGATCAAATCAAGCGCCCCGTCCTACAGCTCAGCGGTGGACAACAACAGCGCGTCACCATCGCCCGCGCCCTCTCAGGTAGCGCCCAAATCATCTTCGCCGACGAACCAACTGGAAATCTAGATGGCGAAACTGCAGAGAAAATCATCTACTTGTTCAAAGCGCTCGCACATCAAAAAGGCAAATGTATCGTCATGGTTACGCATGATAAATCGATTGCCAGACAATCTGATATCGCATTAACGCTGAAAGAAAAGCAATTAATTCAAACATCATAAGCCCGAAACCTCGCCTTGGCGGGGTTTCTTTAAATTTGTTTAAACAAATTTAAAGAAAAGGCTTGCATAAGTTGTTTAAACAACTTATAATAAATCTAATGAAATCGATTACATTCTATAGTTAGCTCAGAAAGAGGGGAATTTAAGATGGCAAAGGTTACAAAAAAGAATGTTGCAGCGATTATTGCGGCAATTGGTGGCGAAGATAATATCAATATGGCGACGCACTGTATCTCTCGTCTCCGTTTTCAGCTCAAAGACGAATCAATCGTGGATGAAGAAGCGCTAAAAGAAATCGATATTGTGCGCGGTAATTTCAGTTCCAACGGGCAGTATCAAGTCGTTATCGGCCAAGGAACCGTTGATAAAGCCTACGAAGAACTCGTTCGTCAGACAAATGTCAAAGAAGTCACAACCGCAGAATTGAAAGAAGAAAACGCAAAAAAATTGAATCCACTTCAAAAAATCGTGAAAATGCTTGCCGATGTTTTCATTCCAATTTTGCCAGCGATTGTTGCTAGTGGTCTTTTACTTGGTATTAATAATGTGCTCGTTGGTGTTGGAATTTTTGTCGAGGGTAAATCGCTTGTTGATATGTACCCGAACTTGGCTAGTATTGCTGGGATGATAAGTATGATTGCCGGGACTGCCTTTGCTTTCTTACCGGCGCTTGTTGGTTGGTCGGCGGTGAAATATTTCGGTGGAAACCCGCTGATGGGGATTGTGCTCGGTCTTGTGCTTGTTAACCCCGCGTTGATGAGTGCGTATGAGATCGGCGTGAAGGAACCGCACTACTGGAATTTCTTCGGGCTTGAAGTCGCGCAAATTGGCTATCAGGGTCAAGTATTGCCAGTTCTCGTGGCCGCTTGGGTATACGCTTCTATTGAAAAAGCGTTGCGTCGTGTGGTCGCCGATGCCTTTCAGTTGCTTGTTGTCGCTCCTGTGACGCTACTTGTGACGAGTGCCCTTTCACTGATTGCGATTGGTCCGATTACATTATGGATTTCCAACTGGATTACAGATGGGATTGTCAGTCTCTCTAACATTTCGCCGATGGTTACTGGGGTTCTATTCGGTGCCTGTTTCGCCCTACTCGTTATTACAGGGATGCATCACGCGTTCCTTGCCGTCAATTTGCAACTTATTTCAACGACCGGCAGAACGATGTTTTGGCCAATCCAAGCGCTTTCCGATACCGCACAAGGTTCGGCAGCTCTCGCCATGGCTTTCGTGACACAAGATAAAAAGAACCGTAGCATCGCGCTCACCTCTGCGCTTTCCGCCTATCTAGGTATTACAGAACCCGCCATGTTCGGGGTCAATTTACGCGCCAAGTACGCCTTCGTCTGTTCGATGATTGGCGCAGGGCTCGCAGGTGGATTCATCGCCTACAACGGCGTTATCTCCCAATCCATCGGTGTCAGCGGCTTATTCTCGATTCTATCGATTACACGAGCTGGTTGGGGCGCCTACGCAATTGGCATGCTGATCGCGATTGGCGTACCATTTGTACTTACATTTATTATCGGAATGGCAAGACGAAAACAAGGAAATGCAGGATTTTAGGAGGATTTTTACGATGAATAACGAATGGTGGCAAAAAGGAACGGTATACCAGATTTACCCGCGCAGTTTTAACGATACGAATGGTGATGGCATCGGGGATATCCGCGGTATTATTGAAAAATTAGATTACCTTGCAAAACTCGGCATCGATTTGCTCTGGTTAACGCCCATGTATGTCTCGCCACAACGCGATAACGGCTATGATATTGCGGATTATTTCGCGATTGATCCACAGTACGGAACGATGGCTGATTTTGAGGAACTTTTAGAAGAAGCACACCGTCGTGGGTTGAAAATTATGATGGATATGGTCGTCAATCACACGTCTTACCAGCATCGTTGGTTCCAGGAAGCGCTAAAAGGCAAAGATAATCCGTATCGTGATTACTATATTTGGAAAGATCCCGCGGCAGATGGCGGAGCTCCGAATAACTGGCTTTCGAAATTCAGTGGTTCGGCTTGGGAACTCGACGAAGCGTCTGGCCAGTATTACTTGCATCTTTATGAAGTTAGTATGCCTGATTTAAACTGGGAAAACCCAAAACTCCAAGAAGAAATCTATCAAATGATGGCTTGGTGGGGTGAAAAAGGCATCGACGGTTTCCGTTTAGACGTCATTAATAATATCTCGAAAAGCCCTGATTTCCCAAATGATTCGTTGGCAACCGCGCAGGAGGATGGCCGCAAATTCTATGTCGATGGGCCACATGTCCATGAGTATTTACATCAAATGAACCGTCGCATTTTTGATAAATATGATCTCGTGACGGTTGGCGAAATGTCCTCGACGACGCCAGAACAGTGCATCAAATATACGAATCCCAATCGTCAAGAACTTTCGATGGCCTTTAATTTCCATCATATGAAGGTGGACTATCCTGGCGGGAAAAAATGGGCTAGCGCAAAGTATCGTTTGACAGACTTGAAACGTGTCATGGCAGAATGGCAATTGAAAATCGCAGCAGGCGGTGGTTGGAACGCCCTATTCTGGACGAATCACGATCAACCGCGGGCGTTGGCGCGTTTTGCCGATGATCACGTGTACCGGGAACAGAGCGCGAAACTCTTAGCTATTATCCTGTTTGGCTTGCAAGGCACGACGTATATCTATCAAGGTGAGGAAATCGCGATGACCGATGCGAATTTCACAGATATTTCGCAGTATGATGACGCGGAGTCACGGAATGCGTACAAACAAATGCTGACAGATGGCGTCTCCGAAACCGATGCCTTACACATTTTGCGTGAAAAATCGCGTGAGAACGCACGGATTCCGATGCAGTGGAATGACGAGACACATCAGGGCTTCACAGACGGCACACCTTGGCTAGCGCCAATTCACGAAGATAACTGGACCGCGGAGAAAGCCCTCGCAAATCCTGACTCCATTTTTTACACGTATCAGCGTTTAATCGCCTTGCGTCGCGGTCATGCCATTTTTGCGAACGGTGATTTCACGTTACTAGATGCCGCTAGCGAAACCATTTACGACTACGAACGCCAATGGAACGGCGAAACGTTGCTCGTCGTCGGTAATTTTAGCGCGGAGGAACAAGTTTGGAATCTTCCAGAACGACATCACGATAAAAAATGCCAAATTCTCGAATCCAACTATCCACATGAAGCGATGACAAATAAGATTGTGTTGCAGCCATATGAAGCCTTGATGCTCCACATAAAAATCTAGAAAAACTGCTCGTTTATGATTTCACGAATTATATTAAAGACTACCAACTCACTTTGTTCCTTTGCATATTGAGGTTCTAATTCGCTTTGCTTCAAAGAACCACAACAAATAAACCTTTACATTCCACCTAACGCGTGGTAAGATTACTTCATGCGATGAGCCTACAAGCAGTGTGAAGATTCCACTGCCAACCTCTTAAACATCAATGCTTTGTGGAAGGCAGTTTAAGAGCGCTAGAAAAAACCAGATGAGTAATCATCTGGTTTTTTCATGTCTTCTTTTAAAGCAAACCACACAATCGCAGTCCTTTTTCAATCCCATCACTATTATTATCCGCCGTCACAAATTCCGCTTTTTCCTTAAGCGCCGGCACCGCATTCTCCATCGCAATCGCATGATCTACAGCGCAAAACATCTCCAAATCGTTCATGCCATCGCCAAACGCGTAGGTCGGAACATCCTCAAAACCCATCACTTCTAGCAACTTAGCAATACCCTCCGCTTTCGATCCACCCTTTGGCACCACATCATTACTAAACGGCGTATTCCTAACAAATTGGAAATAAGGAAAGCGTTCCGGGAAATAATCATCTCCCTTTTCCAATAATAACAGCAACATATAAATCGGTTCCTGCAAATAAAGCTCCGCATCCACATCCGGCGATTCCTCACCCAAATAACGATAGTGCTTCTCCATAACCTCATTTTGAGCCGTTCCACGAATTTTTGCCTCCGTATAAAAAGCCATTTCCACATTTTGCGACTGTGCACCTTGGTGAAGCGCCTTAATCTCCTCCACATCAATCGGATTCGTGTAAACCGCTTTCCCATCATACAAAACGTACTGCCCATTCATCGCAATCACAGACGTCATCTCCGTCACCGCGAGTACATGCTCAATCTCACATAACGTTCGCCCCGTCGCAATAATCGGCATAATATTTTTCGCCCGCAATGCCTCGAGCGCCCTCACCGAACTCTCCGCCACAACAGAATCACTCGTCAATAACGTCCCATCCAAATCAAAAAAACAAATCGCTGCTGGTTTCAACTCATCAAATCCCTTCTCCAAACAATGTATCCTCTCACAATACCATAAGTTTGATATTCATGCACAGATCCATTTTTTTCAATCAAAAAAAACCGATTCGCGTCCTATTTGGACACCAACCGGTTCTCACTTACAAATTACTATAATAGACATCGCCAATTTTTAGCATTGCGCTAATCGTATTGTACTTCTCGTCACCAATATGAATCTTATCTTCTTCCTCTTGATAATGAATTGGCATGGACAAGAGAGCTTCCTTATCCTGTTTAAAATAATGAGCATCCAAACCTAGTGTTTCCGTTATATTCACTATGTATTTATTGAATTTCGCATTACTTATGACCTTGCCATTCAAAATCGCTTCCGCCGTACTTTGAGAAAAATTAGTAGCCTTCGCAAAAGAGCGTTTCGTAAAGCCGTTCAATCTTATATATAAATTGACATTCTCTGCAATTCTTTTCTTTTCTAATCTATTCATTATTTTTTCCTCCCGTAGTGGGTTTGTCTATAATGCTAGTATGCCCGAAGAAAATGAGAATATGATTAAAACTAGATAGTATTATGATGACAATTTTGAAAGCGCTCTATTTCATTGCACCCCAAGCTTTTCTAAGTATCCCAAAACCGCTTCCATCCCGTCTTTTCCCTGCCGTACACATTCGGACAACTCGACACCGTCAAACGATGCACCACCAGCAAAAACACCCGGATAGGCTTTCCTGAATTCTTCAAAAATCGCTTCTTTTCGCTGCCCATGTCCCACCGTATATTGCGGTATACTATTCCGCCACCGCGTAACCATTGTATATTCCGGCGCCTGATTTAGCGTCATAATCCGGTTCAAATCACTCAAAACCGTCTCCTCAATCGCTTTATCCGCCAGCTCAACAATCGATTCCTCTTTCCTGCGACCAACAAACGCACGAAGCAAAATTTTATCATCAGGAACTGTATGCGGCCATTTCCGGTGAATCCAAGAACACGCCGTCATTGAAAAATCCTCATTTCGCGACACGACAAAACCGCTTCCCTTAATATCCTTTTTAATCGCATCTTTTGGAAAAATCATCCCGACCGTCGCCACACTTGCAGCCGGAATCTCACCAATTTCTTCAAAAATCGCATCATCTCGAAACATTGGCATAATCTCATGATACGGCAGCGCGATAAAAATACTATCTGCCTGAAGCTTCTCCTGATTTGTTACCGTCAACTCATAACCACGCGCCTGTTTCGAAATTTTATGCACACGTTTGCCTTTTTTAATAATTTTAGCAGAAAGCTCTTTTTCCAGCGCCTCAACAACTGTCGCCAAACCTTGACGCAGCGTCAAAAACGTCGATTCCGTACTCTGTTTCGCCGTCGTTTCATTATACATCGCGCGAATCCCTTTAATCAGACTCCCATGCTCCCGCTCCAATTTTAAAAATTTCTCACCGGTCGCCTCAGCACTCATCTCATCCAGGTCCCCCGCATAAATTCCCGACATCAGCGGCTCTAAAACATTGTCGACCATCTCGTCACCAACACGCGCACGCAAAAACGTCCCCAACGACATATCTGCGCCATCCACTTGCTGCTTTCCCAAAAATAAATCACCCATCACGCGCAGTTTTCCACTCGCAGATAGTAACCCAGTCTTGAAAAACGGACGGTATCGCGCTGGAATCCCCATAATTGAACCACGAGGAATCGCATGAAGCCCCTGTTTTGCGAGCACATAATTATCCCCCGTCGCGTTCTCCACCAACTCGTCCGCAAGTCCAAGATCCCGAACCAAATTCTGCATCTCCGGTTTCCGCCGCAAAAACGAATCAGGGCCACGCTCAATCACGTAGCCATCACGCCTCACCGTTTCAATCTTCCCCCCGACTCGCGTTCCAGCCTCCAACAAGACTAATTCATAATCTAAGCCTTGCTTTTCAAGCTCCCTTTTCAAGTAAAATGTACTGGATAATCCTGTAATACCTCCACCAATCACAACAATCTTTTTCTTAGCCACAGGAAACACGCACCTTTTTATTCAAATTTCTCTCTATTTACTCCAATTTTTCCAAACAACCGTCGCCAGTACATCTAGAAACTCTTTATCATCATTCGGCATCGGCGGGCGGTGATACGTCGCTCCAATTTCGTCCGTCACAACTTTACACTCATAATCATTATCGTACAGCACTTCCAAATGCTCCGCCACGAATCCAACCGGCGTATAAATGAAATGCTTATAACCATGCTCCTCAAACAACGCACGCGTCAAATCCTGCACATCAGGCCCAAGCCAAGGCGTTCCAGTCTTGCCCTCACTTTGCCATCCCAATGCGTAATGCGGCACATCCACTTGATCAAAAATAAGTTTCGCCGTCTCCGCCAATTGATCAGGATACGGATCGCCATGCTCTTTAATCTTCTCCGGTAAACTATGCGCCGAAACAACAAGCACCGTCTGATCCAGCTCCTCTTTCGGAATCGCCACATCATTAATCCGTTTCGCCCACATCTCAATAAATGTCGGCTCATCATACCAACTATCAATCGTCCGAATTGCCGGCCCACCAATTTCTTCCGTCTTCTTCAGCGCACGGCCATTATATTCCTTCACGCTAAAACTCGAATAATGCGGCGCCAAAATAATCGAAATTGCCTCTTCCACGCCATCATTTTTCATTTCCTGCACAGCATCCTCAATAAACGGCTCAATATGCTTCAAGCCAATATACGTTTTAAACTCAATATCCGATTGCATACCATTCAGCGTCTCCGCCAATCCAAAAGCTTGCGCCTGCGTAATTTTAGCGAGCGGTGAAAGCCCACCAATCGCATGGTAACGCGAACGAAGATCATCAATCAAATCCTGACTCGGCGTCCGACCATGCCGAATATCCGTGTAATAACGCTCAATATCCTCATCCTTATACGGCGTTCCATAAGCCATTACCAACAATCCAACTTTTTTACTCACTTGTCCCCACCCCTTAGTAAAATTTCACTTCGCGCGTGTACAAACGCCGTCAATTCCTTCAACATCGCAGGCGACACCTCTGGAAAAACACCATGTCCTAAATTAAAAATAAAACCCGGTTCCTGCGTTCCTTCTGCTAAAATAAGTTCCGCTTGCGTCAAACACTTCTCACGCGCCAAAAGTAGCGACGGATCCAAATTCCCCTGCAACGCCATGCCACCAGCCCGCGTTCTCGCATCCGCAATCGACATCCGCCAATCCACACCAACAACGTCAACGCCAAGGTCCTGCCATTCCGCCAGCAAATGCGTCGCGCCAACAGCTTGCATAATAACAGGCGTCGTCGGACTCGCTTTCTTCACGGTTGCCACGATTTGCATGATTGCCGGTTTAATATATGTACGGTAGTCCGCCGCACTAAGCGCTCCAACCCACGAATCGAAAATTTGGACAGCCTTAGCACCCGCTTTAATTTGCGCTAACAAATAATCCGCCGTCATGACCGCTAATTTTTGCATCAACATATGCCATTCCGCCTCGTGTGTATACATAAACGCCTTCGTTTGGTGATAGCTCTTCGATGGACCACCCTCAATCATGTAACTCGCAAGTGTAAACGGCGCACCAGCAAAGCCAATCAGCGGAACACTCAGTTGCTCCTCCGTCAATAAACGAATCGTATCCAGCACATACGGCACATGCTCGTCCGCTTGAAACAACGCCAACCGTTCGATATCCTTACCCGTTCGAATCGGATTCGCAATCACTGGCCCAATCCCACTCTTAATCTCCACATCCACACCCATTCCAGGCAGTGGCGTCATAATATCTTTATACAGAATTGCCGCATCGACACCATATTGCTCCACAGGAAGACGCGTCACATAAGCACATAGCTCCGGCTGATGCGTAATTTCAAATAATGAATACTTTTCCTTTAGTTTGCGATATTCTGGCTGTGAGCGCCCTGCTTGCCGCATATACCAAACCGGGATCCTGTCCACAGCTTCTTTTCTAGCGGCACGTAAAAATAAGTCATTCTCTAACTTCTTCATAACAAAACCCCTTCATTGTTCATTAAAGCACATAAGTTTCGAGCGCATTTTATAATTATTACAATCTACAGCATACCAAAAAATCGATTCAAAAACCAGATAAGTAGCTCCATAACGTTTTATTTTTGCAGAAAGAGGAATATAGTTGTACTATCTAGATATGGAATAATTTATCCCTATTTTTGCATAACATTTTAGAAAGAAGGCCATTATTATGAAATACGCGTATATCACAAGTGGAACCGAACATTATCTTCGTCAAATTCTTTCCGATAACCCGACCCGCAACATTACTCTATTACAAAATTTCGGCGACTCCATTTTGCTCGAAGAAACAACGGAATCAACTGTTTTCAGAGAAGGAGCAGCTTACCGGATCAACCACAGCTTTGGCGAAATAAAAGGCCACGGCACTGTAACATTCGAGTATTTATATTTACGTTCCGAAGAAATTCCTATCTTCCAAAAATTATACCAATCCGTCGCCCTAACACTCCATGAAGCACGCGGTTTACAATGCATGCAATTACTACAATCCAAAACAGAAAATAAGTATTTAATCATCACTTTCTGGAATAGCGGCGACGACTACCAACACTGGAAAACCGGTAGAGAGCACAATAAAATCATGGACCTCATTCGCAGCAATAGCTCCCAAAGCGGTTTCTCGCATGTAGATGTCTTCCACTTTCCCGAATACTTCCATGATGAGAAATAAAAATCATTTAAAAATACGTTGTTGAAGCAAGTTTTCAACAACGTATTTTTTTGTGACTCTAAAAGGTTGTCAGTCTCGCGCTACTCCACTAATCAAACAAGACGACGGTTTGAAAGGTCATTAGCATAAACGGGCTTCTCCAACTTTTCATGCATAAATCTTCTTCACCCGATACGGCACATATACAAACGTAAACACCGCAACAAACGCCAAGTTTATCCCCAATATAATCACGCCATCAATCGATCCATTTTGCGCAATCCCTACAATCCCAAACAACAACGCCTGAACAACGAGTAATATTCGCAAAAAGTGAATGAACGAACGACGTCTAAAATGATCGTCAATCGGATACAGTTTCAGCATTACTTGCCCATCAAAATGGCGTAACATCGGAATGAACTGGAACCCTGTCAAATAAATAAACAGCAACGAAAAGATAATATTGAGATAAAATCCTTGGACAAAGACGAGCAACAAGAACGCAATCACTGTTAAGCGTACATACAATCCCATAAATTCATTCGTTCTCACAAACGTACGGCTCCATAAATACGCAAAACTCTTCTCTTTCGCATATGGAATTGGCCGATACAAGAAATCCAAATACGCACGACGGCGCACCGTTCCTTTTAAATGTGGCACATCGGTAAATAAATTCGCCAGACGATAAAACCGATTCATCCGCGCTTCCTCTTTGTCAATCAAATACTCCCACTTGATCGTTAGACCTACCGTTTTACGCTTCATCCACACATAACTCGCAACTAGCACAACTAACGCGACCGGAATCGACCAAATCAAGTTGAAAGCCAGCACCAAATAAATCAGCGCCGCACTCATGATAATCCGCGTAAATAACCACGTCGTATCCGTATTTTCAAGCTTCATCGTCTCCCACTGGAAATACACATTCCACAGTTTGATCAAAAGCATCACAACCAATAACGGGAAAAATCGCGAAAAACTAAATCCAGTCACCGCAGCGTACATCGGCATACAAGCTGCTAAAACTAAAATAAAGATATAAATCTGCATCCAGAAACTAGCCATGTTCGCCTTTTTGAAATACTGATCCATCGCTTTTTCCTGCACGATTAAATAAACCGCATCCGGCCGTTTGAGCAACGTATTAATCGTTGTCACCGCAATCGCCGCCGTCAACAAAATCACCATCAAAGGAATAGCTGGAAAAACTGGCGTCAGCGTCTTTACCCAGCCAGAATACGAGTAAACGAACGCCCCGACACCGATAATCAGCACAAATAGCAAGTGGTCATTCAGCATATAGCGCATATATCGGCTGACTTCTTCCATATAACTACCAAAACGCTTCTTAAATAAATCTACCGCATCAAACTTCATCGGCCTGCTCTTCTTCCCTTGTTAATTGTACGTAAATCTCATCCAACGAGGCTCCTGGCATTTCAAAATCCGCCTGCAAATCAGCGAGTGTCCCCTGCGCGCGAATAATCCCGTCATGCAAAATAATGAAACTATCGCAATATTTCTCCGCCGTCGCCAATATATGCGTCGACATCAAAATACTTGCGCCCGTATCCTTCATCTCCTCAATCCACTGCAACAACGACTGAATGCCAAGCGGATCAAGCCCCACAAACGGCTCATCAATAATATACAAATTCGGCTCAATCAAAAACGCCGACATAATCATTACCTTCTGCTTCATTCCCTTTGAAAAATGCGCGGGAAACCAGTTCAGCTTTTTCTCCAACCGAAACTCTTTAAGTAGTGGCGCCATTCGCGACTTCATTTCCTCTTCCGTCAACCCATAAGCCATCGCCGTCAGCTCCAAATGCTCTTTAAGCGTTAATTCCTCATATAGCACCGGCGTTTCTGGAATATAGGCGAACTGCTTGCGATACTCCTCCGTATTTTCCGTCAGCGTATGACCATTAATCGTGATTGTACCTTTCTTCTGCTGCATCAAACCTGTAATATGTTTAATCGTTGTACTTTTACCAGCACCGTTCAAACCAATCAACCCGACGATTTGGCGCTCCTCAATCTCAAAGGAAATATCTTTTAAAACCGGGCGTTTCGTATAACCACCAGTTAAATTATGAACCTCCACTAAAGCCATGTTATCACTCCTATTATCCATCTTATTGTCCCTATAATAGCATAGTTGATACCGTTTTCGCTATAAATTCACTATTTTGATCTTGTTTTAGACATGCGTTTTGTGCGTTTTTATGGTACATTAGATACATAGAGAGTGAATTTATTCGGAGGTGTCTAATTCAATATGGATGATTGTATTTTCTGCAAAATAGTAAACGGCGAGATTCCTTCTGCTAAAGTTTACGAAGATGACCAAGTATACGCTTTTCTTGATTTAGGGCAAGTAACAGAAGGCCACACACTGGTCATTCCCAAACAACACGCGCGCAATATTTTTGATTTGCCGGAAGAAACGGCCGCAGAAATTTTCAGACGTGTTCCGAAAATCGCGGCGGGTCTCAAAAAAGCCTTACCATTAAAAGGACTCAACATTTTGAATAACAATGAAGAAATCGCGTCACAGAGCGTCTTTCATTATCATATCCATCTTATTCCCCGTTATACAAATAAAGACGATTTCGGCTTAAAATGGGCGGACAATGCCAACTGGTATTCAAAAGATGCCTTCCAAGAACTAGCCGACAAAATTGCCAAAGAAGTCTAAAGGAGTGTTAAATATGAATGCAAAATCCGTATTACTCGGCGTACTTATCGGTGGTATCACAAGCGCCGCAACAGCTATTATGTTAGCACCTAAATCAGGTCGCGAACTGCGCCAAGATATCGCCTCTAAATCAGGTGAAGCAAGCGTTATTTTGAAAGAACTAGCCTACAATGCGACGGACTTACTACAATCCGTTCAAGTTTTAGGCACAGAGGGCACGACTTTACTGAAAGATTTATCCACAGACATCAAAGAATCCGTTGCCAATTGGAACGAGGAAATGGAGCCCGAAAAAGCCCGCCTCAAAGACGAGATTAAAGATATGCAAAAAACGATCTCAGATTTAGAAAAAACACTAAAAAAAGACAAAAAAGAAAGTAATTAAATGAAAAGGCGCAAACCGTTCTCTCACAGGACATTTGCGCCTTTTCTCGTAGTAAAAAAAGCTACATTTGTCACAGTTTATTCACAGCCCATTATTTATTAATCGAAAAGGGGTTGAAAAAAAGCGCCGCAGGGACTACAATACTAAGGTGATCAGTGAGGCTAGATGGATTGGATAATGATTCTTACTGTGAGTCACATATTTTCTAAGTAGATGGAGGATTAGTTATCCATGCGTTGTTTAAAGACAATTAATGTGGAACGAAGAGATGAGTATAATCGCGTCTTTTTTAAATCCAGCTTAATTTCACTTCTCGTGATGTGCATCCTATTTTTAATTGAAAATCTGGTTTTTCCTGGCCAATTTGTGATGGTTTTTGAATTGCCGACATTTATTGCCTTACTTCTATTGTATCCGGTTCATAAAGGGCTCCATTTACTCGCCTTATTGCGTTATCGCGATGGCGTACAGATGCGCTTTAAACGACACTTTTATATCGTGCCGTGTTTACAAGTGAAAGTAAAGCGCGTTATTCCGAAATGGCGATACATTGCATCACTTGCCTTACCATTTGTCGTTATCTCGGCGCTAATAATCATCGTCATGATTGCGACACCTGTACTTCACTCGCCACTCTTTCTTATTTTGATTGCGATTCATGCAGGTATGTGCTATCCAGATTTCATTCATATTAGAAACATTATCGGAACACCAAAACATACTTTTGTTGAAGATGCTGATCGTGGCTTTTCGGTGCTTGTTTCAGAAGAGTAAGGAGGTATACAGTGTTACTTTACGTTTTATACGCCGTTTTTGGAGTCGTCGCTTTACTGGCTTTCAATTTGTTAGTCGAGCGCTACGCAACAAAGCAAGATTTCAACCCAAAACAATGTCAATTATTTTATCGAATTGTGAATATTGCAGTCCTGTTACTTCTGTTCTCAGCGACCCTAGAAGGGATCATGTTATCTTAAGGAAACGCCATGTGAGAGACGCAACAGATAAGATTAGAAATAGATTAGATTTTTGACATTTTACTTTATTACCACCCATTATGTGGTATGATGAGTATGTAGTTAAGCAGAACTTATTTAAAACTTTGAGGAGCGTGTATTATTTAATGAAGAAGAAATTAGTATTAGGTATGGTATCAATGATGGGTCTATTCAGCTTAGCAGCTTGCGGAAATTCAGCAAACGATGCTGTTGTTGAAACCAAAGCCGGAGACGTAACACAACAAGAACTTTACGATGCAATGAAAGCTAAAGTCGGCGATCAATATGTATCGCAAATAGCAATGACGAAAATTCTTGAAGATAAATACAAAGTAACAGACAAAGAAATCGATGCAGCATACAAGACTTTCGAAGATCAATATGGTGACCAACTTGCGAGCATGTTACAACAAAGTGGTTACACAGAGAAATCATTCAAGTCTGATTACCTGAAATTCGATCTATTAAGCACAAAAGCAGCAGAAGCTTCTGTTGATACTAGCGATAAAGCACTAGAAGCATATTACAAAACATGGCAACCAAACATCACAGTAGAACACATCTTAGTTGCTGACAAAGCGAAAGCAGATGACCTTCACAAGAAAGTAACATCTGGCGGTAACTTTGAAGAATTAGCAAAAGCTAACTCTACAGATACAGGTTCTGCTACACAAGGCGGTAAATTAGCTCCATTCGGTCCTGGTAAAATGTTACCTGAATTCGAAAAAGCAGCTTACGCATTGAAAAACAAAGGTGACATCAGCCCAGTTATTAAAACAGACGCTGGTTACCACATCATCAAAATGCTAGACCACCCAGCAAAAACTACTTTCGAGAAAGACAAAGCACAAGTGAAGAAAGACTACTTGGCAACGAAAGTAACAGCTGAATCAAAAACTGCAGCACTAGAAAAACTTTACAAAAAAGCTGACGTTAAGATTGATGATAAAGACTTGAAAGACGCATTCACGCAATATGATGGATCTGCTTCAAAAGCAGCTGACGAGTCAACTACTACTAAATAATAAGTAAATAAAGAGCCTAGAATCTGTGGATTCTAGGCTCTTTATTTGCTTATTTTTGAAGGATTGCAAAATAGTTGTTTTCAGGATCAGCGAAGTTGAAGACGCGACCCATGCCTGGTACATCTACAAGTGCACCAACTGTGACTCCTTTTGCTTTAAAATCTTCGTACATAGCATCTAGATTATCACCAAAAAGTAAGATAGACGGCGTACCCAAGTTCATTTCTGGTTGTGCTTTAGCTACTGCTACCTTGTCTTGCAGGACGAATGTCGTTACGGCGTCATTGTTTGGTGCGATTTCAATCCAACGTTCCGGTGCCCCAGCTGCGTTTTCAGATTTAATTACGAAACCTACTTTTTCTGTCCAGAATTTCGCTACTGCCTCTTGGTCGTTGACGTAAATCATTACTTGCCCGATTTTGTTAATCATGTGTTATTCCTCTTTTCTTTTCTTTTGTTTTTGATTGCTTGTTTGAGCGCATATTACGAATCTCGGAAAATATATCTCCATCTCAAGTGAATGAATAAAAGCTATCTTCCCGTCCTCCGCCTCTCGCACTCATATGGAGACACTATGCTGCTTTTTAGAATCTCCATATGAATGCGAGAAATGTGAGCATGTAACCCATCACCTGCGCCTCCGATCTAGCTTCAACGGCCAACTCCTCGAAAACTTCACGCCCTCCACAAAAAGCAAGAGCGGCTTTTTCTTGCGCCCGCTCCAGTTTTTTTCGGAGCTGAACGGGCCGTTTCAGCTTTTCATTTAAAATTCGGATTATAAAACGACCTATTATCCAATCCAAACACCCGCTCTGAAAATTCACCTGGTTTCGTATGGCGTAATGCCTTATCCATCATATTCATCGACGCGTCCATCAAATCAATCTGATGCAAAATCTCGGCTTCTCTCACAAGTGGTGGTTTAGGACTTCCCCACTCGCCTTTTCCATGATGACTCAAAAGAACGTGCTTCAATATCACAACTTCCTCGCCTTCAATTCCTAACTCATCCGCCATCTTGCTCACTTCTTCTACCACAATCGAAATATGACCAATCAAATTTCCTTCCAGTGTATATGTAGTAGAAATCGGCCCTGAAAGCTCAATCACTTTCCCCAGATCATGCAAAATCACACCAGCATACAATAAATCACGATTCACCGTCGGATACAAATCCGCAATCGATTTCGCCAAGCGTAACATCGATACCACGTGAAAACTAAGTCCCGAAACAAATTCATGGTGATGCCTTACAGCCGCCGGATAATCAAAGAAATCATCCTGATACTTCTTCAAAAGCGCGCGCGTAATCCGCTGTAAATTCGGATTTTGCATCTCAAAAATATACTTCGTTACTTCTTCACTCATCTCCGCCTTGTCAATTGGTGCCGTCTCCATAAACTGCCCAATACTAACACCATCAAGCCCCGATGACTGGCGAATTTGACGAATTTTCAACTGCTTTCTACCACGATAATTCTGCACTTCACCGACAATATTCACAATATTTTGGCTCGCATAATTCTCCTCATCACTGTCCGAGATATCCCACAGTTTCGCTTCCAATTCCCCCGATTTATCCTGTAAAACTAACGATAAAAAAGGCTTACCATTGCTCGCGATTCCCTTCGTACTCGATTTTATTAATAGAAACAAATCAAGTCCTTCTCCAACTTCATAATCCAATAATTTCTTATCCATCTTCAGATCGCCTACTTTCTCCGATTCCATTTTCGCCTCTACTTTACCCCTTTAGTATAGCATGTGTTGCTCTTCCTTGGAAAAATATTTGCTAAGCGGCTTGTGACACGTAAAAAATATCACCTGATTTTCCCGCCGTATCTCCTGCAATAATACCATAATTTCTTCCAAACGTTCCTCATCAAAATTCACAAAACTATCATCAATAATAATCGGCAATCGCAGTTCCCCATGTAACATCTGAATCACCGCAAAACGAATCGCCAAATAAAGCTGTTCCTTCGTCGCCTGGCTCAACTCCTCTGGGAAGAAACGCATCCCATCATACCGCTCCACCTGCAACCTATTCTCCGTGAACCGAACCAATTTATAGTTCCCCATCGAAAGCACATCAAAGAAATGCGTCGCACGCGTCAACACTTTCGGCAACTTCTCCTCCTGCAATTTACGCATAATCTGACCAACCATTTCTTTGGCCAACTTCACACGCATCCATTCCTCCGCCAAATCCCGAAAAGACTCCTGCTCCGAATAAAAATACTGCATTCGATCCGAGAAACTTTGCCCGTCCTCAAGCGTCTCACGCGCCAATTCCTTCTCCGCAATCACCTTACGATAACGATCCAAATCCGTATCCAGCACCCGTAACCGGTCCTTACGCTCCAACACCTGAGCACTAATCTCACTCTCCTGCTGTATTCCCGAAAAGCTCTCCAAATGCGAATCCGTAATCTGCGCCCGAAGCAACACGGCCCGTTCCTGCCATTTCCACTGCTGCTCCACCTGCAACCCCTTCTGCCGGAAAAATTCCTCATTCTTCACATTCGCTGCTTTCAACAATTCCGACTTATCAAGCGCTATCGAAGCCTTTTCCCGCTCCAAAATAGCAACCTGATTCCGTAACTGTTCCTCTTTCTCCTGCGACTTCGCAATCTCGGCTACAAACGATTTCCGAGCCTTCCGCTTCGTTTTCAGAAACATCACTTGTTCATCCACAGGCAACGATTCCAGATTCAATTGCTGCACCAATTCCTCTAGTTTTGACTCCCATTCCACCACTTTCCCGCGGAGTACCTGCACATCTTTCGCAGCCTTTCCCTTGTTCTCAATCCCTTGCTTAACCTCCCGCCACACAAACAAAATGCTCTCCAACCGCTTCCCAGAAAAATCACTAGGTAAGAAAAACAGCTCCCGATACGCCTGCCATTTAGCATCCAAATCCGCATCCACAACCCGCAATTCTCTCAAACGTCGCTCATTCTGCTCCACCTGTAGCGCCAAGTTATCCATCCCATCATAACATTTCTTAAGTGCCGCTCTCGCCTGCTTCTGCCCCATAAAAGCACCATATTCCGCTGGATCATAAGACGCTTTCCCATCTTGCTTCCGTATAAATCCAAGCCAAGAAAATACCATCCCAACAAAAAATAGCACCGCGACACCATATAAAATGACCCACTGCAACACACCCGCCAAAATCAAGCTCAGCAAAAACAACAAAGCAAAGCCAATCACTGGGACAGGTAACACCGTTCGCTTCCTCGTTTCGCGCCGTTCCAACTGTTGCTGAACCTGTTGAAATTTCGCCGAAGACCACAAATCCTGCTCCAAATCCTCACATTGCTTCTGAAGTTGCTCCAACTCATGTTGTTTCCATACCTGCTGCTGTTCTAATTCCGCAATCTGCACCCGATTCTGCTCGGACTCCTGCTGTAAACCAGCCAAATTATGCTCCACCGAAACATCCAAGCGCATCGCCAAAATATCCTCGTCCTCCGGAATCACCTTCACCGCATCCAACGAAGTAAATTGTTGCGCCTCCTTCTGATCCAAATAACGAATATCCTGCTCTAACTCGCCAGCACGCCTCTTCCATTCCTGAAAAAGCGGCCACGTCTCAAGCAAGCCATCCACTTTCTCCGCATCCGACTCACTCCACAAATCATTCGTCCGCTGCTGCTCCACAAGTTGCACCAATCGCTCCTGCCACTGAATAAGCTGCGCGTTCAACTCCTTCTCCCGCGCCTCCAAATGCTCCAATCGCACTATCCCATTCGCTGGAAAATCCAGATCGCCCAACTGCTCCATCTGCTTCCACAAAAAACGCCATTCCTCATAAACCGGCCAAACTTTGAGCAACGCTTCCTCCTGCTCCATCTCCATCCGCAAACCTTGCCGCTCTGTATACGTCCGCGAAACACCAGCCTGCGCCTCTTCCAGTTCCTCCACAATACGCAAATACTGTTGATTATTCCGCTTTCCGTCCTGGTATGTCGCAAACGCCTGCTTCACCTTCAACAGCTGCTGATTCAACTTCGGATTTTTCCCACTCGGCTTAAAAAGCTCATCCAAGCGCTTCTGCAAACGCTCCTCCGCTCGAATCAACACATCCGAACCAATCGTACCCGTTGCTAATAAATACCGCTCAAAATCCACTTCCTTCAAATTCTGCACATTTTGCAATCCGTGAATATCAAACGAAAAAATAGACTGATAACGTGTTCGATCCATTCCACCAAGCATCTGCTCCAAATAAACCTCAGTGCCTGTCGAACCATCCTCAAAATAAACAGTCACATCACCAGTCGCTTTCCCACGCAACCGCTCCACAGTCACCCGGCCAAATATCGTATCTTCCAGCACCAATTTCCCGCCATATGCCCCTTTACTCTTCGGTTCCATTCGCGGTAAACTCTGCTGTTTCGTCGGAAAACCAAATAAAATACTATGAATAAAAGCCATAATTGTCGACTTTCCAGCTTCATTCGCTCCGAAAAACAATTGAAAATCCTGCAATCCCTCTATTTTCTTACCTTCCCATTTACCATATCCGACAATTTCCAATGCACTAATCTTCATTTGATGTCACCCTTCAACTGTTCCAACATATTTTCAAGTAAACTTGCCGACTCTTCCACAAGCCTTTCCCGATCCGTTTCCCCAAAATCCTCCAAAAACCGATTCGTCGCCCCATTCGCAAATAAACTCTCCGTAGCCTGATAGAAGGCACTCTCCTGCTTCAAATCCTCTTTCGCAAACTCCCATTCATCCAAAAGCCCAGATGTAGCTAACCAGTCCGTATCCAGCTTCGCAACCTCATAGCTCACCCGCATCACCCAAACAAAATTAGGCTCATCCATCCAAAGCTCCTGCAACATATCCAGCCATTCACCACTGTCCATTCGTTGCTTCACATCGCTACTAAGTGCAACTTCCGATCTTACAACCAACGATAATAAAACTGCCTTATCCGATCTCGTAGCCTCTTTCACTGCTTGCATCAACAACTGAAAAAGCCCTGAAAAATCAACTTCCGTCTGAATCTCCAATGTCTTCTCTTCCCAAATAATCGGCGCCGTGTCAACAAACGTCAACTCCGCTCCCGTTTCACGCAACGAAACAAGCGTCACACCTTTCTCACCAGTTTCCTTACGATGTCTCCCCTGAATATTTCCCGGGAAATAAACCATCGGATCCTCCAATAAAACCTGCCGTATATGAATATGACCTAACGCCCAATAATCCATCTGTTTCATATCATTCACTCGAAACGGCGCATACACATCCTGCACTGGATTTCCCGTCATTTCCGAACCATGTAATAACCCAATATGGAAATCAGCATCACCTTCACGCTTATATTTCGCATAAACTGCTTCACGAATATGCCGCTCCCCGTAACTAAATCCATACAAATTCACCTTATATCCCTGCGTACTAAGAAATGTATGACATTCCAATTCCGTATCAAAGACCGTCACATTATCAGGCAATTGTAAACGATCCTGATATTTTGCGACATAATCATGATTTCCATGTATCATATAAACCGGAATCCCACTCTGCTTCAGACGCCCCATTTCCCGGTAAAATCGAGCCTGCGCCTTAATACTCTGATCTTCCTCATCATATATATCTCCAGCGATAATCACAAAATCAACCTTCTCTTCCATCGCCACATCTACAGCCTTAGTAAACGACACAAACGTACTATCCTTTAACTGCCTAAAAACCGTATCTGGCAACTGCTTCAAGCCTAAAAATGGGCTATCCAAATGTAAATCCGCCATATGTACAAATCGTATCTCTTTCATAATAGCCCTCCTAAATTACGAATATACGTTCTATTATACCTTGAAACCCCTTATCACACAATGAATTCCCACTCAAAATTTGATAATTTTTCTAAAAAACCTCCCATTTATAAAGAAAACATGCTATTCTAAACATAATAACATCACAGGAGGTAAGAACAATGGGCAACTGGCACCGAAGTTTTGGCGTATATGGCGTCGCAGAAGACAACGGCAAACTACTCATGATACAACGCGAAAAAGAACCCTACAAGCAAAAATGGGATTTACCTGGGGGCAAACTAAACGATGATGAAACACTGATGGATTGTCTCAAACGAAACATAGCCGAAATTGGTGGAAAACCTGATATAACGGCCAATCTTGGTGTCTACGATTTCCTTGTTGGCTATCCATTTCTTGATAAACGAATTTTGCAACACATTACAGCCCTTTTTTACATGAGCGTTGATTTTTCTGCGGAGAAAGCCGTGCCGCTCATTTTTCAATCCGAACCTACGAAAACGCTTAGTTATCAATGGGTGCCCATGGATTTACTCACAGACAAAAATGCGACACCAGCTGCCCTAAAAGCCGCTGAAATCTTGCAGAAATAAAAAAACGCCGTACAAAAGCCACTAATTGGCAGCTTTCGTACGGCGTTTTCCGCGTTCTTATTTTTCTTTTACATCATATAATTCTTGTAACGGAGTCATGATGATGCGGTTTAAGTCATTGATAATCAAACTCATCGCTTGCTCTTTTTCCATCAAGTTCGTGATTGCCGCGTTGCTTTGTACTTCTTCAGCAACTTCTTGCGCCAAATCAATCGTTTCATCATCGATTTCTTGACCACTCATTTGTTTCTCTTGAATCGTTACTTGCACTTCACGGAAACGGTCGAATTTCACTTTCGCCTCAGCGTCAGCATTCACATCCGCATACGCTTGCTTCAAGTTCGTAAATTGTTCTGTTTCACGAATACCACGTTCTAAGTCATTCGCAATGTCATAAATATTGATAGTCATTTTATGTTCCTCCATATATACGAAATTTTCTTCCTTCCCCACTATATCAAATTTCGCGGGCAAGGGCAAAGGTTAAAACCAAATAGCAATAATCCCTTGAAGTATCCCGATAAATCCTCCTAAAAAACCGCCTAAATAAGTAATCATTTTCAGCTCTTTTCCAGAAATATCAAGCACAATCTGTTCCATCTCACGTAACGAAAAAGCTTCAATCTGATGCTGCACCATCTTCCCAATTTCGAGACGCTGCAGTACCTCCGCACTATGCTCACTCGCAAACTGCAACACCGCATCCACCAAAAATGGCACCACTTTATCCAAAATATCCTGCTCATACGGACGAATCCAATCCTGAACCGGCGTATCCATCCACTTCTCTAGTTGCACCGTTCGCATAATCTCCGCAATCAACTGCTCGGAAAACTGCTCCTGCTTCTCAAGCGGCATCACATCCACCAAAGCACGCTCCGAAAACTGCTGCCATTCCGATACAATCAATGCCTCTAAAACAGCCTCCGTTTCCGGCTTACCGATAAATTTCACAACCTCTTTTTGCATCCGAGTCGCAAATGTATCGTTATTCAAGAAAAGTCCGACCATACCGCCAACTTTCCCACGTTCCGCCAAAATCCGCTCAATCATCGCCTTAATCTGGAGTTTCCCAGCATCACTCGCCGTAAATATCCCAATCTTCTTTAATGTTTGCGCCGAAATCGCCGGAATTTTTCGAGCCAGCTCCTCGTGCACCACATCCGGTAACACATTTTTCACCGCCAACTCATTACGCTTCACAAAAAACTGATCTAGCTGTCCTTTTAAAGCCGTCGCAATTTTGTCATGCGCCGTGTCTCCAATAGCCGTCATATCCCACTGCGCCAAAAGTTCCCTCGGCGTCGTCGCAATCGCCAACTTCTCACGAACCAGCGCGTTTGCCGTCACGATCAACTCCGCGCGCAGTTCTTCCTCAGAAAGCTTCGCCTGCACCGCCTCGTTCGTCAACAAATGTTCCGCGACAACCTCACCAATTTTCACAGCCAATTCTTCACGACGCTTCGGAATAACACCAGGTGTAAAAGGAATTCGCCACTTACCAATATATTTTGCCTCAAACGGCCTAAAAAGCATCCGAATCGCAATAAAGTTCGTTGCAGCACCAATAAATGCCCCAACAATCACCATAAATAAAATCGTCATCCAAGCACTCAAAATAGCATCACCCTCTAATTTCCATGTAGTGCTATTATCTTACGGCATTTTAGCCAGCGACACAATGGTTTCATACAAAGTTCAGCCTAAAGTATGATTATCCCTCTAAGTTCGTCATTTTAAGCGGGTCAATCCAAGCATCAAACTGCTCAGCCGTCACAAATCCTGACTGAATCGCCGCCTCTTTCAATGATACATCTTCCGCAAACGCCGCCTTCGCAATTTTCGCCGCTTTCTCATAACCAATATGCGGATTTAGCGCCGTCACAAGCATTAGCGACCGGTCAACCAACTCCTGCATCACCGCCTCATTCGCCTCTAATCCCTCCAAGCAATGCACTCTAAACGACCGCATCCCATCAGCAAGCAAACGCACTGACTGCAAGAAATTATAAATAATGACAGGCTTATACACATTCAACTCAAAATTCCCTTGACTCGCCGCCACATTAATCGTCGTATCATTGCCCATCACCTGCGCCGCAACCATCGTCAGCGCCTCACATTGCGTCGGATTCACTTTTCCAGGCATAATCGAACTTCCAGGCTCATTGGCCGGAATCGTCAACTCACCAATCCCACTACGCGGCCCACTCGCCAAAAACCGCACATCATTCGCAATTTTCATCAAGTCAGCAGCCAACGCCCGCACAGCCCCATGCACAAAACTAAGTTCACTGTGACTTGTCAACGCATAAAATTTATTCGACGCTGAGCGGAACGGATATCCCGTATCAGCCTCCAAATGTTGCGCGACCCGATCACCAAAATCCGCCGTCGCATTCAGCCCAGTACCAACCGCCGTGCCTCCAATCGCAAGCTCCAACAAATGGTCACTACTCTGCGAAATAAACGTTTCCGCGTGCGCAATCATACTCTCCCAACCACTTATCTCCTGGCCCAGCGTCAGTGGCGTCGCGTCCTGCAAATGCGTCCGTCCAATTTTGACCATCCGCCAATATTTCTCCTTCTTCTCCGTCAACACGCGCCGCGTCGCCTCAAGCTCCGGCATCAACTGCTCCATAACCGCCGTAAACGCTGCAATATGCATCGCTGTCGGGAACGTATCATTCGAACTCTGCGACATATTCACATCATCATTCGGATGCACCGAATCGCCCGCAACATACGCCACAACCTCATTCACATTCATATTCGACTGCGTCCCGCTCCCTGTCTGCCAAACCACCAACGGAAAATGCGCATCCAAATCCCCAGCCACAATCCTCTCACAAACCGTCGCAATCGCCTGCGCCTTATCCACACTCAGCTTCCCAAGATCCGCGTTACTCCAAGCCGCCGCCTTCTTCAACCGCGCAAAAGCCTTCACAACCTCATCCGGCATTTTCTCCTCACCAATCTTAAAATTCAACCGACTCCGCTCCGTTTGCGCCCCCCAGAACTTATCCCCAGCAACCGCAATCTCGCCAATCGTATCCCGCTCCATTCTCACCATCAAAAAATCCCCCTTCAAAACTATGTACTTCCCTATATCCTACCAACAAAAAAGACCCAAAGCAACAATCCACTTTGAGTCTCCCAAAATATTTAGTTTCCAAACGAATCAAGTATATTGTTGAATCCATCTGCAATCTGTCCACCAATTTCTTTCGCTTTATCAGCGCCTTTTTTGATGGTTTCGCCTGCACCTTTCGCAGAGTCCTTAATAGAACCCCAGAAATCGCCAGCTTGCTCCGTTACAGCATTCTCTTGATTCTTCTCTTCTGTCTTAGCCGATGCGCTCTTCGTTCCAAAGTCTACCGGTTTTTGATACTTCAATCCGCTCTTCATCACGTAATGCGCAAGCGATGCAACACCATCAGAACTCGTCGTTTTCAAATAGTGCGCTTCATCTGTTTTATCAAAACCAATCCAGACAGAGCCTACTAAGTTTGGTGTATAACCAACGAACCACTGATCTTTCGTGCCGTCTGTTGTGAATGGTACTTGCGTCGAACCAGTTTTACCAGCCATTTCGTAACCTGAAACGCCTGCATTTTCACCAGTACCACCATTATTAATAACATCAATCAGCATCGAAGTCATATCCGTCGAAACCTTCTTAGATATAATTTGTTTCGTCGATGCCTCATTCTCATACACTACTTTGCCTGTAGGATCGACAATTTTGCGGATGATGTGTGATTCTGGTTTTGCGCCATCGTTTGCAAATGTCGCATAAGCCGTTGCCAGCTCGACTGGTGAAACACCTTTATTCAAGCCACCTAGCGTTAAACCTAGATACTCATCTTCCTTCGTCAATTGAATCCCGAAGCGTTTCACAGAATCGATACCTTTTTGTAGGCCAATCTTATCCAATAACCATACTGCTGGTGCATTAATCGATTTCGCTACAGCTTTATACATTGGCACTTCGCCGCGATAAACACCACCAACATTGGTCGGCGTGTATTTACCGTACGTTGTCTTCTTATCCTGCAACATGTCATCTACTTTCCAACCTTCTTCAAGCGCTGGAACATAGGTCGCAAGTGGCTTCATAGTCGAACCCGGTTGAGCCTTCATTTGCGTCGCGCGGTTAAATCCACGGAAAACATGTTTCCCACGACCACCGACAAGCGCACGAACACCGCCACTCTCAGGATCCATCAGTACAGCGCCACCTTGAACAAGCGTACCATCCGCGGCATTAGATGGGAACAAACTGTCATTTTCGAACGTGCTCTCCAATGCTGCTTGGTAGTTTTGATCAAGCTCCGTGTAAATTTGATAGCCTTGCTTCATGATATCGTCTTGCGTCAGGTCCGTTTCTTTCAAAGCTTCATTGATAACAGCATCGGTATACCAAGGATAGTGATAGTTATCCGGGTCATTCGATTTATCGGTTAACACAAGCTTCGTCGCCTGATATTCCTTCATTTGTTCCTTCGTAATCTTACCATTTGTGTACATCGCACCAAGCACGATATTACGTCTATTTACTGCTTTATCTCCATGCGTATACGGATCATAGGCAGATGGAGCTTGCAAAAGACCAGCAATCGTCGCAGCTTGTGGAATCGTTAAATCAGAAGCACTCGTTCCGAAATATTTCTTCGCCGCATTCTCTACACCCCACTCATTATTTCCAAAGTAGGACGTATTCAAATACATCTCCAAAATTTCATCCTTCGTATACGTCTTCTCAATCTCACGCGCCATAAATAACTCTTTCGCTTTTCGCGTAAAAGTCTGATCCTGCGTTAAAAGTGCATTCTTCGCTACCTGTTGGGTAATGGTACTACCGCCACCCGTGATGTTTCCTGTTGAAGCAAGTCCCCAAACAGATCGGAAAATTCCCTTCAAATCGAAACCACCATGTTCATAAAACCGTTTATCTTCAATTGAAATAACAGCATTTTGTAGATTCGGAGAAATATCTTTAATGCTCACAAACGTAGCATCCGACGCGGAAAGTTCGCCCGCCTTGTCGTTATCCTTATCATAAATGACTGTCGTCGTTTCAAGTCCCTTTTTTAAAGCATCGATATCGGCTGATTTGGCCACAATGACCAGTGATACGATAAAAATCAGTATACACGTCAAACCGATAAGTGTTAAAAATTTCCCGATATGCTTATTCTTCCAAAAACGGCGGAATTTACTCCAACCGATCCCCAACCACTTCTTTAGAAAGAGAAAGAAGCTTTTTAAATAGGTCAAGATAGTTTTGTTCTCATTATTCACGCATATCTCCTAGCTTTCTACATTAGTTTGGTAAAGTTAAACTCAGCTGTATACACCCATTTTACGGCAAAAGCCCGATTTGCGCCACCAACTTTAGACCGATTTCTATGTTCACCTTGTAATTATACACAATTTCGTAACAATATTTACGCTTTTTTAATTTTATTTTGAAAATGAGGTTTTTGTCTTTTCAGACGGGGTATTTATCTAGTGTTAACGGGAAAGGCCAAATGAATGAATCGTATATACCTAGCATGTTGACAAATACTTAGTTTCTAGGCAAAAGCTAGTGACAGCGTGGAGCGTACTAAGATACGAGAGCACTGGAACGGAGCTTTTAACGAGGAAAATGATTATTTTGCCAACACGCTGAATCATCGCCGTTCTTCACACAGGCGTTATTACCTGCTTTCATTAGACTTGTATAGAATAACGCAAAACTCGCATTTTTTCAGTCTAAAGAGCAAGAAAGGATTTGGAGCATGAAGAAAAAACTTATTTATTTCCTATCACAAAGACACATTCGCAGTTCCATGGCGGAAGCTTGGGCCTCAAAACTCGCTATTAGCAACGCCCAATTTATTAGCGGTTCATGGTGTCATACACAGACATCACCATTTGTCGCCGATGCCCTTTTGGAATATGCCATGGAACCACCAGCAACAATGCCCGTAACTCCTAGTCAAAAATTATTAAGTGAGGCTGATTTAATCGTCACGATTTACGATTCTGCCTCCGAACTCGCCCCTGGATTTCCAGACGAGCTCCGCGACAAAATTGTATATTGGGATATCAAAGATCCCGAACAAAGTCCCGATGAACCTGTAAAATGGGCCTATTACCAAGAAGTTTGCGACAATATTGCCACATCCGTTAAAGGTTTAGAAAAAGCATTATTATAAATTTCTGATCTCTCTAGCAATCGTATTTCGATACGCCATGCTAGCGGGATTTTTATTATCTAACGTATAATGAGGGAAACGAGGTGAAGTCAGATGGAGAATTATGAAGATCTAAAAAGAGGAGAACGAGGCGCATGGCTCAGTATCATCGTCTACATTTTCCTAGCTACACTCAAAATTGTCATTGGTTCTATCGGCCATTCTGACGCACTGCAAGCCGATGGTTTAAATAATACAACTGATATTATCGCCTCAGTGGCCCTACTTGTTGGTCTGAAAATTTCGCGTATACCGCCAGACGAAGATCATCTCTACGGTCACAGGCGCACAGAAACCATCAGTTCCTTACTTGCCTCCTTCATCATGTTTCTCGTTGGTCTCCAAGTTATTTGGCAAGCGTTTCTGGCATTTATTCACCAAGAATTCGCAACACCTTCTGCACTTACCGCGATTGTCGCTCTATTTTCAGGCATTGTTATGTATATCGTCTACCTAATTAATAATAATCTCGCGAAAAAAGTCGATAGTTTAGCCGTCAAAGCCGCAGCTTACGATAATCGCTCCGATGCTTATGTCAGTTTCGGAACCTTCATCGGGATTACCGGCGCCATTATCGGCATTTCCTGGCTTGATAACGTCACCGCATTCCTCGTTGGTGTACTCATTATCTACACCGCCTGGAAAATCTTTTACGACGCTGCACACACACTCACTGATGGATTTGATATTGGTAAAATTGAGGATATCCATACCATCATCGCAGGCGTCCCCCAAGTCCATGAAATTCTAGATATCAAAGCCCGCATGAACGGTAACCGCATTTGGATTGACGCTACCATTTCCGTCAAAGCCGACCTCAGTGTCGCTGAAAGCCACGCCATCACAGAACAAATCGAAACAGCGATTCGCCAAACCTATCCAAACGCCTACACACTCGTCCACATCGAGCCCTATTTCGACACACAAACAACTAATTAAATAGGAACAAATTCATTTCACGATTCCTCGCCGAACCTCAGCGGGTTGTTGGAGTTCTTCGACATGAAATGAGTTAGTACTCCAATATGCAGAGAAATCTCATTTATCTGCTATCCTCATTTACTTAGTTTCTAGGCAAAAGCGAGTACAAGGGCGGAGCGTACTAGAGTATGTGAGCACTGGAACGGAGCTTTTAACGACGAAACTAAGCGTTTTTCAACCCGCTGAGACATTTTCTTGTTCACTTGTCTTATTCATGCGTTTGACTTATAATTTAGATTAAGTATATTCTATTCAAAATTGTTGGGAGGGAAAAACACAGTGGGGCAGACAAACTAAGAAACCATATAAAAAGAAACAATAAATATAAATCGTTGCTGTCTCGTGTTTCCTTGCCGAATGGATAACCCTTCCGGAACAGACACAAACACAGCATAAAAAACTTTAGAACCCATAGGAGGTGTTCGCCATTTCTGGTGCTTTATCAGGGATGGCCATTCATTGATACTAACCACTAAATTTTTAATTATCGTTTTACTAATTGCAATTTCCGCATTTTTCGTCGCGACCGAGTTCGCCATCGTAAAAATGCGTCCGAGCCGTTTGGACCAACTAATTTCAGAAGGTAACAAACGCGCGACATTAGCCAAACATATCTATGCACACATGAACGCATACCTTTCTGCCTGTCAGTTAGGTATCACAATCAGTTCCCTTGGACTTGGTTGGCTAGGAGAATCCACCGTCGAAGCAGCCCTTCATCCACTTTTTGTGATGTTTGAACTGCCAAGCTCGGTTACATCCGTTCTCTCCTTTACCATCGCGTTCATCCTCATCACGTTCTTGCACGTTGTTGTTGGGGAACTCGTGCCAAAAACACTTGCTATTGACAAAACGGAGGCTGTTGCACTTGCTGTTGCACGCCCATTGCATATTTTCTACAAAGTGATGTTCCCATTCATCTGGCTTTTAAACGAGTCAGCGGTTGTCATCGCGAAACTATTCGGCTTAGAAACAGCGAACGACCACGAAATTGCCCATACGGAAGAAGAATTGCGCATTATCGTTGGCGAAAGCTACAAAAGCGGTGAAATTAACCAATCCGAATTTAGCTATGTAAATAAGATTTTCGATTTTGACGAACGAATGGCAAAAGAAGTCATGATTCCGCGTACAGAAATCGTTACCGTGGATACAGGTGGCACGATTGCCGATCTATCCGATATCATGAAATATGAGCGTTACACTCGTTATCCCGTTATTGAAGGCGACAAAGATCACATCATCGGCGTGCTAAATCTGAAAGAAATCCTTTCCGCATACGTCGAAAATGGTTCCGATCCGCTCTTTAGCATCGATCCTTACGTAAAACCAATCATCCGCGTTATTGAAACGATTCCAATTAAAGAATTACTTATCCGGATGCAGCGCGAACGCTCGCATATCGCGATTCTGCTTGACGAATATGGTGGAACATCTGGACTTGTAACGGTTGAGGATATTGTCGAAGAAATTGTTGGTGACATTCGCGACGAATTTGATGCTGATGAAATCCCAGAAATCCGTAAAATTAAGGACGGCCACTTCATTATCGACGCTAAAGTCCTGATTGATCAAGTAAACAACATGCTTGGCACAGACATTGAAGAAGAAGAAGTCGATACAATCGGCGGCTGGTTCCTAACGCATAACTACGAAGTCGAAATTGGTGATGAGATTGAAAACAATGGCTACATTTTCCGCGTAAAAGAAGCCGAACCACATCACATTTCCTACATCGAAGTTTTCAAAAAAGAGAAGCACAAAGAAACACCAGAAGAATAAAAATATCCCGAAATCCATTTTTACCGGATTTCGGGATATTTTTTATTTTCTGGCGACTAATTCTACCTTCATTCTATCTGGTCCTTCCGCAAAAACCGCATAATAATTCGGGCCTCCCGCAAACGGATGGCGATCTTCATACAGAATAGGAATCCCCTGCTCACGAAAGCGCTCCGTCCAAGCATCCACATCCGCCCGTGTCGCCACATGAAACGCCAAATGATTTAATCCCGTATGCCCCCGGTGATATCCAGCATCAAGAAACCGCTCCTCCGTCTGCACAAATACCAAATACGTCTCTCCGTAAATCCAACTAACGCCCTTGTCCCACTCCGAATAAAGCGAATAATCAAGCCGCAGCAACAAGTCATCCCAGAACAATCGCGCCTCTTTCAAATTCGAAACATTAATCTCCACATGATGCAACAATTCGCTCTCCTCCTAAAAATGCTTCAATGCCTCTCTCCGACTTAGTGGAGCTAGATTATGCGACGCAACAAACGCAAGCACCGCATCCGCATCAAATTTTGCATATTGACGCAGCGCCCAGCCAATCGCCTTTTGAATAAAAAACTCATCCGAATCCAGCCATTTTTCACAATTCGCAAATAACAGCGCGGCATCCGTTTCGTCCTTATATTTCAGCTGAAACAAAATAGCCGTACGCGCCAGCCAAATATCGTCCCCTTCAATCCACTTCGCATTATACTTCCCAATCAATTCCGGATACAACGCAAAATGACCACCAACAAGCGTACTCGCCAATAAATCCACCGTATCCCACCAAGGTTCCGACCTAATCAACTGCTCATAAAAAGCCACGGCATCCACTGATTGCTTCTTCACATTTTTTGTCAAAATATCAATCGCCATATAATAAAATTCCCGTTCCGACTGCGTATAAAGCTCCTTCGCAATGGCAATAGCATCTTGCGGTTTTCCATGTTCCGCCACAAAATCCTGATAAATCACACGTCGCTTAGGGCTTCGCAACCCAAGAAAAACAAACTGGTTTCGCATATACTGCTCCATCGCCTGTTTCTCCTCCGGTTCTGCATGATCTTTCATATATATAATCAATTTCTCCGTATAACTATCCATCTGAACCTCCCGACATATCGTTTCAAGAAAACATCGCGCGTTCCTTTTCCATACTCGCCAACATGAACGCCACATCATCCGGATCTGGTCCTACACGTTTTCCGCTTTCTAACTGACCAATCCGCTTCATATCGCTCGCATCCAACGAAAAGCCAAACAATTGTGCATTCTCAAGCATCCGTTTCCCACTGATGGAACGCGTCATCGTGATCGTTTTCCGTTCCATATGCCACCGCAAAATCACCTGATCCACATGAACACCATGTTTCGCCGCAATTTCTCCAATCACTGGATTTTGAAATAACGCACCTTTTGCAAGCGGCGACCAAGCACCATGCGCAATCCCGTGCTCCGCCAAATACGTCCGCAATTCATTTTGTGGCAATAATGGATGCGTTTCCACCTGATCAATCGCCGGCTTCACATTCGCCTTCACAGCCAAACTCGCCAAATGATGCTCCTTAAAATTTGCCACACCAATCGCGCGCACCATTTTTTCATCATACAAACGTTCCATCGCCCGCCAAGTTTCTGTATACATTTCCGTTAGCGGCCAGTGAATCAAATACATATCTAAGTAGTCTACGCCCAAATTTTCCAATGTATGTTCAAAGGCAGTCAAAACTTTATCATAGCCCTGATCCCCATTCCAAATTTTAGAACTAATAAATAATTCATCTCGCGGTACGTCACTGCGGCTAATCGCTTGCCCGACTAGCTTTTCGTTGTTATAAACCGCACCCGTATCAAACGAACGGTAGCCGAATTCGAGCGCCTTCTCGATTGCGCCAGCCACGTGCTGCTGATCTGTCACCTGAAATACGCCCATGCCAAGATAAGGAATCATCACACCATTATTTAAACGATAACGTGATTGAAAGGAATTGACCATTGATAAAACCTCCTGCTTTTGTAGTTTAATCGATACTCGTCGCATTTTCTTCCATAATACTTACCGTTAGTATACATAAATACGCTTTCCTTATCCATCAAAATGCAACTTAAAATGTAAAACTACGTGAAAAAACTAACAATTCTTTTTTCCAAATAATACTTTCATTCATGGCCCCCTCCACTATAAATAAAAATCCACTGCGTTTGCTAAAAAATTTATCAAACGGATACACATCCTAAAAACCCGCTAAATAACAATTGTAACCGATTTCAACTAGTTTCTACCTATTTCGCTCTAAAAAAAAGATACCTATTGGCTCCATCCTATGTTAGTATGAATATGTAGTAAATTTCTATCCTTGTTATGATTTTTTTCTGTATTATTTTTGTAAACATCCGCTCACTAGACATCAACGAAAAAGTGGGCCCTATTATACTGGGAAAAATCACACAAAAAAGATCGGGGGAATTAAAAAATGGCTTTTAAAAACAAAAAGGACCGTTTTGCTTCATTATTACATGACATGGCAGTAAACCTACGTGAGGGCGCAAACTACTTCGCTTCTTACAACATCGAAACTGGGGAAGACTTACATACTTTTTCGGAGAAGATGAAGGAATATGAAACACACGGTGATTCACTGGTTCACAAAATGATTTTAGAACTAAATGATGCCTTCATCACGCCAATCGAGCGCGAAGACATGTTAGAGCTAACAAACCGATTAGATGACGTAATGGACGGCTTTGAACAAATCGCCTTCACATTCGAAATCTGTCATATCAAACGATTTGACGACTACATGCAGAAATTCATTGATGCGATTGAAGCAAGTACTGTTGAAATTGAAAAAGCAGTAGATCTCGTTTTTGATAAAAAATTAAAAGACGTACGCACATTAGCTATTAAAATAAAAAACTACGAATCGATTTGTGATGAAGTATATCGCGAGTCTCTAATTCAACTATTCCAAAATGAAGAAAACCCAATCCGCTTAATTCGGATGAAAGAAGTGTATGAGAATTTTGAAGAAATCGCAGACAGTTGTCAAAGTGTAGCCAATACGCTTGAATCAATTGTTATGAAAAACGCGTAAGGGGCCGGCTAAATGGAAGGTATGTTATTTATAACGATTGTCATTGTTATTGCAGCACTAGCGTTTGACCTTATCAACGGATTTCATGACACAGCCAACGCGATTGCAACCAGTGTCTCAACAAAAGCATTAAAACCAAAACATGCAATTATACTTGCCGCAGTGATGAACTTTGTCGGCGCGATTTCCTTCACAGGGGTTGCCAAGACAATTACCAAAGACATTGTCGATCCATTCTCCTTACCACATGGCGACCTTGTTATTCTCGCAGCGCTCATATCAGCAATTACCTGGAACTTGGTCACTTGGTACTTCGGTATTCCAAGTAGTTCCTCCCATGCCTTAATCGGTTCTATCGCTGGTGGTGCTATCGCCGCAGCAGGATTCGGCGCACTCGAATATAAAGGCTTCTTAACGATTATCATTGGCCTTATCGTGTCTCCATTCCTAGCATTTGGTGTTGGTTTCCTAATCTATAGCCTATTTAAGGTATTCTTAAAGAACTTAAATCTTTCTACAACAAACCGCCGTTTCCGCTACATTCAAGTCGGAACCGCGGCACTCCAATCTTACACACACGGTACCAACGACGCCCAAAAATCAATGGGTATCATCACACTTGCTTTGATCGCAAACGGGTTCCAACATACCGATGACGTTCAACTGTGGGTACAAGTATCCTGTGCGATCGCGATGGCCGTTGGTACATCGATCGGTGGTTGGAAAATCATCAAAACAGTTGGCGGTAAAATCATGAAAATCAAACCAGTAAGTGGTGTAGCAGCAGATTTAAGTTCTGTATTCATCATTTTCGGCGCGACATTCATTCATCTGCCAGTAAGTACAACACACGTAATCAGCTCATCCATCCTTGGTGTTGGAACAGCCCATCGTGTAAAAGGCGTTAAATGGGATACAGCACAACGCATGATTATCACTTGGATTATCACGTTGCCAATCTCAGCCGCACTTGCTGCAGCCGTTTATTATATACTACGTTTCTTCCTAGTATAATTTCAAAAACTCGTTTCTGGACAACAGAGACGAGTTTTTTATGTTTTCACTACTAAATAAAGGGAATAGGATTCTATAAGACCGTAAAAAGCGTTTACTTAAAAATTGGATACTACGTCAGGAGATGAATAATATTATGCCAAGCTTTCACTTCCAAAAACCACTAGTCCTAAGAAAAAGTAACCCCATCGAAGTAAAGAATGAAAACGAAGAAATCGTCGGAACCATTGAAAAAATTTCATCACGTATCTCTTTTCAAAATAATCACCCCTTGTACAGCTATTCCAACGATGAAACAAAGAAAGAACTTGCAACACTGACTATCGAAATTGGCTGGCTTGGGGAAGACGGGTCGTCCGTTGTATACCATAATACGCAGCCAAGTTTTGATATCTCACTCAAAGAAATTACCGGCAGTGACCACAGCCTTCATATTCGAGGGCTAAAGCAAGATCATCGTATCGATATTATCCAGCCTGAGGCAAAAGGCGCCATCAAAATATTACTTGATCATACAGATATCTGCCATATCGCAGCTGATAAATCCTTATCCGGCAGCGCTGTAACCATTGAATATCAAGAAAATGAAATTCTGCCTCCCGCCTTCTTCCTACTATCTTTCTTCATTATTCGTCTGATAAAAGAGGAGTTCTAGAAAAAACGCCAATCCAATTAGCTAAACACTTATTGGATTGGCGTTTTTTCAGTTTTGCGTCAAGAATTCCATCGAAACTGGCGAAATACCTTTGAACGCACTCTTGCCTTCTATTTTGTCAACAATCGCTTCTAACACTTCCGCAGTCGGGCTATACCCATTAATAATCGTCATCACATCTGGAAAATCATACTCATGATACGGATTAGCAACCGAAATCAACATTGTCGGAATCTCATGAATAAACCAAGGTGCATCAAAACCAGCTAGCGATTTAAATTCCACACGCAGGTTCGTCTGGTTCGACATCGTATCCTTCTTCACAAAATAAATAATAACATCATACTTACTCGTAAACTCCGCGATGCTTTCCTTGACCGAATCCATCATCATTTTTATTTGAGAATGGTCGATAAAACTCACTTGATAACCTCGCGCACCTAGTAATTCCGCAAATGCTTCATGCGACTTCTGCTTACGCTTCTGGAATTTCAAGGCTAATTTCATAACTCCCGAAGCGCCTTGTTCCAAGATATCAAACACGTCTAGTTCATTTCCTAAAGAAATGATGCCAATTTTTAATTGCTTTTGAGGATTTAACGGCAACAGATTTTGCGTATCTTTGACTAAAGTTACACCTTCATCTGCCACTTTTTTCGCAAATGCGTTGGAAGGAACGGAGGGTTCTTGCGCTATTTCATGATATCCTTGCAGACGCGCCTTCAATCCTAAAATACGTTGAAGCGCCTCGTTCAGTCTCTCTGGCGTTATAACTCCTTCATGATATCCAGCCAACATAAACTGATAATCCTCTGCCATATTTTTTGTAAAAAGGAACATATCATTTCCAGCGGCGATCGCTCTTGGCAGTAAATCTTGACGCTTGCCTTGTGAACCAAAACCAGCCATGAGAGAAGCATCCGTCATCACTAAGCCATTGAATCCCAGCTCACCACGCAACAAATCTTGAATTAGCACCGGATTTAAGCTACCAGGAATATCCTTTAGCGTAGCATCTTTCCTATCATTAAAATAACTCGGCAACGAAATATGACCAACCATCACGCCCGTCGCCCCATTCTCGATATTCTCCTGATACACCTTGCCAAAACTCGTCATCCAATCCGGGAACGCAAGGCTATTCACACTTTTCACTACATGATGATCGCGTCCATCAACCCCGTCCCCCGGAAAATGCTTGATCGTCACCGCACCGCCAACTTCCTGCGCACCCTTCACATACGCCTGCCCCATCTGTGAAACAAGGTCCGGATCATCGCCAAATGAACGCATATTCGTAATCGGATTTTCCCAGTTGAAGTTAATATCAATAATTGGCGCAAATGCCATATTTCCACCCGCCACACGCGCTTCACCCATGCAAAATTTTCCGAATTGATAGGCGTTATCCACGTCTCCCGTCGCTGCAATCAACATTTCATGCCCAATATTCGTATTCTCCTCAATCAGCCCATTCGAACCAGTTTCCAAGTTCGCCGCTAAAAAAGGAGCAATTTCCGAGTTCTCTTTCAAATACGCGCTAACTTTTCTCACATCGCGCTCCTTCAAAGGTCGTAGCATCACCCCACCCGCTTTAAAAGCCGTAACTTCCTGCAACGTCTTGTCCTTCGCATCACCCGCCGCAATGATAAAAAGTTGGCTTATCTTCTCCTCCAAACTCATCTTCGCGATACTGTTCTCCACCCACTGCAACTGACTCTCATTCAGATAAAATGGTTTTTTCGTCAAATCCACCGTCATACTTGCTTCACTCCTTTTCTAGCATCCAAATCAACCATCATTTGCGGATACAATTTATCGACTTTGTTAAACGACAGTACAATCGCCACAATCAGACAAATCGCGCCTGGAATCCATAAATTAATCCAAACAATCATCGATGTTACCGCTTCAGGTTGCACACTTAGCGTCCCATTATAATGCACCAAAGCAAGCATCCATCCAACTAACGCTGCTCCAACGCCACCACCAATTTTTGTGCCCACGCTCGCGGCTGAATACGTCAAGCCCTCAATCCGTTTCTGCGTTTTCCACTCCCCGTATTCAATCGTATCCGCAATCATCGCGAAGAATCCAGCCGTCCCAATCCCTAAAAAGGCACCATTCAACACTAAGAAACCATAAAATAATCCCAAATCATTCGGCGAACGGAAGATAAAATAAAACACAATCGTCGCCACAAACATAATCAAATTCGCATACACCGTTGTCTTTATTTTACCGAATCTTCGGAATAAGGCCGTCGCTACACCCATCCCAACCAACATTCCCGGCATCATCATCACATTTAAAATCGCAACAAGACCCTCATCTCCGAAATAATATTTTGCCATGTAAATATTCGACGTCATTTTCAAGCCCGAAAAAGTAAATACGAGAATGCCAACAAGCAGCATAATCAGCCAGGGTTGGTTTTTCATCAAGGCCGCGAACCCCTCTTTAAACGGCGTCACCTTGTCCTCTCGCGTCAAACCAACATGTTCCGTGGTTCCCCTAAATGTAATCAAAAGTCCGCCCGCTGCAACTAATCCAATAATTAAGAAAGTCCATGTATAGCCGACACTCCCAATCAACATTGGTGCCATAATCCCAACAAGCATCGAACCCACGAGCGCACCAATTCCCCGAAAAACGCCCAACGATCCCCGTTCCACCTGATCATCCGTCATCTTCACCGACAAAACACCATACGGGATATTAATCGCCGTATAAATCACCATCGTCACATTGTACGATACAAATGCAAAAATAATATCCGCCATACCATTCGTCCCCGGCGTCCAAAACGTAATCATCGCCGAAAAAGCAAATGGAACCGCTAACCATAACAAATAGGGGCGCGCCTTACCATATTTCGAATTTGTTTTATCCACCAAATTTCCAAATACCACATCAATAACACCATCAAAAATCCGTGAGATTAGCAAAATCGTGCCCGCAATCGCCGCACTAATTCCCGCATAATCCGTCCAATAAAATAAGATAAAGATCGATATCCCTTGATACACCAGGTTTGACGCAAAATCACCCATACCATAGGACAACTTCTCTTTCATCGTTAATTTTTGTCGCTTTATCATTTCCCCCACGTACATACTAAAAACCCCCTCGCTTTTTAGAAACCGCTTTCAAACACTATGTTACCCGTGTCCGAATAAAAGAACAATGTCATTATACGGCGATAAAAGCGAGAGGAGTATCAAATTCCTATCGATGTTTTTTACGATATTCGTTCGGCGTCATCTCATATTTCGCATGAAACAACTGATAAAAAAACTGCAAATTATTATATCCGACTTCACTAGCCACCTTATTAATGGGTAAACCCGTTCCCGTCAGCAATTTCGCAGCCTTATCCAGACGAATAAATTGCAAAAACTGCGAATACGTCATACCCGTGATTTCCTTAATCAGCTTACTAAAATAATCCGCCGAATAGTTAAACTTCCTAACTAGATCCTGTAGCTTAATGTCCCGATAATTCACTTCAATATACTTCTCAATTTCATGATATAACAACTGACGATACCCTTTTTGCTCCGATTTAACAAAATGATAGTCACACTCCATCGTCAATGCATTCAAAAGCCGCGAAAGAAGTCCCTTCATAATCAGAATATAACCAAAATCCTTCACCGAAATTTCCTCAAACATCTGCAAAAGCACATTTTCCATTTTACGCTTATTCGTATGTGGCGTGAATTTCATATACTCACTTCGAACCTTCTCCTCAATCAACGCCATTTTCAAAAATTTTACCATGCTAATTTCATTCACATTACTAATTACCGTCTCATCCAACATCTGTTGCGAAATTCCCAGAAAAATCACCTTGCAATCCTTATTCTGAATATAATCCGCATGAAGCGTATTACAATCTAGCATCAACACCTCGCCCGGATAAAGCGTCACATCCTTCTTTTGCACCCGTAACTTGAACATCCCCTCCACGACAAAACACAATTCTATATGCCGGTTCTTATGCATTGGCGTGATAAACTCTGTCCTAGCAGGCGCTCCCTCCTCATATTCAATCCCCGCATAGCCTTCAAAATCCGCTAAATCCGCGCGAAACGACTCCTCCACTTTTTCAAGAAAACTCATTTTCGAATCAAATACTAGATTTTCAACCGACCATCGCGTCAAATAAAGCTCATCATCAAATGACAATTCCCCACCTTGCGTCAAATGCATCGTCGTTGGCATCTGCATCTTTTTCAAATCCTCCACGCCAAGCGCATGAGGCCGTACATCCAATCTATCCAAAAATACATCCTTAAGCGCCATATCCATCTTTCCTTCCTAAAACGCACAAAAGAAACAGATCCATAAACGAAATCTGCCCCCCCTCGAGCGCTATCTTCTATTAATATTCCTCGTCCATTTCCCCGTCCAAACTTCCTAACATCTTCGCCAAAATCGCGTCCGCATGCTTCGACTGCACGTTCGGATCATTATACACCTGAATAAAGCCATCAATCCCAACATTCGCAAACTCAATCTCCTGCTCTGGTGAAAACAGCGCGCCAAGACCACCTTCGAGCGCCTGAAAAAGTGCATCCAAATGATGTAGTGGTCTAATATCCTGCTCCTCTTCCATCCGCTGCTCAAACACCTTAAACTCGCCCTGAATCAATCGGTTCACAAGACGCCGATCCTCCCTGCGTAGCATCGGCTCGCCACTTTCCGCATCATAGGCCGCTTTATCCTTAGCCACAAAAAACTCCAAACACAAAAGCGTCCCATCAAATACCCCTCTAGAATCATTCGGAAATTCAACTTCCTGCATAACAAGTTCAAATTCTTTCTCCATTTTCGAACCCCACCTTTTTATTTATTTTCCAATCCACGGTATAATATCCTTACCCACAATATAACACGACAGCAACAACCTAGCCAAACGAAAAACCACATTCTCCATCCTTTCTATAATTTTTATTAAAAACACTATTGCATAATTACTCAAAAACATGTATTATTATATTTATCGAAAGAAGTTATAAATTCTATGTTCATCTTCAATAGTTATTCATGAAAATGCATAAACTACCGAGATGATATACATTATAAAGGAGTGTACTCATGACTAAAGGGACGTTTTATCTCAAGTTAACCGCTATATTTTTTATACTAATGATGGTATTTGCTAGCTTTTCTCCCGTTTCAGCAGCGGAAAAAGACACGTCACTATCGGATGTTCAGAAAAGTGGCAGGCTTGTTGTCGGCCTATCCGCCGATTATCCGCCATATGAATTTCACAAAACAGTCAAAGGAAAAGATACAATTGTCGGTTTCGATATTAGTATCGCTAAAAAAATCGCCAAAGATATGGGTGTTACGCTAGATATTAAAGAAATGGATTTTGACAGCCTACTCCCAGCTTTAAAAACAAACAAAATCGACATGATTATTTCCGGCATGTCACCCACACCTGAACGTCTAAAAGAAGTCGATTTCTCCGATCCATACATGACTGTACAACAAAAAGTTGTGATTCGGAAAACAGACAAAGATAAATTCAAAACAACAAATGATTTCGCAGGTGCCACAGTCGGCGCCCAAAAACAAACGACACAAGAAGCACTCGCGCAAGACGAACTAACAGGCGCAAAAGTGAAGTCGCTATCTAAAGTGACCACATTAATGCTTGAATTACAGCAGAAAAAACTGGATGCCGTTGTACTCGAAGGCCCCGTTGCTGATGCATACATTTCACAATATGATGACCTGATGATTTCCGACGTACAATTTGTCAATGGAACGAAACAAACCGCCATTGCAATGAACAAAGGAACGACATCATTACAAAAGAGCGTCAATACCTCCCTTCAAGAAATCAAGGACAAGAATTTACTAAAAGAGTACAAAGAAGAAGCCAATAAAGCGATGTTTAAAGATGGTAATTTCTTCACGCAATACGGTTCTTACTATGTTAAAGGTGCACTTTATACGATTGGAATTGCTGCTGTCGGCGTCCTTTTCGGTTCTATCCTTGGTGCCCTGCTCGCTCTCATGAAACTAGCTAAAACAAGATGGTTACGTTGGCCAGCAAATTGTTATATCGAATTTGTACGTGGAACACCATTACTCGTTCAAATTTTCCTTGTTTATTTTGGGACAACTGCCGTGTTCGGAGGACTTAACCTGCCAGCGATTGTTGCCGGTTGTATCGCCCTATCACTGAATAGTGCTGCTTATGTCGCGGAAATCATTCGTGCTGGAATTATGGCCGTTGATAAAGGACAAGAAGAGGCCGCACGTAGCCTTGGTATGACGAAAGTCGCTAGCATGCGCTATATCATTTTGCCACAAGCGATTAAAAACATTTTACCAGCGCTCGGCAATGAATTTATTACCGTTATTAAAGAATCGTCTATCGTGTCCATTATCGGTATTACCGAGTTGATGTTTATGTCCGGAGTCGTTGCAGGAGCTAGCTTCAACGCCGTGCTTCCATACGCAGTCGCAGCCGTGATTTACTTCATCCTAACGTTTGGTCTATCCAGACTTCTAGGCGTTGCTGAAAGGAGAATGAGAACAAGTGATTAAAGTAACCAAACTACAAAAGCATTTTGATAAATTAGAAGTTTTAAAAGGAATTGATATAGAAGTAGCGCAAGGCGAGGTGGTCGTTGTTATCGGCCCCTCAGGATCTGGAAAAAGTACCTTCCTGCGCTGCTTAAACTTACTCGAGCAACCAACTGGCGGCGTCATCGAATTCGAAGGTACCAACCTCACGGACAAAGACGTCAACATCAATGATTTGCGTCAACGGATGGGCATGGTTTTCCAAAGCTTCAACCTATTTCCACATAAAACTGTACTCGATAATCTGACTCTGGCACCGCTAAAAGTGAAAGGTGAATCTGCTGAGACCGCGAAAAAACATGCCTTGTCCTTGCTTGATAAAGTCGGGCTTGCTGATAAAGCAAACAGCTACCCATCGTCCCTATCTGGCGGACAAAAACAACGGGTTGCCATCGCGCGCGCCTTGGCAATGAATCCCGACGTAATGCTTTTTGACGAACCGACATCCGCGCTCGATCCAGAAATGGTCGGCGAAGTACTTCAAGTTATGAAAAGTCTCGCTAAAGAAGGCATGACGATGGTCGTTGTCACTCACGAAATGGGCTTTGCCAAAGAAGTAGCCGATCGCGTTATCTTCATGGACGGCGGTTATATCCAAGAACAAGGCACACCAGAACAAATTTTCACAAGTCCACAAAATGAAAGAACACAAAGTTTCCTAGGAAAAGTGTTATAATAAATAAAAAAGTGGAATGCAAACTCAAGCTGCATTCCACTTTTATCTACATATGGAGGTTTTTTAAAATGAAATTAGCTAAAAAATATCAACAAGCGCCTGTCAATATCTTATCTCAAATCACGACAATCGCGAAAACAACGCCTAACCTGATTGACTTTTCGATTGGCGATCCGGACCTGATTACCGACCAGGAAATAATCGAGGCATCCTTCCAAGACGTGAAGAGCGGCCAAACCAAGTATACGGAGGCATCCGGTGACATCGAATTACTCGAAGCCATCTCAGGATTTTACGACCGCACCTACGATTTACAATTCCCGACAAAAGAAATCCGCGCGACAGTCGGTGCGTGCCACGCGATGTACCTTGCTCTCCAAGCCATCATTGATCCCGGCGACGAAGTTATCATCCACGAACCTTACTTCACGCCTTACAAAGATCAAGTTCTAGCGGCTGGCGGCGTTCCCGTCTTCATTCCAACCTATGAAAAAGACGATTTTGCGATCAATATGGATATTTTAAACGCTGCGATTACAAGCAAAACAAAAGCGCTGATTCTAAACTCACCGAACAATCCAACAGGCGCCGTTTTCTCCAAAGAAATATTTGAAGAAATTGCTGCACTCGCGAAAAAACACGATTTTTACATCCTATCCGATGAAGTCTACGATGGCTTCAGTTTTTACGAAAAGTTCACCCCAATGGCAAAATTCGCGCCAGAGCACACCATTACACTCGGCAGCCTCTCGAAAAATTTTGCGATGACGGGCTGGCGGATTGGCTACATGATCGCGGGCGAGTATATTATCCAAGCCGTGAAGGCGATCAACGAAGGCATTACATTCTCGGCGCCCTCACCATCCCAGAGAGCCGCGATACACGCTCTAAACAATGCAGACAAGTTTATACCAGAAGTCACAAAAACGTTCCAAAAACGCTTAGAATACGTCGGAAAACGCGTTTCTGAGATACCTTACCTTTCGATTCATCCTGTCAAAGGCACAATCTACGCCTTTATCAACATCAGCGGCTCCGGCATGACCTCTGTCCCATTCTGCGAATACGTCTTGAAGGAAACGCAAGTCCTGTTAATTCCAGGCTTAGCGTTCGGTGACACCGGAGACAACTACGTCCGCCTAGCAGCGACGCAGGATTTGGACGTGTTAAAAGAAGCATTCGACCGATTAGCTAAACTTTCTTTCTAACCATTCTAATATTCCGCTTGACCATGGGTGTGCCCCATGGTCTATACTTGTTTTATAAACCAAGTAATAAGGAGGCCGAAGATGAATTCTAATTTAAAAATCGGTGAACTAGCACAACTTATGAATGTATCCATTTACCAAATTCGCTATTTCGAGGAAAAGGGGGTTTTCTCACCAGCCTATATCGACGCAAACGGCTATCATATGTACGGTTTAGACGAGATATACCAACTATCAAACATCTTGCTATTTCGAAATCTCGATATCTCTGTTCCTGAAATTAAGACTTTGATGGAGAAGTATACCCCCAGCGAAAGCGAACAGCTCCTTCAAACAGCTCTATCTCGCCTAGAGAACAAAATCATTCAACTAGAAGGTGTCAAAAAACAAGTGGAAACAGTCCTGACTAATGCCACATCCGTCAGTCCTAGCACTAGCCAGATAAAGCATTATCCAAAACGGCATTTTCAACAATTAAAGTATGACGAAAAAGCGGGTGACATTGATCTCCATCACTTAAAAGAAACCATGCGTCACTTTGATATGCACGTTTTTAACAGCGATATCTTTTACACTAGTATAAACAATGCAACCCAAGCCTTCATTGAGTCACCGCTTTCCGATGATCTCGTTTTGCAGTCTGGTGAATATTTAGTACAGAGCGTTACCATTTCAAGCGAAGCCGAACTTGAACAAGCCATCTCTCTATTTGAAAAGGAACCTGTTTTTGAACTATGCCCACCAACTCTAATCCTATGCCAAGAAAAATCCTATTCCTCTATTTTCTATTCCGATAATGTCGTTTTCGATATCCAAGCAAAAATGGAGTGGAAAGGCGGCGAAGATATTGCCTCAAAATCTGATTATCTCGCGTAGTTATGAACAAAAATACGCGATTCAAAAACTGGTTTTAACTGCATTTCGCTCCAAATTTACGACAAAAAAACTCAAGGAAGAACAACAATTACAATTAATCCGTTCCTTTTGGCAAATAAGCGATGACGATCCTACTCAAAAACAATTCGTGGCTTAAAAAAACGGTGAGGTTCGCGGTACGATGCTGCTTCGATTTAAATCCACGAAAGCAACAAAACCTAGCTGGGAATTTTTACATCAATGTCGCTCTTTTGGTATTAGGAACACACTAAGAATTATGATTCAATTGCTCGCATTAGAACATACTTTAGCCGATAACGAGTGCTACATCGACCATATCGCCGTAGATCACACCGCACAACGACAAGGAATCGGAAAAGCGCTACTCCAACGCGCACAATCAGAAATCAGCTCCAATGAAAGACTCACACTATACGTTTCCGAAAAAAATAGCCCCGCAATTCAGCTATACAAAACCCTAGGATTCCAAATCACAAAGCAACACACAAGTTTACTACGAGGACTTTTATTTAACGAAGCCTCATGGATTTTTATGGAATGGAGGAAAGTAACATGAAAAAAATATTACTCTTTATCGGCATTCCTCTCCTTCTTCTAATCGGCGTATTTCTATATGAGAATAGCTATAACATGAAAGAGAGCACAAAAATAATTCACGCCACTTCCACTCCATTAAACGCCTTCATCGCCAAGCCCAATCATGGTACAAAACAGCAAGGACTTGTCGTTTTTGTCCACGGAGACGGACCAATGGACGCTACCCAAGATGGAGGTTACAAGCCACTCATGGAAAAATTTGCAGAAAGCGGCTATACATCCATCTCCTGGGATAAACCCGGTATTGGTAAGTCTCAAGGCAATTGGTTAAACCAATCCATGGACGATCGCGCAACAGAAGTAAACGATGTCATCACATGGGCTAAACAACACCCCAATATAAACACCGACAAAATCGTACTTTGGGGATCCAGCCAAGCCGGTTGGGTTATTCCAAAAGTCATGGCCAGCGGTGAACACAAATTCGCCCTCACCATCCTAGCATCCCCAGCCATAAACTGGATTGAGCAAGGCCAATTCAACACACAACAAGAACTACAAAACGAGGGGAAAACAGCCCAACAAATCAAAACAACGACAAAAAAAGACCAAGAAATCTTGACCCTACTAAACAATAATTCCTCCTATTCGGCCTATCAAAAAATCGCACCAAAAGAAAACCCGATGACGAAGGACCGCTGGCAGTTCGTCCAAAAAAACTATCTATCTGACGCCACAGCCGACCTAAAAAAAATCACAACACCAGTACTACTTTTGCTCGCTGAAAAAGATCGCAACGTAGACATCCAAGATACAAAACAAGTCTACACCCAGACCATTCCAAAAAAACTACTCACCACCGTCACTATTAAGAACACACAACACGCCATGCTAAACCCACAAATCGCCAATTCCAAATGGCTCACAACCCTGACCGCCATCATGGCACCAAAAGACCAACTCCTAGACAAAGACTACCTAAACATCTGTCAAAAAAGCCTAAACCAACTAAACAAAAATAAGGACTAACAATGACCCACAAGCAATCACCAGTCCCATAACACACAAAATCATATTCCCCACCAGTCCCACAACCGTACCACCAAACCTCAGCGGAGCGACAAATGCTCAGATCCTAGGCAAAAGCGAGTACCGGAGCGGAGTGTACGACTGTACATGAGCATCGGAACAGAGCTTTTAACAACGGAAATGAGGTCTTCTCTAAAAAAAAATCATACTCCCCTAAAAATCAATATCCGTGACGCCGAACCTCAGCGGAGCGAGAAGGCCTTAGTTCCTAGGCAAAAGCGGGTACCGACGCGGAATGTACGATTTGTACATGAGCATCGGAACAGAGCTTTTAACGACGGAAATGAGGTCTTCTCTAAAAAAATCATACTCCCCTAAAAATCAATATCCGTGCCGCCGAACCTCAGCGGAGCGAGAAGGCCTTAGTTCCTAGGCAAAAGCGAGTACCGACGCGGAATGTACGATTTGTACATGAGCATCGGAACAGAGCTTTTAACGACGGAAATGAGGTCTTCTCTAAAAAAATCATACTCCCCTAAAAATCAATATCCGTGACGCCGAACCTCAGCGGAGCGAGAAGGCCTTAGTTCCTAGGCAAAAGCGAGTACCGACGCGGAATGTACGATTTGTACATGAGCATCGGAACAGAGCTTTTAACGACGGAAATGAGGTCTTCTCGCTTCGCTGAAAGATTAGCCGATGGTTGGGGCCATGGATACTTGCCAATTCGTAATCATTCGTTGCATTTCTTCCTCCGTCAACACATTAAACGCAATAATCTGATCCACCGAAACCGTCAAACCCTTCGAAAAACGATTCACCCTCGATGCCGATACACAGTTAATATACACATCTTTCAGCTTCACAACACTATGCGGAATTTCATCCGGAATATCCGTAATCCCGATAATATAGCCAATCGCCGTCACAAAAAGCACCGGTTCACCATGCGTCATTTGCTCAAATAACTCTACTTCTTTTATCGTATTTTCAATCATTTCAATCACTCCTCTAACTCTATTTACCCGCTAAAAATGCATCCAAATCCACATCTGCGAACGAATCATATACACTCGTTCCTTCTGGGAAAACAATACCCTTCGTCACTTCATTTTTCACAACGATTACATGTAGACCTGCACCAACTGCCGATAATGACCCATTCCGCGAGTCTTCCACAGCAATCGCTTCTTCCGGCTTCACACCAAGTGCCTCCACCGCTTGACGATAAAGCGCGGGATCAGGTTTAATAACCTCTACATCATCCGCCGTCTGAATCGTTTCAAAATCATCCAAAATGCCGAATTTCTCCAAAATTGGGTCCACCCAGGCACGCGCGGAACTAGTCGCCAAACCAATTTTATAACCATTATCTTTGGCATAGTTGAACAAACGCATGAAGCCATCACGCATTTCCAATTTATCACGACCATTATGCACTTGTAAGTCTATGTATTTTTGAAAAGCCACAGCGTCAAATTTGCCATTCGTTTGTTCCGCCATATAAAGAAGTAACGGTTCGTCAGTACTCCCAACCACTTGCTCATACACATCCATCGGCAAACTCATGCCATAGTTCGCCTGTAGATACTTTTGCGTCTCGTCAAACCAAACTGCTTCGGTATCAATCATCGTACCATCAAAATCAAAAACAAATGCTTTCATGAAATTCCTCCAACTATCATATTTCAACACCCTCATTATAACATATGAAACCGTTTTATCCTTAAAAAGAATATAACTTCCTAAAATAAGCTTGCATTTTAGTAGAAAAACGAATATTATTGTAGTTGTGGTTTCAAAATGTTCGTAATAAGACGAAAAATTATCTTTTTAACTATAAAAGGGAGTGGAATTTCATGTTTCAACTAAAAGCTCACGGAACAGACGTCAAAACAGAGGTTATTTCAGGTTTTACAACATTTTTAACAATGGTTTATATCATCGTTGTAAACCCAGCAATCCTTTCAGCAGCAGGCGTTCCGTTTAACACGGTCTTCATGGCAACGATTATCTCGGCTGTCATCGGGACACTTTGGATGGCTCTATTCGCCAATTATCCAATCGCAATCGCACCAGGACTCGGGATGAATGCCTATTTCGTCACCGTTGTCACCACGCAAAAATTAGACTACGCGACCGCATTTACAGCCGTTTTCGTAGCAGGTATTATTTTCTTACTATTATCTTTAACACCGTTCCGGGAGAAATTAATCACAGCAATCCCTCATACTCTAAAAGCCGGAATCACGGCTGGTATCGGTCTTTTCATCGCATTCCTTGGCTTCCGCATGACTGGAATTATCGTAAAAAGCGATTCCAATCTAGTCGGACTTGGCGATCTTCATTCACCAGAAGCCTTGCTTGCTATTGCTGGACTTCTAATTACGCTGATTTTCCTAGCACTGAACGTTAAAGGCGCACTTTTTATCGGGATGATTTCGACTGGGATTATCGCCTTCTTCACCGGTGAACTGAAATTCAATGGCTTTGTCAAAATGCCATCGATGCCTGATCTTGTCATCACAAATCCAATCCACGCGTTCGGCGATGTCGTCACGTACAGCCTTTATGGCGTTGTCCTGTCCTTCCTTTTAATCACGATTTTTGATACAACAGGAACAATGATTGGTGTCGCTAAAAAAGCCGGCCTCATGAAAGGTGAAAGTTTGCCAAATGCCAAACACGCCTTGCTTGCAGATGCAGTCGCAACAAGTGTTGGTTCTATGTTCGGGACAACACCAACCAGCGCCTACATCGAGTCTTCCGCAGGGGTTGCAACAGGTGGACGTACAGGATTAACGACGCTTACCGTTGCTGGATTATTCCTAGTTTCCGCGTTTTTCGCTCCACTTGTCGGCGCAGTATCCGGCATTTCCGCGATTACCGCACCAGCACTCATTATCGTTGGTAGCATGATGATTGGCGCTGTAAAAGAAATCGATTGGGACACGCTCGACGAAGCCTTCCCAGCCTTTCTAGTTATCCTTGCGATGCCGCTTACATCAAGCATTGCGATTGGTTTAGCATTCGGCTTCATCTCCTACCCAATCTTAAAAATATTCACTGGTAAATGGCGCGAACTCAACTGGTTCATCATCGTCATCGCAATCCTGTTCTTCATTCTAGTCGCATTCCTACCTCATTAAAATATAAAAGCTGTATTCCAATTCAAATCTGGCATACAGCTTTTTAAATTATTCACCATTCCGACAAACAAATCCGCTTCAAATCATGCTATACTGGAATTTAACATCTTAGAAGGGAGGGTTTATCTTGGGATTTCTAGAAGCTTATCTATCTTTTTGGAAAAATTATGTGAATTTCACTGGACGTTCCTCACGTTCTGCTTATTGGTATGTTATTTTATGGAACGCTATTATCATCAGTATTTTTTACATATTAATCTTAGTTTTTACCGTGTTTACAGCCGCCACATCATCGGTAAGTGACGCAACTGGAGATTTTGCTTTCGTCATGACATCCGGCTCAACGTTGCTAATCCTAGTGCTGCTCGTTTTATATGAGTTAGCTACTTTTATTCCAATGTTGGCCTTAATGGTCCGTCGTCTGCACGATTCTAACAAAAGCGGCTGGTTTGTTTTACTCAGCTTGATTCCATTTGTAGGTAGTATTATCATGATTATTTTCATGTGCATGCCTAGTGAACCAGCATTCAGTGACGATTTCGATTTTTAATGTATGACAAGAGGTTGAGACAAAACTCAAGATAAAGCAAAAGCGCCCTCCCATTTCTTTGGGTAGGACGAAAAATTCTGCTTTATCTTGGGTTATGTCTCAGTCCCTTTTTTGTTGGGCTTTTTTCATATCATTAGACATTGACCTGCCATATCTGCTATAAAGGAAAGAGATATTGAATAGAAAAGAGTGAGCCATTTGTGGAAAGCATTTTTTAGCGGTATTGGAATTGCCGCACTAGTTATCATTTTCAGCCTACTAACGACCGGATACAGCATGTCGTCACTATTTTCCTTCGTATTGATGGTCTTAATCTTGGCATCTATCGTCTGCTCGGCACTTGTATCAGTAAGCAGATCACAAAACCCCAACCGAAAAATTCAATTACGATGGAGCATCCTACTCGCCGTTGCCGCGATTCCATCTTTCATCGGTTTCATAATTAGTTATTACTTCACGTGAAAAAGAGCCGGAACACGGCTCTTTTTTGCTGTTTATTTAAATGCTGCGATGAAAGCAGGTACATAATCTGGTAAATCTGGCGGGCGACGACTCGAAATAATGTGACCGTCCGTAATAACTGCTTCATCGTGCCAAATCGCACCGGCATTCGTCATATCATCCTTGATACCAGGCGTACTTGTGACGTTGACACCATCTAGGATTCCAGCTGAAATAAGCACCCAGCCGGCGTGACAAATTTGGCCAATCGGTTTCTTTTGCTTATCAAAGTAGCGTACAAATTCCAATACTTTATCGAAGCGGCGCAACTTATCTGGCGACCAGCCTCCCGGAACTAAGATTCCGTCATAGTCTTCCACTTTAATGTCATCGAAGCTAAAATCACTCGTTGCCGGAACACCATACTTCCCGTGGTAGACAACGCCGGCTTCTTCTCCGACTAAATGTACCTCCGCTCCAGCTTCGCGAACTCGTAAAACTGGATACCATAATTCTAAATCCTCAAAATCATCGCTGATTAGAGCGATTACTTTTTTACCCTGTAGTGTCATGTTATCGTCCTCCTCGATTATTGTTTGTTTCAAGTATACCAATAGAGGTGACGTGCTTGAAGTAATCTGCTTGTGAGGGATTGTTGGGCTGGTGTATCGTGGTGGTTTGTGGAAGGCTAGCGATAATGATTGTAAAATTATGTTCTCTCCTTGATTGGATAAATCTCTAAACAAAATAATGTTGCCTTAACCATTATTTGGCGTAAGGCGGAGATTAGGCTTTGAACAGCCAGGAAGGATTACATGTTCGCTTTGCTCTCATGCATATTGTGGCTGTAACTCACTTTGTTCGAACAGCCACAACAAAAAAGGTTCTATAATAAATGTTGGGGTAGAAATTAATCTGCCTCAACATTTTTTTGTTCTTATTTCAAGACAAAAAAATACACAGTAATATCAAAATCCTTTAAGATAAAAGTGACCAAACCCAATCCAAA
>NZ_JABJVM010000050.1 GCF_013820765.1 Paenilisteria rustica
GGTGGTTACGGCGAAGAGGTCACACCCGTTCCCATCCCGAACACGGAAGTTAAGCTTTTCAGCGCCGATGGTAGTAGGGGGCTTCCCCCTGTGAGAGTAGGTCGTCGCCGGGCAATGTACATATTTTTAGGGGGCTTAGCTCAGCTGGGAGAGCATCTGCCTTACAAGCAGAGGGTCAGCGGTTCGATCCCGTTAGCCCCCATTTAATCAGGCCGGCTTAGCTCAGTTGGTAGAGCAACTGATTTGTAATCAGTAGGTCGCGAGTTCGACTCTTGCAGCCGGCACCATATTTCTCATAGTATGTATTTTGTATTGTGAGCCGTTAGCTCAGTTGGTAGAGCATCTGACTTTTAATCAGAGGGTCGATGGTTCGAGCCCATCACGGCTCATTTTTTGCGGGTGTGGCGGAATTGGCAGACGCACCAGATTTAG
>NZ_JABJVM010000051.1 GCF_013820765.1 Paenilisteria rustica
TTTTCAAATCTGGTGACAAAACGTACCAAGTGAAAGCAGATGCCAACAATATCGGAACAGAAATCGCAGCTGACAAAACAGTGAGCGGAGCCATCAATTTTGAATTACCGAAAGACGTAAAATCTGGTGAGTTTTCGTATCAACCAGTGACATTCGGAAAAGACAAACCAAAAATACTCGCAACATGGAAAATTTCGATTCCAAACAATAAGTAAGGTTTAAAATCTACGAGGAGATGATTCTTTGAAAATCGCAGTTATTGGGTTAGGCTATATCGGTTTACCAACGGCTATCATGTTTGCTAATCATGGTCAGAATGTGATAGGTATCGATCTGAAAGAAGA
>NZ_JABJVM010000052.1 GCF_013820765.1 Paenilisteria rustica
CAGCCACATATTTCACTGTTCCTGTATATGTTCCTGTTACATTACCTGTACCTAACAAGTATGTGCTTGCTGTTAGTGTAGAAGTACTTTCTGGTGTGATCGTTACAGTTGCAGTTGCAATTTGTGTTCCTGTGCTGTCATAACCGATAACGGAAACAGCTGTTTTATCATCTGTAATCTTATCTTTTGCATAATACTGCCAATTAGTGCCATCTACAACGGCTACTTTACTGTACACAGTATCGCCTACTTTCAGCGCTACATATTTCACGCTTCCAGTGAAAGTACCTTTCACATTTGTATCTGTTTTCAGTTTGAAAGCAGCTGGTA
>NZ_JABJVM010000053.1 GCF_013820765.1 Paenilisteria rustica
TGATGACATTTCCTTTTTCTAAATAAGGAATCGTTTTGCTGACCGCGTCGACAACATGTGTTAAATCACATGATAGATAGGCATCCGCCTTATTTGGCGTTGGCACAGCAATGATGAAAACATCCGATTCCTCTAGATTTAACTGTGCTTTAAAATTCCCAGATAATAAGGCTTTCGTTAGCTCTGTTTGAAGTCCTGGTTCCTCAATGTGAATTTTTCCTGCGTTAAGCATATTTACCGCATCTTCTTTCAGATCGATACCTATCACATTCTGACCATGATTAGCAAACATGATAGCCGTTGGTAAACCGATAT
>NZ_JABJVM010000054.1 GCF_013820765.1 Paenilisteria rustica
TGATGACATTTCCTTTTTCTAAATAAGGAATCGTTTTGCTGACCGCGTCGACAACATGTGTTAAATCACATGATAGATAGGCATCCGCCTTATTTGGCGTTGGCACAGCAATGATGAAAACATCCGACTCCTCTAGATTTAACTGCGCTTTAAAATTCCCAGATAATAAGGCTTTCGTTAGCTCTGTCTGAAGTCCTGGTTCCTCAATGTGAATTTTTCCTGCGTTAAGCATATTTACCGCATCTTCTTTCAGATCGATACCTATCACATTCTGACCATGATTAGCAAACATGATAGCCGTTGGTAAACCGATAT
>NZ_JABJVM010000055.1 GCF_013820765.1 Paenilisteria rustica
ACTTTCTTTTAGCTGTTTGTTGTTTACTCAATGGGCATTATCCTTTCCGATTCTTTCGTTTTCTTCCTAGTTTCTTCTCAAATAAGTCATCGTCTTTTATTTCGTTAATCATCGATAACACGGGAAGACCCAACGTTTTTTCGACATCTTCAGCTGTTTTAATCGATCGGTCAAATAAATTACGAAGGAACATAATGACAAGTCCAAGAATCATTCCTAGTAAAGTTGCAACAGCAATTAGTAAGCCTGTATGAGGTTTTACTGGCGCTGCATCCGCATCTAAAGTAGCCTCTGATA
>NZ_JABJVM010000056.1 GCF_013820765.1 Paenilisteria rustica
AAACCCAATCCAAAGGAGCGATATTACCATGCCAGACCATTTTATCATACAACTCATCGGTTTAGAAAATAAAAACGTCCAGCTCATCGAGCATTCCATAGAGAAGGATACCTGCCATATTCATATTCAATTAAAAAGAAAGAAACATACGTGCCCTCATTGTCAAACCCGTACAAATCGTATTAAAGATTATCGTACTCACTTGTTTCAACACCTTAAAATGGCCGAGAAACGGGTCTATATTCATTATCGGAAACGACGCTATCACTGCCCTTGTG
>NZ_JABJVM010000057.1 GCF_013820765.1 Paenilisteria rustica
TGGCTCTATGTCAATTGTTGGGGTGAAATATCAAGGTGCGAGCTAGGGAGTCAATAGCTCGTGCCTTTTCTTAACCTACAGAGATGTCAAAATCTTTGATAAAGTGTTGGGCTAGTATTTTGGCTCGGAATCTTTCGAAGCATTGAAAGCCATAAGCGCCACGTTTTAAAACTTTGGTTCGATTGTTAATGCCTTCTACGAAGCCATTAGATAAATGTGGGTAAATAAAAGCGTTAATAATTTCTGTTTCCCAGCGTTGAAAGGTTC
>NZ_JABJVM010000058.1 GCF_013820765.1 Paenilisteria rustica
CTAGCAAATTACTTTACTAGTATTACTTTTGGAAATAGCTTTCTATTTCCGCCCTGCGATTCTTACCTAGAAACATCACTGTCTCTATTGGTTTTATCTTTGTTTCTGTTCAGTTTTCAAAGGTCATAAAAATAGTTGGTGGAGCCTAGCGGGATCGAACCGCTGACCTCCTGCGTGCAAAGCAGGCGCTCTCCCAGCTGAGCTAAGGCCCCTTCATAATAAGAGATGGGATATTTTTAATGGTCGGGAAGACAGGATTC
>NZ_JABJVM010000059.1 GCF_013820765.1 Paenilisteria rustica
CTTCTTTGGCGGGCCTTTCCAGACCACTTCGTTTACCACTTTCTTTTGTAACTCCGTATAGAGTGTCCTACAACCCCAAGAAGCAAGCTTCTTGGTTTGGGCTCTTTCCGTTTCGCTCGCCGCTACTCAGGAAATCGATTTTTCTTTCTCTTCCTCCAGGTACTTAGATGTTTCAGTTCCCTGGGTCTGCCTTCCTTACGCTATGTATTCACGTAAGGATACTATCCGACTAAAGATAGTGGGTTCCCCCATTCG
>NZ_JABJVM010000005.1 GCF_013820765.1 Paenilisteria rustica
CCGAGCCAAAATACTAGCACAACACTTTATCAAAGATTTTGACATCTCTGTAGGTTAAGAAAAGGCACGAGCTATTGACTCCCTAGCTCGCACCTTGATATTTCACCCCAACAATTGACATAGAGCCGGAATTAAATCCATATAAAAAAGCCGATATTCAGAATACCGACTCTAAAATGTGTCTATGTAGTTCAACGAATGCCTAGCTTCACAATGTTCAAATTGTTTTTTTGCAGATTGCGCCAAATGTCATTTCTGGATTTGGTCTTCTCTACAAAAATACCTTTTTTCTCTAATTGTTGGATTACCTTATTCAATACATCTTTATTTTCTTGCAAATGGTATCACTCCAATCGCTTTTTACAAGTTATCCCGTTTGTATTTTCTCTATAGGTTCACTTTAACACAAAACTGCTGACAAAAATACCCCTTTTTCAAAAAATATCTCTTATTTACGAATTATTTTTTATTTTTAAGTCCTGTAAACGGTTTAAACCCGAATATTATACGTCAAAAGGGACTTTTTCAAGAAATTTTGTTACAATTAGAAAATACAAAGGAGTGATGAACATGGCGATTTCACAGGCCAAAAAAGCGCGAATGAAGCGTGTTAGAGAAGGAAATCTGGATCCATCGATTCATAGAAGTGCTTTTGCAACATTAGATTTACGGACGAAACGAACAAAAACAAAGCAAGCGAAACTGAATCAGAAAAAATACAAGCCCTCTTATTCCAATACGGAACAGGATAGCTTGTATTTTTTATTTGTCTAGCCTCTTAGGTGCCCATCTTCAATTCTAACAACCCGATCAACCAAGTCCAGTACGCGCTCATCATGAGTCACCATGATAGCTGCTTTGTTATTTCGCTTCACTTCTTCGGCAATCATTTGCACCACTTTATGCCCTCGACTCGCATCTAGACTTGCTGTTGGTTCGTCAGCCAGGATGACATCTGGATTATTCATCAAGGATCTTGCAATCGCGACACGTTGTTTTTCACCGCCTGATAAGCTTTCTGGATAGTTGTGTTGGCGCGCGGTAAGTCCTAATTCGCTGAGCAATGTGTCCGCCTTTTGTTTCGCTTCGCTACCACGATGACCCGCTAATTCAGCAATAAGTAGGAGCTGGTCACGAACATTTAAATACGGAATCAGATTCGCGCCTTGGAAGATGAAGCCGACTTTTTCAAGACGAATTTCTGTCAATGCTTTGTTGGAAAGATTGCTGAGCTCCGTGCCACCTATCGTGATTTCTCCGACTGTCGGTGATAAAAGCGCGCCTGCGATGGACAGAAAGGTACTTTTCCCAGCACCCGATGGACCGACGATTGCGACGAATTCTCCTTGTGCGACTTCCAAAGATACATTTTTCAAAACCTCAACAACTTGATCTCCGTCCTGATAACTTTTAGAAATATTTTTCATCGTTAATGTCATTAGATTGCCCTCCCAATTGCTTCTAGTGCGTCTACTTTAGCCACGCGGTAAAGCGATAGCATTGATCCAGCCACGGCCACGGCAAGGAATAAGACCGAGCAACCGATGGCGAGTAGCGGGCTGAGTGTGAATGGCATGCTTGCTGGCAAAATCGCGGCTAACCCGAATGTGAAGGCGTTACCGATGAGTAAACTGACGACTGATAGAAATACAACTTGGCTCACGATGCTTCGTCCGAGGTACGCTGTTCTCGCTCCGACAGCTTTTAAAACACCGAACTGATTGATTTTTTGAATCGTGATGACGTAGAAAAAGGCTGCTAAAACAAAGGCTGCGATGACGAATAAAAAGGCGATCATCATGAGTAGCGAACCTTGTTCTTCGGAATATCCCGGAATGCCTTGAAGCACCTCTTTGCTCGATGCCAATTCTAATTTTCCGAGCGATAAACTCTCGGCTTTGCTTTTTGAAACATTTAGCGCGACCGCTGTATATTCACCCTTGGCTGCTTGATTCGTTTGATGAATCATTTCCCAAGCGTCCCAACCGACAAAAATAACGGGGGAATGGCTAAATGTATTATTTTTCGTAAAAGCGGTAATTTGGAACACGTTTCCTGTTGCGCTGTCCTTTATTTCACTTTTCAATTTGTAACCGGATTCTTTCAATGAGATATCTGCTATCACCTCGTTTTTTGTTTGAGGCGCTTTTCCTTCTGTGATTTCCGGTTTCATGAAGCTACTCTTATCGATGCCAAAATAAGCAATGTCTGTTTTCTTGTCTTTCGCAGGTGGCGTTACCGTCCCCATTTGCACGCCAAGGTTCGTACTATCCGATTTCCCGACTTGTTTTGCAATCTCCTCTGTCTCCACCTTGGTTAAGTTCGACCTCGTTAAGCGATTATCCGAGTCTTTCTGCAACACGTAATAGGTCGCTTGATTCGATGAAATCGCGGCTCCGTTATCATTTGCGAGCCCATTTGCTAAACCCGTGACAAACAAAACGAGCCAAGCGATCAACACCATAATAAGCCCTATTAAAAAATAGCGTAGTTTTGCATGTTTCAATTCTCTTAACGCCAAAAACATTCCGTTCAACTCCTCTATAAGATCTTACACTTAGTTTAAAGGAGTTTTGTAAACGGAATGTGAATCGGATTTTACAAATTTAATTTTTAGGAAGAATGATAGTGAATTTCGTGCCTTCGCCTAGCTTACTTTCGACGAGGATGGTTCCGTGGTGTAACTCGATAATTTTTTGGCTGATGGATAGGCCTAGACCACTAGATCCTTCCTCGCGGGACCGGCTTTGATTGGCTTTGTAGAAGCGGCGGAATATATTAGGAATTTCCGCCTCGTTTATCCCAATACCGCTATCCTCGACTTCTACGCACACATCATTGGTCCTTTCATAGAGCCGAACCTTGATGGTGCCTCGTTTTGGTGTAAACTTAATCGCGTTTGTTAACAGGTTCGACCAGACTTGATAGAGCAATTCCGCGTCACCACTGTATGCCACATCTGCCAGCTCGATATCAATCGTTAACTCCTTAGCACGCCAACTCCATTCAGTCATTTGCAGTAGTTGGCGCCACTGTTCTTCCAGCTGAAACAGATCTTTTTTGCGCAACTCGGCTTCTTGATCTAGTGATGCGAGGGTCAGCAGCTGTTTCGTCAAAGAAGATAAGCGCATCGTTTCCTCTGATAAAATGGCTAAATATTCCGCTCGTTCTGCAGCCGTCAGCGTTTCCGAACCGAGCAATGTCGCGAACCCTTGCATGGATGTGAGTGGAGATTGTAATTCATGCGACACATTGGCAACGAATTCTTGGCGCGCAGCCTCCGATTTTTCCAATTCTCCAGCCATTTTTGCAAAGGAGTCCGCGAGCTGACCAATCTCATCTTTGCGCCGAACTTGTAAGCCCACATCATAGTTTCCCTTGCGAATCTGCTTCGTCGCATTCGTCAGTTTTACAATCGGGTTCACGATATAACGCCCACTAATCAGTACGAGCAAAATACTGATAACCGACGTAAAAATGAGAATCATCGCAAAAAAGATCCGTAACTCGCCAAATTGCCGTTCTGGGTCTTGTCGTAAAAACAGCGCCATTGTTTTCCCATCCGATTCCACTGGCACACCAATCGTATTTCGAACGTCATTATCGAAAAATCCTGTGATGAAAAGACCTGTCTGGAAGGTATTGATACCATGATATGTCTCACCAGCTAACACTTGTTGTACCGTTTTTGCCGGCAGATAGGTTTCTCGGAATTCACCACCGAAATAACGAGAAGTCGCGTCGCCATCCGTAAGGTATAGTTCATAACCAAGCGTACCAACGTTTTCAAGATAGCTGTCCAATGAAATCGTATCGTTAGTCTGATAGAATTGCTGAATCGATTTTGCCATATCGGTGATTTTTTCGTCGTTAAATGGTTTTAGCTTCACTTGGTAATAAATATTAGCGAAAAAGAAACCCAGTAAACTGCTGGAAAGAATGACAACAAGCATCGTAATGACAATTCGGGTGTACAGCGATTTCATATTGTCTCCTCCAATTTGTAGCCGACACCGCGCACCGTCGTAATCCGAATGCCGTCTTTTGTTTCATCAAAATGATCTCGTAACCGCTTAATATGTACATCTATCGTCCGATCACTGCCATCGTAATCACGTTGCCAAATGCGTTCGAGTAGTTCCTCTCGTGTGAAAATACGTCCTGGATAGCTCGCAAGCTGGTAAAGTAGCTCGAACTCTTTGACGGGAATCATTCTTTCTCGGTTGCCGATCATGATGCCATAACTCTTTTGGTCAATGGTGATATTGCCAATTTTTATTTTTACTTCGCTTGATTGGTTAGAGCGCCGTAACAAAGCCCGAATCCGAAAAACAAGTTCTTGGGGCTCGAATGGTTTCGTGATATAATCATCGGTTCCAACTTCAAAACCGCGTGCTTTATCGGCTAGCGCGTCTTTTGCAGTTAGCATAATAACCGGGATATCTGGATAACTCGCATGCATTTTTTCGCATAGTTCAAAACCGTCCATATTGGGCATCATGATATCGATTACCGCCAGATGGACTTGTTGCTTTTCAACGATGATCTCAGCCTCCGCACCATCGCTTGCCTCAAGTACGTGGAACCCTTCCGCCCGTAAGCAATGCCCCACCAATTGGCGAATATGCCGATCGTCATCTACCACTAAAATCTGTTTCATCTTCCCTGCTCACCTGACCCGTCCTACTTTTACTGCATCATATCAAAAAATCCGCCACAATGCCAAAATTTCGCGAAAAAAAAAGGGGGGCATAACCCCAATAAATCGGCGAAAAGCGCTCGCATTCAGAGGGTTTGGCGGACTTCCGGTTCTCACATACACCAGTATGCGCAGCTCTCCGGCTTCCGCCAAACCCTCTGAATACAAACGCTTTCGCTCGATTTGTGTAAAGCAAGATTCACGTCTTACCTGGGAAAAGGTTTCGTGATATCTTGCTTATTTTTATGTGTCAGGAAGTTTTGTCTCATCCCCTTCAAACTATAATACTTTTTCCAGAAAACTAATTGTACGTTCATGTTGTGGTGCGTCAAATACTTGCTCTGGAGTACCTTCTTCGACGATATAGCCGCCGTCCATGAAGATAACTCGGTCACCAACTTCTTTTGCGAAGCCCATCTCATGCGTGACAACCATCATCGTCATGCCTTCTTTCGCTAAATCCTTCATAACGCCCAGAACTTCGCCGACCATTTCTGGATCGAGTGCTGACGTCGGCTCATCAAAAAGCATGATATCAGGATTCATCGCGAGCGCACGAGCAATCGCGACACGTTGTTTTTGCCCACCGGAAAGTTGGCTTGGTAGCGCGTCTGCTTTGTCAGATAGGCCGACACGTTGCAGGAGCGCTAAGCCCGTCTTCCGGGCCTCTTCTTTCGATTGTTTGCGTAATTCTGTTGGTGCAAGCGTGATATTTTTCAAAACAGACATGTGCGGGAAAAGGTTGAAATGCTGGAATACCATCCCAATGTTTTCGCGTACTTTGTTGATGTCTGTTTTTTTATCGGTAATCTGGAAGTCGTCAACGATTACATCGCCAGCTGTGATTTCCTCGAGGTTATTCATGCAACGCAAAAATGTACTTTTTCCAGAACCGGACGGACCGATGACGCAAACTACTTCGCCTTCTGCCACTTCGAGATTAATTCCTTTTAAAACTTCATTTGTGCCGAAGCTTTTCTTTAAGTCGGTTACTTTTAGTTTAGTCATTATTTACCCTCCGTTCCATCACGTTCGATAGTTTCGTCAAGGCGGTGATGACAATCAAGTACATGATTGCAACAATCAGCCAAATAGTGGACGATTCGAATGTACGCGCGATGATAATTTTACCAGATTGTGTTAACTCGACAAGACCGATAACACTCATGATAGACGTATCTTTCAAGGTGATAACGAATTGGTTGATAAACGACGGAATCATGACGCGAATCGCTTGTGGCAAGATAATTTTGATCATCGTTTTGCCGTATGGTAAGCCGAGCGAACGACCCGCCTCCATCTGACCTTTATCGACAGCTTGAATTCCACCGCGGATGATTTCGGTAATGTAAGCCCCCGCGTTCAAACTCAAGGTGATGACTGCGGCAACAGTTGCGTCCATTTTAAAGCCCATTGCTTCGGGAATCCCAAAATAGATAAAGAATGCTAGGACGATTAGCGGAATACCACGGAAAATGTCGACGTAAACCGTTGCGATACCGCGCAATACTTTGCTGCGACTCACTTTTAGGAAACCGAAGACAAGTCCTAAAATTGCTGCGAAAACGAGTGAAATGAGCGTTAATTTAATCGTGTACCACAGACCGAGTAGTAAGGCTGGTGCGCTTTCGATGAGTAAATCCCAAAATGATTGTGGTTTTACATCGCTACCAATATACCGGTCAATGATTTCTTTATATTCACCGCTTGCTTTAATGTTTGTTAGCCCAACGTTAAATTTCTCAAGGAGCTCTTGATTTTTGCCTTTATTGACTGCAAAACCGTATGAATTCCCTTTTTCTTTTTCTGTGACGATATCGAGGCCATTGCCTTGTTTTACGCCGTAAGCGAGTACCGGATAATCATCGAAACACGCGACAGAATTGCCGGTTCTAACGTCTGCGTACATGCTTGCAGAGTCATCGAATGGCACGAGTGTGTAGCCATATTTTTCTTTATTGGCATCTGCAAAAGCATAGCCTTCCGTTCCTGTTTTGACAGCGACTTTCTTGCCGCGCAAATCTTCATAGGATTTAATCGAGTCGTCGCCTTTTTTGATGGCCATAACGATACCTGATTCAAAATAAGGATCCGAGAAATCGAATTTTTGCTTGCGTTCATCGGTAATACTCATTCCTGCGATAACGCCGTCCACTTGATTACTCGTCAGCGCTTGAACGGCCGCATTAAAACCGAGTGGCTTCACGTTATACTGAAAATCTTGATCTTTGGCGATGGCTTTTAGGATATCCATGTCAATCCCAACAAGCTCGCCTTTCTTATTTTGAAATTCGAACGGGGCAAACGTTTCATCTGTCCCGATTTCATACACTTTTTGTTCTGCTGCCTGCGCTGTTGGTACAAAACTACCTGCAACCATTGCGAATACTGCCATAAATGCCAAAAGTAAAAATAGTATTTTCGTCTTTTTCATTGTTTCCTCCCCATTTTGCAAGTATGTATATAAATTATTTCTGTACTTTTGATGCTGTAAAAAACATAACACATCCTCGATTTTATCATAATGTAACCTTATTGAAAATACCCTATTCGGATAAGGTTTAGTGGAAAGCATCAAAAACCTCGGAATAATCGCGCTATTCCAAGGTTTTTTCATGTCTTTTGGTTTATAAATTTTGTTAGGCTTCGTCGCCCCATACATCTTTTGCAATCGCTACAACGTGAGCTAATTTTGCCCATTGTTCGTCTTCAGTAAGGATATTTCCTTCTTCTGTCGATGCAAAACCGCATTGTGGACTTAAGCAAAGTTGGGAAAGTGGGACGAACTCGGCTGCTTCTTTAATTCTTGCTTTGATTAGTTCTGGGTCTTCTAGGACACCATTTTTTGATGTGACAAGGCCAAGAATAATTTTCAAATCTGGACGTTTGACATAGCGTAATGGAGCAAAATCGCCAGAACGGTCATTGTCATACTCTAGGAAAAAGCCATCGATATTGAGACCGCCAAATAGGGTTGCGGCAACGGGTTCATAGCCGCCAGAAGCAATCCATGTCGACCGGAAATTACCGCGGCAAATGTGCATCGTGATCACCATATCCGCTGGTTTTTCGGAGATGGCCTCGTTGATTAGATTTTTGTACGTTTCTTGTAAAGCATCTGGGTCAAAACCGCGCGAACGCACGACTTCACGTTGCTCATCCGAACATAAATAACTCCATGATGTGTCGTCAAGTTGCAAATAACGACAACCAGCATCGTAAAAAGCTTGAATCGCTTCTTTATAAGCATTCGCCAAATCTTGAACGAACAGCGCATTGTCGGCTGAATACGGCGCGTACTCCATATCCCCGCGGTAGTGCAACATCGCTGGACTCGGAATCGTCATTTTCGCAACGGCATCGTCTCCCGCAATGCTATGTAAAAACTGATAATCCGCGAGCATCGGGTGGTTGCCAAATCGAATCGGAGCTACAATTTTGACTGAGTGCGTTTTCGTTTGGACGTTGGCGAACTGAATGCCATCCTGCGCGTCATATCCTTCCACTCCATCCAAGCCTTCTAGGAAATCGAAATGCCACCAAGCGCGGCGAAACTCGCCATCGGTCACAGCTTTCAGACCCGCCTCTTTTTGCTTAGCCACGATATATTTGATTTCTTCATCCTCAATCACGCGCAATTCCGCGTCGTTTATTTTGCCTGACGCTTTGTCTAACCTCGCCTGCTTAATCGCTTCCGTTCTTAAAATACTGCCAACCTGATCTGCTTTAAATGGTGCTTTTCCCATGATATCCACTCCAATCCCCAATTTCAAAAAACCGAACCCCTTTTACAAGGCTCAGCTTTTATTCTACGCTTCTGCGATTACTTCAATTTCAATATCTGCGTCATTCGGCAATTTAGCCACTTGAAAAGCGCTGCGTGCCGGATAATCTCCTTCGAAAAACGACGCATAAATCTCATTGACCGCGATAAAATTACCAAGGTCTTTGAAAAGTACCGTTGTTTTGACGATTTTATCTAGGCTTGAACCACCAGCTTCTAGCACTGCTTGGATGTTAGCGAATGCTTGCTTTGTTTGTGCTTCCACGCCTGCCACCATTTCACCTGTTGCGGGATCAATGCCTAGTTGCCCCGATGCATAAATAAAACCGTTTACTTTTACCGCTTGAGAATAAGGTCCCAACGCTTTTGGTGCTTGATCTGTATGAATTATTTCTTTTGTCATGTATGAAATCCTCCTAAATTCTGTTTATGTTAGTATTGTATGTCAATTCAGATAGTTTTGCAATCTTTAAATAGGTAACTTATCGCGGAAATCATTCCATCGTTCGATAATAAGGTGTTGAACTTGACCTGTGACATCGTGTACATTCGACATAAATACTTGGATAAGTAAATACATGCCGAGCAACGTTATGATTGTAACGGCCACAAATACTAAAATACTAACCCAATACACATCAACGCGTGATTTTTCATAATGTCCAATAATAAAATACATGATTGCATATGGAAGAAATAGTAAGGCCATCATGCAGAGTAGCACGGAGATAAGCACCGAACCGAAACTTGTCATGATAATAGATATGATCAAAATAACAAGCGGGAACGTAATCATACCGCCAATACCCGCGGCGCTCTTCATGAACGTCACTTCTTTAATTCCCATAATATAGCGAATAGCGACCCAAGCAACGGTAATGTTCAGTAGCATTAAAATTAAGATATACAAGAAAACTTGTCCCGAAGAAACAAAAATGGCGGTAACTATTTTTTGTAATATCGGATACTCTTGCATAGCGTTTAATATGAGCCCCTTCATGTTCCAGCTATATTGCAATGATAGTCCTATGACAAATAATAATATGTGAAATAATCCAAATGCCCCCTTTTCCTTACTCGCTTGCATACTTGTTTTTACAGGACGAACAATTGTCATCCCCACGTACGAAAAATAATCTCGAATCATCTCAAAACTCACTCCTTTTTAAATATGATATAATTATAACTTGTCGCCATTCATTTGGCACTTTTAAAACATTTTTTGTTAAGGAAGCAGGAGGAAAATCATGTTTATCACATTACTTATCCTATATTATGCGGTTATCAATAGTATCGGTTTTGCGACCATGGCTATCGATAAACGAAAAGCAATCAAACATCAATGGCGCATTCCGGAAGCTACACTTTTACTCGTTGCTTTTCTCGGTGGCGGAATTGGCTCATGGATTGGTATGCACACGTGTCACCACAAAACCCATAAATGGAAATTCAAAATTGGCGTTCCGTTCTCGATTATCCTGCATATTAGCGCCATTCTCTATCTTATGACTTATTTTAAGTAGCTTTATCACAAGCGCGGAAGTTGTTTTCTCCCCCCACTATCCTTTAAAATAAAACTATTCGAGAGGGGTTTTTAATGATGAGTTTTAATCTTATTTCCGTAGAAGAATTAGAGAGTCGTTCTGCAGAGAATATTATCGATGTGCGCGATACGGCCGATTTCGACGCCGTTCACATTGAAGGTGTCCGCAATATTCCGCTGATTGGCTTGCCAAATTTTGTAGAAGAATTAAATCCAAACACTATTTACAGCGTGATTTGTTATTCAGGTAAACGTTCCACACAAGCATGCGAATACCTAAGCGCACGCGGGCTCCAATGCGAGAATGTCGTCGGTGGCATGAACGCTTGGCTCGAGAAAGAAAACTAAGAAAAGAGGTACGCCACATTCGCGGAAAAAACCGAGTCTGGCGTACCTCTTTATTTTGTGTTATTTTCCTTTTCCGATCCGACTTACTAGTTTGCCAAGTTCCATCAAAATCACTGCGGCAAGTGCAAGTCCTGCGGCGATTCCCCACTCGTTTAGACCGAATGATGCTGGAATCGAGAAGACTTCGCGCGCGCCTGGAAGTATCGTCACGCCATAAAGCACGAAACATACTAGCACAGCGTAAATCACGTATTTATTACTGAAAAATCCTGCTTCAAATGCGGTTTGTTTATTAGAACGTGCCGCAAAAGTTTGCAACGTACGAGCCAAGATCAGTGTCGTAAATGCCATCGCAACACTAATTTCAGGCGAATGTTGCAAGCCGATATATTGCGAAATAATAACCGCAACCCCAATCAAAACACCACGCGTAATGACTGCCTGCATCGTTCCACCCGCAAAAATACCTTCTTTAATATCCCGCGGTTTACGCTCCATCACATCTGGCTCCGCTTTCTCCATTCCAAGTGCTATCGCTGGCAAGGAATCATTGACTAAATTGATAAACAGCAGTTGTAGCGCCGTAAACGGATTAATCCAGTCAAATACTAAGGCAAAAAGAATCGCAATAATCGCGCCTAGGTTCCCTGCAAACAGGTACGCAATCGATTTTTTAATGTTATCAAAAACAGTACGGCCGACCTCCACCGCACTCACAATCGAAACGAAATTATCATCCGTCAAGACCATCGCCGAAGCATCTTTGGCAACATCAGTCCCACTTCCCATCGCCACACCAATATCGGCTTGCTTCAAGGCCGGCGCATCATTCACACCATCCCCCGTCATCGAAGTAACCTTCCCTTTTTTCTGCCAAGCTTTCACGATTCGAATTTTATTTTCAGGAGACACCCGGGCATAGACCGAAATATGTTCCAGTTTTTCATCCAGTTCTTGCTCCGATAACGCATCGAGTTCTTGCCCAGTAAGCGCGATGTCATCCGGTTGCATCAAGCCAATGTCGCGCCCAATCGCCTGCGCCGTCGTCTTATGATCCCCTGTAATCATCACCGTGCGAATCCCAGCCTTTTTCGACTCCTCAATCGCCGCATAAACCGCCTCACGTGGCGGATCAATCATCGCCGTCAAACCAACGAGCACCAAATCATGCTCATCAGCCAAATCAACATCCGACTGCGAACCGTCCAAACGCTTATACGCATACGCCAAAACCCGTAACGCCTGATTCGAAAAGTCCTCATTCGCCTGCATCAAAGTAGCCTTCAATTCCTCTGTCAGCGGCTGCTCCTTGCCATCCAAAAATACTTGGCTACAGCGCGCAAACACGACATCCGGTCCCCCTTTTGTCAGCATCGCTTTTTGCCCATCAAATGTATGCACCGTCGACATCAATTTCCGCTCCGAATCAAACGGAATCTCCGCCTCCCGCAAATAACGCTCCCGAATCTCGTTATAATTCTTATTGTTCTTATTACTAAACGCGATCAGCGCAACCTCCGTCGGGTCCCCAAGCTCCATACCTTCTTCGTTTATATTCGAGTCGTTACAAAGCACCGCGATATGAATCAAACGACGCTCGCCCTCCGACCACGTATCCGGCGTATCCGGGAAAACTTCCTGCGTCCCGTCCGGCAAATAATAATCCACCACCGTCATCTTATTTTGCGTCAACGTCCCCGTTTTATCCGTACAAATCACGCTCGTCGAACCAAGCGTCTCAACCGCCGGCAACTTCCGAATAATCGCGTGCCGTTTTGCCATTTTGTTCGTTCCAACCGACAACACAATTGTTACAATAGACGACAACGCCTCCGGAATCGCCGCAACAGCTACTGCCACCGCAAACATAAACGCATTCAAAATCGCTTTCGTCATGTCTCCACTTCCGCCACCAAGCCAAGCACGCCCAGCCTCAATCGCGAAAATCAAGATACACAACAGCAAAATCCCGACGCCCAGTTTCTTACTAAAGCTCTCCAATTTTTGCTGCAATGGCGTCTGTTTCGCCTCAGCACTCTCGAGCAAGCCAGCAATTTTACCGATTTCCGTACCGCCGCCCGTTCCAGTCACGACAAAAGCACCACGACCATAAACCGTCAGCGCGCCACTAAAGACCATGTTTTTCCGATCCCCAAGCGCCACGTCCTCCGGAATCACCCGAATATGTTTTTCGACCGCCTCCGATTCCCCCGTCAGCATGCCCTCGTCCACTTTAAGCGAACCACTTTCAAAAATCCGCCCATCCGCCGGAACAAAATCCCCAGCATCCAGCAAAACGATATCGCCGACAACGAGTTCCCGCGCAGCAATCGTCAACTTTTCACCGTTCCTGATCACCTTAGCCGCGGGTGCCGACATCTCTTTCAGCGCATCAAGCGACCCTTCCGCCTTCCTCGTCTGCACCACACTAATCACCGAGTTCAGAATCAGCACCGCAAAAATAATCAGCGACTCCACAACCTCACCAATCAAAATCTGCACAAGGGCTGCCGCAAGCAAAACAATGACCATCGGATCCTTAAACGTCTCCAAAAACAGTTTCCACAACGGATCCTTCAACTTATCTTTCAATTCATTATAACCATCCCGCTCCAACCGTTTCGTAACCTCAGCCGTCGTCAACCCAGTTTTCGCAGAAGTTTCTAACTCTTCTAATACCTTATCCGCTTCCTCTTGATATCTCTGCATCCCCAAACACCTCTTTTTTTACAGTATATTACCCATTATACCCGAAAAACCTCATTTTCAAATCAAAAAACCACGAAATCCCAAAAAATCAGATCTCGCGGTCTAAAATCACTATAAAAATCAGACTACCCCTTTGAATTACTCCCGTAGGTCGGACATCTTCGCTTTGCCCATCAACAGCATCGTGAAAAATGCCAAGCTCAGCGGAATCAGCGTCCACAAAAATGTTTGCGCAATCGAGCTGCACAATACTTCGGTCACCTTGTCCAAAATTTCGGTTGGAATTTTTGCGCGTAGTTCTGGTGACAAAATTGCGCGGCTATCGATGTGCTTAAACATATCCGGAACACCGTCAGCAAATAGGTTACGCTGCACCACGCCATAAATCGTGATCCCAACTGTCATACCGAACGAACGGATAAAGTTATTCGTCGCACTCGCTGTTCCGCGTTCACTCGGATTAATTTTATACAGGCTCGCCGTCCCCAGAATCGAGAACGATGGGCCAATCCCAACGCCTAGCATCACCATGTAAATCGTCAACATGTAACGTGGTGTGTCTGGCGTCAGCGTCCCAAACAAAATCGTCGTCACAAACGTCAAAATCCCAGCGCAAATCATAATCGAGCGGAAACTAAAACGGTTCGCCAAGTTCCCAGAAACAGCCGCCATCACGCTCGTACCAAGCATCATCGGCAGGAGTAACAATCCTGAATTCGTCGCCGTTCCACCATCCACACCTTGCACATAAAGCGGGATGTAAATCGTCGCAACCATAAAGACACCACCGTACAGCATCCCCGTTAGCACCGTCCCCAAGTACACGTTTCGCTTAAACAAGTAAAACGGTAAAATCGGATCCGACGCACGGCGCTCTACAAAAATAAGCACAATCATCGCGACTATAAACAACGCAAACAGACTCAAAATCTGCACAGAATCCCATGCATATGTCTGACCGCCAAGCTCTAGCCCGAACATCAAAGCAACCGTCCCGCCAACGAGGAAGAACGCGCCCAGCCAATCAATTTTAGCTTTATTATGTTTCGGTGATTCTTTATAAAAAGCACTAATTAAAAATAAGGCCACAATCCCAATCGGAATATTAATATAGAAAATCCAGTGCCAGCTAATATTATCCGTGATAAACGCGCCAAGTAGCGGTCCAACAACGCTCGATAATCCGAATACCGCGCCAAACCAACCCCCGACACTCGCTCTTTTTTCAAGTGGCAATACGTCCCAAATAATCGTGAACGCAATCGGCATCAACGCACTTCCACCGATACCTTGAATCGCTCGGTAAATCGCAAGTTGCGTCATCGATTCCGCCGTCCCACATAAAATCGAACCAATTAAAAATAAAGTAATCCCAAATATGTAGAAGCGCTTCCGTCCATACATATCCGATAATTTTCCGAAAATCGGCATTCCTGCCATTTCCGCTACTAAGTAAGCCGACGTAATCCAAACATACTTATCAAGTCCCCCTAAATCCCCTACGATTGTCCCCATACTAGCTGCAACAATCGTGTTATCAAGAGAAGAAACAAAGATTCCGAGCATGAGCGCTATCAACACCGGAAGTATTTTCGTTTCTGTTTTTGCCATTTTTCTCACCCTTCTTGACCTCAACCATGTATAATAGAAATATCACAGTTCGCCTTCTTAATTTAACACTGTTAAATTATATCTCTATTACCCTGAAAATAAAATCAGTCTAAAGGAGTATTTTTAGTGAGCAAAAAAAGGAATCTAACCAAAGAAAAGATAATTCTCGCCTCATTAGAAGTTTTACAGAAGAATGGTATACAAAAATTGTCGATGCGCAAAGTGGCCGAGGCGATGAACGTTCAAGCCCCTGCGATTTATTGGCATTTCAAAAACAAACAGGATTTGCTACAAGGCTTGGCAAGCTACATTTCGTCTCAGATTGAACTCCCTGATGCGGCGCTCCCTTGGCAGGAAAAAGCGCGTATTATTGCGATGCGAAGCCATGATGCGATGCGCGAGATTCCAGATGGCGCGGAAATCATGATGAAAACGATTCCTGTGGATATTCACCGTTTGACGCTGATTGATTACTTGTTCCGAGCCTTTTTGGACGCTGGGTTCAGTGAGGATCAGACGCTTGCTTTGTGCAATTTGATCGATAATTATGTGACGGGAATTGCACTGGATGAAACATCACAGGACCGGACGCTGAACGAGGTTGGGCCAGATAAAATACAAGGTCTTTTTGCCTCGATGTTCGAACGGGAAGATACGCAGAATCTAAAAGTGTTACCGGTCATGAAAAAGCACGCGGAATCTGGCAATCGTTTTGATTTGAATTTTCTATTTGGATTGGACGTTATTATCGCTGGTGCTGAAAGGTTGCTGGCGTCAAATGAAGGAGTGTGAAACATGCGCGAAGATAAGTTATTACAAGGAGAACGCGTTTTCCTGCGCCCATTAAATGCAGACGATCAAGATACATACTATACGTTATTTTCGGGCAGCGATGTGCGCCGTTTAACGGGGACAAAACAAGCTTTTACCTACGCCCAAATCGAGCAATATATCGCGAATAAGTGGCAGGATAGCGATGCAGTTCTACTATTGATTTGCTTGCAAGATACGGAGGAAGTGATTGGGGATATCGCGCTACAGGATATCGACACGACAAATCGCAACGCCAACATACGAATCGCTATTAGCAAAAAGGAACATCAAAGTAAAGGCTACGGATCGGAAGCAATGCGGCTCATGCTAGATTACGGATTCGGGATGTTGAATCTACACCGAGTGGAACTTAACGTATTCGACTACAACAAACAAGCCATCCGCGCCTACGAAAAAGTCGGTTTTACGGTGGAAGGCGTGCAACGCGAAGCCTTATTTTACGACCACACTTATCACGATTCGATTTTGATGAGCATACTTGCTCGTGAATACCGCGAAAAACACCTTAACTAAAGATAAAAACTAGGATCCTCAATGGATACCTAGTTTTTTTCATTATCATATTTATTGGGTCCGGGGCTCGACTTTGCACACATAAGCAACAAAATCAAGCCTTGCCCAATCGCCGGAATAAGTCCGACAAGGGCAACCCAACCAGTCACATCCATATCGTGAAGCCGCCTCACAATCAAGGCAATAAGCGGGACAATAATGGCTAGTTCATAACCCATCAACAAACCATTGGCAACCGCAACAACGATAATGCCCACATGACTATCAAATCCTAGTAAATCAAAAATACTTCCCAATTGCGTGACTCCGTGCAGTATGCTAAAAATGGCGATGTGCCACAATAAAACAAACCAAAATTCCCATCTAACTGACCGGCCTTTAAATTCTGCATAATTGAGCCAGAACAATTTATAGGCAAAAAATAAATGCATCGCTTCCTCCTGTTTTCTTCTTATTCTGAACTTCTATTATACAGGATGAAGTCACACATTGTTAGTTTTTCGGTGAACTTCTTACGCTTTTCAACACTTGAATATAGTTTTTTTTATCTTTTATACATAAAAAGGAATTTAATAATCCAATTCCTTACTTCTAATTTACTGTTATTCATTTCTAGCAAACTGAGCATCGTGCAAATTACGATACGCGCCACGCCTTGCAAGCAACTCCGCGTGTGTTCCTTGTTCTGCAATACCAGACTCATTCACGACAATAATCCGATCCGCATGTTTAATCGTTGCCAAGCGATGCGCGATAATCAATGTCGTCCGTCCCTTTGCCAACTCATCCAATGACTGCTGAATCACAAGTTCCGTCTCCGTATCCGGTGCAGAAGTCGCCTCGTCCAAAATCAAAATCGGTGGGTTCTTCAAGAACATCCGAGCAATCGCTAACCGCTGTTTCTGACCACCTGAGAGCTTCACACCACGTTCACCAATCATCGTATTCAAACCATTCGGCATCTCATCCACGACTTTCTCCAAATGCGCCAATTTCACCACATATTGAATTTCCTCATCCGTCGCATCCAGTTTCCCGTAAGCAATGTTCTCCCGAATCGATCCTGAAAACAAGAACACATCCTGCTGCACAACACCAATCTGCGCCCGTAAAGAAGCCAGCGTCATCGCCTGAATATCCATCCCATCGATCGTAATCGCACCGTCCGTCACATCATAAAACCGCGGCAACAAGTTACAAATCGTCGTTTTCCCAGCACCAGAAGGCCCCACAAACGCAATCGTCTCGCCCGCCTTCACCTGCAAATTAATCCCGTCTAGCACCATTTTTCCAGAATCATATTGAAACGACACATTGTTATACTGAATATCACCATGCAAATGCGCCACATCTACCGCATCCGCGCGGTCCACAATCCCAGGCTTCGTATCAATCACCTCGATAAACCGCTTAAATCCAGCGATGCCCTTCGGATAACTCTCAATCACCGAATTAATCTTCTCAATTGGCCGCATAAACACATTCGTCAGCAAAATAAAACTCACAAACTGGCCATACGAAATCTCATCATTAATTACAAAATACGATCCGAAAAACAGCGCAAACAACGTAATCAACCGCATCAAAAAGTAGTTAAACGAGAAACTAAATCCCATCACCTTATAAAACATCAATTTCGACTGACGATACGTCTCATTCAACACACCAAAACGCTCCCGCTCAAAACCCTCATTCGCAAACGCCTGAACAACACGCACACCACTAACCGCATTTTCCACGCCCGCATTAAAACTACCCAAATCCTTAAAAATTTGTGTATTAACACCCGTCATCTTTTTATTAAATAGAATAATTAAAACACCCAAAATCGGCACGAGCACAATCGTCATCACCGCAAGCTTCACATTTATCGTCATCATCAACAAGAATGCCCCGACAAGCGACATAATCGAAATGAAAATATCCTCCGGCCCGTGATGCGCAACCTCTCCAATCTCAAACAAATCCGTCGTCATCCGCGACATCAATTTTCCCGTTTTCTGATTGTCATAATACTCAAATGGCTGCTTCTGCAAATGCGCAAACAAATCGCGGCGCATATCCGTCTCAATATTCAATCCCAACATATGCCCCCAGTAAGTCACAATATACTGCATAAACATATTCAAAAAATAAAAGAATAACAACGCCAAAGCCGCCGTCACAATCAAACCCCAATCCTTATTCGGCAACAACTTATCAATCACCTGATTCACCGCCACCGGAAACGCCAACTCTAAAAGCGCCGCGATAACCGCGCACCCAAAATCAATTATAAATAAAAGCTTATAAGGCTTATAATAACCAAAAAATCGTTTTAACATCTTTATACCTCCCCTTTCTGTCACGGAAATTCTATTATAACAAACAAACTCGCCCCTGCCTAGTTGAGAGTCGTTCTCAATTAAAAAAGTTCCCATTTTCATAGGAACCTCATCGTTATTATTTATTAGCACCTAGTTGTCGATTCTTCCGCCGTCCAAATGGTATCATCGCAATCGCACCGAAAATTGTACAACTATAATACGTAATCAAGCGCCACAATATCAGTCCAATCACCAATTTATCAGGACTAAGCACCATTCCAAAAAACGAGGTGAAACTATATTCCGCGCCCCCACTACCACCAGGCGTCGGAATCGAGGACGACAATTTCATCACAAACGCATGATACGTCATCACAGTCATCAAACCAACATCCGTCACGCCCATACTAAGTAACACAAAATAAGGAATACTCAAATAAAATACGATCTGCAGCGTCGTGTACCCAACACATTCCCAAATCAATCGTTTATTTCCACTGAAACGCACACTTTCCTCATGAAACGAGAAAATCTTACTATCCGCACTTTCACGAATCCCCTCGCGCTTTTCCTTTTTAACGAATAAAAGCGCGGGTTTCAAAAGAAGATGTACAATCGCAGCCGCTACACGCTCACTTTTAGCCACCGTCATCAGGAATACAATGACCCCCAAATTAATCACAAATCCAATCAAAATCAAGTATTTAATTTCAAATGTCGTGTGCCCAAGCAAAGGAAAGCCAACAATCAAAAAGAAAATAAACGTGCCGACAATCACCGCTTGATAAATAATAAATTTGATAAGTAAAACCGAGCTCGCAAGACCAATATCAATCTTTCGTCGCGTCAATAAATAAAGCTGCGCCGGCTGCCCACCACTCGCAAACGGCGTCACCGAATTAAAAAACTGCCCAATCATCGTGATTCGAAACGATGTCCGAAGCTTCAATGTCGGATCTGCTTGTTTGGCAAATCGATGCAACACAACCGCTTCCAGCCACCAATACAGAAACATTGCCAAACAAGCAATCCCAATATAAACTAAATTCACATGCTTCAAAACATCGAAAACCGTACTCCATTTGACATCACGAAATTGAAAATAAATAAATCCAACACTAATCGCAACGACTAGTAGAATACTAATCAGATGCCGGCTCGTATTTTTACTCATCTGCCTCTATCCCTTCAAAAGCCCATCATAAAATTCCTGCCACAATCCTGTCAGTCTGGCTTCCGAATAATACGCCGCACCTTTTTTCGCGCCCTCTTTTGCTGTTTCTAAATAAGCTTGGTCAGTCGCCATCCGTTCTAATTGCGCTTTAAAACCAGCCACATCAGACGCTTCCATGTAATTCCCCGCGAGAATCCCTTCATATAGCTCTAAATCGCGAAGTAACACCGAAAGCCCGCTGCTCATTCCTTCTAGAATCGCCATCGGGAATAATTCATTGAACGACGGCAAAAAGAGTACATCTGCCATATTATAATAGTTATTCATATCCGCACGCTCGACAATCCCAGGAAACTGAACATTTGCAGGCGGATTATCATAAATTTCTTTCAATTCTTTATAACCCGCCGTAATTTTCCCAAATGAAAAACCACCAGCCCAAATAAACTGCATCTCCGGCAACTGTTTCGCGACCTCAATAAAATCCAGCACACCTTTACGATGCTGTACTTGCCCAACACCAATGGCTACAAACGCATCTTGCGCGATACCATGTTCTTTGCGCAGCGCCATTTTTTCAGTCGTGTCCATCGGATAAAACGTATTCGCAGACACAAAATTCGGAATGTACTTAATCTTCTCTTCGGGTATACCATACGCCACCAATTGCGGGATAAACGACGGATTCACCACAACAAGCACGTCCATCCGCTTGTAAAACATAATTACATATTTATAAAAAACTTTTTTCGCAATCCATGGAAGCTCTAAACTCTCATCCAGTGTTTCCGGCAAAAAATGCACATAACCGACCATCACACCGCGCCGCTTCCTTGCAAATGTGGATAAAAAGAACGGAAAATCGATCGTATGATAGTGGGTTATCTCAGATTTGCGATATGTATTAATAGCCACGTCGTACTTATCCGCATGGTGTGTCGTCATTAAATTAATTAGCTCTCGATAAGCAGAAGCCACCCCCTGTCCTTTTACTTTTTCCGCAGAGGATAGCATCGTAATTCTATTCATGATATTTTCTCACTTTCTTATCTCGTTTTTGGAGAACTGCTGCTGGAATGCTTAAAACATAGTTGCTCACTGTATACTGGTCAACCGGCTCATACGTCCTTTGCCCATCAACCCAACCATAATTCTCGCACACTTCCATGTACAGTTGCTCGATGTTCGCGCCGAATCGTTCCGAAGAAAAACTCCCAATATGATGTAACGCATTCGCCGCTAATTGCTGCGCCACCTCAGGTTGTTGCAACATATCGCACATTACCCCAGGCAACTCCCAGTCCGCTTTAAAACTGCGACCCGTTTTTCGATTCAAAATCAGGTTCTCATTACTGCGATCCGATTTTGCAATCACCGGGATTCCAGATGCCATCGCCTCAATATACGTCATGCCTTGCGTTTCCGATGTAGACGCGCTCACAAACACATCACCCAATTGATAAAAACGACCGATTGTTTCCCAGTCTTGTTCTCCTGCAAAGATAACCGATTTCGAAATATCTTCCGTAAAAGCAAGTTCTTCAAGCTCCGCACGCGCAGGCCCATCCCCAACAATCAGTAATTTCGCATTGGGAACCTTCGCCAAAACGCTCGGAAAAGCTCTCACAATAATATCAATACCTTTTTCTTGCGCCACGCGTCCAACCGAAACAACGACTTTATCATCTGGAGAAATGCCCAGTTCCGCCTTTGTTTGCGCTAAATTGTCTGCATGAAATCGATCTGGTTGAAACGATTTAAATTCCGTACCAGTCGGGATAATTCGAATATGATTGGCAATACCATAGCTTCTAAGCGAAGTCTGCACTTTCTCCGTCGGCACGATTACCGTATCCATCGAATCACAGAACGCGCGACTTAGCTTTTGCACCACGCCTTGACCAATCAATTTCCCTTTACCAATATAGTGTAAATAATCTTCATACATCGTGTGATACGTATGCAAAACAGGAAGATCGAATTTTTTCGCCATTTTTTTCCCGATTAGTCCCATCGAAAACTCCGTATGGGTATGAATAACATCAATTTCTAGACGTTTAATTAGACGGGCCACCTTTTGCGTTCCAGTCATTGCGATTCGTCGCTCAGGAAAAAACACAAACGGAATGCTTGAAAAACGGAATACTTTTCCTTGTTCCGCCTCCAAGTCAGCCTGTGGGTCTGAAGTTGTAAATATATACACATTGTGTCCTCGTTTGGTTAACTCTTTTTCCATCGTCTTAATTGATGTCGCTACACCGCTAATCTGCGGAAAAAAAGTATCTGTAAAAATACCTATGTTCACTGTTTTCGCCTTCCCTCCACACCATGATACAATACCATCGTGCCATTACCCAAGCTTGTATCAGCGAGCCGCTAAACGTTTAGCGACTCGCTGATTTTCTTGTCCATCCTTATTATAACAAAAATTCAGCCAAAAAATCATTTTATTTTTCTACAATATCGACATATTTGGTGCTTATAATTACATTATGCTACATTGTCGCCTAAATTGCCTAGGCCTATGGTTTGATTTTTACTCATACCTACGCCTTTATTATGAAAAGATGACTTTTTCGATAATCTCAATTTTAGGATCTAAGGACATCGCAACCGGGCATGATTTTTTCACTAGATGTAGCGCCTTTTCTGCTTTTGCTTGGTTTTCTGGTGCCACTTTTAGAGTAAAGGTCACTTCGATTTTCTTTAAAACGCGAACAACCGCTTCTTGATCCTGCTCAAAATCAGCGTGGATATTCTCAATCGTATACTCTATCCGCTTTTTTTCTAAAATCGAATCGTAAACGTAACCGCTACATGCTGCTACGGCCGCGACAGTTGCTTGCGTTGGCGAAAAGCCCGTTTCTCGATTTAACTGCCAATTCCCGTTCTCATGTATCACGTCAAAACCGTTCGTCCCTCTTACTATATCCATATCCTAATTCCTCCTAGTAAACTTCATAATTCTGACCTGTTTGGCCTCCAAGAACGCTTTTTACAAACGCTTGTGCCACTCGCTCGACAGGAACCGGGTTAAAACCAACAAAAAAGTCTGCATATTTATCCCAAGATTCTTGCAATACGTTCGGGCTTACACTATTAATCCGAATCGCGCGCGGCAACTCAATTGCAGCTGATTTAACAAAAGCACGAATTCCGCCGTTAACCATTGCAGCAGAAGCACCTTGCCGGATTGGGTCATCCATCATGATTCCCGTTACCAACGTGAAACTACCACCATCGTTCACGTGTTCCATCCCTAGCAAAACAAGATTCATTTGCCCTTTTAGTTTGCCATCAATGGACTGCTCATTATCTTCTGGTGTCATCCCTGTCAGCGGTCCAAAATAAGCAGCGCCTGCCGCAATGACTAAGGCATCGATTTTTCCAACTTGCTCATACATCGCCTGGATACTCGCGATTGACGTCATATCTACCGCAATATCTGCCCCTTTACGACTCGCCGTAATCACTGTATGCTCCTGCTCCAATTTCGCGACAATTGCTTTTCCAATCGTTCCCGTTGCTCCAACCACTACTATTTTCATCTAAAATTCCTCCTAAAACTAATCCGTGTCCCGCCGTAAAGTCTTCGTATTAGCGACAAAAAGAGATATTAAAAGTACCAGAATCGCGCCAGATAAAAGCAGCGTCGATAGCGCACTCTCATGGTCGATAATAATGTAGCGTACAATCGCTGTAATCCCGATGTAAATAAAGTAACGCAGCGGAAAATGATATTCCATCTCGAAATATTTAATAATCAAGGCTAAAAACTCAAAATAAAGAAAGAATACCAGAATTTCTTCGGTAATCTGATAAAAGCTCTCAGAAGTGTCGTAAAAAATGCTATGAAAAATCTCCCAAATCTCTTTAAACATCGCAATAACGAGTATAACTGCAACTAGGATTAGGGCCAGATTTAACGCAGCTCGCAATAACCGTGGTGTTTTATCCGACCATTTCTTAATCGATTCTAACATTTGTTTGCCAGCTCCTCTCGTGTGTTTATCTATTGTACCAGATTTTGACCTAGAATTCATTCGCTTTACTCGTTGTTCGCTTCGACTTTTTGAATGAAGGTTTCAAATAAGGCGCACATTTCATCATCCTGTTTCACCATAATTTCAGGATGCCACTGCACACCAACGACAAATAGCTCTCCTTCACGTTCCAGACCCTCTATTACCCCATCTGATGCCCAAGCCGTCGCGTGAAATTCGGCCGCCACATTTCTGATTACTTGATGATGCAACGAGTTCACCATCGTCTTCTCACCAAAAATCGCGCGTAACTCCGAATTCTCCTTTGTCGTGACAGAATGAATCGGAAAAGCGGGATCCGTATGTTGTAAATGCTGACGCTCGATGCCTGGCGCATAACTAATATCTTGATAAAGCGAGCCACCAAAAGCTACATTCATCAGTTGAACACCGCGACAAATCGCCAACACTGGTTTATTTTGAGCTAGCGTTTCTTTCAATAGTTCCATCTCATATAAATCACGATCCGGTAGCGTCCCACTGAGTCTTGCCAATGGTTCTTCCCCATATAAAAATGGCGAAATATCGTCGCCTCCTGTGAGTATCAGACCATCGATATGTGCCACAATCTCCTTCGCATAACCTGTTTCTGTTACCGGCAAAATAATCGGCGCGCCTCCCGCTTTTGCAACTGCCTTCACATACGTATCGTTCACCGTTGCGCGGTCCTCAAATATATTTTGTGGAAACTCCATACTACGGCGAGTTCCCGAAATTCCGATAATGACTGTCATTTTCAATCGCATCCTCTCAAAGCTTACTTCCTACTATAGTACATAACCGTTTTTCAAAATTCGAATCATCTGCCTTGCGAAATGAGTCTCCGTTCTCTATAATGAACTATACCAATTAATATTATCTGGCTTTTACAAAGGGAGGAATTATATTTATGCAAGCAGACCAATTCAAGTATTTACGTTTGTTGTCTCGTAACTATCCGACCATCGCAAGCACCGCCACAGAAATCATTAATTTAGAAGCCATCCTTAACTTACCAAAAGGCACAGAGCATTTTTTAAGTGATTTACACGGGGAATATGAGGCTTTTGAACAGGTAATCCGCAACGGCTCTGGTGTTGTCAAACGCAAAATTCACGATGTATTTGGCAATCGGCTAACGGACGCCGAGATTAACAGTTTGGCGACTTTAATCTATTATCCAGAACAGAAGCTAGATCTGATTTCCGAAACAACGGAAAATCTTGACTTGTGGTATCGCAGTACCCTTTTTCAATTGATTGAGCTCTGCGTCCACGTCTCTTCTAAGTATACCCGCTCCAAGGTGCGCAAAGCAATGCCTGCCGATTTTGAATATATTTTGCAAGAATTACTGCATGAAAATCATCTCGTGATGGATAAATCGCTCTATTATCAGGAAATTATCACGAGTATTATCGCGCTTGACCGTGCCGCTGAGTTCATCGGTGCGCTTGCCCGGCTGATTCAGCGCCTCGTTGTGGACCATTTACATATTGTTGGCGACGTCTATGACCGCGGTCCTTATCCTGATAAAATTATGGATTCTTTGATGAGCTACCATTCTCTCGATTTTCAGTGGGGCAATCACGATATGCTCTGGATGGGCGCTGCGAGTGGTTCGCGCGTTTGTTTGGCGAACGTGTTACGGATTTCGAGTCGGTATTTGAATCTGGATATTATCGAGGACAGCTACGGCATTTCGATTCGTCCGCTCGCCCTTTTCGCCGAGGAAAATTATGGTGAAGATCCTTGCACCGCCTTTTTACCTCAAAAAACCGCGATTACCGAGCAAAGTACGACTGAGATTAATCAGATTGCGCGGATGCATAAAGCGATTGCTGTGATTCAGTTCAAGCTTGAAGGCGAAATCATCGCGCGCCACCCAGAATTCGAGATGGAGCACCGACTGTTACTCGACATGATCGATTACGAAGCCGGGACTGTGACGATTAAAGGGAAAACCTACCCGCTCCAAGATCACCATTTTCCAACGATTGATCCAACTAATCCATACGCGCTCACGCCTGAAGAGCATGAACTAATCGACAAACTCGTCTCCTCTTTTAAAAATTGTGAAAAATTGCAGCGCCACGTCTCGTTTTTGTACGCGAAAGGAAGTATGGTTCTGACTTACAATAGCAATCTGCTGTATCACGGCTGTATTCCGCTGAACGAAGATGGTAGTTTTATGGAGCTGACGCTAAAAGGGCAGAAATACGCTGGTCGGGCATTGCTGGAACAATTTGAACAAATCGCACGAGAAGGCTATTTCCGGACAAGTGGAACCCCAGAAAAGAAATATGCACTCGACATCGTTTGGTATTTATGGACCGGCGCCGCCTCTTCCTTATTTGGAAAAAGTGAAATGACGACGTTTGAGCGTTATTTTGTGGAGGATAAAGAGACGCATGTGGAGGAGAAGAACGCCTATTATAAACTGCGAAACGAGGAGCAGATTTGCCATCAGATTCTGGCCGAATTCGACTTGGATTCAAGTGGCCATATTATTAACGGCCATACGCCAGTCAAAGAAGGTAAGGGTGAGAGCCCGATTAAGGCGGGTGGCAAGATGCTCGTCATCGATGGCGGCTTCTCCCCTGCTTACCAGAAAACAACAGGTCTGGCCGGCTATACGCTTTTGTACAACTCTTTTGGGCTGCAACTCGTTTCCCATCAGCCGTTTACTTCGACAGAGGACGCGATTCAGGAGGAAACCGATATTCTCTCGACACGTCAGGTAATTGAGACCGAAACCGAGCGGAAACTCGTTCGTGATACAGATATTGGGAAAGATTTATTGCAGCAAATTGATGAGTTAAAATGCTTGCTGGGCGCGTATCGGCAAGGTTTGATTAAAGAACGACATTAAAAAAAACTGCAACACTTCTTATTTCTAATGAAAAATGTGTTGCAGTTTTTTTTATTATTTCGCGATGGCTTCTTTTTTACGCATTGTATGTTTTGCTCCCCATTCATGCATAGCATTTAGAATTGGCTCCAAACTCCTACCATACTCTGAAATCGAATACTCCACTTTAGGAGGAACTTGTGGGTATACTTTACGCACAATTATATCTTCCTTCTCCAAGTCGCGTAATTGACTTGTGAGCATCTTTTGTGTGATATTTGGGACTCGTCTTTTCAGCTCACTAAATCTCATGGTTCCTTCGTGCAGTAAGAGTAACAAAATAAGCGGTTTCCATTTGCCTACAATAATCCCTAAGGCATCATCTACACGGCAAAGTTCTGGTTCTAATTCCATATATACCCTCCTTAGTATCCTTTTGTATACTATACCACCATTAAGTACGTACTTACAATTATTATCGCATTGTTTTATACTAAGATCATAAGAGAAAGGTGGATATCGATGAAAAATTATGGTGTAGATGATACTAATGGAATGGAATTCGGACTGTATACACTGGGCGATCATATGCCAAATCCATTGACTGGTGAGCGTATTTCCGCCAAGGAACGCATTCAAAATATTATCGAGGCAGCTACATTAGCCGAGCAGGCCGGACTCGATTTTTTTAGCATTGGGGAGAGCCATCAAGAATATTTCGCTACACAAGCACATGCCGTCATTCTTGGAGCCATCGCTCAGGCAACAAATAAAATCAAAATTGCTAGTTCTGCCACAATTATTAGTACGTCTGATCCAGTCCGCGTGTATGAAAATTTTGCGACACTCGATTTAATTTCTAATGGTCGTGCTGAAATCATTGCAGGACGCGCCTCCCGAATCGGTTTGTTCGAATTACTCGGATACGATGTGCAGGATTACGAAGCCCTTTTTGAAGAAAAGTTTGATTTGTTATTGCAAATTAATGAAAATAAACGTGTAAATTGGCAAGGGGAGTTTCGTGCACCACTCAGAAATGCCGAAGTACTGCCGCGCCCGGTTTCTGGCTCTATGCCCATTTGGCGTGCGGTTGGTGGGCATCCGGCGAGTGCAATAAAAGCAGGAATCGCAGGTGTACCAATGGCTCTAGCGACACTTGGTGGTCCAGCAAGCATTTTCAAAAGGACAGTGGATGCTTACCGAGATGCTCTAGGGCGTGGTGGTTTTGAACCAGCTGAGTTCCCTGTATCCGTTACCGGTCTTTTTTATACCGCGGAAACAACACAGCAAGCGCAAGCCGAGATGTACCCGTACATTAACGAGGGCATGAAACTTAGCAATGGTAGCGGTTTTCCAAAACAGACATTTGCACAAGGAGCTAGTACGAAAGATGTCTTAAATGTTGGTAGCCCACAACAAATTATTGAGAAAATTCTTTATCAGCATGAGCTTTTCGGACATCAGCGCTACATGGCACAGCTTGATTTCGGTGGTCTTCCTTTTGAAAAAGTGATGCAGAACATTGAGCGCATTGGAAATGAAATTTTGCCTGCTGTTAAAAAATATACATCAAAATAAGGAGTGATAAATAGATGAAAATCGTTGCTTTGTCAGGTTCAAAAGTTGGTTCTAAAACAAGAACAGCTATCGATTATGTGGTGCAAGAAATCAATAAAAAAGAGAATGATATAGAGGTAACACTGCTTGACCTCGCCGATTATGATATTATCTTTAGCGATGGTAGGAATTATCTTGATTATGAAGGAGATACTGCTTTCGTGACGCGCGAACTCATGTCCGCAGATGCGATTATCATTGGGACACCGATTTTTCAAGCATCTATTCCAGGTACGCTAAAAAACATTTTTGACCTCCTTCCTGTGGATGCTTTTCGTGATAAGATCACAAGTATGGTTCTAACAGCCGGCTCCTCAAAGCATTATTTAATCGGCGAATATAATTTGAAACCTATCTTAGCCTACATGAAAGCACAAATTGTCCCATCCTATGTTTTTATTGAGGAAAAAGATTTTTTACGTGGACAAATTACTGAGGATGATGTCCTGTTTCGCCTTGAGCGTCTCGTGGAAGACACCATTTTACTAACGAAAACATACACAACTATGCGATTAGAACAAGAATCCCATTACGATTTTTGATAGATTAGAGACATGCTTATGACGCTTCAATTTGCGGATTGAGCATGTCTTTTCTACTTAAAATATTCACAGTAGAATCACCTGTAACTATAAAATTGGAAAAGCCCATACCCTATTTACAAATTAAATGATTGCAATGCAGCATATCATACCCGTGTTCTCCATAACTTTATTTTTTTGCAAAACAAATTTTAATAATTCTAAAAACATATTGTTTTTTCTGGCAAAAACGTTCATAATGGATAGATATAATGGTCTAGGCATTTTTAGAAATCGCGTTAACAGAATACTTAGCCAAATGAATTAAATCAGGAGTGTGAAAAATGAAAGTTATTAAATTCGGCGGAAGTTCGCTGGCTTCGGCTGCGCAACTACAAAAAGTATACAAAATCGTGGTAGGGGATTCGAAGCGAAAGTTCGTTGTTGTATCAGCTCCTGGTAAGCGTTTTGCAGATGATGTGAAGGTAACGGATTTATTAATTGATTGTGGCGCGAAACATCTCTTAGGGGAAACGGCGTCGGATTTGGAGCAGGAAGTGTTGGCTCGCTATGCATCAATTGCAGATGAGCTTGGGCTTGGCGAGGAAGTGATGGCGCGAATTACGCGGGATTTCAAGGAACTTCTATCATCGGATAAGAGGAATCCTGATCGGTACATGGACCGGATTAAGGCGAGTGGTGAGGATAACAACGCCAAACTGATTGCGGCGTTTTTCCGTAGTCAAGGAACAGAGGCGCATTATGTGAATCCGAAAGACGCTGGGCTTTTTGTGACGGATGAGCCGGGAAATGCGCAAGTTCTATCGGAGAGCTATGATAACTTGTACAAGTTGTTGGAACGCGATGGGATTGTTGTTTTTCCGGGGTTCTTCGGTTATACGAAGGATGGCGAAATCAGTACGTTTTCGCGCAGTGGCTCGGATATTACAGGGGCAATTGTGGCGAATGGTGTGAAGGCGGATGTTTATGAGAATTTCACCGATGTGGATGCCGTTTATGCGGTAAATCCTTCGATTGTGCATAAACCGAGCGCGATTGTGGAGCTGACGTATCGGGAAATGCGTGAACTGTCTTACGCTGGTTTTTCGGTATTCCATGATGAGGCGCTCGTCCCAGCCTTCCAAGCGGGAATTCCTGTGCAAATTAAAAATACGAATCGCCCGGAATTGCCTGGTACGCGTGTGATTCATCATCGGGAAAATACGAATGGACCTGTCGTTGGGATTGCGAGTGATGGCGGTTTTTGCAGTATTTATATTACGAAATATTTGATGAACCGTGAGATCGGGTTTGGTCGCAAAGTCTTGGAGATTTTGGAAGATGCAGGCTTGACCTATGAGCATATGCCTTCTGGGATTGATGATTTGACGATTATTTTGCGGGAAAATCAGATGGATCGCCAGACAGAGACAACCGTTTTAGATCGCTTAAAAAATGAGTTATCATCTGATGAGGTCATTATCGAGCACGGCATCGCGCTTGTCATGGTTGTTGGTGAGGCGATGAAGCATAACGTCGGAACTACGGCACGAGCTTCGAAAGCTTTATCTGAGGCACACGTCAACATCGAGATGATCAACCAAGGGTCATCTGAGGTGAGCATCATGTTCGGCGTGAAAGAAGAGGAAGAGAAAAAAGCAGTACGTGCGTTGTATAATGAATTTTTTGACGCAAAATAAAAAAGAGTTTAGGACATAACCCAGATAAATCGGCGACAAGCGTTCGCATTGTTGGGGCTCTTCGAATGGTAATGAGTTAGAGCCCCAATATGCCTATGAGTATCACGAATAGGCGTTCCTTCATGGGATTTAGAATAAGGATGCGGTATATCGTGCGGTTCTGCTACACAAGAGCAGTTTCGCTTAACTTCTCGCATGGTCGAGGAAACTACCCTCTCCCTGTTTTCAGTCATCACATACACCAGTATGCGCAGCTCTCCGGCTTCCACCAAATCCCCTGAATACAAACGCTTTCGCTCGATTTGTATAAAGCAGAATTTTCGTCCTACCCGAAGAAATGGGAGGGCGCTTTTACTTTGTCTTGAGTTTTGTCTCAGCCTCGTTTTGCATTTATATCTAGTCTTTTGCACCTGCCCAACTAAAACGCATAATAATATGGCGGATAAACCAGTAGAGTGGGCCGCAAGATACGAGCAGTGGTACATAGATAAGCATCATTTGCCAGTCGAAAATCGATACGAGCGAGAAGAATTTGCCACCGAATAGGAATAAGCAGACAAACGCAGCCATCATTGTTACTACGAGTACTTTTGTTTTGCGTCCGAACGGGTGACCGACGCTGATTAATGCGACGAAACATGTTGCGCCTGTTAGCATCACATTCATTGTTGATGTTTGCGCGAAGCTTAAGCCTAGCATGTTTCCGAAGCCTAGAATCAGCATGATATACGTGATGACGCATGTGGCTGCGGGCACGGATGTTTGCAATACTTTGTGGAGAAATTGCCCTTTGATGCGGTCGTAGTTGGGTTTTAAAGCTAAGAAGAATGACGGGATTCCAACTGTTAGCGCCGAGATTGGGCTGAGTTGAATCGGTTGGAACGGATACGCGCCTGCTAGGAAAATGAACGCGAGTGCCAGTACCGTCGAATACATTGTTTTGATGAGGTAAAGGGATGCGACGCGTTCAATATTATTAACAACACGTCGGCCTTCACGCATCACGCCAATCATCGAGTCGAAATTATTGGATAAAAGGACAAAATCGGAAACGCTACGTGCGGCGTCACTACCTTCTGCCATCGCGATGCTACAGTTCGCTTCTTTTAAAGCAAGCACATCATTAACGCCATCGCCAGTCATCGCCACTGTGCGACCTTCATTTTTGTAAGTACGAATCAAATCTTTCTTTTGATGCGGTGTTACGCGGCCAAATACCGTATATGCTTCGATAATTGGCAACAAATCGGCATCTTCCGCCACTTCACTCATATCAATGTATTTATCGCCATCCGCAATGCCCGCCCGAACTGCAACATTCGAAACCGTCACCGGATTGTCTCCTGAAATAACCTTGATTGACACACCTTCCGCGGCGAAAAAGGCGAACGTATCTGGCGCTTCTTCGCGAATATTATCCGCAATCAAGATGAACGCTAGCAACTCGCACTGATCCGGCAGAACGCTTTCCGTCAGCGTTTCCAAAGAATGTGCCACGGCCAAAACTCGAAAACCTTGATGCGCATATTCATCTAATTCCTGCCGGTTTTCTGCAGATAAATCTCTGAAAATAAACTCCGGCGCACCGATCAAAAACGTGCCCTTCTCCGTAAAACTACAACCACTCCATTTACGCGCAGAGGAAAACGGAATACGCTTCTCAATCTCCCATGCAGGATTCTCTGTGAAATGTTTACCGAGGGCAATGCTGGTCGCGTTATTATCCGAAAGCGAGCCAACGATAGCGCCAACACTAGCATCGATCTGTGAAGACGTCATACGCGGATGCTTCAACACGATATCTGTCACATCCAATTTTCCATCTGTAATCGTCCCCGTTTTATCCAAGCAAAGCACGTCCACACGCGCCAATGTCTCAATACACGGCATCGATTTCACGAGCACTTTCTGCTTCGCCAAGTTGATGACCCCAACAGCTAGCGCGATACTCGTCAACAGCACGAGCCCTTCTGGAATCATCCCAATCATCGCGGCCGCCGTTCCGAGCACCGATTCCTTCAGCGGCAATCCTTGAAAATACTTCGAGAAAAACAGCGCCAATCCAATCGGAATAATGATAAACGTCAATACCTTGATAATTTTCTTAATCGAGCGGATTAACTCGCTATCTGGCCGTTTCTCCTGTTTGACTTCCATTGAAATTTTCGATACAAAGCTATGTTCTCCGACAGCTGAAACCTTCACGTACGCCTGTCCACTGACGATATAGCTGCCAGACATCACGTAGTCATCCGAGCGTTTCACAACAGGTTCAGCCTCACCGGTCAATTGCGATTCATCAACCTCCAAACCGTCCGTCTGAAAAATCATCCCATCCGCACAAATCTGGTCTTCGCGATTCAGAACCATCACATCTCCAAGCACGAGCTCGTCCTGTTCCAGTTCACAAAGCTTGCCATCACGCATGACTTTCACTTTTGCCTGCGTCAAAATCGTCAGTTTGTCAATATTCCGCTTCGCCCTAATCTCCTGAAAAATCCCCATCGATGTATTGCATAGCGCAACGCCGAGAAACAGCAGATTTTGATAACTTCCCACGAGAATAATAAAGCTTGCGATAACGACATTTATCATATTAAAAAGTGTAAACGTATTGTCCCGTATAATGCCTAACACACTGCGCGTTAACGGCTTGAGTGCGTGATTGACCTGTCCATGTTTTACTCGCTCGGCAACCTCGCTGGAAGTTAAGCCTGCTGGTGTTTTCGTTTTATTTCCCATCTCACCAGATCCTTTTCGCTTTAGAATGCATTCCCATAACTCTGTATATTTTATTCATGTCCAGATTATATCAGAGAAAAATAAAAATACGATGAGATTTGCCTCTTTTTCTCATAGTTTCTCTGACTTTTATCACATATACTAATACTACCCTTTTTTCCGTCATTAGATTCCATAAAAATCATTTTTTTCATTTCTGTCCATTTTGATGACAAGATTGAATTCCCCAATTTCGGTATTCATGGTTTAATGGTTATAGAGGCAGTTAAGGAACGCCAAAAAAATTGCAGGAGGAGATACGATGAAAACAAATACTTTAACATTAGATACAAAAATACAAGCCGGAAAATTCCTAACATCCCTACTCGAGTCAGATATCGCCAAGGAAAGATTGGAATTAAAGAAGAATGACAAAATCGAATTAACAGCAACGAACGACACGCCATACATCTTTGTCATTGTAGCTGGTGTTGCTGGTATCTTCTCCAACGCAAATGTAGCGATTGACTTTGCTGGCGAAGGTGATTTACTGGATTACAATGTTTACTCTAGCCAACTATTTGGAAAAGCTTTGACAGACGAAGTAACGGTTTGGAGATTTACACAAAGTGATGTATTTAATAAAATCGCGCAGAATTCAGAGATTCAATTGCAACACTACCACATGCTACAGACGATTCAACGCCGTTTAGAAAAGAAGCAAATCCAAGCAACTTTAGATACGAAAAATAGGATCGCTGCGTTTATCCACACATTAGCGACACGTTACAACCCGAAAGCGGATGACCAAGGTATGATCGAATTGCCGAGATATTTATCAAGAAAAATGATTGCGAACTATGCTGGTGTGAGTCTTAATACGCTGACAAACCACTTGCAACAATTGATGGAAGAAGGCCGTGTTATCTTTAATGCCCGCGTACTTCTAATTGGTGAAGAGAACGAAGCTTAAAAAATAGGTCGAATAAAAAATCATGCTTAGCGCTGGACTAAACATGACTTTTTATTCGACCTATTTATCTGTTACTACTACATAAGTGACGCTAATCGGTCCATGAACGCCGACGACCAGTTGCATCTCGATATCGCCTGAATTCGACGGGCCTGAGATGAAATTGATGGAAGAACCAATTTCCTGACCGCTCGCAATACGCGCATCATAATAGTCTGCCGCTTGCGTGGAACGTGGAACAATCTTGCTTTTTGGAACAATCGCAATGTAGTGTACTGGTAAAAAATGAAGCGTCCTGCCTTGCTTAGGACTCGACTCCACAACGACCGAGCCACTTTCTGCGAGAAGAAAATCTGCGAAAGCAATCGCAATATTCGCGTCAGCAGCCGTAGCAATGTTCGCCGCACGATTTTCCCGTCCTTCTTTCCAAATAGATACGGAGCAATCATGCCACGCATTATCCGCTAAATTCTGTAATCCGAATTCGCCGAATCGTGGATCATCCGCAATAAGCACCGACTCGTTACCATAATTGGTAGCGATTTTTTCGATGTGCGCTGCTAGTTCCGCGACAGTCGTTTCCACCACATCGGTATGAATCCGTGAACAAGCCTCTTTCGCAATCACCAGCAACTCATCCTGCGTTTTCCCAACAAGCGTCTCATCCGCAATATTATGCACGCGTTCAGGTCGCACCACACCAGTTCGGCGCCGCTCCCGACCCAATTTCTCCGCAATCCCATTCAAAAATGCTTCCCGGTTATCCGTCGCTGTCATTTCGCCGCACCTCCCTGTTCCCGATTTTTATACCATGACCTGAAATTATCGCGCTCTTTCGGCGGTCTCGGCAAATCACGCACGCTCGTCCAACCTTTAATCAAGCCAAATCCACCGGAAATAAAGCCGCCATATTGATATAAATTTTCCGTCGTAGAAGACGGTTTCGCGCCAAGAACACCCAGCCCGACATGGCCAAATTTGAGCGCCTGCTTAAACAAGAACGGCGACGAGGTAGCTTTTGCGATGAAGCGCATTTGCTTATCCACGAAACCATGTCCCATTTTCAGCTCGTCCGTCATCACCCGCCGATGTTCAACCAGCAAGCCATGAAGTGGAATTTTGACAGGGCACGTATCCGTACAAGCACCGCACAGACTCGATGCGTAAGGCAACTCGCCAAACTGTTCGTAACCGCCAAGAACCGGCGACAGCACCGCACCAATCGGACCTGGATAAATCGAGCCGTAACCATGACCACCAATCGTCCGATACACCGGGCACACATTCAAACACGACCCACAGCGAATACATTGCAACACCGACTGAAACTCCGTACCTAGCGCCTCCGAACGTTTATTATCCAGAATCACCACATGAAAATCATCCGGCCCATCCGATTCCTCCGTCAATTTTGGCCCCGAAAAAGTAATGTAACTCGTCAAACTCTGACCGACCGCACTGCGCGACAACAAATTATCCATCACTTCCGCGTCCGCCATATTCGGCACAATGCGCTCCATCCCCATCAACACAATCTGCGTATCAGGAATGCTCTCGCATAAATCCGCGTTCCCCTCATTCGTCACCAAATTCACCATGCCACTGCTCGCAATCGCAAAATTACAGCCCGTAATCCCGACATCCGCATCTAGGAAAAATTCCCGCAACACCTCGCGAGCAAACCGCGCCATATGCTCCGGCTCATTGTCCCCGTCATACCCTAGCTTCTCCTTAAAAACCAGCCGAATCTGCTCCCGGTTCTTATGTATATCCGGAAAAACAATATGCGACGGCTCATCCCAATCATCCATCTGTAAAATAAATTCCGCGAGATCCGTCTCCATCACCGAAACCCCGTCCATTTCAAGAAGCAACCGATCCAAATCAATCTCCGTCGTCACCATCGATTTCGACTTCACGATTTTCTTCGCATTTTTCTGCCGAATCACGTCTTTTACATAATCCGTTGCCTCCTGCTCCGTCGACGCAAAAAATACCTTGCCACCGTTCTTCGTCACATTATCGCTAAACTGCTCCAAGTAAAAATCCAAGTTCTCAAGCGTATGTTGCCGAATCTGTTCTCCGAGATCACGCCACTCTTCCCAGTTTCCCAAGTTCTCCCGCGATGTTTCCCGTTTCACCCACTGGTCATCCTGCGCCTTGGCGACCGCTTTTTGCATAAACGCATCATCCAGACTCTCCTTCACCCGCGTATCAAAATCCTTCGTACTCGTCGATAATCCCATTTCCAAGAATCCCCCTTAACCGATTGCCCGAACAGGCTTTGTGACATTACTATTCAACACTTCCGCGATATGCATAATCTTGATTTCCTTGCCCTCACGATTGAATTTCCCACCGATATTCATCAAACAACCCATATCCGCGCTGATTAGAATTTCCGCATCCGTCGCCACGACGTCCATCATTTTTTCCTCCACCATCTGCTCCGAAATCGCCGGCATCTTCACTGAAAAAGTGCCACCAAAACCGCAGCAATTTTCCACGTGTGGCAATGGCACGAGTTCCAATCCACGCACCTCCGCAAGCAACGCATACGGCGCCTCTTTTTCGCCTAAAATCCGCGTCATATGGCACGAACGATGATATGTAGCCTTGCCTTCGAGCGTCGCGCCAACATCCGTTACGCCCAACACATGATATAAAAACTGTGAATATTCATAGGTTTTCGCGCCAAGTTCCCGCGCCGCATCCGCATATTCGGGGTCATCTTTAAAAATCTCCGCATACTCCCGTATCATTCCGACACACGATCCCGATGGCCCAACCACATACTCCGAATCCTTAAAAGCCTCCAATTGATTGATTAACGTCGCCCGCGTCTTCTCCATGTAACCGCTGTTATAAGTAGGTTGCCCACAACACACTTGCGACTCCGGAAAATCCGTCTCACAACCAAGTCGTTCCAAAGATTCCACCATCGCAATCCCTACATTCGGAAACATCATATCCACAAGACACGTTGAAAAAATACTGACCTTCATACTATACGCCTCCATCATCTTTTGCATCTTCTTCTATCATTAAATTCTAGCATAAAAAATAGTGAAAAACGAATGGAAACCCTTGAAGAATAACGATTATCCGCATACAATGGATAGAAACATAGACAAATAGCCACTTCCTAATACATCTAATACCCAAACAAAAACCACTGAAAAACGAGGTTTAAAAGTGGTTTTCCCTGTATTTATCCTTATTTTCTAATCTAAAAAAACAACTTTCCGATGCAGTCTCCCCACATCAAAAAGCTGTTTTATCCCCAAACAAAAATATTCCCCACAAATCGCATTTTTTAATGGCATTATCTCACCGAAAGCGCTACTATTAAGAGGAGTTAGCTAATCTACCAACAATGAAATATAATAATGATACAATTGTTGCACAACACTGATTGCTTGCTCATAATCGCGATCTTCCAGCGCAACCAAAATAAGTTCCACAGCCTCAACCGTACACATAGATGAAGTCAACAAAAATTTCTTACCAAATATATCATCAAACGCCGTTAGTTGCTCATTAATCGTTCTCAAACTCTTACCTAAGCTGCTCATATTAGCTTGTTCGCAAAGTTCTAAATAGAACCCCTCACACGCGTTAATATAAGCTGTATAATCACGATTCTGAACCCCAACCTTCATCACTTCTAAGTGTGCACTCAATGGGCTCTTCACAATCGGAATATTCGTTTCTTTTAATCGTTGGATAATGTACTCCATATTCAAAAACATAATTTGAAACCGACCCGAGTAATAAAACTCTTTACTATGCGTTTCTTTCACATCATACATAGTTGCCGTAAGCTGATTCAACAGTCCTCTTTGACATAACAACTGGAGCGCTTGCTCTGCAATATGGCTCGACACACCAAATTCAGCTGCCAAATCCTGCACCTCAATCGTGTCACCAATTTCATATTTTTGGCAAAGAACTGCCGTTTTTATAGAAGCATAAATCTCATCTGCTACACGATCATTGTTTAGAATCATAATTATTACCCGCTTTTCCGCTTATTATTATCTCTATTCATTGTAAACTATATACACCTACTAAAAAAGAGGTGGCTCTCTCAAAGTTGTCTTTGAAGAACAGCAAAAATAAGAAGTTCGATTAACCGAGAAAGGATGATGTCACCATGAACGGTATTTTAGAAAAAGATAAAGAACGCCAATTGCTCATCATTAAAGTCCTTTTATCCGATCACAAAATCTGGGACCGTCAAGAAATTTGCAAACTCGTGCGCTGTTCCAAAAAAACGCTCGCCCGCGAAATGAAAAGTCTAGAAAATTCCCTACCCGACAAATGGCAACTTATCAATACAAATGAAGGCATTCTTCTAGAAAAACCATTCGATGAAAATTTTATTCACCTTTTCTCCGCCTTCTTTTCAGAAACGTATTTATTCCGACTTTGCTATGATATTTACGATGAAAAAGAGATTTCGCTCGCCGTCTGGTGCCAAGAAAATTTCGTCAGCCCGGCAACAATCTACCGTAAGCTAACGCCCGTTCACCGCTATTTAAAATCGATTCACCTGCAACTCGAGAATAAACCGCTTCACCTCATTGGCAAAGAATCGCAAATCCGCTTCCTATATTACGACTTATTCTTCAATGCCTATCCCGCTCAAGACCTGTTTTTCATCGACATCAACTGGGAAATTATCGATGGCTTTATTGAAGATATTATGCGAAAATTAGATATATATTTTTCACCAGCAGCAAAAATTCAATATGCCGCTTGGGTTGGGCTTTCCCTCACTCGCATCAAACGTGGTTACCCAATCGATAGTCGTGGCACGAGAACTACGCGCACATGGAAAGTATATAATGAACGTAACGACCTCGCTGAAGCTTTTCAAATACTTTCAGACGCGACTCATATCGAGATTTCTGAATCCGAATCCATTTTTATCTTATCTTGTATTTTCTTTTGTTCTAAATCCTATAATTCCGAAAAATCTAGAACGGCGCGAATCGAGACGAGTAAAGAAGCAAACCCAGTGACTTATCGTCTTGTCGAAGCTATTTTCAATATTTTGCCGAAGATTGGCTGGGACGAGGATGATTTAATGGTTAGTCTCATTGACACTTTTTCTATGTTTCATGCCGTCGAAAGCCCGCTTTTCCTTGCACAAGAACGTTTTTTAATCAAGGAAGAACACGTTTTATCCCCTGATTTAGAACAACAGATTGCGACTATTTTCCAAACATTCGCCCAAGAACCAGTGTACGCTTACTTACGCGAAAATCACGATGTCCTAATGTATCGCATCGGAATAAGCATCCAAACCGCGATGGAACGAACGGCGCGTCCAGCTGTCCTAACCGCAAAAATTTTCTCACAAAACGGCTTTTTATGGGAGGATCTTGTGAAGAAAACCATTCGCTCACGCTATTCCGCGCAACAACTCATTATTGTTGGTAGTGGGCACCCACAAGCCGATTTCATCATTACCGACTTGCCATTACCTCATAATACCATCCCGCAACTCGTCTGGAATACCAACCCGACATTGCGCGACTGGCAAATGCTCGATGCCTATCTCAACGAAAAAACACAGCAAAAAGAAGAACTACTGTAAAATCAAAAAGGAGCTGATACCCACATGTTACAAGTCAATAACGTATCCAAACTATTCGGCGAAAAAACAGCCGTCGATGATTTACATTTCCAGATTAACGAAGGCGAAATACTCGGTCTAATCGGTCAAAACGGCGCTGGTAAAACAACAACATTCCGCCTTATTCTTAATTTTCTACGTCCAAACAGCGGTGAAATTCTCTGGGATAACCAAAACATCTCCAAAATAAACACAGACATCATTGGGTATTTGCCAGAAGAACGTGGCCTTTATCCAAACGTTACTATTGAAGACCAAATCACCTTTTTCGCGGAGTTAAAAGGCTATTCTCGCGCTAAAATTAAGCCCGAAATCGATCTTTGGATGGAACGCGCGGAAATCGTCGGCAAAAAGACCGATCTTGTCAAGACGCTATCCAAAGGGAATCAGCAAAAAATCCAACTAATCAGCACGATTATTCACCGTCCAAAACTGGTCATTCTAGACGAACCATTCAGCGGCCTCGACCCCGTCAACGCCGAAATCCTGAAGAAATTCGTGTTTGATCTCAAAGAAGACGGTGCAACCATTATTTTTTCGAGTCACCGCATGGAAAACGTCGATGAATTATGCGACTCACTCGTGATGCTAAAACAAGGAAAAACCGTATTACGCGGCAAATCCGAAGACGTAAAAAACAGTTTTGGGCGCAAACGAATCATGCTAGACGCGCCACATCCAACAGAAGCATTAGCCGCCTTACCTGGCGTCACGCAAATCGAAAATCACAAAGGCATCCGGATCGTTCACCTAGCAGAAGAATCTGATGCCAACACCGTATTTGATTTCGTCACAAAAGATGGTTTCATTCCAATGTTTAGCTTAGAGCCACCAACACTCGAAGAAATTTTCAAATGGAAAGCAGGTGAGACGAATGAGTAAATTCTGGGTCATAACATCACAAGTCTACAAACGTCGCGTCAAAACAAAATCATTCCTAATCTCACTTCTACTCCCACTACTTATCGGTGCGGCAATCTTCGCCCTACCAAAAATAGTTGACTACTTCGGCGGTGGTGACGAGCCAACAAAAATCGCCGTAATCTCTGAAAATCCAGCTTTTTCAATGGCCATCGCAGCAGATAAAGCTAATTTCAAAGTCGATAAAAAAATCGATACCGAAAAGAAAGCCAAAAAAGCACTAACAGACGGCGATATCGAAGGCTTCGTGACCATCACACCACTTGGCAATGAAGTAAGCGCCGTCTACACATCCCAAGAAACGGCAGGAAACTCACTCATCACGGCCTTACAAAATGACATAACAACCGTGACACTGCAACAGAAAATCAAAGAATACAACATTACGGAAAAACAACTCGCGAGCCTCACAACACCAGTACCCGTCAAAAATGAGTTGCTATCCAATGATCAATTAACCAACAGCCAAAAAGAAGCGATGAGCGCAGCGATTTTGATGCTAACACTCGTTATTTTCATCTTCGTGATGAGTTACGCTAGCATTGTTGCAGCAGAAATCGCGAACGAAAAAGGCACACGGATTATGGAAATCATTTTATCCAGTGTCTCATCAACTACCCATTTAATGGCCAAATTGACCGCTATTTTACTCATGTTGCTCACCCAGATTGCCTTTTATGGACTATGTATTGCGGTTGTCATGATTGGCGGTAAAAATACCGAGATGATTCAAGGCATACTGGACCAACTAGCCCAATTCCCGACATATTATCTGATTCTAAATATCCTGTTCGTCGTGCTCGGCTTGCTACTCTACATCCTACTTTCAGCCATTATCGGCTCGATGGCACCGAACGTTGAAACCGTGTCACAATTCATGTATCCGATGACGATGTTTGCCATTGTTGGCTACTGGGGGTCGATTGCAGCCGCAAATGCACCGAATAATATGCTCGTCGTGATTGGTTCTTACGTGCCGACGTTCTCACCAATGATGATGCTTGCCCGAATGGATTTGCTCGCCGTGGACGCCACCGGTATCTTCATCTCACTCGGTATTCTTGTCCTAACCAACGCCCTAGCATTCTGGCTAGCAATCCGACTTTACCGCGGCAACGTACTTCTTTATACAAACGACGGCCTACTCAAAACTTGGAAAACATCCTTAAAATATGCGAAACGCGACTAGAAAAGAGGTTTTATCATGTTAATCCGAAAATCAATCCAAGAAGATGCTGCGGGAATGATTGAACTCGAGCATCTTGTCTGGACCGCTGGAACAACACCCGGCGAAATTCATTACAATACAGACGCCGAATACCTGCTAAAAAATCCACCTGGCTCCAAAGTAGTTGCCGAAATCGATGGACAAATCGCAGGTATTCTAGGCTACCACTCACCGATCCCACTAAAAAGTAACGAACACGTTTGGACGCTCGATATTGCAGTACATCCCAATTTCCAAAAACACGGTGTCGGCTCTGCCCTCATGGAAGAGCTATACCGCATCGCCAAGGCTGAAAACAAGAAGAAAATCTCCTTACGCGTCCTATCAACAAATGAAAAAGCCATCCAATTTTATACGAAACATGGTTTCCAAAAAGAAGGCCAACTTCACAATGAATTTATAATCGATGGCAAGTATGTAGATGACATTTTTATGGCGGTTTTCCTCTAATTTCGATTACTTTTGGCCATTAAAATTAGCTCGTTTTTCCACCCATCCTTATTTTGGCATATATCCAATGTATCATTTTTTACTATTTATGTTTCAACTTTGCGAAAAGCGGCTAATGTATAGTATCAATAGCGATAGAGGGTGATTGGATGACAGAATCGCACAGACTGAAGAACAAGCTTATAGGTGAAAAGGACAAATTAGCCACACGAGCCAAAGGTCAGTTTAGTAAGTTAACCAATGACATTGTCGGAGCAGCCCGTATTTAAGATGGATGTTTGAAACGTAGTAAGAAATTCGATTATCCAACGATTATTGTTTGCACAAGTTATACGTTTCTCCTATCTCCCTATTCTCGTTAACGAAAGCGATATTTGTTTCTAATGAATATCGTGCGAGAGAGTCTATATGTTTTGTCTCACTTTTAGTGCATATAGATATATGGATGGAGTTACCATAACTTTGCTATAGTCGGATATCGTCTGGTGAAGGAAGTTTTTAAGTAATTGGTCAGTCTTGCGGGAGCTTGAGGAAGGCCACGGTAAATGAAAAGGTCGCGTCAAGAGTTTTATCCACTCGTTAAGGCAAGGAATGCGGAATCTCGATACGTCGCTCCAACTATATTAAATATTGTTTTACCTCACTTTTTAATATAGCTCGCGAAAAAGTTTCGTATTCAACCATTGAATTCTAAACTTAGTTATATGGTAGTCATATCTACTAGTCCAAAGTTGTCTAGTAAATATCTGGATTTTCCAATTCTATCTACCAACTATTTTTAGATATTCTATCGTATTCCGATTTATTTAAACCAATTACTCAGGCAAATTCCGGCACATCACGAGGAAAGAGGATGAATAGGTTTTGACCCTTTAACAACAGGTCATTTCCTACTTCATCCTCTTTTTTTGTTATTCTAATTCGACTCGCAAATCCCCACTCCGCAACCAAGACGATCGCAACAAGAACGGCCTAGCCACAAGTGCAATCGCTGCTGGTATCACAACCGCGACAATTAAAAATGCGCCAAAAGATAACCAACCGTAATTCGCAATCAAGAAAAGCGGTGCAACAAAGGCGCATAAACCAAGTCCCGCAACCTCTGCCGATGCTTGCAAATGAAAGACGAGGACGCCGATTGGACTCGCAATAACCGCCGAAATAAGTGGCACAATCATCACCGCCGGCCGTTTAATAATGTTTGGCGTCTGCAATTTTGGCGTACAGATCAATTGTGCAAAAAACGCGCCCCAATTATTATCCCGGAATCCCAGCACCGCAAAAGAAACAAATTGTACCGAACAGCCTATCAAGGCCGCAGCACTCGCCGTCGGGTCCAACTGTAAAGCAATCGCAAGCGCCGCCGATGAAGCCGGACTCAGAATCAAAATTGCGAACACGAGCGCGATCACCATCGACGAAAGAATCGGTGAACCGTCCACAAGCGATGTTATCCCACCACTCACCGACGTCAAAACAGGCGCCATAATCTTCGAAAAGAGCAATCCGCTAATCCCCCCTGATAGTAGTGCCGCAGCAGGAATTAAAATCATATCAAAATTCGTTTTCCCAGTCACCCGTTTTCCAACCCAAACCGCAACAATAACCGCTAAAATCGCGCCAATCGGTTCACCGCCAACAATCGAAAATCCACCATTTTCAAGCGCCAGTATCGCGCCCCCACCAATGACAGATGCCGCAGCCGCACTAATCACAACTAGCGTATTCGCACCAAGACATATCGCAATTCCCACGCCAAGCCCAGGAATCAATAATAACTTTCCAACAGCCCCAATTTCCGTTAACCACGTAAATCCGACCATCTGCCCAATCGTCTGTAATAATAAACCCATACCAAGTGTTACTAAAACCGCATTCGCTATCCCCATAGACGCCTTATAAGAGCGGTCCACAATATAATCCTTCATGCCTTATCCCCTTTTCTCGTTTAATCCTTTCCATCTTACCGAGAATATAGTGTGAAAGCAAAGAAAGTTTTACCTACTAAACAAAAATAAAGATAAATCGCATATAACAACATTAAAATCGTTATTTACAACTGAAAATCCGCTAAAGTTCAATATTTTGTTTAGTAGATTAAATTTTTCATTTCATGCCAAAAGTCACTTAATATTTCTCACTTTTTTCGGTATAATAGATGATATACCCTCATACAGAAAGGAGTTTTTGAATGAAACTTATCGGTTTGATCCTACTTATTTTAGGCATCGTCGGCGTTGGTATATCATTTAGCATCGTTGGAATCATTGGCTTTATCGTGTGTCTCATATCCATTGTTCTCTTCGTGCTAGGCATCCTATTCATGATTCGTTCCAAGAGAAAAAATAATCGTTCTTATTCATATAGATAGTTTATCGCATCACCAAATTTTGATTATGTGGAGGCTTGACCGTGACTAATACACGTTTTATTGTTTGGGATAATCAGTATCTTGAGGAGGGTATTGCGCTATATATCGATGTTTTTACGAACGAACCGTGGAATGACGAATTGACATATGCAGAGATAAAGCTATATTTTGATCGCTTACTCGCTATGAACACATTCGAGGGGTACCTTGCGCTGGATGGGGAGGACGCGGTTATTGCGGCATCACTCGGTTTCATTCGCCCTTGGTTTCGTGGCGTTCAGTATCATTTAGATTCCTTTTATATTGCTAGTTTCTGCCAAAACAAAGGTATTGGTAGTGCATTTTTGGATTTTGTTAAAGCTGATTTAGCGCAAAAAGATATCCCAAATATCGCACTGGACACTGAGATTGGCTATCCATCTGATTATTTTTATCGCAAACATGGATTCAGTAGTAATCCAGAATCAGTCACAATGTATGGAAGTACAGAAACGAAGAAATAGACTACTGCATATCAAAAAGAAAAACCGAGAGATTCTATAAAGATCTTCCGGTTTTTCTTATGTTTAAATCGCATTTTTAGCTTTTAGCGTGCAGTTACTTTTTCAATATTTATCAGTCGATCTAAATGTTCTCCTGCCATGCTCGTTCCAAGTGCCACAGACTCGAATGGTGCTGGAGCCATATGAACCGGCACCATGATTTGATTATGCAACCAGTCTGATAAGCCTTCAAGTAATGAACCGCCACCCGTAAGCGTCACGCCACTTGCCCGGATATTACCACTCAATTCGGGCGGACTCGTTTCCAATGTCGATTGCACGACACTCAAAATCCGCTTCAAAAATTCATCAATCTCTTCTTGGAATTCAGAAGCTGGGACTTTAATCGTAATCGGGAAACCGGTGACTAGATCACGTCCCTCAATCTCGATCAACTTCTCTTCCAAAGAGGTATCACAATGCAGTTGCCATTTCACCTGTTCTGCCGTCTCTAAGCCAATCAAAACATTATACTTATTGCGTACAAGCTGGGCAATATCACGATCGAGTTCGTCACCCGATTTGCGCAATGTTGCACTCGTAACAATGCCGCCATAGGAAACGAGCGATGTTGAAATTTTGCCGGCGCCGATGTCTACAATTACGTTTGCAATCGGCTTCTCGAACGGTAAACCCGCGCCCATTGTTGCGGCAAGCGATCCTTCTATAAAATAAAGCGACTTGACTCCCAGTGAAAATAAGATGTCCCCAATCGCCTGACGTTCAATATTAGTTGCTCCAGGAAGTAGCGAAACAATCAAATCCATCTGCTTAAAACGCTTTCCAGTAACCGCGCTAACACGGCTTTCCACTTTCTTCATCAATCGTAATGTCATATCAAAATCGGCAATAATTCCGCCCTGTAAAGGACTAAGCACAACAATCGAACCCGGTGTCTTCTCTGCCAACTCTTTCGCTTCATGGCCAATTTCTAAAACTCTATCTTTCTTCGTATCATATGCTAAAACTGTAGGCTCATGAAAAATCATTTTCTCCATGTCTGAGTAGATACTAATATTAGCCGTGCCAATATCAATACCAATTGTAACTTTCCCCATATTTCTTTTCCCACTTTCCTAAATGTTGATTTTCAGATTCGCCTTATCGTTTATAGCTATCCTCTTCTAGTATATCAGGTCTAAAAAATATAATCCATGACGAAGTAGTGAACATTTCTAAAAAAAAGTTAAAAAAAACAACAAAGAGTACCTTTTTGCGTCAGATACTCTTTGCCGGATATTTTCTTGCGTTTTTAGCCAATTTTTCCTGCACAATTGTCACAATATTGACATCCATTGCATCGGCCATTTGAATCGCATAAATAAAGACATCCGCCAATTCATCCAAAATTTCCGGGCGGTTGGCACTCACAGCCTCTTCACTCGTCTTCCATTGGAAACATTCGAGTAATTCGCTCGCTTCAAGCGTGAGGGATAAAGCCAAATCTTTCTGCAAGTCATATTGACCTTCCCAGCCACGTTCCTCGACAAATTGACGTACCGTTTGCTTTAATTGCTCCATTATTGCTACCCCCTCTTTTAAAAAGAGTGTATCATATCATACGACATCAAGCTAATTTTAAATAGGAGTCCTTCACTTTCTCAAATAGTTTGGAATAACTCTCGATTCCTGTAACATCCGCAATCGCTTTTTCAAGTCCAACAGCGGCAACAAGTGCTTGTAATTCTACAGCTTCTATATCGTCTGGATCATTGAAACGAAGAGCCGCAGCAATCGCATCCGCAAGCGCTTTTGGTGTTTCATTGAAAGCCTCGACAAATTGACGTGCTGGCTGAACAAAACGATCATTTGGCCCTAACTTACGCATCGGCGAACGACCAACGCGTGATACATAATCCGAAATGTGAGGGTTTTTGAATCTTTCAATAATTTTGTCAATATAAGCTTGATGTTCTTTATGAGCAAAGTCGAATTTCTTTTCTAGCAGTGCACCAGTTTCCTCAAGCGCGCTACGAACAGCAAATAAAACTTTGTCATTATGGATTGCCGCTTCGATCGAATCAATATTTTTCATATGACCGATATAAGCCGTTACCGCATGACCTGTGTTTACCGTGAACAGTTTACGCTCAATGTAAGGCGTCAAATCAGCAACATATGTGATTCCTGGTACATCCGGCGCAGCACCTTTAATCGCACTTTCCTCAACAACCCACTCATAGAACGGCTCTACCAGAACGGTTAGCGGGTCATCATGTGTTTGATTTGGTACAATACGATCCACCGCAGCATTCGGGAATGACACGAATTCGTCCGCATATTTTTTCTCAGCATCCGTCAACTCAGCATAAACACTGGCTTGGAGGGATGCAGACGCACCAATCATATTTTCGCACGCCATAATAATCAATGGTTTTTGAATCGCCATTCTTGCTTTAATCGCGACCACCAACGTCTTCGCAATAAACGGTAAAATCGTTGGCCCAACAGCAGTCGTTACAAGCTCCGTCTCCAAAATTGCCGCGATAACCTGCTCCGGATTTTCCTGACTATTAATGGCGCTCACATCTGTAATCAAATCCACCTGCTGCGAATCATCCGCTAAAATCACATTATACTGCATTTTCTCGTTCAACGCGTCCACAACCGTCTTGTTCACATCAACAAACGTCACATGATATTTTGCCTCATGTAGCAACTGTCCAATAAAACCGCGTCCGATATTACCAGCACCAAAATGTACGGCGATCATGCGCTTTCGCTCCCTTCAAAGAAGTCCATAATCTCTTGTTTCGACTCTGCAGCAACGATTTGCGCCACATTTTCTTCCTCCGAACACACAATCGCGATGCTGCTAAGTAAATCCATATGTTCCCCGTCCGCACCAGCAATGCCAATCAAAACCTTCACTTCATTGCCATCAAACGAAACACCGTCCGGCACCTGCAAAATAACGATTCCCGAATTTTTTATCATATCCCGCGAATCATCCGTACCGTGCGGAATCGCCACCATGTTCCCGATAAACGTCGTCGTCATCGCGTCACGCTCTTTCATCTTCTCAATATAAGGCACATCCACGTATCCCTGATCTACCAACAATTGTCCCGCGGCCGTAATCGCCTCTTCCTTCGTGCTAAACGCCTGTTTCAACGCAATATCCTGACTATTCAATGCTACCATCCCTATTTCCTCCTCATATCATCTAAAAATTGGTTCAATCTACTAATCACAAAAGCCGTGATCTCCGCACCATTTCCCGATTCCAACAATCGCGTTGTCTCCTCATTTTCAATCGCCATCGCACTTATAAAACTCATCACTTCGAGTCCCTGCGGTGCCAATTTTTCCGGTGCTAGCAAAACGAGTAAAGTTGTCGCCGCCACATTTCCCCCACCCATCGCCGGTACATCGACCGCGTCCTGCAACGAGAAAATCTGAAAAACCGGCTGATGCACAAACTCGTTTCGGACATGAAACAACGCAAGCCTTGTCTCCGGAATCCCGAAACCACTCCACTTCTCCCGTTCCAACAGCGATCGGAGTAATATCTCCACTTGGATATCCCGCTCCTGCTCAAACATCGCCATACAAACCGCGCGCAACGTATCTTCCAAATTATGCTGCGTCTCCTCCATCTTCACGACCTGAAACCCTTTCAAAATCGCTAAAACCGTGTTCACATACTCCTGCTGACTTTCCAAACGATGCACCGCTTCAAGCAATGACATCTCCTCTTCTTGCTCCCGCGGCGCCTTTTGCGGCACAAACATTTCCTTCTGCTTCAGAAAAACCTCCACTTGCGAAATTTCCCGATCCGTCAACATCGGACTCACCAAGAAATACTCGAAATCCACTTTTCCTAAATCAATCGTCGACACAATCACATCAAAATGTCGTGTATTCCGATGATTCAGCACCTCAAACAACGATACATTCTGCAAATCCTTGAGCTGTGGTAACGCCTGTTTCAAGCGCGTTGCCAACATTTTCGAAGTCCCGATTCCGCTCGAACAAACGACCAATCCCGAAAACACACGACTCTCACTTTTCTGCAATAACGCCGCCCCAAAATGTAAAACCAAATAACCAATTTCCTCATCCGGCACATCCGCTTGCTGGTAAATTTCACGAAACGCCACCCGCACAATTTGGAAAAGCGACGGATAATCATGTTTTATCGTTTTAATCAATGGATTATGAATGCGCATATTCTGATCTAATCGACGTAACGCCGGTCGTAAATGTGCCGTCAATCCGCTAAGTAACGCTGCCTCTTGAAACGAACTACCCAGCTCCGCCTCCACTTTTGAAATCAATCGTTTTGCAATCGTCACTGCCTGCACATTCTCATTGCCCGAGAAAATCCCCGACTCATCCTGCGCCTTGGCCCCGCGAATATGCATCGTCACATAAAGCGCTTCGCCATCCGGCACGACAAACGGTTCCATATCCAAGCAAGCAGCCAATAATTCTTTCGCCACAGTAAATTCTGGAAAATTCCGAAAATAATCCTGTTCGGGCTTCATTTCCTGCAAATAGTTCCCGCTAATCATCCGTTCCACCGAAATCGAAATATGCACGACGAGCGTCAAATACGCCTCATCCGTTATCTCATATGCCAAATCCTTGCGCCACGTCCGCACATTCTCCTCCACTTTTTGAATCAGCGCATTATCAATCACATGCAACAAACGATCATCTGCCAGCGTCTCGATTTCATCCTGCTTTTGTTGCTGAAACAATTGGAACAGCGAATTCTTCGAGCCCGTCGTCGCGATTAAATCACTAAGCAACGCCCGTTTTATCGCTTCCTCCGCAATCAATTTCACGCCATACCCACGCTTACGCTCAATCTCCGCACGTCCAGTTAACTCATCCTCTAGCTTCGTCAAGTCACTGCTGACCGTCGATATCGTCACATTAAGGTCATTTGCCAGCGCGATTAATTTCACCGGTTCATTTTCCTTCAATAACGTTTTTAAAATAAACTGCTGCCGCTCCATCGGTGTGAATTCATTGTAAGAAAGGTCGAGCAATTGCCATTTGAAAGCTTGGCGACTAGACTCCGCTCCAAATACCGAAAGCTTCGCATCCTTACGTTCCAGCGCCAACTGATATGACCCAAGAACAGCCTCCACTTCCTTCAAATCACGCCTAATTGTTCGCTCACTCACATCCATATATTCCGCCAAATCCGCCGTTGCTACAGGTTCATGGCTCATTAAAAGCTGCTCCAAAATAAGTCTCGTCCTTGCCGAAATATACATCTAAAATTCCCCCAGTTATTTCTGGTCAGCCAAATTCTCCACCAGCTCATCATATTTATGACTATTCAAGAAATTGTCGACCGAAATATGATAGGCCTTTGGTAGTTTTTCCGTCGCACGAGCCGTCAAATCCTGATGCGTCACGACAATATCAGCGTCCGGAGGCAACTGCGCAATTGCAAAATTCACAACCTCAATATCCAGTCCCGCCTTCTTCACCTTATTACGCAAAACCGACGCGCCCATCGCACTCGATCCCATACCAGCATCACACGCAAAAATAATTTTTCTCGTCCCAACTGGAATCCCATCCGCTGCAAGTTCCGCATCCGTTGTCCCAACAACCGCACTGGCTACCATCGCCTTCTTACCTTTCATTGTAGCCATTTTTTGCTCCGCTGTCTTGAGTTCTGCATCATCCGTTTGCTTCGAAGTTTTCAAGATAACCGCAGAAACAGCAAATGAGACAATTGTTGCAAATAGAATCCCCGCAATAATACCGATATAGTCTCCTTGAGGTGTTAACGCAAGTATCGCAAAAATACTCCCTGGTGAAGCCGTTGCAACCAAACCAACATCAAACAAGTTGAACGTGATAATCCCCGTCATCCCACCAGCAATCGCACCTAGTAATAAAGCCGGTTTCATTAGAACATAAGGGAAATAAATCTCATGAATCCCACCTAAAAATTGAATAATAATCGCGCCTGGCGCCGTTTGTCTAGCCGTCCCCTTACCAAATACCGTATAAGCAAGTAGAATTCCTAGCCCTGGTCCTGGGTTCGTCTCAATTAAGAATAAAATAGATTTCCCCGTACTTACAGCCTGATCAATACCTAGTGGTGATAATACACCCTGATTAATCGCGTTATTCAAGAATAATACCTTCGCGGGCTCTACAAATATACTTACAAGCGGCAACAAATGATTATCAATTAAGAATTGAACGCCTGAAGCCATTGCCTGATTCACCGTTTGCAGTGCTGGCCCAATCGTTTTTAAAGATATAATAGCTAACGTTCCTGCCAAAATACCAGCCGAGAAATTATTAACTAACATTTCAAATCCAGCTTTTATTTTTCCTTCAATTAATTTATCAAATCGCTTAATCAACCAAGCTGAAAGAGGTCCTAAAATCATCGCACCAAGTAACATTGGCATCGATGTCCCCACAATAGCCCCCATCGTCACAGCCGCACCAACGACCCCACCACGTGTTTCATATACCAATTTACCCCCAGTATACGCAATCAGAAGTGGTAATAAATATTTAATCATTGGATCGACAAGTTTAGCAAATTCCGCATTTGGAATTCGACCAGTCGGAATAAATAACGCCGTAATAAGTCCCCATGCAATAAACGCCCCAATATTGGGCATAATCATACCACTTAAAAAACTACCAAAATGCTGAACCTTCACTCGGAAGCCAGACTTTTCTTGTTGTTGCTCCATTTTTTATGTCCCCTTTCTTATTCTGCTTCAAAGCAATTGCTCTGCCCGTTCCACTAATGGAATTGCGCCCTTCCAAATCTTAGTTTCACATATCGGCTTAGCTCTTATATCCATTGTATGATAGCGGTACCAACATAGCAATACAATCAAAATTGGAATTTGTCCTCAGGGGGTGGACAAGATTGGAGAAGTCTAGTGGTAGGAAGTCAAGTAAAAAGAAATCCTAGAGACATGATATAACATGCACCTAGGATTTCTTTTTACTTTATTTAACAACTTTGTATGTTACCTGAGTTGAATACGATGTATGTGGAATTCCATCAGTAATTGTTACTTTTACTCTCTTACCCTGCTTTGCTGCGGATACTACTTCTTTTTTGAATACAGCATTTCTAGATAGAATAGTCGCTGCAGAGTACGCAGCCGCACCTGCACCAAATACTGGTCCTAGCACTGCTATTACAGCATTTAACTGTGCACTCCCGCTCACAGTTTTCATAGATGAAGCCAAGCTCTTAGTCTGAGCTTTCGAAAGTATATATGATCCAAGTGTTACCCTTGAAGCCCTAGCCTGTATTGCATAAGTAACATCTACCGACTCTTCAGTAACTGGTGACAGTGCTAATGTTTTTTCTGTATAGAAGTCATTCTCGACAGCAGATACATCATTTGTTACAGTAGTTGCATATGTTTCTGCAGCTGGTGCCAATACCGTTAATCCCATGGTCAGAGCTATCCCTGTGCAGCAAATTTGAATTTTTTTGTTTATTTTCATTTTCCTTACCCCCATTTGCATACTATTTTTATAAAACATCGAGTAATTTAAAAACAAGTTTATTAAAGAGATGCGCATCTTCTAAGTTAACTTCATTCTATTATTACTCTTAATGTACATATTAGCGTAAGCGTTAACTAAAAGGCAATATAACCTAAATATGTATTTGTCCTCAAGCTTTGGACAAAATTGGAGTGGTTCTCATACAGAAAAAGACACCCCGAAAACAAACGGAGTGCCCATTCTAATCCTCTATTATGCTTCTTGTGCTACAACCGCTTCCTCAATATGCTCTGGCGGAATAAATCCATTCAACCGCGAAACCTCTTCGCCGCCTTTATAAAGCACCAATGTAGGTGTTTGACGGATATTGCGATTGAAAAAGAAATCTTCCCCTACTTCTTCTAATTTCACTTTCAATACTTTGACCTTATCAGCCATTGATGAATTTTTAAACTCTTGGAATGAAAGATCAAGCATCTTACAGTTCGGGCAGTTATCTTTCCAAAAATCCACGTAAACTAACTCTCCTGCAGCAACATGTTGATCAAATTCTTCCATTGTTTTAATTTCAATACTTGTCATTTTACTACCCCTTCTTTCATGGACAATACTTCCGCGACCCAATTTCGGATCGCTTCGTGGTCCCGTTCATTATTCGGCATTTGCTCGATTTTTAACCTCGGATAATCCGATTCAAAATACGTAGCCATCCGATCGACTGCCCCGCAAAAATAAGCCATACTCCATTGTGTTTCACCCGTCCCAAAAATCGCGACGTGCGGCGGTTTTATTCCCAATTCTGCGATAAAATCCTTCATATCTGGCGGTGTCCTACCTAAATCAGCTGTCCAAGCCCCTAAAATGAACAAATCGTAGTCCGTCTCGAGTGGATACTGGGCGCCGGGATGGACACGAAACGAGGTCACATCATGCCCTGACTTCGTACATTCCGCTTCCACTTCCTCTGCCACCATTTTTGTATTACCACTCAGAGAATCATACGCCAAGAGGATTCTCATAGATCGTCAAAACCGTTGTCGACATTTGTTTTTTTGTAACTACTATTGCGCATTTCGAAAAAGTCCGTTTTCGTTTCGGTAAAGTTATCTGCGTAAGCCTTAATCCACGACATCTTGTTCTCGCTGTGACCCGGATAAAGTTCTGGAATCCCAAGCATACCAAGCATCTTATTGGCACGATATTTCACGTAATCCACCATTTCCGATACATCGATACCTTCAATCCCGTCCAATACTTCCTCCGACCAAATCGTCTCAAGTTCCACAGCATGGCGGAAAGCCTCATGTGTATATTCCACAAGTTCATCTGTTTGCAATTCCGGATTTTCACCAAGAATCGCTCGAATAACTTCTGAGATAAACTTAGAATGTGCCAATTCATCACGATTAATAAAACTAATAATTTTCCCAGTTCCCGTCATTTTATTTTGACGGACCAAGTTATAAAAATAAGCAAAACCACTATAAAAATTAATACCTTCCAATATAGAAGACTGAATCAACGCCTTAACTAAATTCTCACCCGTCTTGTTCGTCATAAAATCATCATACGACTCCATGATTGGCTCGTTCCGCTTCACAATCGTCGGATGCGTCCGCGCCAATTCAAAAATACGTTTCTGCTCCTGCAAATTCGTAATCGAAGCAAGCACGTAAGAATAACTCTCATTATGAATCACTTCTTGCTGCCCAATAATCGCAGTATTCGCGTGTACCGCTGGATCTGTAATATATTCCGCGACATTATAAATAAACCTCGTTTGCGGGGAATCCAATGTCGCAAGCAAACCGATAATCGCATCAAAAGCGTACTTCTCTTCTTCTGAAAGTAGCGGATATTGCTTCGCGTCACTCTTCATATCGACCTCATCAGGAATCCAATAATTCGTCGATAACTCTTTATACGCACGATAAAACGATGGATACGGAATATCATTCCAATTCAAAATCCCACTCGTGTCCCCATTTATAATAGCAGTCGAGCGATTCGGGCTCAACGGTTCCAAAATTTTAATACGGTGCAATTCTTCTTTTTGATCCGTCATATAATAACCTCCTCTAAATTGTTTATGTAAAATTACTTAAGTTATTTGCGTAACATCTACATTCTGCATAAAACAAATCGAGCGAAAGCGTTTGCCTCGCCCCAATTTGATGGAAGCCGGAAGCGGAGCATACTGGTGTATGTGAGAACCGGAAGTCCATCAAATTGGGGCGAGGCGAGCGCTTGCCGCCGATTTACATCGCATATGATCTATCTTATCAGCTTGAGCACCATTCGCATTCCTCAACGTCAATGTCATTTGAACGCACATAATAAGTCGTTTTCAAACCTTCACTCCAAGCCAACATATGAAGTTCTAGCAATTTACTTGCTTTAATCCCACTCGGCACATAGAAGTTGAAGCTTTGCGATTGATCGACATGGCGTTGACGGCGACCATTTTGGCGGACACTTGCGAATTGATCCACTTGGTACGCGCCTTTGCCGTAGTACGGATATGTTTTAAGCGAAAGATCCGGCGCAATAACTGGACGACGATAATCTTTCTTCTCTTCATAATAAAACGGACTGAAAATTGGATCGATGGATGCCGTTGATCCTGCGATTTGTGCTGTACTCATGTTCGGTGCAACAGCTAGCAGGTATGCATTACGGATACCATTTTTAGCAACATCTGCTGCAAGTTCTTGCCATGCATCCGATGTATAACCGCGGCGTTCGAAGTATTCGCCAGTATTCCAATCACTACCTTTAAAGACGGAGTACGTGCCTTTTTCTTTCCCTAATGCCGCACTCGCTTTGATGGTTAGGAAGTTAATTTGCTCGTATAACTCATCTGCAAAAGTTTCAGCTTCCGCGCTATCCCAAGCGATATTTTTAAGGGCAAGCAAGTGATGCCAGCCAAACGTTCCAAGACCGATCGAGCGGTATTTCTTATTCGTAATCGTCGCTTGTGGTACTGGAAGCTCGTTCAAGTCGATAACATTATCCAACATCCGCACTTCGATGGCGATCAAGCGCTCCAACGTATTTGGGTCTTCCGCAGTCACAGCACGACCAAGGTTCACCGAGGACAAGTTACAAACAACGAAATCGCCGGCTTGTTTTGTAATCACGATTTGATCGCCACTAATGATTTCTTGAATCATCCGTGTCGGACTCATATTTTGCATAATTTCGGTACATAGATTACTAGAGTAAACCATGCCCGCGTGTTTGTTAGGATTCATCCGATTTACTTCATCACGATAGAACATGAACGGATTACCCGTCTCCAGTTGACTCACCATGATGCGTTTCATAATATCAATCGCCTTCACGATCTTTCTGCTCACCGTTTCATCCATCACTAACTCTTCATATTTCTCGCGGAACGAACCGTCACCTTTTTGCTCATCGTAGAAGTCTTGTAGGTACCAGCCTTTTTTCTCCTTGACTTCATGCGGATCGAATAGGTACCAGTCGCCACGACGCTCGACAGCTTCCATAAATAAGTCTGGCATACAAACCGCTGTAAATACGTCATGTGCCCGTAAGCGTTGGTCTCCGTTGTTTAGACGAAGATCTAGGAATGCTTCGATATCTTTATGGAAAACGTCCAAGTAAACTGCAATCGCACCTTTACGTTGACCTAATTGATCGACACTAACCGCCGTATTGTTCAGCTGTTTAATCCACGGAACAACACCGCCACTAGCGCCACGCACGCCACGAATCGCAGAGCCCGAAGAACGAACATAACCAAGATACGCTCCAACGCCGCCGCCGTGTTTACTTACACGCGCCACATCCGTGTTGCTATCGTAAATGCCTTGCAAACTATCATCCACCGTATCAATGAAGCAACTCGACAATTGCCCGCCGACTTTACCAGCATTAGCAAGCGTTGGTGTCGCGACCGTCATGTACAAATTACTAAGCGCCCAATAAGCTTCGCGAACTAAATCCATCCGCTTCTCTTTCGGCTCATCTTGCATCAAATAAAGCGCAATCGTCAACCAACGTTCTTGCGGCAACTCATACACATTGCGCGCTTGGTCTGTTGCCAAGTAACGCGTTGCTAGTAAATACAGACCATTATATGTGAAAAGTTTATCCTTCTCTGGATCCACCATGTTTCCTGCTTCGATTAACTCATCTTTCGAATAGTTTTTCAAAATGCTACCAGAATATATACCACGTTCGCCAAGGCTTTCTTGCAAACCAACATACGAACCATATTTATCATCGTCATTGTAAAAACGGTTTTTACTTGCTTTCTTGTATAGCTTATTCAAATAAAGTCTTGCTGCAAATAATTCCCACGCTGGAAGGTGAACATCCGTACGCGCTTCTGCTTCACGAATCAAGTAATCGACAAGCTCATCCGCCGCATAATCCTCTTTCTTCTCAATAAACGTAAACACTTTACGCTTGTAATCTTCCATCTCTAAGGCTGGAAATTCTGCATGAATCGTGTCCAGATATCTGTTTAGTCGTTCCTTGTCGAAAGGTAGTTTGCGATTCCCTCCGTCTTTCACTATGTAAGTCGTCATTTGTAGTCCCCATTTCTTCCCAATATTTCGAGTTATACCTGATCCCGTTCACTGATCGAAACTAGCCTCATTCGAACAAAAAAATTAACTTTTGCAAAAGTCTGATCCTTTGTAAAAGTTAAAATAGCATTTCATGTTTTAACGGCTTTCGATACTATATATAGTACCTCGTTTCGAATGTGAATGCAAGATATTGTGTCTAGCCATTTTTTTCAAAATCGATACGAAGCGTTTCATTCCAAAGGTTTTCAGATTTTAAATTTATTTTCAGGCAAAATTCTTTGTGAACGAGACTACAAAATCACCATTTGTCAACCACTACAAGTTGTGATTAGAGCACTGTATCATACCATATTTAGTGGCAGGATTTTTATGGTCTTTTTATTTCACAAACATTAGAAAATCCATGCCGATGAGACACGGATTTTCTAACCTTATTGTACTTTGCCAAAAATATGCTTGCGTCTTGCGTATATAACGATGGACAGAGCTACAACAGCCTCTGAAAGTGGAATCGATGCCCAAACACCTTCTGCTCCGAGAAATGGCGGTAAGATGATTAGGAAGGCCACCATGAACAGCATTTCGCGTGCAACCGTAATCCAAATCGCCATACCGACACGGCCACTTGTTTGGAAATACGTCATCATCACGAAGTTGAAGCCCATAAAGAGATAACCCGCAAAGAAAACCCGCACAGCCACCGTTGCCAAATCGACAATCTCTTGACTAAACGTACCGAACATCGCTACGATATGCCCCGCTCCGAAAAATCCACCGACGAAAAAAACAAAACCAGTTCCAATCGCTGTAATAATTGCGAGCCTCATTGTTTGCTGCTCACGATCCTGCTGTTTGGCACCACGATAGTAACTTATCAACGGTTGAATCGCCGAACTCATCCCAAGGAACAACATTAAAATCACACTATGTGTATAGTTCAACACAGAAAACGCCGCGACACCTGCCGTACCTGCGACCGCTGCAATCGCGATGTTATAACCCATCGTGAATACAGACAAGCCAAGCTCCGACAAGAAACTCGGTAATCCGATAGAGAACGTTTTTGTAAGTGAGCTTTTTGAAAAACGGAATTTCACGAATTTTAAGCGCGAAGATTTTTTGAAAAAATGAATCGATAGTACGCCTATTCCGACCGTAACCGCAATAATCGTTGCACCAGCTGAACCACTTACGCCCCAATCCAGAATGAACAGGAAGTAATAATTCAAAATCACATTCACAACTGCCGTCACAATTAACGCGACCATCGAGAGATTCGGGTCCCCATCATTACGTACGAAAATACTCAAAATATTTTCAATCGTAAACGCAAAACCGAACATCAGTAAAATCGTCATATAATCCATCACATACGGCAACGTCTCCGGATTTGCACCTAAAACATTCGCCAGTGGCACCCGAAATACGAACGCAATCGCCGCCAATGTAATCGTAATAAAAAACACCATTATAATAGAACGAGTAAAAATCCGTTGCGCCTCCGGAATGTTTTTTTCACCTAGCGCAAACGAATATTGCGTCGCGCCACCAATCCCAATCCAAAGCGAGATCGCCGTAAAAATCGAGAACACCGGCACCGCAATATTAATCCCCGCAAGCGCTACCCCGCCGAGTCTATGTCCTACAAAAATCCCGTCCGTCACAATATTCACCGACATCAGCAACATCCCAACGAGCGAAGGAATTAAATACCTTAAAAAAACCTTTAAAACCGAGTCCGTTTCCATTCTTGTATCCATTTCTTTCATAACTTCTCACTTCCTAACCTAACGTTAATTAGTCAACTATATCATTTAATCACATTATCGAAAAAATTGCAACATGACAGCTAACATTGCAAAAATGTAAGGTTCGGCATCCCTTTTGTTAGCTAAGAAGCGGGAACCAAATCTTTTGGCACGATATAATAAACGTATCAAGTAAAGGAGCTGACACCTTATGAAGAAATTAATGATTGCACTCATCGTTATTGTTATTATAATTGGCGGCGGATTGCTAGCTATGCGCTTTATAAATTTTAATAGAATTGGTGCTGACACATATTACGTTAAAATTGAAACAGATGGTAAAAAAACGAGCGGTCAAGCAAGCGATGGTTCCACCTATACAGACTATAATTACGATTTCACCGGTTATAACGAAGATGGTAAAGAGAAACAAGTCGAGCTTACCGCCCAAAAGAACTTACGAAAAGGCGCGTATCTCGAAGTATTCGTAAAAGACGATAAAGGCGTGACATCCTATCAAGAAGTCAAGCAAGCTGATATTCCAAAAAAAGCAGCTGAAAAATTAAACTAGTGACGAAAGGTTGAGGAAAATGAAAAACAAAAAAGGTTTATTACTAGGATTAGCAGGATTGTTGATTGCACTATGTGTCGTATTTGAATATGGTATGCCCTCAGACGCTGCTGCCAAAGCCTATTTTGTCGATGTGAATACGAATGGCGAACCAATCCAGAAAAACCAATTTTCCGGCTATAAATATAGCTTAAAAGCGTATAAAAAAGACGGAAGTTCGGAAAACATCACATTTTACTCACCTGACAAACTAGCGAAAAACAAGAAATTCAAGATTCATGTCACAAATAATCAATTTGTTGCGAACTACAAACAAGTCAAAAAGTTACCATCCACGATTCAATATTACGCTGAACAATAAAAAAATGGTGTTACATTCTAGGGAATTCCCCTTTGATGTAACACCATTTTTTTGATATCACGTCTTTTTAGAATAATGAAAACGAAAAAATACTAACTAATGATAATTTCAGCTAATTTCTTCTGAATGTCTAGCAATCCCGTTTCATTTAATCGCGCGAAAGTCAGCCTAATCGATGGCTCTTTAATCCCAAATAAAAAAGCTGGCATCACTAGTAATTTATGCTCTAAGAAAATATCAAAATCACGATTCGTCCATATTTTATTTTCAGGCAAATGGCACCAGAGATGGAACCCGCCTTCTGGAGTACGATACGTAAGCCCCTCCGGCAAATGAGCAATAAGCGCGTCCCTTTGCGTTTTTAGTGTTTCTTGCAACCAAACGATATGCTTGTCGAAATCTGAATCATTCAGCACATGGTTTGCCAATACTTGAGGGAAAATACTTAGTCCAAAGTCCATTTCCTGACGTGCTTCAGCAAGTCTTGTCACGACAGCCGCGGGGCCAAGCAACCAACCGATACGCGTCGTGGAACCCATTACTTTTGATAAAGAACCGATGTATAGAACGTTATCAGGATCTAATTTTTTCAAAAGCGGTGGCATCGGCTGATCGGCAAATCTAAGCATGCTGTAAGGATCATCCTCCACGATTGGAACCTGGATTTTGGCGCATAACTTCACGAAGGCTTCCCGACGTTTTGTGCCCATTGTTAAACTTGTTGGGTTTTGAAAAGTCGGATTGACAAATACCATCTTGATGCGATGCTTGCGATAAAGTTGCTCCAATTCGTCTAATTTTACGCCGTTGTCATCCATCGGTAATGCATAGATTCGTAAACCTGCTGATTGAAATATCGAAAGCGCGTAGAAATAGGACGGCGACTCAATCGCAATGGCATCCCCACTCGTCAGTAGACATTGTGTAATTAAAAACAACGCTTGTTGCGCGCCTGATGTGATAAAAATTTGATCAAGGCTCGTTTGGACATCGTGGTCTCGCGCCACCATGTCACGAATCGTTTCTTTTAACGGCTGATATCCCGCTGTGTCTTCACTATCTTCCTCCGCTAGAAAGCTCTGCCACGACAGCGCTGGCGTTGATATTTTTGGAATGAGATGTACCGGGAGCTCTCCAGAAGCAAGATCAATCACATCATCAGGAGATTCGCGCAGAAGCTGCTTCATTTTATCCATATAGGGCGTTGCTTGCAAAAAAGAACCTTGTGTCACGTAATGCCGCCAGTTTGTTTTTTGACCGGTAAAAACGCCCCATTTATCTTCGCTGATTCGAGTACCACTTCCTTGTTTGCGGGTGATGATACCGCGAGCGCTCAGTTCATCAAGCGCTCGCGCCAAGGTAGAGCGGTTGACCAGCAGCAAGCCCGCGAGCTCACGTTCAGGTGGTAACTTATCACCAGGAAGCAGTTTCCCTTCCTCGATATAGTTCTCTATTAGAGCAATTATTTGTTGGTAAATTGGGTATTGTTTGTCTTTTGGTATATGCCACATTTTATGATATCTCCTTTTCAGTTATTGGTGGAAGCCTTGTATTGCATCATGTGCGGCGCCTTTGGATCAGCTTTTTTAGAGGCTTATGTGGATGTGATGAAACTGCCATCCTTTTGGACAGACCCTCGAAATTTTCGTGCCCTCCATAAAAACCAAGTACGGGTTTTCACTGCGCCACTAACAAATTTTTTCGGGTCTAACGTAAAGAATAATCTGGTGGTTGTTCGAAGTGTAGCAATCATGTATGCGGGAACGCTCCGTTTTTTTGGCTTATCATCGTTTTCAGATCTAGCTTTGTTGTGGTTCTTGAAAAGCGTCGTTTGCTTTTTTAGAACCTCAATATGCAATTGAATGTAATGAAACTGTCATCCTTTTGGGCAGACCCTCGAAATTTTCGTGCCCTCCGTAAAAGCCAATTGCGGGTTTTCACTGCGCCACTAACAAATTTTTTCGGGTCTAACGTAAAGAATAATCTGGTGGTTGTTCGAGGTGTAGTAATCATGTATGCGGGAACGCTCCGTTTTTTGGCTTATCATCGTTTTCAGATCTAGCTTCAACGGCCAACTCCTCGAAAACTTCACGCCCTCCATAAAAAGCAAGAGCGGCTTTTTACTGCGGCCGCTCCAGTTTTTTTCGGAGCTGAACGGGCCGTTTCAGCTTTTCTTCATTGGACCACCAATTCGTCCTCCAATTGGCTGTTTTCATAAATTTGGTTTTAGCTTACCATAAGGTGGACAGGTTTCCAAGGCAGAGGTTCTACATATATAAAGGAGGAATGGATTAAATGGAAAAGCAAACTGGTAGTGAGTTGGTAAAAAGAGGTATGGCGCAGATGCAAAAGGGTGGCGTTATCATGGACGTTATTAACGCGGAGCAGGCGAAAATTGCGGAGGACGCGGGGGCTGTTGCGGTTATGGCGCTAGAACGTGTGCCTTCTGATATTCGTGCCGCGGGTGGGGTTGCTCGTATGGCCGACCCGCGTATTATCGAGGAAGTGATGAATGCGGTTTCGATTCCAGTCATGGCGAAAGCTCGTATTGGTCATATTTCTGAAGCGCGTGTTTTGGAAGCGATGGGCGTTGATTATATCGATGAAAGTGAAGTTTTGACTCCTGCTGATGATGAATTCCACCTTCTAAAAAGCGATTTTACCGTACCGTTCGTATGTGGTTGTCGTGATCTTGGCGAAGCGCTCCGTCGTATCGGCGAAGGTGCTTCGATGCTTCGTACTAAAGGTGAGCCCGGAACTGGAAATATCGTGGAAGCGGTTCGCCACATGCGCAAAGTGAATAGCCAAATTCGCAAAGTCAGCGTGATGAGTGACGATGAGCTGATGACCGAGGCCAAACTTTTAGGCGCTCCTTATGAACTTTTAAAAGAAATTAAAACACTTGGCAAATTACCAGTCGTGAATTTCGCTGCTGGCGGTGTGGCGACGCCTGCTGATGCTGCCTTGATGATGGAACTTGGCGCGGATGGCGTTTTCGTTGGATCTGGTATTTTCAAATCGGATAACCCTGCTAAATTTGCGAACGCAATCGTGCAAGCGACGACCTATTATACAGACTACGAGCTGATCGGCAAACTTTCAAAAGAACTTGGCGCGCCGATGAAGGGAATCGAGATTTCTCGTTTAAACCCGGAAGATCGTATGCAAGATCGAGGCTGGTAAGATGAAAAAAATCGGTGTTTTAGCGCTACAAGGTGCTGTATCGGAACATCTGGACGCGATTTCACGGACTGGCGCCACTGCTATCGCCGTGAAGCATCCTGATCAGTTGCCAGATCTCGACGGACTTATCTTGCCTGGTGGCGAAAGCACGACTATGCGCCGCCTTATGAAGAAATACGATTTATTCGAAACGATTCAAACTTTCGCAGAGTCTGGAAAAGGGATTTTTGGGACATGCGCAGGCTTAGTTTTAACAGCACGCGAAATAGACGGTAGCGATGATGAGACACTGAATCTAATCGATACCGTTGTGATGCGAAATGGTTTTGGTCGGCAAAAAGATAGTTTTGAAGCAGCGATTGAGATAAAAGGGATGGACGGCGAGCCATTTCCGGCAGTTTTCATCCGGGCGCCTTACATTGCTTCTGTTGGCGAACAGGTGAATGTCCTCGCGACGATTGATAACAAATGTATCGCTGCACAACAAGGAAAAATTCTCGTCACCGCGTTTCATCCTGAACTAACAGGAGATACGCGCTTGCTTGAGCTTTTCATTGCGACGCTGTAAAATGAAAAATACCGATTGCGCAAATAAGTCGCAATCGGTATTTTTATTTAGAATTATTCTGCTACAGCTTGTGCCGCAGTGATTAGTGTCAAATTGTAAACATCTTTCGTATTACAGCCACGAGAAAGATCGTTCACTGGTGCGTTCAAACCTTGTAAAATCGGCCCAACCGCTTCAAAATTACCCAGACGTTGCGCAATTTTGTAACCAATGTTCCCGGCTTCTAGACTTGGGAAAATGAATACGTTCGCGTCTCCTTTAAGAACGGAGTCGGGTGCTTTACTCGCTGCTACAGAAGGAACAAACGCCGCATCAAATTGGAATTCGCCATCAAGCACTAAATCAGGTGCTTTTTCTTTTGCAATCGCGGTTGCTTCGGCCACTTTCTCTGTTTCTTCCGATTTAGCGGAACCTTTTGTCGAGAAGCTAAGCATAGCAACACGTGGATCGATACCGAATACCGAAGCTGTTTCTGCACTGACAATCGCATTTTCTGCCAAGTCTTGCGCAACTGGTGCAATATTTATCGCTACATCACTGAAAACATATTTTTCGTCGCCGCGAACCATAATCATTGCGCCTGCTACTTTTGAAATGCCAGGTTTTGTTTTGATAATTTGTAACGCTGGGCGAACCGTATCCGCTGTAGAATGCGCCGCGCCACTTACAAGGCCATCCGCTTTCCCAGTGTAAACCAGCATCGTGCCGAAATAGTTCGGATCAACGAGGATTTTGCGCGCATCCTCTTCCGTTGCCTTGCCTTTACGACGTTCTACAAATGCCGCAACCAACTCATCAAAAAGTGGATCTGTCGCTGGCTCATGAATCGCGATACCATCCAAAGATACGTTCAATTCCGCCGCTGTTGCCGCAATCGCCGCCTTATCCCCGAGCAAAATTGGTGTTACAATACCATCTTTCAAAAGTTCCGCCGCCGCACCAACAATACGCGCATCTTCGCCTTCTGGTAGTACAATGCGTAAACCTTTTCCAGTCACTTGCGCTTTTAACGTTGTAAATAAATCACTCATAATTTCCTTTTCCTCCAATTAAATAATAATATGATATCTCTATTCTACTATGAATCCGAACACTTTGACAGCAATACAAATCGACTAGCACAGTTTGAAATAAGCGCGCTTTGTATCAATACAGGAATGAACAGTCATTCAAAATACTTTATCGAACTGTAGCGGTCAATTATTTTTTACAACTAGTACAGTTTATTTTTCAAATGTCGTTAATGCAGCTAACTCATCTTTCGTTAACGGCCGATATTCCCCGAGTCCAAGCGTTTCATCCAAATACAAGGCCCCCATCCGCAAACGTTTCAAATAAACGACCTGCTTATCGACCGCCTCAAACATCCGCTTCACTTGATGGAACTTCCCTTCTTGGATCGTTACTTCCACATCAGAAAACCCATTTTCGACCTGCAAAATGACCAATTCCGCCGATTTACACGTATAATTATCCGAAATTGTAACGCCTTCTCTAAAAATCGCGATATCCGCTTCCGTTACAACACCTTCAATTTTCGCAAAATACGTTTTATCCACATGCTTTTTAGGAGATAATAAATTATGCGCCAAAACCCCGTTATTCGAAATAAGCAACAATCCTTCTGTATCTTTATCCAAACGCCCCACCGGGAAAAGTTTTTTCAATCGATCTCGTTCCTCTAATATGTCAATGACCGTCTGATCCCAATTGTCCTCCGTCGCGCTAACAACGCCTGGTGGTTTATTCATCATCAAGTATGTAAATTCCTCGTAAACGACCGCTTCCCCGTAAACTTCCACCAAATCTTGCACAGCGTCCACTTGAAATTTCGCCTCTTTTTGCCGCACATCATTCACCGTAACCGCGCCATTTTTCAGTAGTTGCTTGACTTCTGTCCTACTTCCAAAGCCACTATTGGCGAGCAATTTATCTAATCTCATTCCTTCCAACGCCTCCATACCCGATTTTTGCATTTCTTCTATATATAACCCATTCTACCGTTTATTTCGAATCCTGACAATTGCGCTCGTTGTGATTTCACTTTTCAGACGCACTTTTATATGCTAAAATAAGAGTAATTGATAATGATAATCATTATACATACGATCGGAGGCGCCAGTCAAAATGAAACAACTCAATGAAGTCGCTATTGGGGAACACGTTACGATTACGCAATTAAACATCACAAATCCTAAGCTTGAAAAACGGCTTTTATCGCTTGGTTGTAAAATCGGTTGTGAAGTTTGTATCAAACAAAAGGGTTTATTTGGTGGGCCTTGCACATTCGAGACGAAGGGGCAGTATATTAGTATTCGAAACTGCGATGCGTGCGCCATCTTGGTCGAAATGCCATGACAACAATTTGTTTACTTGGAAATCCGAATACGGGGAAAACCTCACTTTTTAACGCGCTTACTGGTTCTTATGAAACGGTTGGCAATTGGAGTGGCGTGACCGTAGAAAAGAAACTTGGAACGCTACGTCAAAAAGCTGGGAAAATTATTGATTTACCGGGCATCTATGATTTAAGTCCGCTTTCACGTGACGAGACGATTGTCACCCGTTTTTTGCTAGAGGAGCGCTTTGATTCTATTTTAAATATTGTCGACGCATCGCAATTGGAGCGTAATTTGCATCTGACCGTACAATTACTTGAACACGGCGCGCCTGTTGTTATGGGATTGAACATGGTGGATGTCGCTGCTAATCGCGGTATTCGCATTCAAATTCCTGCCATCGCACGCAAATTACATATTCCGATTTTGCCTGTTGTCGCTAGAACTGGAAAAGGTACCGATGAAATTCTAGCTGCCATTATTGAAAAAAGTCCAGCGCCCGCACGTGGTCTTATTTTGCCTTATGGAGACGTTGTAGATGAAGCGATTTCCGAGTTGAAGCCGCTCCTTGAATCGCATGTAAAACCAAAACAACAGCGCTGGTTTAGCATCCAGTTTTTCAGTGGGAATGAGGCGATGAATGATTTCTTGGCGCACCACAATGTGCTCGAAGCTGCACTCATGATTCGGAATCGCTTGCAAGAAAAGCTAGAAACACCGCTAGAACAGTATTTCTATCAGATTCGTGAATCCTTTATTGCCGATATTTGTCTGGAAACCGTCGAACATACGAAAAAACATAATATCCCGCTCTCCGATAAGCTTGACCGTCTGTTTACGCATCCATGGCTTGGTATTCCGCTATTTCTGCTCGTGATGTATCTGATTTTCCAGATTACATTTACGTGGATTGGCGTCCCGCTTTCTGATCTGCTCGATAGCTTTTTCGGCGGTGCTTTATCCGATTGGGTTACTTCCGGTCTAACGTTTATCGGAGCCTCCCAGTTCATTATCGACCTCGTTGTTAGCGGTATTATTGCGGGTGTTGGCGGCGTTCTCGTCTTTATTCCGCAGATTTTGGTCCTATTTTTCTTCATTTCATTGCTGGAAGACTCCGGCTACATGGCGCGGATTGCGGTTGTTATGGATCGGGTTATGGAGTTTTTCGGCTTAAATGGGAAGGCGTTTATACCGATGATCATTGGCTTCGGCTGTAACGTTCCGGGAATCATGGCCGCGCGATCCATCGAAGAATCCAAAGAACGAACCTTGACCATTCTCGTGACGCCGTTCATGTCCTGTTCCGCGCGACTTCCCGTTTACGCGCTTTTCGCCGGTGTATTTTTCGCCCAAAATCAAGCGCTCGTCGTCCTCTCCTTTTATGTAATCGGCATCGTGCTCGCCCTACTCGTTACAAAAATTCTATCCGTGACGCTGCTCAAAAAAGATAATTCAGTATTCGTCATCGAGCTTCCACCTTACCGCGCCCCGTCTTTTCGAACATTATGGCGCAGCACCTGGGAAAAAGGACGCGGATTTTTACGAAAAGCAGGGACCTTCATATTCGCAGGTTCCGTTATTATTTGGCTGTTAAATTACACTGGCCCAACTGGATTCAACGTCCCAATGGGAGATAGTTTTCTCGCTATGATTGGTGGTTTTATCGCTCCAATTCTAGCACCACTCGGATTCGGAACGTGGCAAGCTGGTGCGACACTCATTCCCGGTTTTCTAGCAAAAGAAGTCGTGATTTCTACTATGTCGATTATTTACGCAACAAAAGAAAGCACGCTCGCATCCGTCGTTGGTGCGCATTATACACCGCTATCCGCCTACTGCTTCATGCTTTTCATTCTATTATATATTCCTTGTTTGGCGACAGTCGCAGCGATTCGCAAAGAGATCGTCTCCTTCAAATGGACAGCTTTTGCAGTAATTTACCCACTCGTAACGGCTTACGTTCTCACGCTGTTTGTCTACCAAATCGGAAGCTTATTCTTATAAAGGAGGCTGTGAAAAATGGTATCCCTACTCGTAAATATAGTGATTGGCAGCCTCATATTCGGCTACACAGTCTATGCACTCGTCCGCCACATCCAAAAAAGTAAACAAGGAAAATGCGGCGGTTGCGATTTAGAAAAGTCATGTGACAGCGAAAAATCAGCGCCATTCTAATACGAAAAAAGTCCGCCTCATTTTCCAGGCGGACTTTCATTATGTATACGGTCGATATTTTTTACGGAGCGACACTTGTTCATCCTTGCGTGCCTCCAAATCGTCTTTAAAAAACAAACTAATCTGCCCCTTCTCCACGCGTTCTATTTTTCCACGTTTCACCAGCGATGATAAGGCTTGTTTCGAAATCCCTAAGAAGGCAGCTGCTTCCTCTGTTGTAAAGAAATATTTTTCTAAAAGTCCGATTGCTCTCTTTTTTTCCACATTACCACCTACTTTCTTAACCTATTTTACTGGATGTCAGAACTCTTTTTCAACCCATAACTTAAAAATACTTTCATCTAATTCTAAAAAAGGCTATACTTAGTTTGTTAGTGTACTCGAAATGGAGGTTTTCTGTATGAATCCAATCATAGATCATTTGCAAAATCATCGTTCTTTTCGCAAATATAAAGCGGATAAAACGATTCCAAAGGCACAATTAGATAGTATTATTCGTTCTGCTCAAAGTGCTCCGTCTTGGATCAACGGCCAGCAATATTCGATTATCGCTATCCAAAATCCTGAGCGCAAACAGAAAATCGCGGAACTCTGTGGCAATCAACCGTACATAGCGGAGTGCTCCGTATTTCTCGTTTTTGTGGCTGATTTCTACCGGACGCATTTGGCGAGTGAACAGCACCAAGGCTCGCATTCTGCTGTCGAAAATGTGGACGCTTTACTCGTTGGGGCAACGGATGTTGGGCTAGCTTGTGAAAATGCGATTATCGCGGCGGAATCCTTTGATTTAGGCGTTGTTTGTATCGGCGGAATTCGGCGTAATATGGCGGACGTCATTGATTTCTTGAAACTGCCATCACATGTTTTCCCGGTTGTCGGACTTTGCATCGGCTATCCTGATGTAGAGATGCCGATTAAACCTCGTTTTCCGAAAGAAGCTGTTTACTTTGAAGAAACCTATCAAACGGACGTTGCAGACTTAATGTCGGCCTATGACGAAACGATTATTCCTTTTTCAGCACGTGAAGGTGGAATTTCGTGGACGAAGCGTGTTTCTGCATTTTATGATAAAGATTATTATCCTTCGATTGCAGAAACACTGAAGCAACAAGGTTTTTTGATGAAAGATGTATAAAAATTAGGAGGCTATTATAATGACAAAGGCTTTATTTTTAGATTCAGTTTTTCAAGATCGCATATGGGGAGGCACGAAATTACGTGACTTCTTCGGTTACACGATTCCAACAGAAACGACCGGTGAATACTGGGCGATTTCGGCACATCCACACGGTCCTTCTACTGTTAAAAACGGCGAATTTGCTGGAAAAACACTGATTGACTTGTGGGCGGAGCAACCTGCTTTATTCGGCAATCCAAAAGAGCCGGTATTCCCCTTACTGACGAAAATATTGGACGCAAATACCGATTTATCCGTGCAAGTTCACCCGAATGATGCGTATGCGAAAGAGCACGAGAATGGCGAGCTTGGCAAAACGGAATGTTGGTACATTATTGATTGCGAACCAGGCGCTGAGCTCGTTTATGGCCATAATGCAACATCAAAACAGGAATTGATTGACTGGACACGTGACGGTAAATGGAGCGAGTTGCTTCGTAAAGTAGCAATTAAACCAGGTGATTTTTTCTATGTTCCGAGCGGTACGATTCACGCGCTTTGCACAGGGACACTCGTTCTTGAAACGCAACAAAGCTCGGATACGACTTATCGCGTGTATGATTACGATCGTGTTGATAAAGACGGAAATAAGCGCGAACTTCACTTGGAGAAATCCATCGATGTGACGACTGTTCCTCACCATGATGCCGTTTTAAATGTCACCACAAAAACAACAGACGCTCTAACAGAAACTACTTTTGTAGATAGTGAATTTTTCGCAGTGTACAAATGGGATATCGATGGAAAAGCTGATTTCGAAGCCACAGCGCCATACACATTGGTCAGTGTGCTTGCCGGATCTGCGACGCTAACAATTGACGGTGAATCAACGCCGATCAAAAAAGCCGATCATTTCATCTTACCGAACACGTGCAAAAACTGGACCATTGACGGTAACATAAGCTGTATTGTTTCTACACCAGCGAAATAAATTTTGCGAAGATTCCTCCCCTTTTTTATTTAGGTGGAGGTTTTTTCACAAACACAGAGTGAGACAGCGTTCTCTTTTTTGTGTTACAATTTAGGCAGTACATAAGGAAGGAAGTGCTTTATTATGAACGAAGCAGTTAAAACATTAGACGGTTGGTTTTCGATACACGATTTCAGAACAATTGATTGGCCAGCACTCAGAGAAGTTTCCCCTATTGATCGCGATGCTATGCTCAATGAATTACAAAATTTCTTGGGCGACATGGATATCACGAAGAAAATGGGGGAAGGTGAACACACAATTTACTCGATTATCGGTCAAAAAGCTGATTTGCTATTTTTCACGCTTAGACCTACACTTGAAGGTTTGAATGAGGTTGAGAATCAGTTGAATAAACTGCGTATTGCAGATTATTTATTGCCTGCATATTCGTACATTTCTGTTGTGGAATTGAGTAACTACTTGGCAAATCACTTGTCTAAAGGGGAAGATCCATATGAAAATAAACATGTGCGTGAACGTTTATATCCAGAACTACCGGCACGGAAGCATATTTGTTTTTATCCAATGACAAAGAGACGGAATTTATCTGACAACTGGTACATGTTGCCGATGGAAGAACGCCAAGCGATGATTCGTGACCATGGCGCGATTGGCCGTACGTACGCTGGGAAAATTAAGCAGATCATTGGTGGTTCTATTGGTTTAGATGATTTTGAGTGGGGCGTGACGCTATTTGCAGATGATGCGCTTGATTTTAAACGAATTGTGACGGAGATGCGATTTGATGAGTCCAGTGCCCGGTTTGCGGAGTTCGGTTCCTTCTTGATTGGGAATTATGTAGCAGCAGATGAGCTGACGAATTTTTTTAGGATTTAATGATTGTTCATAGGTTTTAGAACCCAGCTTCCCAGTAGTAAGGGGGCTGGGTTTTTGTTGAGGCTCTTATGAAGCATCCCCTGCTGAATTAGAGCCTCAATATGCATGCGAACACCGTGAGCAGGTAATCCATCAATGGCTATTATGAAGCATCCCTTGCTGAATTAGAGCCTCAATATGCATGTGAACACCGTGAGCAGGTAATCCATCAGTGGCTATTATCCGCAGAATCCCCAAACTACCTAGAATCAAATATTAAAACGCTAGGCTCTAAATTTTTTAATTACGTTCGGCGCCTCCGGATCTAGCATTCAACGGCCAGCCTCTCGGAATTTTCGTGCCCTCCACAAAAGTCAAAGAGGACTTTTACTGCGCCCCCTAACAAATAAATTGGTTGTCAGTCTCGCGCCGCTCTACTGCCTATTGATTCATTACATCAAACCAAACGACGGTTTGAAAATTCATCAACATAAAAGGGCCGTCTCAGCTTTACATCATTACAAAATTGTAAGTCTCCTCTCCCATAATGTCATCTTAGACAATGGAACCGACCTCTCTTTACCGTTAAACTAAGGGTATAGTTATTTATTTAGGAGGAGTTTACATGGAAATAGTTCTACAGGCAAAAAATGTTCGCAAGGTTTACGGCATTAAAGGTAATGTTTACACAGCTTTAGATAATATCAGTTTGGAAATTGCAAAAGGGGATTTCGTTGGTATCATGGGTCCAAGTGGTGCTGGTAAATCGACACTTCTCAATGTTTTTTCAACAATCGACAAACCAACATCTGGTGAGATTCAAATTTCTGGGCAAGAACTCGAAACAATGAATGAGCAACAAATGTCCTCGTTCCGCCGAGACCAATTAGGTTTTATTTTTCAAGATTATAACTTATTGGATACGTTAAGTGTTCGGGAAAATATTATCTTACCACTTGCGCTTGCGAAACGTCCTCTGAAGGAAATGGAAACAAGCCTTGAAAAAGTAGCTGATACGTTTGGCATTCGAGATATTCTAGATAAGTATCCTAACGAGATTTCCGGTGGGCAAAAACAACGGACCGCCGCAAGTCGTGCGATTATCGCGAATCCTAGTTTGATTTTCGCGGATGAACCAACTGGTGCCCTTGATTCGAAGTCAGCCACTGATTTGCTCGAGAGCTTGAAAGACCTCAATGAGCAGGAACATTCGACGATTATGATGGTTACGCATGATGCTTATGCGGCGAGCTTTTGTAAGCGAATTTTATTCATTAAAGATGGTGCGATTTATACAGAAATTTATCGTGGTACAAAAACGCGTAAGGAGTTCTTCCAAAAAATTCTCGATGTGTTGGCGCAACTAGGAGGGGACATGAATGACGTTATTTGATCTAGCAAAAAAGAATATCAAACATAATTTTGTCCATTACTTCCTTTATTTCGCGTCAATGATTTTCTCGATTATGATTTACTATACCTTTGTTTCTTTGGCGAAAGACCCAGCTGTTATTGAGCGAATTGATAAGAGCGCCAAGCTTTCCGCAGTATTCAATGCCTCATCGATTGTCTTGATTATCTTTGTTGCCATCTTTATTTTATATTCCAATCACTTTTTCACACGAAAACGTAAAAAGGAAATCGGTCTCTATTCCCTGCTTGGTCTTCGTAAAAAAGAAATTGGACGCATGCTTTTCTATGAGAATTTCTTGATGGGCGTGGTCGCACTTGTTATTGGGATTAGCCTTGGAACGTTAATGTCCAAACTATTCGTCACGGTACTGCTCAAGATCATGAATTTTGGTGGCGTCAGTAACTTTGTCTTTTCCATCGATGCTGTGATTAATACGGTTGTTATTTTCATCATCATCACGCTGGTTACATCGTTTACCGGCTATCGTATTATTTATCGCACGACACTTCTCGATCTTTTTCATTCGGAAAGTAAACGTGAAAAAACGCCAAAAAACAATCCAATTCTAGCTATTCTCTCGATATTATTAATTGGAGCAGGCTATTTCCTTGCTCTTCAACCACTTAGCGAAGATTCCCTTCTAGTAAAAATGGGCCCAGGACCTGGCATGTTGACCATTCTATTCTTAGTTATCATCGGGACTACACTACTTCTGAGCAATTTCTTACCGTTCCTACTTAACCAGATTCGCAAAAATAAACGGGTTTTCTATAAAGGCACGAACATCATTAGTAATTCCCAGCTCGCTTTTCGGATTGGCTCAAACGCGAGAACCCTTGCTATCATTGCGATTTTGAGTGCTACAACACTGACAGCTATCGGCGCTATTGGTAGCCTTTACTACAATGTGAACAAAGAATCGGCAAACTCCTTCCCTTCTACTTTTGAATATACGATTGTCGATCAAAAAAGTAATCAAGAAGCGCTGAAACTAGCTGAAACTAACACACAAACACCAATGACTGGCCATCAAGAAACAACTCTGAACCATATCAAAGCAACGAGTGATCGCGAAATGCCGATGGAGTATGATCCTGAAAGTGGCTTTACATTCATCAGTCAAACAGCTTACAATAAACTTCTAGCGCTACAAAATAATACAGAGACAACGAAAGCCGACCTAAAAAATGATGAAGCGATTCTAATCGCACCGGGTTCTCTTTACGAAGAAAAAACGGCAAAGTCACTTGAAAATCAAAGTTTCACCTTAGAAAATAGTACGAAGCAAAAAGTAACTTTAACAGAAACACTAAAAAACTCACCGATTGCTACCGTTTACAGCTTGCTCATTATTTCTGATGATGTAGCTAAAACAATTTCGACTCAAAAAATGCAGACTCTCCAATCCGTCATGGTCGATAATCCAAAAGACGCAATTCCTTTAAGTGAGCAAATGGCAAAAGCACTGCCTGAAAACGCTAATTTCATAAGCTATCCAACAAACTATGAAAACGCAATGAGCATAACTGGCGTACTACTTTTCATTGGTATGTTCATCGGTCTTGTCTTCCTTGCAGCAACGGGTAGTATCATCTACTTCAAGCAACTAACCGAAGCATACAACGATGTCGCAACATATGATATCTTGAAAAAAATCGGTTTGGATCGCAAAGAAATTCGTAAAACAATCGCCAAGCAAGTGCTTGTGGTCTTCCTTGTACCGCTTATACTTGGTATCGCCCATAGTTCCGTCGCGCTTGCTATGCTTTCCAACATGTTGCAGATGGATCTGACATTACCAGTTCTCATCAGTACCGGAATCTACACAGCGATGTTCATTGTTTACTACTTCCTGACAGTCAACACATATACAAACATCGTCATGGGAAAAAAGAAATAAACACAAAATAAGAAGTATGGCGCACCTGTCTTGTTGATTGGTACGCCATACTTTCTTCTTGTTTACTTGTATTTTGCTCCATTTACGCTAAAATAGACGTATATCTTTTAAAATCGACTGGAGGAACAAGGATGGAAACTATATCAGATTATTTAGCAAAAATCGATAATCCCGAACAGCGCGCACAAATGGAAGACGTTTTTAAATGGATGAAAGAAGAATTCCCCGACTTAAAGTCAAAAATCGCTTGGAATCAACCGATGTTTACCGATCACGATACCTTTATTATCGGCTTCAGCATCGCCAAGAACAACTTTGCCGTTTCACCCGAAGCAGTTGTCGTGGCTCGTTTTTCAGAAGCTATAAAAGCAGCCGGCTATACACATACAGCGAATCTAGTGCGCTTCCCGTGGGATAAACCCGTGAACTATGATTTACTGAAAGAGATGATTGCATTTAACATAGCGGATAAAGCAGATTGCGAGACGTTTTGGCGGAAATAAGTCTGAAATATAATTCGAGACACCGATAAACACAAATCGGTGTTTTCTTCATTTAGCCCTCATTATATCTCTAAACAATACAGGGAATCGCGACTTATCACCTCGGTAAAGAAGCATAAGCGTATTTTGAAACCACTGAAAACAAACATACCCAATCATACATCCCACAAAATTAAATAAAATATCATCTACATCAAAAACTCGGAACATGTATCCTACAGAAACACCAATGATAAACTGGCTAAACTCAATAATCAGTATAAATATCACGCTCGCAATCATTATTTTTTTCCAAGATGCATGCATTAAAAATGGTAGCCCGAAACCAAAAGGGATTGTCAAACATATATTCAAAAAATAATTATTCACATCAATACTTGAAAAAGGAACAAGAGAAAGCCCATTCCAAATAGAATTCCCCTCTGCCACCATTCCTTCCATTGCATAGATTGGAAATTGTGTCAGATTAACCACTTCTGCAAGGTAGATGTAGAAAATAGTGAAATACATCATATAGATCCAATTTTTCTTAAAGAAAAACTTGAATACACTAAACGTACATACGTATATAACAAATATTGAAATTAAAACTTCCCAGTAATCAAAATAAATAATCATATCACACCTTCTGTCATTGTTAACATTTTAGTTACTAACTGTGCCGGAGCCTTTTACATTATTACCATCATCATCATTTTTCCACATTATTAAATAATATTGAGTGCCACCACCAACAGTTTTTGAAAATCTTGTCTTAGAAATTTTAGTTGGATAAGTTGAACTTCTACTAGAAAGCGCTTTCGAAAAAGAACCAAAACTATTACGTGTTGTCTTATTCCTTAGTTCATATCCAATAGCATTAGCCTTTTTTGAATATCCCTTATCTGCACTATAGATATATTGTGAACCTGTCAAATATGCATTCCCTTTAGATAATTTATGATACTTTCCAGTTACAGATCCATCCACGACTCTTTTGTCCATTGTAAATGAATAACCAGTTGACGCCGCTTTTACAATTAAAGGTAAACTAAAAATAGAAACAAACAGTAATATTAAGACTCCCGTACATACTTTTCTCGATACTTTTCGCATAAATACCCCACCTTTTTCTATATATTGATATTACATGACTAACTTTATTATATATTTTTTAAGCCGTCAAACGAAAGGTATTATATATATCTTTTTATACTTTTTGTTTTATAATGTTCATTTTAATAAAGCAAGAATAGTATAAATTTGCATAAAATAATACGTGGAATAGAGTACCATAAATAGGAGCTATTCTTATACATTATGCTTAAAGGGTAGCTTCTTTACTCACTAATTCAAGTTCTAGTATATTAAATTGCCTTCTAAAATAAATCTATACCTTTTTCAAATATACAATAGTTAACTTATCATCTGAGTCATATTTTTTATTATTCACCGCGAGCACTAACAAATTACTTTATAAATTAATACAAAACCGTTATAATTCAGAGGTTTCTATATCTTATGGACAGATTATTTTTCCTTTAGTATTTATCAGTACTTAAATCAGACTACGTAAAAATAGATTTATGTAAAGAAAAACCGGCAAAACAGCTAATTAATTTGCTTATTAGACAAAAAAATATCGCTAATCCGGCAATGTCAGCAGGTTTAGCGATTAAAAGGGAGTTTAAGGTAAGAAAGACTCTCAATTACTAAAAAGGGAGAAAAAGTAATTAAGATGTCGTTGCTTACATGTATAATACCCCGCTAATTTGGAATGTAATCCTTTTTTTCAACTTTTTTTATTAAGGTTAGGTAACAATAATTACCACCGTTCAGGCGATACCGCGAAATCCCTTCTTACGCCTTACTTTTTATATTACAGAGTTGGTTTATATTTTGCTACGGCGATAATGAAACAAATCCATCCAGCGATAAATGCTACTCCGCCAAGTGGTGTAATCGCGCCTAGAACGGATACCTTGGTTATGCTGAGCACGTATAAACTTCCTGAAAATAGGACGATTCCCGTTGCAAACAAATAACCTGCCGCTCGTAACAAGCCGCTATCTATTTTTCCGAGGAGTAAACCTACAATTAAAATGGCTGTGGCATGAAACATTTGATATTGTACGCCTGTTTCGAAAGTCGTGTGGTAACTTCCTAGCGTTTCTTTTAGCGCGTGTGCACCGAAAGCGCCTATTCCTACGGCTAAACCGGCGAATATGGCTCCTAGTATTAACATTTTTCTCATTTCTTCATCGAACCCCCTAAAAATCTAACAATGAATCGCCATTGGATCCATCTTCTGTTTCTATTTTTCCACCATCAAGCGTTGCGGGCTTTGCTATAGGTAATTCACCTGTCATCGCTTGATATTCCATGCTTGAGCTCAAAATTGCTGGTTTCGCAGAGGGGCTTTCTTGTCCGCGCATCACATCAATCAATACGGTCAATCCGTGCAAGTGTAGTTGCTTATCTTGTTCGGATGAGGCTGCTTTCGCGAGGTTTAATTCCTGCTCCATTTTTGCAAAAAGGGCTTGGTCGGACACTGTCATCACGCATGTTCCTCCTGCTTATCTAATTGACGAATCACGCGCGCTGGATTTCCTGCAACAACCGTGTTCGCTGGCACATCTTTGGTTACCACTGAGCCGGAGCCAATAACCGCATTATCGCCAATCGTGATTCCCGGATTGATCACACTTCGACCGCCAACCCACACGTTATTTCCAATCGTGACGCTTTTCGCCAATTCCTGCCCACTATTTCGTTCCGTCGCGTCCAGTGGATGGTACGCTGTATAAACATGCACGCCAGGCGCGAACATGCAATTATCGCCAATTTTAATCGGTGCGCAATCTAAGAAAACACAATCGAAATTTGCATAAAAATAATCGCCGACTTCTATATTGTAACCGTAATCGCAACGCACATTAGGCTCCATGTAAACATCTTTCCCTGATAAACCTAATAATTCACGAATATGTACTTCACGCTCGGCAGTATCGCTCACAACGCCATTAATTTTCGCGCATAGTTCCCGTGCTCGAACTCGGTCTGCTACAAGTTCCGCGTCCCCCGCCCGATATAATTCGCCACTAATCATTTTTTCACGTTCTGTCATCATTTTATTTGCCACCTTTCATTATTTATACACTCCTTCCATTATACCGTTTTTCCAGCAAAAAGCCCAATTCAAAAAAATTCTGAACCGGGCTGATAACGCATTATTTTCCGCTTGCTGGGAGGAACTGAAATATCTTTTTGAACGAGCCTGTTATCAAAGTTACGATAGCCAGCACCATTAGGACGAATTCTGGTTCGTAGCCGCCTAAGAAACCGCTTGAAAACTTCACTGTCACAATCGCCACGGCCAAAACAATAACAAAAAGCGCCGAAACATAAGGGACTAACACGCCAAAAACAAGCGCCAAACCGCCGACTAATTCAATCGAAGCTACGATATAAGCCATAAATCCAGGAATCCCTAAACTATCGAAAAACTGTACTGTACCGCCAATCCCGTTCGTAAATTTCTGTAAGCCATGTAGGAACATCAATCCTCCAAGTAAAATTCGAACAATTAAAATACCATATTTATTCATTTTTTCTAATCTCCTTTATCTGTGTAGTAAAATTTATTATGTCGGAAAAATATATCCTACTGCTTAACTGGGTATTAAATTTTTATTAAATCTCAGCTTTATAACCCCTGATTCCCCGATTTTACTTACTGCAATTTTGCTGAAAAAATGATATCCTAGTGTTGTAGGTACGAAAATGGGAGGATTCTATTATATGATAAAAGTAATTGCTTCAGATATGGATGGCACACTGCTTAACTCAAAAATCCAAGTGGACGATGAAGGCGTGAAAGCTATCGAACAGGCTCGCGCAAAAGGCATTCATTTCGTGTTATGTACTGGGCGAATGTACGATGATGCGATGCAACTAATCAATCACGCAAACCTTTATGCACCAGCGATTTGTATGAATGGTGCCGAGATTCGCGATGAACACGGCAAGATTTTGAAACAAATCCCGATCGATAAAACCTCAGCACGATATACGTATCAAGTTTTAACAGATTTGGGGATGTATTGCGAGTTTTTCACCGATATTGGTCCGATTTCGCCGAATAAAGACAAGGGTATCGAGCTCATGAAAGAAATTCAGCGCAAAGTTCATCCTGATTTAACGACAGACGAAATTCACCGCTATGTCGAGGAACGTTTTGAGAGCAAAGATGTTCACGTGATTGATGATCCAGAGCGCCTTTTTCAAAACGAGGACATCACGATTTTGAAATTCATCGCCTTTTCTTCTGATCAAGTGGTGCTCAAAAAAGCGAAAGACGAGCTTGAATCAAAAGGAAATTTGGCGGTTAGTTCTTCGTTCTCCGACAACATTGAAATTACACACATCGACGCGCAAAAAGGCCTTTCCTTGCAATTTTATGTGGAAAAAATGGGCGTGACAATGGATGAAACCTTCGCGATTGGCGATAATTTCAATGACGTTTCCATGTTGAAAATGGCGGGTTACAGCGTCGCGATGGGCAACGCTGAACCGGCTGTCAAAAAACTAGCCAAACACGTCACGGATTCAAATGACGAACATGGCGTCGCGACTGCCATTCACAAGATGCTTGAATCAAATAATTAAGGTAACTGGAGGGAATTTATCATGACAATCAAAAAAACATTAACCGTTGCAGGCTCGGATTCTAGCGGTGGCGCTGGACTCCAAGCAGATTTAAAAACATTTGAAGAGTACGGCACATTCGGATTTTCGGCGATCACAACAATCGTGACGATGGATCCAGACAATAATTGGAGCCATGGCGTAACACCGCTTGATGCCAATTTATTGCGTGCCCAGTTAAAAACAATCCTATCCGGTGGCCCAGTGGACGCGATGAAAACCGGAATGCTTGGTTCTGTTGAAATCATCGAAGCAACGCGTGACGCCATCGATGAATACAAGTTACAAAATGTCGTTATCGATCCCGTTATGGTTTGTAAAGGCGAGGACGAACTTATCCAACCAGAAAATGCCGAAGCTATCCGTGATTTATTGCTACCTCGCGCGTTAATTACGACGCCAAACCTATTCGAAGCAGGACAACTTTCAGGTCTCGGCAAATTAACAACACTCGACGATATGAAAGCTGCTGCTGAAAAAATTGTCGCACTTGGTGTGAAATATGTCGTCATCAAAGGTGGAAAAGCGTTGCAAAGCGATAAAGCCATCGACCTATTATATGATGGAACAACATTCACCGTTCTTGAAACACCAAAAATCGACACCAACTTCAATCACGGCGCAGGCTGTACATTTGCAGCAGCAATCACGGCTGGACTTGCTAAAGGTTTAACCGTTGAAGAATCCGTGCATAAAGCAAAAGACTTCGTAACAGCTGCGATAAAAGGCGGTTTTGCCCTAAATAAATTCATCGGTCCAGTTTGGCACGGCGCATACAACAACGCAGAAAACAGATAAGGTTCTGGAATTGATTTCTCAACAAAAACCAGCGTGGAAGCACGCTGGTTTTTGTTTGTGAATCACTTTTCATACAATTTCCTCTTTGAACATGTTATAATGGTAGTGAAACTTATTTTAGGGGGATTTAAATTCATGACACAAAAAAAAGATGCGATAAATAAAGCGTCATCTGAAAAAAACTATTTCTGGCCCATTATGATTTTGTCATTCGTAGCGGTAGTCGTTATTTTACTGCTATTCTTCTCGCCAATCGGTTATCAAGGGAAAGTAGACTATGACTTATCTGTTTTTCCTCGTCTCAATGCCATTTTTAACAGCTTTACGTTTGTTTTTCTGTTAATTGCTTTGTGGGCGATTATTGCGAAGAAAAATATCAAGATGCACCGTGGCTTCATTTTAGCCGCTTTCACATCGACGTTATTTTTCCTAGTTAGTTATTTGACATTTCATTACATGTCTGCCGAAACATCAACCTTTGGTGGCGAAGGAATTGTTCGTCCGATTTACTTCTTTATCCTGATTACACATAGCTTCCTTGCTGCAGTCGTTGTGCCTTTAGCGCTCTTCGCACTTGTATGGGGCTGGACAAATCAAATCCAAAAACATAAAAAAATCGTTCGTTGGACAATGCCAATTTGGCTATATGTAAGTCTGACTGGCGTACTCGTTTACTTGTTTATGGCGCCTTATTATTGATTTTAGGGGATCTTACTATTAACGCTTGTCGCCGATTTATTAGGTGTATGCACCCATTTTGAAACATTTATGTAACATTGGTTAGCTATACTTATTCTGGGAGAATTGTTTTGTTGTTAGCTTCAATCTAATGAACGAGGTGAAAGATATGGCCACTCGCCAAGATCGCAATCAACCAACGAAGAAGAAACTACGAAAAGGCAGGACTATTTTTGCAGTAATTTTAGTCATTATTCTAGCCATTGCTGGATTCGGTTTTTATCAGTATAAATCTAGTCTAAATGCGGCTGAGGCTGATAATAACATGAAAGACTTTGAATTTAATGGGCAAAAAGCGGAAGATGTGAATGATCTCAATGTGCTTTTAATAGGAAGTGATTCGCGTGGGAAAGACCAAGGTCGTTCGGATTCCTTGCTTATCGCTCACTATGATACGAAATCAAAATCACCGAAATTAGTCTCGATTATGCGTGATACATATGTCGATATTCCTGGTTACGGTTTGAACAAAATCAACGCTGCTTATTCTTTTGGTGGTCCTGAACTGGTTCGCCAAACAATCAAAGAGAATTTTGGCGTTAATATTGAGTATTATGTGGTTGCTAATTTTGAAGGGTTCCCGAAAATTGTCGATACACTCGCGCCAAATGGGATCGAGATTGATGCTGAAAAAGATATGTCAAAAAATATCGAGGCTAACATTAAAGCTGGTAAGCAAACGATGGATGGCGAAACATTGCTGCAATATGCGCGTTTCCGTCATGATGCTGAGAGTGATTTCGGCCGGGTTCGTCGTCAACAGCAAGTCTTGAATGCCCTGAAAGATCAGGCGCAAAGTATCGGTACCGTAACGAAGCTTCCAAGTTTGATTGGTACGATGCAGGGCTATACGAATACGAATGTGACGACAGGCATGATGATCTCAATTGGGAAAGATTTCGTGCTAGGTAACGCCAAAGATATGAAAGATTTCCGGCTACCTGTTGATGGTACGTATAAAAATGTCCGCAATTCACATGGTTCTGTGCTAGATATTGATGTGGCAGCAAATGCGAAAGCTTTACAAGATTTTTTAAATGACTGAGAATGTGAAATCACTTGTTCCGAGTAGCGGGTGGTTTCTTTTTTTTGACTACGGTGAGGAAGAAGCATATACTATTAGTCAAAGAAGGGCAGTGATTTTATGACAAACAATAAATTTGGGCAAGTTCCCTTATCCATTCTCGATTTAGCAACCATTCGTGAGGGTTTCAATGAAGCGGATGCGTTTCAAAATAGTAAATCGCTCGTTCAGTTTGCTGAAAAAACAGGATTTCACCGCTATTGGGTGGCTGAGCATCATGGTATTGCTGGTGTTGCTAGTTCAGCGACGGCTGTTTTGATAGGATTTCTTGCTGGGCATACCGAAAAAATTCGTGTCGGTTCGGGTGGCGTCATGCTACCAAACCATTCTCCACTCATTATCGCTGAGCAGTTTGGGACGCTCACAACAATGTATCCCGGTCGGATTGATCTTGGGCTTGGTCGCGCGCCAGGCACCGATTTCAAAACAGCTCGGGCACTCCGTCGTGACTTACATGAAACAGTAGAAGCTTTTCCTAATTCGGTGATTGAACTAGGCAACTATTTTTCAGATGGCGGCAATGATGGCATCGTTGCGATTCCCGGTCGAGGTCTCCACGTACCACTTTATTTGCTCGGGTCTAGTACGTATAGCGCCAAGTTAGCCGCGAAATTTGGTCTACCTTTTGCATTTGCTAGCCATTTTGCACCCGATGAATTAGAAAATGCGTTGGAACTTTATCGCAGTCGCTTTGAGCCATCGGACGTTTTGGATGAGCCTTATGCTATGGTGACGGTCAGCACGATTATTAGTGATACCATGGAGGAAGCTGATTTTCTAGCAACATCAGGCTATCTATCGTTCTTAAATCTGACACGGGGCGCGCCTACCCCACTTCCAAAACCGATTTCTAATATGGATCAACACTGGTCCGAATATGAAAAACATGCACTAAAGCATCAACTAAAGTATTCTTTCATCGGCGACCAGCACAAAGTAAAAGCGGAACTGCAAGAATTCATGGCTACGCATCAACCCGACGAACTGATTGTTGCATCCAATATCTATGACCCTGTACTCAAACAGAAAAATTACGAACTACTCTATAAAATTTGGGGAAATAAAGAAGTTTAGACGCAGCGTCTAAACTTCTTTTTTATTATGAATACTATACGTTTTCTCCACACCATCATGTGATAAAAGAACACCGTGCAAAGCTCCGCCAAATACCGCTCCACCATCAATATCGATAATCGAACGGTCTGGCGAATACCAAATAGCGGTCCCACCATCGGCATTCAAACTCTCTGTCGGCGTGTGACCCACTACAAACGTCTTTCCCGTCCGATTTGTACCTTGTTGAAATGGCTCACGAATCCAAACCATATCATGTTCTGGTGTCTGCTTCCAATCGGATAATTCCAAATCAACACCTGCGTGGACAAACACAAAACGACCCCACTCCATATAATATGGTCGTTTTCTAATGAAGGCAAGTTCTGCAGCAGCCTCATTTTCCACTCGCCGCGCTAGTTCTTCGGGCGTTATTTTGGCAGCATTTTTGTATGCTAGTAAGCTTTCAATCGTTTCCATTCCGCCTTGACTAATGTAATACATCATTTTCTCACTCGGGTCTGCAAGCCAATCCAATAGCATATTTTCATGATTGCCACGCAAGAAAATGGCATCATATTTCGCCTCAAGAAACATCGCTTTTCGAATAACAGCACCTGGATTTGTCCCGCGATCGATTAAATCACCAACAGATAATAAGCATTCTTTATCTGGGTTCCAATGTGTTAAAAGCTCCTCGAAAGCCGCTATTTCTCCATGAATATCACCAACTGCAAAAATGTAATCCATCGCTATCACCTCATATGTAGTACCTCTGAAGCATTGGCTAAAAACACCAAACTTCGAAAGGCTGATCTGCGTATTAATCAAGATCATTTTATAACTTATTTAGTTTTTTCTCCACTGATTTGATTTCTTTTTCAAGTGCATTCATTCTTAACTCGGTAGCTGAAATCGTACCATTTACTAAATTAGCATCATTAAATTGATCTGTTTCTCCAAGCAATTCCTGATGCTGGCGGCGCAATTCAATAAGACGATCCTCTAAATCTTGTTTTTCATAGGCCATATATTTTCACCTCCACTAACCTCATTCAGATCTATTTTACCTTATAGCCTATTCCCCTTTACTCGAAAAGTCAATCATTTTATAAAAATTTGGATTATCACTATCAATGTGACTGATTCTATGGTAGTTTTAAGTATACATGTATTTTCACAAAAGAAAGGGGATAGAATTTTTATGATGAGTATTTCAGAAGTTAGAAAAATGACGAAGCAATCCTTAAAGGGTAATTGGGGATTGGCAATTGGGGGTATGGCGCTTGCTTATGTAATTTTAATGGCTGTGTCAATGATTAATTTCATTCCAGTGCTCGGAACGATTGCTTACTATGTTTTCGCTGGTCCTTTTATGATTGGTGCGACTTGGTTCTTCCTTGCAATTAGCCGTCAAGAAAAGCCGGAAATTGGTTATTTATTTAGTGGTTTTAAAACGTTTGGTCGTAATTTACTTGCAGCGGTACTTGTATTTATTTTTACTTTTTTATGGAGCTTATTATTCCTTATTCCTGGTATTATTAAATCATTTTCATACTCGCAAACATTTATGATTTTACGCGATGATCCTAATATTTCTCCGCTTGACGCGATTACAGAAAGTCGCCACCGCATGAATGGCCATAAAGGTCGCTTGTTTGGACTTGTGCTATCTTATGTTTGGGTATTCTTTATTCCAGTTATCATTATGATGGTGCTTGGAATCATTGCAATGGCTACAACAGCAATGTTTGACTATGGCTATAATTCGTATTCGTATGATTACTATAGTAGCGTACCAGATATGAGCCCGGTATTTGCGATTGTGTTTATTCTTGGTTACTTTTTGATGCTTGCTGTATTATTCGGTTTAGCCATTTGGATTTATCCACAAGTGCTTGTAGCTTGTGCGGTGTTCTATGACGATTTATATGCAAGTACTGGAACGTTTGGCGGTGATACGGATACGGCAGCCTACACAACGACAGTTCCCGAAGATGACACAACATTTGGCGCGATTCCACCGGTTGATCCGACACCAGTCGATGAGCCAGAATCGCCGCATTTCGAAAATAAAACATGGGGTGCTGATTCCATGGTTGATCCGGTTGAAGCTCCTGAGGCAGAACCAAAAGCCGATGTAAGCACGCACGAAACCCCAACAGAAGAAACACCTGACGATACAATAAGTGAAGCTGTTCGCCCATCTCAACCAGCAGATCACGAAGAAACAACGGAACAAAAGAATGACGACGAACAAAAATAATATTTCATTAGGCAATTCTATTTTCACTGTGCAAGAGGCTTCTGTTTCCGACGAAGCCTCTTTACAGCAACTTATGATCGATACGGCATCTTGGCTAAAGAATTCTGGCTCCTCTCAATGGAACGATATTCTGGAAGGGAAAGATGTCCATGGGCTAAAAGATCGCATTCGAGATGGCGAAGTCTTTTTAGTACGTGAAACAGAATCAGAAGGCATCGCATCAGCCTTTATTTTACGAAAAACAGCGAGCGACTGGGATAAGCGTTTATGGCGTGACCACGGTTATCAAACACCTGCGCGATACTTGCACCGCTTAATGATTGCTAGAGCCTTCGCTGGTCAAAACTTAAGTCAAGCAATTCTCGACTGGGCAGGCGTGGAATCCGCACAAAGCCACTACCAATACCTGCGACTCGACTGCATAGCTGACAATAAAAAATTAAACACTCTCTATCAAAAAGCTGGCTTCATACAAATCGCAATCGTCGACGGCTTCTGTCTATACGAAAAAAGAACGTAGGATAATCATGCCCTACGTTCTTTTTGTGCACTCTTCACCGAAAAGCACTAAGCGCAAAATCGCTAAATAAGGCTTGAATACGCTCATTCGCTAAGTCATATTCATTTTGTTCAAAGGCATCCGCAATCGCCGTAAATTTCTTCACAGTCAAATCACGTTTATCCTCCGAACCTTGCTTCACGACCGTTTCCATCGAAAAATTGTTAATCGTGAAAAAGACACGCTTCACATTCTCATAATAATACGGATTTGGATCATGTTTTAGAATACGGAAGAAAAATTGGTGTTGATTGAAGATGTAATCCTCCATATTTTGCAAATAAGAAGAACGATCCATCGATGCAATATAATTCCGCAACGCCGCTATATCGACCGGCGTATTATTTTTCTTCATTTTCTGAATTGCGGCATCCATAAACACTTCGATTACTTCTAAGAGGTAAGCGTATTTCGCCGGATCAATCATCGAATCTCGAACAACAACGCCACTATATGTACGATAATCTAGAATTCCCTCTGAAACCAATGCCGTAATTGCCTTGCGTATCGGCGACCTACTAACATCTAATTCCTTTGCCAAACGTTCCTCTGTCAAATGCTCGTTCGGTTTTAATTCCCCTGTTTTTATCTTCTCAATAATGCTAAAATAGACCATTCTGTCTAGCGTCTTATACTCTCGTTTACTTTTCAATGCTCTCGACACCCCTATCTTAATTACGAATATTGTAGCATAACCTTCCAAAAATTTCACCTATCGGAACGTTTTTATAATAAAATAATTGACCAATTCACGAACAATCGTCTCTGCCTTATCAAAATCTTTCGTCCTTAGCAGTTCATTCATTCTGAGATACTGCTCAATTAAATAAGCCCCATTCTGGAACGGTATCAAAATAATTTCTTTTGGAGCCTTCGTTAAAAAGTCGATTCCCATCTTTCTAACTGCGCTATCCGCATAAGAATTCCCCATATAAGCGATAAAATCAAAAACAGTTTGCCAACCTTCTTCTACAAATCCGTTGCTATTCCCAGTTTTCAAATGCCCTTCCATGACAGATAAACGCTTATACAAATGCTGCGGTTCAAAAGAAATCCCCTTCGTCTCGATTTTATCCATCGTCTTAATCGTCAGAACTTCCAACATTTCCAACATCTCGATGAACTTACCTACCGTCACCTTGCTCTCACAAACAAAAGCACCACGATTACTCTCAATCGTCAAAAATCCCTCTGTTTCCAGCATAACTAAAGCACGACGCACCGGTGTCCTGCTAATACCTAGCTCCTTGGCGATCGTATTCTCCGGCACGCGATCCCCCGTTCGCAATTGCCCATTCAAAATCTTCTCCTTCATTGTTTCATACGCTTTTTTCTCATAGTTTTGCTTTTCCATAAAGAATCAGTTCCTCTCGAAGTCCCATTTTAGAAGTACTTTTTGCGCCAAAATATAATCGTTGTGATAATCGTAATAATCAAGGTTCCAACCATAATCAACCCAAAAGCATATTCTTGATTTGAAAATGGTAGCTTCACATTCATCCCATAAATGCTCGCCACAATGGTTGGTAACGACAAAATAATCGTAAATGACGTCAAAAATTTCATCACCCGATTTAAATTATTCGCAATCACAGACGAAAAAGTGTCAGACATCCCACCAACAATTTGCGTATATGTATCCGTCATCGCGATTGCTTGCTTATTTTCGATAATAACATCCTGCAATAACTCTTTATCCTCATCCTTACCGGTGTAATGCCCCGCCTGAATCATTTTATCCAGAACAGCCTTATTGGATTGAAGCGCTGTCGCAAAAAAGACCAAGCTTCGTTGCGCGGCCATAAAAGCATACAGCTCTTCATTTTGCATAGACTGACGGATATTTTTTTCAAGTGTATGCATATGCTCAATTAGGCTATTTAAATATTTCAAAAAGTAGTAGGATACCGCGTACAGAATTTGTAACAAAAACTGGACATGGTTGGCTGTATTATACTGCTCCATGCGCCTGTCCATAATATCTTCAAGCACCGGCAATTGTTTCAGCACAACGGTTACCACAACTTCCTTTGTCGTAATAATTCCAATCGGTATCGTTTTAAACTCAAGGAAACCCATCTCATCCTTTGCCTCTATCGGACAATCCACAATAACCAAGGAATGCTTGAAATTCTCCTCTACATGCTTCAATTCGATTCGCGAACGTTCCTCTTTATCCAGCGGGTCTAGAATATGATCCTTTGGTATATCTAGTTTTTTCGATAAATAGTCAATCTCATCAGGACTCGGTGCCACAACATGAACCCAACATCCAACTTGATAGCCTTCAATCTGACGTATTTCATCATTTTCTTGCGTTATATAATATTCAATCATCCGTGTCCCCCCTTACCGAATCAGGCCTATCTTATGTAACCTTTACAATACATTTCATTTGTGTTACAATTATTATCAATAATACCAATTCCGTAATAATACGAGGTGAGCGTCATGGAGTCGATACAAATGATATTGGTTGGTTTTTGTTTCGCGATCTTTTTCTTTACGCTATCTTTTGTCATTAGTAAGCTTGGGAAAATCTCTGTTTACTGGGTCTCGCTTGGCGCCAATGCTGGTTTCTTTCTGGCTTTTCTATTCGTTCAACGCGCCTTCCCAGCAGAAGCCCAAACCGCCCTATTCTATTTGAATCTAGGCATCTTAACTTTCGTACTCATTCAAGCCGCACTTGGACTTGCACATTGGCTACTAAAGAAGACATCAACGCGCCAAAAGAATTGGAAGCACTCTTAAAATCAATTATAGCAAAATTTTGCCTATAAAGAAAAGCTAAGCATCGAAATGATGCTTAGCTTTTTGTATTAGTCGCAATCTTTATGATGATTCCATTTGGATCCTCTAATGTAATCAGAGTATCCGAATCCTTCTCATAGGCTACATCATATGCTATCAGCCGATCCTCTAGCCTGTCCAATTCTTCTACTTGAATGGAGAAATAAGCAAGACCCGTCTCTAAGTCTGCCATTTTAGGCAAATCACGACCAGCCCAAATATTTGTACCAATATGGTGATGATAATCCCCCGAGGCAAAAAATAGTGCAGATGGAATCTCTGTAGTCACTTGGAAACCTAGAATCGTTTGATAAAATTGGCGCGTGTCTTCTAAATGACTGACTTGCAAATGAATGTGCCCAATGGTTGTATCATTTGGAGCCGCATACCAATCGAGTTCAGCTCCCACCATCAATATACCGTCTCCATCGACCTCATTCGTTGCCATAGGAAGGTTTCCAAGCTCATCACGTTGCCACTCATTTCGAGGCCGATCCGCATAGACTTCAATCCCATTACCATCAGGATCTCGGAAATATAATGCCTCACTATATATATGATCTCCAGCGCCGTCTATTGGGTAGTTACTTTCCAACAAATGATGTAAAAAGCTACCAAGTTCAGCTCTACTAGGCAACAAAAAAGCCGTATGATATAGCCCAGTTTTCGCTTGTTTCGGAGCCTTCCCTTGCTTGATCTCTATCAATTCTAGAAGGACTCGATTATCAACGCCTAATGCTATTTTATCAGCCTCATCCGCTATCACTTTTAACCCGATTATCTCGCTATAAAAAGCCGCCAATGTATGCTTGCTCTTCGTTTTCAAAACAACTTTTCCTATTTCCATTGTCATATTGGTCACCCTTTCGTTGTAACTAATAACATTACAACATATTACCTGCTAAAAGTCCATCTTCATGCTTACAATTAGTAAGTAATCATTTTTTCTTTTCAAATCCATTCAACTTTCGATATAATATCGAGCGATGAATACCTAGCTGTATGGCGGTCTGCGTCATGTTTCCATCATTTCTCTCAATGATTTTTTTGATACAATGGATCTCTACCTCAGACAAGTATGTTTTCAAATCAACGAAGCTATCTATATGTTCTTCATAATACATATCGAGCGTAGAAGTAGATTTTTTGGTTTTTTTCACCTTTGCCAAATTTATTCTCCTCCTTGACTTGCTCATCATTGAACATATTATAACATAAAATTGCCTAAGAAAAAATAAGTAGATTCCCTCTTTATTCTCATAGAACTACATTTTTTCACCATATATAGCCTTGATAGAATAAAACTGCCTTATGACCCTCATAAATAAATAATATATATCTGTCACAAATAGATCGATGCGAAAGAATATGGTCTTTATTTATAGTTCTAGATTTATATTATGACGATACTTATCCGTCTAGATAGCTATTTACCTCAAGAAAAGACCAGTAAAGTAGTGCTATAATAAGGATATCAAGAAAGGTGGTTAGTTATGAAAGAAAAAATAAAGAGTTTAAAAGAAATTCATTTGGAGAATATGGATCAAGGAAAATTCGACTACAACCATTTTTTAGAGTTCTTACTCACCCATCGTATCCCCTATAAAAAATGCACTTTAAAAAGAAATACGCACATCTTTATTGAAAATCAACCTTTTAAAAATATTTACTTCATCGAGAGTGGTGTGATTTCATGTAATAAAGACCAAAATATCGTTGGTTTTTTGGGAAAGAAAAACATTATCGGTCTCTCTAACCCTTATACTAACGATAACTCCTTTTATACGCTGAAAGTACTTCAGCCCACAACTGTCTATGAATTTGATAGAGCCGACATGCTAACAACACTGCTAAGTTTCCAAGAAGGCTGGCTATTTTTATATGCAAACAATCACAGAAAAGAAGAAATGCTATTCAACAAAACCTTGCTATTACAAGAGGCTGCAGAACATCGTTTGTTGGCGTTACTAAAAGAAGTTGCACATCTCTTTGGAGACTATCGTGATGGTATTTTATTCATTCCCAATTATTTTTCCAAAACCTTACTTGCTAACTACGCCAATTTAAGCACCAAAACATGTAGCAATCTTTGCAATGAGTGGACCGAAACCGGAGAATTGGTTTTTGATGGTGACTGATTCCATAGTAAAGACGATGCGTTGAAAATTCACGCATCGTCCTTTTTATCTAGGCTGTAATTTCAATCTGATTGCCTTCGCTGTCTAAAATAACACTTTCGTAATAGCCATCGCCAGTTGTTCTTGGGCCGCTCTCTAATCTATATCCATCGTTTTGGAGCTGCTTCGTTAAAGCGTTCACTTGCTCTTTACTACCAACACAAAAAGCAATATGAGCCCATCCTAGTAGTGGTTTTTCTTTTGCATCGACAATATCTGTACGTTGCATGATTTCAAGTCTAGCACCCGTGGGATAGCTAATAAAATAGGAAGAAAAGCCTTTCGCTTCGTTCGTGTATTTGTCGTTCGCGACTCCTTCGAAATAGGTCGTATAGAAACTCTTCGCTCGCTCAATATCTGCCACCCAAATCGCTACGTGTTCTATCTTCATTTTACCACTCCTTCTTTCGGTTTTTTCTTCTTAAATTCAAAATTTTTCATCCATGGTCGACCTTTTTTCAGTGACCAGTAGCCGATGAGGACGAAGACAAGTGAACCAAGGACGTCCACAATAATATCGCCCATCGTGTCAGCTAATGCCGCGCGACCAACAAGTGGTGTGCCGTTCGACATCTCGTAACGCTGCATATTTAGATTCATTATACCGTCAAATGTATACTCGTAGATCTCCCAAAAAGCGCCCAATGTAACGGCGAAACAGAATGCAAAGATAGAGATAAAGCCAGGTTTCATTTTCATCACGACGTGTTTATCATTGTTGAGCAAGTTGACGAATGAAAAACCGATAGCACCGAGCATGGCGCCACTAAATGTATGCAGAATTTTGTCCCAATGAGGAACTGTAGAGTAGAATTTTTGAACGGTACCTAGATAAATTGATGCGTACAAAAAGACTAAAAATAAAATATAGACCAAACCCGGAATTTCAAATTTAAATCGGTGGGATAAAATTGTTGGTAATAATAGAATAATGACTCCCAGTACACATTCAAACAACAAGAAAATATAGTCGCTTCGCAGTGTCACTTTCGGCTGTCCCGGCGTTTGTTCTACTGGCGCTAGGAAAATTTCAACCGTAATAAAAATCATTGAAATCCCCATCGAGACGAAAATAAAAATTGCAATCCATTGTGAAATACTGAGCCCCTTAAGCTTTTTTAACATTGTTTTCATCTCCCATTCTTACATAATAGCTAATACGTCTTTCATTATAGCAGAGTTTAGGAATATTATCCTATCTCACCAACAAATACTGCTGTGCCTGTAATTTCGATGGCGTAAGTTGTTTCCTTTTTATGAATATGGACCATGACTTTTCCATCACGACCGACTTCAACGCCTTGTTCTACCACAATGTCCAGCGATTCATCAAAATCAGGCGCAATGTACTTCGCGTAGTAAGCTCCCATAACACCAGATGCTGTTCCTGTCACTGGGTCCTCTATTGTTCCAGAAAATGGAGATGAGAAATGTCTAGCGTGCATTGCGGCATCAGTATCCATCGTCTCCAAACAAAAAGGATGAATGGAAGCGCGCGGCATCTCTTGAAGGAGATCGGGGAACTTAGCATTATCTGGCTTCATCTTTTGGAAGCTGGTTAGTTTTTTTATTGGCACGAGTAATGTCCAGATTCCCGTGCTTCCATACATTATCGGCCATTCATCAGTGAGATCCTGCTCTACTAGTCCGATTACTTGTGCTAAATCTGCACGGGAACCTAAGAAAGCTTCAAAAACTGGTGTTGCTTGTTGCATAGTCATCCAAAGTTGTCCATCTTTCGAATACTTACTTTTTATTGTCAAAATACCTGCTTTAGTCTCTACCCGTATTTCGGCTTTTTCAGTCAAAAATTGATGCTCGCTTAATGCACAAATTGCAGCCATCGTTCCGTGACCACAAAGATTCATCTCATGTCCTGGCGTAAAATAGCGCAACTTGATATCTGCTATCTCTGATTTCATTGCAAAAGCAGTTTCATTAAAACCTACTTGTGAGGCGATTTTTTGCATATCCTCTGAACTTAAATTATCTGCCTCCAATACAACACCTGCTGGATTCCCTTTGCCCGGTACTTTACTAAACGCGTCATAATGATACACTTTCATTTCCACAGCACTCCTTTTCCTCAAATTATAGCATGTATTTCCCGGGAAATAATCATATATCGTCAAACTAGCGTCACATACGGATGCTATAGTTGCCTTTGAACCGACACAAGGAGGAATAGAGATATGAAAAAAATGATGATAGCAGGTATTGCGCTGTTTCTACTAATCAGCACTGCTTGCTCACACGAATCAAACGCGAAGACACCATCACAAATTGACAAAGCAAACAATAAACGAATCGAATATGCTCAAGGCGATTTCACATATGAGGCTATCCCTGAAACATTCACCTTGACAGTAACAAAGGATGGCACGACCGAAACAATTGCCGAACCACAAAAAAAGCGTAAGGTCACAAATCTCAAAAAAACAGCGACCGAAACAAGTTGGGATTACCCTGATGATAAGTTCCACGTTTCTATCAAAAAACAAGCGAAATCACTGAACGTTAAGATCCATTCTACAAATCCAAAAACATCTCAGCTAGAATGGCCACGTGTCAATGCCCCTACTTATACACTACCAATTTCAGAAGGAAAGCAGATTCCGCAACATGATGCTGCTTGGAAAAAATATTTTACAACAGATAATGAGCAAACAATGAATGAATATTTTTCGATGAAGTTCTTCACATTGAATAAGGAAAAATTCGCTGTATCTTATATTTTACCTGACACCTTTAATAATGACATTTCATTCCATACAGATCCCGCGATTCAGTTTAGCATCAATCATACGTTTTCCTCTGTAAACAAAGAGAAAGTTTATAAATATAGTATTTTTATCACAGAAAATGATCCTGTAGCCATCGCCAAAAACTATCAAAATTATATAAAAGACCATCATCAATTTACCACATTAGCTGAAAAAGAGAAGCAAAATCCTGAGATAAAAAAACTATATGGGGCACCCCACGCTTATCTATGGAATAGTCGCATTTTAACTAGTGCCGATATGCATTGGAACAAATTGCAGACTTCCATCGAGGATCCCCTTTTTGATTGGATGGGGAATCTGCTTGATAGATATGGGGAAGACGGAGCAACAGAATACAGGAAGGTTCTGACTAATATTAAAAACGGCGAGATGTACCAATATGAAAAAAATATGATACTGAATTCACTCCAATATATTCTTCAAATGCCTCAACTGTACAGTCCAACTATCTTTAAAAATCCTGATGCTACGGCTAAAAAATATATCGACAAAGGTATAGCTAAGTTGAACGAGCAAGAGCTTTATGATTTAAACAAGCATCTGATAGCTAGCCATATTAAGGACTTGACCACTCCCGTTCGTGAATGGGGTCAATCTAATTCTACTGCTATCATTCAAGAAATGAAGCAAGCTGGAATAAAAAATGCTTGGATTGGTCTTCCCAATTGGGTGAACGGTCTAATGAATCCCACTGCTGTCAATACCGCGGCTGGTGCAGGCTATCTCGTAGGCCCATACGATTCTTATCAATCGATTCAACAAAATGCGAGTATCGACTGGAATACTGCTTCCTTCCCAGATCCGAAGCTGTATGAAGATGCTACTGTGGAAAATGAGCAAGGCGAGAAGCTGACAGGTTTTCTCGGTAAAGGTCGCAAGTTGAATCCAACGCTCGTTTTTAATGCTGTTAAAACGCGTGTCAATGGTATTTTGGCAGAAGGAATTGCCTTTAATTCATGGTTTATGGACGTCGATGCTGCGGGTGAACTTCATGAGGATTTCGCAAAATCACACCCTACGACACAAAAAGAAGATGCTGCGGCTCGGATGAAGCGCCTCGATTATCTGAATAAAAAAGGTTTTGTTATCGGCTCAGAAGGTGGTAATGATTACGCTGCCTCACATATTGCTTTTGCACACGGTTTGGAGACGCCTGTCATTAAATGGGGTGATCCTGATATGCGTGAAAAGGAGGACAGTCCCTATTTTATCGGGAAATATGCCTCGATGGACGGCTCCATCCCAACGCGTTATAGTAAAATTGTTCCGATTAAAGAGGGTTATAAGCCAATCTATACGAGCCCCGTGTACTCCATTCCACTTTTCAAATTGGTGTATAATCGTTCTGTGATTACAACGCATCACTGGGAATGGGATAGTTACAAAATCAAAGAACAGACCGGCGAGCGTCGTCTCAAGGAATATTTGTACAACACGCCGCCCTTGTTCCATCTTGATGAAGCGAACTGGGAGTTGCACCGTGCTGATATCACGGCAAACATGAAAAACTGGACGCCATTCCAACAAGAAGCATTACGCCATGAAATGACCAATTTCCAAATACTTGATGCAGAACGTCTTGTCCAAAAAACAGAATTTGGCTCCACCTTGCAAGTTATCGCCAATTTTTCAACTAAAGATTTCAAAACGGATCATGGGAACATTCAGGCACACACCGCATTGATTATCAATAATGGCAAGAAGACCATGATTTCAACAAATAATCTGGACTAAGATTATCGTATTTACTTGAATTAGATAAGAAAAAAAAGCTGGGAATCTGTCATAATCCCAGCTTTTTCATTATGAATAATGCAATACTATTTATCCATCTCTTCTTGCAATTCTCTTTGTCTCTCTTTAAACATATCGATTGTTTTTTGGAGTCTTTGTTGCTGTTCCTCTGTTTGCGCCCGCATACGATCGATAATTACTTGAAATGCCTCGGAGCATTCCTCCCAAACCGTATCTTTCTCGCCATCTTTCAATGCATCCCGTGATTGCATATAAATAGCACCATCCTTTGTTTTCATTTTTCTATATCTATCGTACCTTGCAATTATAACAAATAATGTATGAATTAGCCAAGCAAAAAATTGTGACTTATTATCCAAAAAATAAAGCGACGTCGCAACCCCCATTTGGGAATCGTAACGTCGCATTTATTAGCTACCTTTTTTTGTTCTCATCAAGTAGGTTTCGTACAGAACGTATGCAACAATCGCAAAAACAACTGGTCCTGCAATCATCCAAATTGTACTGCTATAATCTCCATTTAACGATGGATTAATAATCGTGAAGACATTAGCGAACCCTACAACAATCAAAACTACTGCTGTGCCAAGATACGTTTGCCATTTCTTTTTATAGATGACGAATTCTCGACTCAGTCCTTTTTTCGCTTTAAAGAATGGGAATGCGAAAGCTAAAAATAGGTATGGTAATGTCATCGATACGTTTGCCATCAGTGTTAATTTATTGTAGAACGCAGAGGCATTGTCCCCACCAAATGAGGCTAGTAAAATAATGATTATTACCGCTAAACATTGCGTCCACATCGCGAATTCTGGCATATTTGCCTTATTCATCCGTGTCATTTTTTTCGGCCATACTTTTGCTGGTGTTCCTTGAATCAAAGTCTTCAGCGGTGAGTAAATAAGTGTGAAAAAGGCTCCTGTGTATGCTAGGAACATGGATAGACCGGTGATTCGCGCAAACCAAGTTCCGATTGAAGCTGCGGTTGTAGCGCTCAAATGAAAGGCATTTCCGAGTTCAAAACCTAGATTATACATCAAGACATATGTGATGTTTCCAAGGTTCGTCGTTTTGCCACTGAGTACTTGTAACCAGTTCGCGCTTACACCCCAAAGGAAAATCCCCAAGGCATAGCCAACTGAAATAATGATTGCTGAAATAATAACCCCTTTTGGAAAGTTCTTTTCTGGATTCTTCGTTTGATCGACCAAGCCTCCAACAGCCTCAATACCACCGTACGCAAAAATCGCAAATACGACAAAGGAAAGCGTGGCAAGCGGTGTGACGTAGGATGGGTTTGGCGATTCTACAAAGGACGACCAGCCTGTGATTGGTTGGGCAAATTCCCCACCGTTAAGAATAATGATTAGTACGCTGACAAGGAGTAAAACTAGGTTCAAACCTGTAACGGCAATCCCTCCGACTGCTGTTACTTTTGAAATTTGCTTTAGACCCCGAGATGCGAAAAATGTGATGACGATCATCCAAACAATCGCTAATACTCCAACAGTTTGCGTTGGTGACAGCGAGAATAAACGCCATTCTTGTGTTTTGTCGCCACCAAAAATGAATGTGGAAAGCGGAATCCAAACTTTTGACGATGTGCTTACCATCCAAATAACGTACGATGCAAACCACATAAACGTTCCAATAAAAGCGAAACGTGGCCCAACGCTGTCATTCATCCAAGAAAAAATACCGCCTTGTTCATTTTTGTAGGTAGAACCGAATTCTGCCATCATCAATGCGTACGGAATGAAGAAGCAGATGGCCGAGAAGATATACCATGGAATGGCACCATATCCCATCAAATAAAACGCAGATGGGCTGTTTGCGAAACCGAATACCGACGTGAAAATCATCAGTATTAGGCCTATTAATGTTAACTTTTTCACTTGTGTTGTCATGTGTGTCCCCCCACTTTTTATTGTTCAATTATATTGTGATGAAATTTTACGCTAAAAGTAATTAAAACTACATTTGTCTGATAATTATTATACAATAGACTGATTTTTAATTTCGTAATTCTAATAGAGTATTACATGTTAGCAAAAGGATTATACCATATTTAAGGGTTCTCGGTCATCCATTTATTGACCTATTTTGTTGGATGTATTTTACATTTTTAGTTATACCTGATATTTTTCAACTAATGAGCACTAAAAAAACTATCAACCGATTTAGTTTTCACTACAAAAGGTTGACAGCTTTATTTTACAGTATCGGTGATAGCAGACTTGCTAATGTTTCCTTCATGCGTTTTGTTCTGGATTTCGCCTTCATTTCTGATTCTGTGAATAGGTGGCTTTCTAGGAAATCGGCATTGAAATCACGTTCTAATTGCACGACTGCATCGCTACGGTTGTATAGGAATACCATTAATTCGTGATTGAGGCGGAAACTGCGGATATCAAAATTCGCGGTTCCAACGGCTGCTCGCTCTCCGTCGACCAGCATCACTTTTGCATGGATGAACGAATCATCACGGTAGGAATACATTTTTGCACCGGCGTCAATCATCGTTTGGATATAGGCATTGCTTCCGTGGTAGGAAACGCCGCGGTCACCTTTACCTGGAATAATAACACGGACATCGATGCCACTCATTGATACGCGGCGAATAACGGCAAGTGATTCTTCATCGGGGACAAAATAGGGACTCGCAATCCAGACTGATTTCTTCGCAGAATCCATAAGATCAAGCATCGAGTCGCGAACCCACTTCTCTTTATCGTATGGACCGCCATACACGATTTGCACCCAATCATCTGAACCGTCGACTGGCTGAGCGCTTAGATAACGTGCAATCCCGGCTTTGCTAATGAACTCGTCGGATGCTCCCGCACGATTTTCCATGTAAACCCAGTCAAACAGAAATGACTCTTGTAACTCTAGGACACCAGTTCCTTCGATTTTCATGTGCGTATCGCGCCACACCTCGAAATCTGGCGTATTGCTGCGATATTCTTCGCCTACATTAAGTCCTCCGGTAAAGCCAATTTTGCTATCAATGATGATCATTTTACGGTGATTTCGGAGGTTGGCTGTGCGCGCAATCCAGATGGAACGAACGGGATCATACGCATAAACGGTTGCGCCCGCTTGTTTTAATGGTTCTAAAAACTCATCTTTCAGGTTTGCCGAGCCCATGCCGTCATACATAAAACGAACGGTGACTCCTGCTTTCGCTTTTTCAATTAAAATATCGCGAATTTCTGTAGATATCTCATCTTGGCGATAAATGTAATATTGAATGTGAATATGGTCTGTAGCTGTTCGCAAAGCTGCTAAAATGGAAGGAAATGTTTCTGATCCATTCGTTAAAATAGTTACTTTATTGCCGTTTATCGGCCGAATATCAGTTAATGCATATAGACTTTTCGATAGCTCTGGTAGTTCTTTTTCGGATTGTTGGATTGGCAAGTTATGTATTGCCTCGATTAGTTTTTCTTTTTCTTTCACTTGATTCGCTGTGAAGATCCGATTTTGTGGGTTTCTGCCGAAGAATAGGTAAAGAATAACTCCGAAAACTGGCAGGACAAAAACGACTGCTAGCCATGCGATTTTTGATGTGGTATTACGCTGATCCCAAAGAAGTAAACGTACGGCAATGACGACTGCGGTAATTTCTCCGGCAATGGTTATAACAGTAAGAATGACACCTGACCATGTATAAAGGAAAAAACCGACGAGGGAAAATAAGACTAAAATGACGATAAACTGGATTAATTTTTGCATATAATGGCTCCCTTTTTCTTATTTCTATTTCAATTATACATGGATATAGTTGTTTTGTCCTGTTCTATACAGAAATTGCTACGCCGTATTATATAACGTAGCAACGTTTATTAGTATTTCCAAATTTTGAATTTGCCAGCGTCGTGTAGATCTTTTACGATAACCGTGATAATTGGTGCGAGAATCAGACCGATAATGCCGAATAGTTGTAAGCCAATGTAGAGTGTGAATAAGGCAATAACCGGGTTTAGGCCTAATTTTGTGCCGAGAATTTTTGGCTCGATGATATTTCGAATAACCGTAATGACGATATATAAAATGAGCAGTTCGATTGCGAAGGCAAAATCGCCGTTGATGAACATGAGGAGTACCCACGGAATCATGATACCACCGGTTCCGAACACAGGAATCATATCAAAAACAGAAATGCCAAGAGCAATCCAAATCGCGTTCGGGACGCCTAGAATCGTGAGGCCGATGAAAAGCTCCACACACGTGATTCCAGCGATAATAAGGTACGCTTTGATGTAATCCACTGTCGTTGTTTTGAAATGTTTATGCACATTTTGCATCGTTTCATTCACACGATCTGGCAGTTGCTTCCGCATGAACGCCCCCACTTTGTCAAAGTACCAAACAATGAAAAAGGAAAACAACATGCTGAAAGAAAAGAAGATGAAAATGCCAGGCAAGGAAAGTGTCACAGAGCCAATCCAGCTAGCAATGCTACCAGATAGCGAAAGTGCGAAACGGCCAATTTTGGCGATAACGGCATGGAAAACATCATGGTATTGCTGCGCGAGATCCGGCGCAATATTATCAATCCAATCGGCGCCCCAGTCCTCGATTTTTTGCAAGGCTGGTAAAATATCATTTTGATAATACCTCGGAATACTGCCGATTGAGCTACCGAGCAATTTAAAGAGCTCCAGCAATCCCAGAATGAGTAGGGTGCTGAGAATCGCATAGAAGAACAACATGACAATCAATCCCCATGCATTGCGATTCCGCCATTTCGTTTTGCGAGCGAGCAGCCGAGTGAGCGGCATACACATCCACGCTAAGCCAAATCCAATCAAAAACGGATAAGTCAACGGCAAAATATACTTAATAAAAAGGAAAATCACGATAACGATACTAGCCAAATACAAAAATCGAATCAAAAACCGCTTCTGCCTCTCCAAATTCGACTTCCCTTCAACCTCATGTTTCTCTTCCATATAAAACTCCCCCGTCTATCTAAATCTATGTAATCGTGTTTCCCCGTTAAATCCTGTCTTCACTCTCAAAGCTAAGCGTCAGTGCTCATGTTTCTACGCTAAATCTCGTCCCCACCACCAAACCTCAGCGGAGCGAGAAATACTTAGCTGCTAGGCAAAGGCGAGTACCGGAGCGGAATGTACGATTTGTACATGAGCACCGTAACGGAGCCTTTAACGACGCAGATGAGCGTTTCTCGCTCCGCTGACGCGGAAAAGATTAGAAGAAGTCCTGCATCATAGATTTAATTTCATTAACTGAGTTATCCATATCTGATTGTTCTTTTTCGTTTAGTGGCATTTCGATTATAAACTTGATTCCTTGACGATTGATAACCGCTGTTGATCCAATGTAAATATCGTTGTGACCATATTGCCCTTCTAAATAAACGGAAAGTGGCAAAATCGCATTTTCATCGTTAAAAATCGCTTTTGTAATGCGGGCTAGTGAAATTGCAATGCCGTAATAGGTGGAGCCTTTGTGTTCGATGATTTCATAGGCTGCATCACGAACTTTATGGAATAGCTCATCCAGAACCTCGTCGGTAATTTCCGGATGGTCATGCATCCATTCTTTGATTTGCAAACCACCGATATTCGCATGGGACCAAACTGGGAATTGGCTATCGCCATGTTCGCCGAGTGTATAGGCTTGCACGTCGCGGGCATCGACGCCGACAAGTTCAGCGAGTGCTTGTTGGAATCGCGCGCTATCAAGTGATGTTCCTGAACCGATGACGCGGTGTTTTGGTAAGCCTGAATATTTCCAAACGGCGTACGTCAAGACGTCCACAGGGTTTGATGCAACTAAAAATAGTCCGTCAAATCCGCTTGCCATGACGCTATCCACGATTGCTTTCGTGATTTTTAAGTTTTTGCCGATTAAATCAAGTCGCGTTTCTCCTGGAGCTTGTGCCGCGCCTGCTGTAATAACAACGAGGTCAGCATCCGCGCAGTCGTCATAGCTTGCTACATAGATTTGTTTCGGTGATGTATACGCCAAACCATGGGATAAATCCAGCGCATCACCTGTTTTTTTGCCTACATTTAAATCAATAATACCAATTTCACGTGCAATATTTTGTGCGGTTAACGCGAAGGCATAACTTGCTCCAACGTCCCCAGCACCTACTAAAATCACTTTTTGTTTGTCATTACGCATATTTCTCGTCTCCTTTTTGTTTGCGATTTTTGATCGCTTTTTGAATTTCTACAAATACTAATGGGAAAACAGATAATCCGAATGCTAGCAACCAGTGCGTTAAGCTTAGTGGCACTAGGTAGAACATGTTAGCAACTGGCGGAATAAGAACCATTAGCAAAATAATCACCATCGATAGCATCGCGCTAAAGAATAGTGGTTTATTCGATAAAAAACCAATTTTGAAAATAGACTCGTCGCTGCGAACGTTGAAAATATGCGATACAGAGGACCAAGCTAAAATGACAAAAGCCATCGTCATCCCAATATCAGCACTCGCGCCGATGTCTGCATTAATATCCACGAATCTTCCTATATAAAATCCAATCAAGGTTACAAAGGTGAACACAACCGCTTGTGTCGCGACTTTAGCACCTAAACCATTCGCAAAAATACCACTGTTTTTCTTCATCGGCGGGCGATCCATCACATTAGCATCTGCTTTTTCACGGCTCAAACAAAAACCAGGAATCCCATCGGCAACCACGTTAATAAGTAGCAATTGCACCGCTACAACTGGCGCGCCCCATCCGAGAGTAATCGCGATGAACATAATGAATATCTGTGAGAAGTTCGTGCTGAGTAAGAAATAAATCGTTTTGCGAATATTTTCATACGCCGTCCGCCCTTCCGACACAGCGTCTACAATCGTCGCAAAATTATCATCCGTAATGACCATATCTGCCGCATTTTTCGATACATCGGTTCCCGTAATTCCCATCGCGGCACCAACATCAGCCGCTTTCAAGGCCGGCGCATCATTCACGCCGTCTCCGGTCATCGTCACCACTTCACCATTTTTCTGCCACGCTTGGACGATTCGAATTTTATCCTCAGGACTCACGCGCGCATAAACCGCATAATCGCGTACCGTGCGCTCCAATTCCTCCTGCGACATCTCGGCAAGTTCAGCGCCAGTAATCGATTTGTCGCCCTCTTCCAAAATACCAATTTCCCTAGCAATCGCCGAAGCCGTCACAATGTGGTCGCCCGTTATCATTACCGTTTTTATTCCCGCTCGCTTTGCTTCCGAAACTGCGCGCTTACTCTCGGGTCGTGGCGGATCAATCATCCCAACCATCCCCGCAAAAGTCACATCGCGTTCCAGCGCCTCCGCCGTCAAATCCTCTGGCATCTCGGTATAGCGTTTATAACCAACCGAAATGACGCGCAATGCCTTCTCCGCAAACCGGTCATGAATCTCCCGTGCTTGCTCCAACAACTCCTCCGAAAAAGCAACCGGAATCCTGTCAAAAGCACCCTTTGTAATCGAGAGGAATCCGCCTTCCACTTCATGAATCGTCGTCATCAACTTCCGTTCCGAATCAAATGGTAATTCAAATACCCGTGGTGATTTCTGCTCCAATTCCTTTTTCGTCAAACCCTTCTCATTCAACAGACGAATAATAGAAGATTCCGTCGGGTCGCCGATAATATTCTCCACACCATCCGCTACTTCAATCGTCGCGTTATTCGACAAACTCAGCATTTCCAAAAGCTCATTTTCAGATGCATCAAACGTTTCCTCCACCGGTTTTGGCGGCATACCCACCGACCAAATCTGCTGAATCCGCATCTTGTTTTGCGTCAAAGTCCCCGTCTTATCCGAACAAATCACCGACGTGTTCCCAATCGTTTCCACAGCTGGAATCCGCCTAATAATCGTGTTTTTCTTCACCATATTTTGTACGCCGTAAGCAAGCGTAATCGTCACAATAACCGGCAAAGTCTCTGGAACCGCCGCAACCGCAAGCGAGACCGCGATCATTAGCATCTCAATCATCGTTTCCCCGTGCCATAACCCAATCCCGAACACGAGTACACCAGCGACAAGCGCCACAATACTCAAGCGTTTCGCAAGTTCCTTCAAGCGTTTTTGTAGCGGTGTTTCCGTTTTCTTCGTTGCGTTAATCAGGCTCGCAATTTTCCCCATTTCCGTATCCATCCCAGTTTCCACAACGACAGCCCGCGCACGACCTCCCGTCACCAAACATCCCGAAAATAGCATGTTAAAGCGATCTCCAAGCGGTGACTTCTCGCTCACAATCGCGTTCGCATCCTTCTCCACCGGCAAACTTTCACCTGTCAGCGCCGACTCCTCGACCTGCAAACTGCTGCTCTCAATAATCCGCGCATCGGCTGGAATCATATCCCCTGCGCCAAGTTCAATAATATCGCCAGGCACCAATTCCGTCGCATCGATTTCCTGCTTCACACCATCACGAACGACCAGCGTCATATGCGCATTCATATTCTGAAGCGCCTCAAGCGCCCGCTCCGCATTGTTCTCTTGGTAAATTCCCAGCACCATATTCAGCACCACAATTCCCAAAATAACGATGACTTTAGGGTAGCCGTAACCCGTTGTAACCGCTAAATAAAGCGAAATCGCCGCGGCCAGAAGTAAAATAATCGTCGTAATTTCCAGCAAATGATGGCCAATTTTGGCAAGTAGCGTCTCCTTCTGCCCTTCCTCGAACTTATTCGGCCCAACCTCCGCCTTTTTCGTCGATGCAGCCGCACCTGTTAACCCCTTGTCAGCGTTCGTATTTAGCGCTGTGAAAATGGCTTGTATTTCTTTTTCCATCCATTTCATCCTGATTACCTCCACACTCTGTTTCCAAATTCGTGATTCTACCTTTAAAATAATTGCACTATTAAAGTAATCTTACAATTCGTGTCTTGGTGGCTTATGTAATGATCAGACAGCTACTCTATCTATTCCCGAAAAAAAAGACTACAACCCCTCCAATAAATATTTCTGATCAAAAAAGCATCATTTCAAAATTTACGAGTTGTTCTAGCCTTATTATGTTATTTACGACGATGTTTTTAGAATTTCAATGTGTGATCTACGACTAATTGTAAATAATGCGAAAAATGAAATTGTAAATGACACTTTACAATCCCCTTTCACTATCCGCACTCCCACTATTACTTTCATCTCTAATAATACCATAAAAAGGTCCCAAACCGTATCACATTGATTTCTTTTTTTACCCCAAAATTGTGTATTGTAGAGACTTATATATAACAATTTTCGAGATTTATCGCAGAAAAAGAAGACCCACAAAACGAGTCTCCTCAAACTATAAAAAATGCCCTACATGAATTCACCTCAAACCACCGCGTGTTGTTGGAGTCCCTCGACATGAAATGAGTTAGTACCCAATATGCAGAGAAATCTCATTTTTCTGCTATCCTTACGCGCTTAGTTTCTAGGCAAAAAGCAAGTAGCAGAACGGATCGTTGGAACGGGGCTTTTAACGTAAACGGGAAGGTTTACATGTTCGCTTTGCTCTCATGCATATTGGGGTTGTAACTCTTTTCATTTCGAACAACCGGGAAGGATTACATGTTCGCTTTGCTCTCATGCATATTGGGGTTGTAACTCTTTTCATTCGAACAACCCCAACAATATCTATAAAGCAAAATAGTTGCTAAGTACTTTTGCTGTGTCTGCAATCAATTGATCGTTATATTCATCATCTTTTCCTGTTTTTTTAGAATAGATCACCCAGACTAATGGTTTCGCATCTTTTTCTTTAGGATAAATGACCGCGATATCATTCCGAGTGCCGTATGAGCCGGCGCCTGTCTTATCTCCGACAGTATAACCGTCCGGAACGCCTGCACGAATTAATTTGTCGCCGGTTGTATTATCAATCAAGGTTTGCTTGAAATAATCCAATCGATCAGATGCCATATTTCCTTTCGTTATAAGGAATGACAGTCCTTTCGCCATTGCTTCTGGAGTCGTTGTGTCACGCTTATCACCAGGAACAGCTTCATTCAATTCTGGTTCAAATCGATCTGCTTGTGTTGTTTTATCGCCAATTTTTGCAAGCTCTTTTTGGTAGCCTTTAGGTCCGCTTAATTGGTGGAATAAGATATTTCCTGCCGTATTATCGCTATATGTCATAGCTGCATTGATGATTTCTTTCACCGTCATGCCACTTTCTACGTGCTTTTCTGTGACTGGTGAATATTCAACTAAATCTTCTTTTGAGAAGTGGATGCGCTTATTTAGTTGCTCGGATGTTAAATTTTTAAGCAATAATCCCCCAGCCATCGCTTTATAAGTAGATACGTAGGCAAATCGTTCTTGGTCATTATAGCTGATTTTCTTATTATCCGCTGTATTGACAGCATAAATACCTAGTGTTGCTCCGTACTTTTCCTCTAGTTTTTTTAACTCTGCATTGGCTTTTGCCGTCGCCGTTTCCTGCTTTGGCTCCTTTTTTGCTTTAGTGGCCGCTGCGTCTTTGTCTGCTATACCACACGCTGCTAAAGAGGCTACCACAAAAAGAAACATCAATCCTAACACATATTTTTTGAAAACCATTTTTTCAACTCCTCCTATTTATTTGTTACAAACCCTATTCTAACTGAGTAAGTTAAATAGAAATTACAGAAAACAGAAAGAAAACATTAATTATTTGATTTTTATATACAAATTCACCTTTTAACCTATTTTCGCAAATAAGAGCCTAGGCTATAAACCCAGACTCTTCCCTTATTTTTTCATTATAATTCCGCTTTAATGCTTGAAACGCGGCCCGAAATAACAGGCAAGTTCCCATTTTTAGTGCGGATTGCATCGATTAATTCTTTCTCTTGCTCGACGTTTTTCAGTTTAATATAGTACCGTAACTCCATCAAACTCCCCATATTGGTTGTGCGCACTTGCTCAAGCGCAATCTCATAGCCGTAACTTTGCAATAGGTCATCGAAAAGGTTCGCGTAATCAATATCCTCTGGAATCGAAATACGCAGGCTCCGCTCAGCGACTTTACTTTTTGATCCGAATCTTGTGCGTGTCAAGACGATCAAAACAACTGCGACAAATGCCGAGAAAATGAGTGCGTACATAATATATCCCATTCCAGTCGCCAGGCCAATTCCCATCGACCAAAAGATACTGCTAATTTCGCGCGCACCGCCTGCTACAGAACGGAAACGGATCAAGCTGAATGCCCCCAAAACAGCGATACCCGTCCCGACATTACCATTTACAAGCATGATAACCGATTGCACCAAGATTGGTAAAATCGTCAGCGTCACGATGAAACTTTGCGAGTAGGTGTTGCGATACATGTGCACGCAAGCCACTAATACCCCTAAAAGAACCGAAGCTCCACTATACATAATTATTTGCCATACATCTACGTTCACCATTGCACTTTTTACTGCGTTTTCTAACATTATAAAACTCCTACTTTCTGATTGGTTAAATAGCGTCTATATACTTGTTCATATTTTGAAAATTTGGATGGATAGAGGTCTAAATCGGAAAGTATTTTCACAAACCATAAAGGATAGGCGTGCAATGATTTCACTTCCATTAATACATCTATTTCTGGTGCCACAAGTTCCCCATCGTGACCATTTGCCAACTGGAGATCATCGTTGCGCCACCTTATTTTCGCGTCGAATGTTACTCTAAACTCGTCCTCTTTGTAGGCGCTAAAAGCTCTTCTATCATATGAAATGATGACTTTAGGCGCGATTGTCTCTTTTTTCTTTAGCCAAAAAATCTCGTTGCTGATTTGTTGATTTAATCTGTCTTCAAATTGTTCCTCTTGCTCACTTTGCATATAGGCATCCACTTGGCTCAGACGCATCGAAATTCTTCGTTTATACACAATCCCCTTTAGTTTTTTCTTGATTTCTAAATACACCATCTGCTCATGACTTGGAACCCCGTATGTGCGAATTCTGAATTTCTCTTTATACGCTGGCTTTTCGCTTGACCGCTTAATTAAATCATAGTTATTTGTATCATAATACAGCGAACAAATCGTGTGTAAACCGTACTTATCTTCTTTCATGTGCTCAGAAATCCGATCCAACAGTGAGTTGTATTTTTCCTCGCTCAAAATATATTTCTTTTCCTTACGTTCAAAAATCTGCATTACTACCTATCCACCTTTTATCGAAATATTTTTAATATATATATTTATATCCTATTTCAACTTAAAATAATCCACTCCAGATGATGCACGCTTATATTATATGGTGGGAAGCATACTAGCTCATATACCACGCTTCCCGCCATGTATTTATTAATGTAAAGATCCTGATACTTCGAAGCCGACCATTTCTTTTAGTGTCTGTGTATCCAAGATTGTAATTGGTTTCGGCGTTAATTTAACGAGCCCCTCTTCTTCAAACTTAGATAGTATCGTCGTTGCATACTCGCGCGTGATTTGACAATAACTCGCTAAATGGTGCTGACAGATTTCTTTTGGTAAATGTCCCTCTGATTTGCCTAGCTTTTTAGATTCTAAGTGTAGCAAGGATGCTGCTACTTTTGCTTTTGCTGGTAGTAAATTAAATTTGCCATAATAGTTCACGGATTGTGTTAGATTTTCAATGATTTTTAGTAGAATCGAGGTTCCCCAACCTGATTCATCGATCACATTTAAAACGAAGTACGGATCGATGAAATATGCCGTCGTTTCTGAAATCGTTTCTAATTCAAATTGATTGCTTCCTCTTGATAATAATGAGGCAAAACCTATAAATTCGCCGTCTCCAGAGAATGAAATAGTTGTCTCTTTCGTATTATGACTTGCCACAATTTTGGTCAACCCTTTTTCTATATAGATAAAGGAACGATTGTCTGTCACCGTGGAATCAATAACTGTTTTAGCTGGTAGTACTTTCTTCTTGGAATATTTATCAAATGATTTATTGGAAAACAGTAGTATTTCCAGGAAATTCTCGTCGATTTCAACACCAAATGTTTGTAGCATAATGAATGCCTCCTTTTAATTTTCACATATCCTATTTCTCTTTTTAGACTTGTTGCTGCAGCAAAGATTGCTTTAAGGCTATCAAACCCTCTTTCAAACTCACTTTATTTGTCCATCCCGTTAGTTCTTTGGCGCGGTCACTAGCAAGAACCGAGCGTTTAACATCTCCTGCGCGTGGGCCTTCCATCGTAATCGCCACATCTTCTTCAAATACGTCTAAAATCGTGTTGTAGATATCTAAAATCGCAATTTCATCTCCTGTTCCAATGTTCAGAACCGTGTTGACTGCTTTTTCAGATACAAGTCGGTTTGCTTCGACAACATCCCCAACATACACATAGTCGCGTGTACAACCGTTTGGCATATCAGGGTATGTCATTAGCACCGATGGCTTATTCGCCAAGATATTATTCACAAAAATTGGAACAACCCCGCATTCACCATCTGGAATTTGACGCGGGCCATAGATGTTAGCATAGCGTAAAACAGTGTATTCAAAATGATACGTACTCGCATAGATGTCTAAATATTTTTCGCCTGCATATTTGGTAATGGCGTATGGGGATAAAAGTTGAGGGGTATCGCTCTCTTTGGATTTTTCAGTACCTTCAATTACTTTGCTTAGGGCACCACCAGAAGAGACGTAGATAAATTTTTCAATTGGGAACTTTTGCGTGCATTGGAGTAGGACTAGCAAGCCACCGAGATTGATATCTAAATCGTAAACGGGGTCTTCGATAGAACTGACGACTGATTTTTGCGCGGCATGATGATTGATAATTTGGGGACGGAATGAGTCGAAAATCGCCATCATTTTAGTTTTATCTTTAATATCAGCTTCCACAAAGGTGAAACTTTCACTCGCAAGTAGGTGACAAATATTATCTACCTTGCCAGAAGATAAATTATCGACACAAAGCACCTCGTATCCTTCTTCTACATACATTTCACAAATATGGGAACCGATGAAGCCTGCGCCACCTGTTACTAAAACTCGATTTTTCATGTTTGTTGCCTCCTTCATTTATTGTATCTTTCATGTTTGATTTTCACTATCCACCGATTAGAACACACTTGCGATTATTTCTTGTAGCTTCGTAAAGAACATATCTGACTCCATCGAAATAGCACTAAAAATGGTAAATATCCAGAGAATACTGAGATAGATGACGGTAGACTTTCGAAATTCGTTATTTACTTTGCGCTGGTTGTAAGTGTGTTTTATGTCTAATTGATTGCTATTATTTTGTCGTTTCTTGAGAGTTTGTTGGTATTGCGTTTTTTCTTCCTTGGATAATTTATTAAAACGGTGAACGAATTTGCTGTATTCCAGACCAACTTCTTCGGCTGGTCCATCCAGTTTTACTTCCCCATAATGAAGCCAGATAATGCGACTACACATGGTGCGGACTTGGCTAAGGGCATGGCTGACGAAGAAAATAGTTTTTCCTTCTTGCTGGAATTCGGCAATTTTGTCCGTGCATTTTTGGTAAAAGGTAGTGTCCCCGACGGATAAGGCTTCATCTATAATCAGGATGTCAGGATCGATTTGAACGGCGATGGCAAAACCAAGTCGAGCTTTCATACCACTAGAGTAGCGCTTAATGGGCTGGTCGATGAAATCATGTAGATCCGCAAACTCGGTAATAGCTGGAATCATTTCTGCAATCTGCGCATTGGAGTAACCCAACATTAGACACTTCAAGCGAATATTTTCCATTCCGGAAAGCGTTGGTTTGAGACCGGCTCCGATGGCTAGCAGGGATACTTCCCCGCCCGTTTGGACTGTGCCGTGACTAGGTTGAATGATACCAGCTAAGATATTCGACAAGGTGGATTTACCAGAACCGTTTAGACCGATAAGGCCCACTGTTTCACCTCGTTTGACATCAAAGGAAACGTCACGTAGCGCTAAGAATTCTGGCTTTTTTTCCCTAGGGTGAAAGAGCGATCGTAGCTGCTTGGCTGGGCTTGTAATCATGCTGTATTGCTTGGATACATGCCTGACGGACACCATACTTTCTATCATCTTTGTTCTTCCTCTCTATAAATAATCCATGAAGCGGTCTTTAAAACGAAGGTGTAATACAGATCCGACGCCGAGCACGAGTAGTGTGATTCCCCAGAAATAGGCTGTCCACCAGGGTTCTGCGAAAAACCACTGTCTGGAGAAAAAGCTATCGCGGAACCCCTCGATGATATACACAAACGGATTAAGTTTTAAAATTTTCGTCATGAGCGAATCTGGGTTTGCTGTGACATCCATGACTGCACCTGATACGAAAAACAACAGGCGCATCATCGAGCCAATAATCAGTTGGTAATCTCGAAATAGAATCGTGATGGTCGCATTTAGCAAAGAAATCGCGTATAGGAATAAGCACATACACACAAAATAGTAGAAAAACTGCGTCCAGTAAATGGTCGGATAGATGTGGTTGATGAATAGGAAGCCGAGCAGGATAACGAGCATCGTAGCGTAACTATACAGTGATTTAAAAATCGTAATCGATGGCAAAATACTCATCGGAAACTTCACACGAGACACCAAACTCAAATTACTATAAATCGAATTGGCGCCAGAAACGATAATCGCGCTGATGAAGAACCACGGAATCATACCAGCAAGCATCCAGACAATGTACGGCACACCCGCATCCATCGAACTAGCACCATTCATCCGAATTCCAAATACGAAATAATAAATCATGACTTGTAATGTCGGACTAAGAACTTCCCACAACATCCCCAGATAGTGACTTTGATAGGCAGCGCGCTGATCATATCTCGCAATCCGCGTAATCTTGTTGAAATGTTGTACCTGCTCTTTTAGAATTTGGACCGTTTCTTTCAATGCTTGTTCACTTCTTCCTATTTTTGAATCATTTTAGAGATTGTTTCAAATAAAAATGGTGCGTAATACTGGCCTGTTGCGTTGTGATCACTGTAATCTTGAAGGTCCAATTCGTAGGAGACGCCTTTTTTATCTAATTTGCTAAGCAGCGGTTGTAAATGCTGTTTATAGTGATAATCGCCTTTTCCGATATGGAAGATGAAGTTTGGAAAAGCCGTATTGGTATCGACGAGATTCATGATGAGTTCATCGTAATATTTTTCGCCAGCTGCCTTATCCTCGCCAAGCATGTTATTCAAACCCTTACGGACAACCGGTGCATTCGTCGCACGCTGCTTCAAGAACTTCGCTAGGAAAACTTGTGGTGCACCAACAATGGCAGTGCCAAAATGATATTTCATCGCGTAATATAGCGATGCGGCACCGCCTTTACTAGAACCAGAAGCGATGATGTTGCGTGAAGAAATACCTAGCTCATTTGCTTTGGACATGATTAATGCAATAACCGAACGTTCGTAATCAGAACGGCGATTATGTCCCATGTAGTAACAGAATTGCCCTTTATACTCATCTAGAATAAAAAGTTTGTTCACATCGCATGGCCACAATGTTCGGAAATGATTATAGACTGGCGGACCACCGCGAAACTCATTGGAATGCAGTCCTGAGAAAGAAATGACTAATTTATCAGAAGGAGTTTTTGCTGGCTGGAACAAATATTTCACCGGATGATCATTGTAGTAAATTTCTTCTTTTTCTAAGGTTGTCGTTACCGTTTGCTGATTGGCAACATCTACATTCAGCATGTTCGTTACTTTATTGATAATCATCGTATCGTTTTTCTTCAAAAACAGACGGATTTTATAGGCACCGCTTCGGATCGGTTGGTAATCTACTGTCACTTGTTGTTTGTCGATTGGTTGATACCACTGGCGCTCAATAATCTGGTCGTTGTAGTAAATATAATAAGCATACGTATAGCTCGCTTCTAGCATGTACAGTGCTTTAAAGTTCACTATCAGCTTGCCACTCGTATAGGCTAGGCGGGATGTGTCTAATTTCTCAATAATGATATCGCTTGTCATAATTTCTCTCCTCGTGTCCGGAACTTAACCCACAAATGTTGCGGCCAATAAGTCCTCGATTTCGTGACAAATTTTTGCTTTGTTAAAATATTTATAAGCATAGTCTTTATAAGCTTGTTGGTCGGCTGCGTTTAATTCGTTGCTCGCGATAAAGTCCGCGATGGCTGCCGGTGTTTTAAAAATAGAGTTGGCGGGATAAACGGTTTCCACGCCAGGCCAGTTGAGTAGACACGGTGTAGAGCCAGCCGCCATACCTTCCATCAAGACAGTATGGAAACTTTCGGATTCACTCGTTGATAAAAGGTAACCGATTTTCTGTAGCCATTCGTGAACGTCATTACCATGCTTATCAAACACAACACTATCTTTCCACGCAGCTGCATTGATTCGTGCAAATACAGCGTCATAGTATTCCCGTTCTGCTGTACGCCCCATTAACCAAGCGACATCTTTTGGTAGTTGTCCTTTGATGAACAAGGTGTAACGCTTATCTTGTTTCCATAGCTGCTCGAAAATGTCGAGTGCTTTATCAAGCCCTTTAATTTTAGGGATGACACCGCAAATACCAAGGTTAAAGTCGATATTATTTTTTTTCGGACGATCCAGTTTTTCTGTATCAATTGTGTTGGCAATTAAGACCATCTTGTAGCGGGGAATCTGGCAAATTCGGTGCATTTCCTCCATAATGAATGGGCACACCGCGATGATATGGTCGATAGCTTCGAGGTTATAGTTGAAAGGATGAGTGGTACGTTTTTCTTGTGCGTGGACACGAACGATCAGCTTTTGATTCGGCTTTTTATTTTGCGAGTACCAAACCGTATTGCCCAGGCCCCATTCGCAATAAATCATGTCAGCCCACTCAAGCAATGCTTTGCTGTTCACCACATCGTGTTCCGTATGATTCGTCCAATGATCGATTTTCACGTTGATATTTGGTTGATTTTCCAGATAATCGATAATGTCCGTCATAAATTTCAAATCATGACTCGCAAATAGGAGATTCATCGGTTCTTGGTTATAGCTCCACAAAATGTCTTTCAAACGATCATAAGAAGCTTCCAGCGTGAAATTCTGACTTGCTTGATACATCGCTTTTGCCGCACGTTTGTAGACGGTAGAATCATTTAATACCAGTTGTGTTTTCTCTAAAAATTCGGCTTCCGTGTCTACGAATAATTCATAATCACTGCCGAGTAATTGCTCATGCATTTTTGTACGCCGTAACAAAACTGGTTTGCCCAGTCGTGCATATTCCAACAGCTTCGTTGATAATTCTACCGAAGCATCATTATCAATCAACTCACTGCGCCAGCTAATACCAACATCCGATGCCGCTATAAATTCCTGCGACTCCGAACGTGACACCGCACCAACCCAATCAATATTTGTCGCCTGTTGAAACGCTTGTCTTATCTTGCCATTTCGTGCCCGCAAGTCTCCTTGAAACTTATCTCCCACGATACAAAATGTAATGTCCGTATTTTCGAGTTTTCGCGCCGCGCGGATAATTTCTTCCGTATACCACTCCGCCGCAAATTTTCCACTGTAAATCAATTGATTATTCCGATTCCGATAATCTGGAACGTTCGGTTGCGCGGGAATCATTGGTAATAGAATTGCCACTTTGTCCCCACTCACATCCATCAGTTCACTAAAAATCGCGCGTGTTGCCTCCGTTTGTAAAAACATATTCGGAAAGCTATCATAGACTTGACGTAAATCCGAACGTTCGGTATCCGAGATTGTCTTTGGATCATGATTGAAATCCGTGATGTATGGCATCGTTTTCTTCATCAAATCGGGATGCTTCATCATCTCTTTTACTAGCGCAAACCCGCGAATGATGATCAAATGGTAGTCGTTCTTTTTATTCAGTACTTCCATCCTTGCCAAAGCTTCCGCCACCTGAATCCGATTTCCATTTTCAAAAGGCATACTTGGAAATGTCTCAAAAGGGTCAAGCAACGTCACATTATCAAAATTAGAAATGCCGCCCGTCAAACGCGTATTTTGTTCTTTCGCTTTCAACAATACATCCGTCTTCACACTCGGATTAATTGCCAACATGGATGCCATTGATGTCAACCAAACCGCCGAACCGTCCATAATATTCAAATCCATGTCACCATAGACTAAGATTTTTAACTGTCTCAAAAGTCATCGCTCCTATATTTCTACTTTAGTCAAAATGTTTGGCGGGGCTTCTGCACCATAGGCCACAAAATTAAACTTATCGGCACTGAACAAAGACACACCTTGTCGGAAATAATGCGCCATGGATCCGTCATTTTCCATGTTGGCAAGTAGTACTGGCACAGCACCCATCATCGGTATTGCCGTTTTCATCAACGCTTTGTGATACGTCATCCCACTAACAAATTCATAATCTTCTTGCGCCCCATCTTCTTGTAGCACACCATTTTCCCATTCAAAAATATTTTTCTTCCCGATGACATCAGCTTTCGTATACTCTGTTGCTAAAAATAAATCTGCGAGATATTGCTCCCCATAAAAATGTTCACCTGCCATATAACTCATATACTCCGTCGCAATAACATCTTGCAATTTCTGATAATTATTCATATAGGTTATGGCGTACATGCTAACGTCTTCCGTATTATATACATTCATCAAATCCGTCACGCCATCAAACATCGAGGCAAACAAAACTAATTTTTTATTTGGATATGTTTGGCGATCAAAATTCGCTTTTACCGCTTCAATATCTGCTTTCGAGTGTACGACCGACAGCACCGTGACTGCTTTTGGTAGCACATCTAGCGTGATACCCATGTTAGCCAGCATCATGCGCAACCGATGTTTGTACGTATGGTGATGATACACCTCACGAATTCCTTCCAATGATTTCTGCTGATACAACGCGTCATCCGTCGTAATCTCTTGAATTTTCTCCCGTAACGCATCTTCTGTTTCCGCAATCAGCACCAGGTCCCCAAACATTCGCTTGATTCCCTTCGAATAACTACTGATAATCGGCGTTCCACAAGCCAAACCTTCAAACACACGGCGTGAAAACATCGTCGGTGATTCCTTAATACTGTTAATATTCAACATATATTTGTAACCTTTATAAGCAATATCCATATCGTTGTACGCCAAACTTCCAAGCACACTCGGCAAAAACCGCTCTGGAAACTGGAAATCTGGGGAGTGACGATCAAAGTTTCGATCATAAATCGCTAATCCATACTGCTGCGTTACATCTAAAATTTGATCCATATCCCGGCGACGATCCTCATGTCGATTCGCATAATACGAACCAGCAAAACACATCTTGTCAATCCGCTTCTTATACAATTTAATCGGATTATGCATCTCCGGCTGTACTGCAAAACTTTGTGCAAATACATTCTCATGCCCTGCTGCCTTCTTGTACTTCGGAATCATGTCCGCGTCCGTTGTGTAAATATAGTTAAACAATTTCGCCGTATCAATAAATTTGTCGTAATGAATTGGATCCTCTTTATTCCAGAAAATTGTCGGTACATCGTTCTGCTTACACCATTCAAGAAGTCCCAATAACGCGCTTCTATCCTGGTTCGCATACCGACCAATCTTATATTCCCAGGCCTTATGATTCCCGTGCCATGCCGACTCCACCATTAAAATATGTGGTTGCTCACGTTCCAGCACCTCTTGCCAATTCTCTGGTGTAAATGTAATCAAGTTTACTTCCTTGTCGTAACATGTTCGTGTAAACTCATCAAAAATGCAGGCCACACGTAAATCTGACGTCTTCTTAATTGCTTTCAATCCAGCTCTTACTTCCGATACCGTCGTCGCGTTTTTCGTCACTTTTGCTGCATCAAATGTTCGCACAAATTCGCAACCTTTAATCGTGATGACACTCTTGCTCGGCACCCGTAAAGCGATACGTAGACGCGTTGTTTCTTGCCCTACCTTAAGATGATTCTTCTTGTTCGGATCAACCAATGTTGATTTCAGTTGTTTCTTGTTACCGTACTCGATAATGGCAATTTTACATTCTTGTTTTCCAATCATTTCAATATCGAACTGGAACTCGAACTTTTCTCCTGGAACCGTTTCGATGATATGCATCGGATAACGGCTAAACAAAAGGTTCGTCTCCAAGTAGGAAAAGTAAATATATTTATCGCTGCTATTTGTAGCCATGACCGCTTCGCCTTGTTGCTCGAATGCCAAATCATCATTTGAACTATGCCAATTCTCTGCGTTTGTGAAATCCTTCGAAGCAATCACTTCAGGCTGAATATTGCTTAAAATCTTCTTTTGTAAATACTCAATTTCATGATATAAATTCTCAATCTTTTTCACGTTTCATTCCTCAATCTTTGGCTTTTTTTTAGCTTCCAATACTTCCGCATCATCCGAATAACTTTCGTGCTGTTCAAACGGTCGTATTTCTCCGTCATTTGGCTTAATTTTCTAGTTAAAGTCGCATTCTCTTTCTTCAAGCTTTTGATTTCTTTCGCTTGCTGCGCATCTCGTTTTTTCATTGTCAGCAATACAGGTTTCTCATCTTCCAGTAAGCTGAAAATATGTTTATTAAGATCGGTATTAACTGCTCTTTCTGCATTCAAGGCGTCCGACATTTGCTGTACAAGTTGTTTCGCCTCATTTGTAGTTTGTTGGTGTTGTCTCACCTTCTCGGTTTGTTCCTTACCTTGTTGCACCCATGTTTCTTCGATGGCGCGATATTTCTCTTCCAAAACGATCACTTTCTTGTCTTGTTTGGCTTGGATAAGAGCGAGTTCTTCATCGTATTCCTGCTTCATTCGTTCGATTTGGCGCTTATACGTATCCAGTCGTTCTAATATTTTTTCTTCAATCTCGTGATCCTCTACAGGTTCTGGCGCAGCTTCTTGGAAAGTATACACTGCGTTATTCCCATTTTGTTGTCTTAGCTGATATTGCGTTTTCTCTAAAAGTAAAGCTATTTCTGCAAAATTCGCACTATCCGTTTCTAACCAAAGAATCGGCTTCACTTCTTGTAACTGTTTTGTTAACCATTCCAATACACCCGCTTCAAGCACTCGCGCAGTTGCATGAATAACGTGTGGCGCAATCATATCTGCTTGGACAGACTTGCCTTTTTCTACCCTCACAAAACGATCTCTACTCCAATCAGGTTTCAAACATTCAATCTGTGGAAACTTGTTCCGTGTTGCATCATTTCGCGCATCTCGCAATTTCGCCGCGTTACTCTCAAAAAAGTAAACCTTGCTTGCATCACGATACTTCGAAAAGTAAATCGCATGACTCACCAATCGGCTATCCATCTCATAGATGACCGCTCTCATTGGGATAAATGCCGCAAATTCCGCTAAGATAGCTTTTTGATAGTAGTCTTTTGTTTGTACCATCTCTGCTGTGACCGCATCATTATTCTTATTCAATTTCACATTATCACTTAGTTTCAAAAGGGCATTATTCTTTGTCATGTTCCATCCTCTAATTCCTTATAGATTTCTAGAAAAATCGCTTTTTCACGTTCCCAATTATATATTTCTCTTGCCTGAAAACAGTTTTGGCGTAGTGTTTCATGCAATTCCAGATTAGCAAGTAACGTATTCACACCTGCTGCAATCGACGCTGGATCGTGCGAATCAACCACAATTCCAACTTGCTCTCCTTGTACAATCTTCCGTATCTCCGGAAAATCACTGCCAATCACTGGTACACCGCTCATCACATACTCGAACAACTTATTCGACGATGCGGAGTAATGATTAAAACAAACATTATTCAAAATTTGAAATCCTAGATAGGCATTTTTCGTGTAAGCCAGTAAATCCTGCAACGGCACTTTCGGTAAAAACTTGATTTTTTGTTCCAAATTTTCACTTGCAACACGTGCTTGTAATTCAGCTTTGATCCGACCGTCACCGATAATTACGACCACACCTCGATCAAAAAGCGCTGTTGCTTCGACAAGTTTATCCAATCCGCGTCCAGTTTGAACGCCACCCTGATAGAGTAAAATCGGTTCGGCTTCTGGAATGTCTAGCAAAGCATGCAAGTCCTTACCAGCTTTTTTCTCTGGGTATACTTTATTTGGGTAATTGTGTACCACTTTTGGATAGAAATGATACCTTTTTTCAATATAAGCGGCTCGCGTATCATTTTCATGGATGCAGATGTCGGTGAAGTGGAGCAGGAATTTCTCACTGATGCCATACATCGGATTGTTGTAACCTGTTCTACTTGTTTGTACTTCGTGGGAGTCATAAACGAGTCTTTTTTTGCGAAATACTTTGGCACAAATAGTGGCTTGTGGCAATGTATTCAAGTCGTTAGCGTGGTAGATATCGTAGCGTTTAGCAAGTCCTTGACGCACCATTCTTGCAAAAATCAGGCTGCGTCGGACGACTGTCTGCACTTTTTTGAGGAAAACAAGGGCTACCATCAGACTAACGATAAGCGTTGGGAGGGGGAAAAACAGGAGTAATAATAGAAAGATAAAGCCTATAAGTAGCAGGCTTGGTTTGCTTCGTTTCATAAATCGGATGCCGTTCATAAGCGGCTTTAGAAAATCGGGATAACCCGTCTTCACACGATAAATGGTAAAATTTTCAGCGGGGGATTCTTTTAGAGGAAGTTCTGGTTGTTTGACATCATGGATAGCAATTAGGTCAACATGATACCCCGCTTCTTGTAAGGCGGTGCATTCTCGCATCACCCGTGCATCATTTGTAAAGTAATTCCATACGAACACAGCGATTTTTTTTGACATGCTTCCTACCTCATTCAAATTCGGATATCAACGTTTCGATCCGTTTAAAATTTTCTTGCCAATTGTAGTTTGCTTTTGCATACTGTAAGCCGTTTTGTCTCAACTTACCTCGAAGTTCGTGGTCTTGAATCAAGTGCTTTAAACCACTGTACATTGCTTGTTCTTCATCATGCCCGTAAATAAAGCCTGTATTAGAAGCATAAATAACATCTTTACAGTAGCCCGAAACCATACCGATAATTGGTAATCCAATGCCCATGTAGTCAACGATTTTACCAGGAATGACCGTTTCAAAAACAGGATGTGGCACGAGGCTAACGAAAGCAACGTCTGCTGCGGCTAGCTTTATGAGTACATTACTCCGTGTATCTGGTGGGTTCACGATGATGTTAGCTAGTTCCTGTTCTTTCACCGAATCAATCAGTTTTTGATAATTCGCGCCATAACCAATCATTTTGAATTGAACACCTGTGTCCTTTTCAAAATAGGCGGCCATGCGGATAAAGCTTGCTAATTCTTGTGCCAGACCGATATTCCCAGTGTAAATAACTGTGATAGGTTCATTTATAATCGGTCGTTTGGTGCTTCCTAACTCCAATTCTTCCGGTGTTAGAGCGTTTGGAACGAAGGTAATCTTCTTTGGATCAATGCCTTTCTCCGTGATGTAGTCTGCAAATCGTTCACTGTTGACGACAATTTGATCCGCCTGCTTATAAATCCGATTTTCAAATTTATAAGCAATCCATAGAATGATTGGTGAATTGAATTTCCCTACTCCTTTGAGCGATTCTGGCCATAAGTCGCGAATATCGACAATCAGTTTTGCTTTAAATTTCCGTTTCGCTATTAGCCCTGCGAGTGCAATTGAAATAGGTGGACTCGATACATAGACAACATCAAAAGATTCTTTAGCTCTTAAAATTTTCAAAATAAAGCGGCACAGTGTTTCCAAATAGAGAAGAAAGCGAAAAATCATCTTCGTTTCATATTTGCTTGTCCGCGTTTTTACACGCACAATTTTTTCCTCAGTGAGGTCTGCATCCCAAAATTTTTCCTGCTCGTAAATGTCGCGGTTCGGATATTGCGGTTCTGTCGTATACAAGGTTGTATCGTAGCTTTTTCCGAACAGTCGAAAGAGTTGCTTCATTCGATTCGCGGCACTTCCGATTTCAGGATAGAAATTTTGCGATATTAAAAGTATCTTTTTCATTCATCATCCACATTTCTAATTTTGATCACATGCTTTTAGCGAATTGTTGTATTAAACAGTTACGCCAACTTCTTTTAGTTCACCAATTTTCGAAAGAGTTCCAAGATTGAAATACTTATCCATATCTGCACATTGTGTCGCAATATTTTTCGCATCTAGAACGGCTATTTCGCGCATGTTTTTCAAGCTTTGAGGCGTAATGTCACGGAATTCCGAATGGTCCACTAACACTAATACAAGATCAGCATCTGCTGTTGCAACCGCCATGTCATGTTCTACAAATCCAGCATCTACGTGCGGATCATATGCTACCACATCGTATTGTCCCATTGCTTCCAATTCATGATAGATTTCTAAGGCTGGGCTTTCGCGAATGTCATCGATGTCACCTTTATATGTCAGTCCGAAAACCGCGATTTTTCTGCCTTGCAATTTGTTCATTAAAGCTACTGTGTTTTCTACAATGAAGTTTGGCATCGTCGAGTTGATGTGACGTGAGCGCTGAATTAAGTGGGATTCTGTTGGTGCTGCTGCTGCGATGAAGTAAGGATCAACTGCTAAACAGTGTCCGCCAACGCCTGGACCTGGTTGATGTAAGTTTACGCGTGGGTGTTTGTTTGCCATACTGATGACGTCGAGTGCATTGATACCAAGTTTTGCTGAGATGTGTACGAGTTCGTTTGCTAGTGCGATATTCACGTCGCGGTATGTGTTTTCCATTAGTTTGGACATTTCAGCTGTTGATGCCGCTGATTCGATTAATTCACCTTGTACAAAAACGCTGTAGATTTTCTTTCCAGCTTCGGTACATGCTGGTGTTACGCCGCCAATGATGCGGTTGTTGTAGATTAACTCATGAATAATTTGGCCTGGTAAAACGCGCTCCGGGCAATGAACGAGGAATACATCTTCACCTACTATTAAGCCAGTACTTTCAACGAGTGGTAGAATGTGATCTTCGGTGGAGCGGGGAGCGATAGTGGATTCAATAATGATGGTGTTTCCTTTTTCAAGGACTGGTAAAATGTTTGTTACTGCGGATAAAACGTAGCTTAGATCACATGATTTTAAGGCGTCATTTTTGTTTGGTGTAGGAACAGATACGATGAATGCATCTGCCTGCTCTACAACCAAACCTGCCTTAAATTTATTATTTTGGATAGCTCTATCAAGTTCCGCTTGCAATCCTGGCTCTTCGATGTGAATCTTACCCGTATTTAATTCTTTAATGACTTTCTCGTTCACATCGATTCCTAGTACATCTTGGTCGTGATTGGCGAACATGATTGCGGTTGGAAGTCCAATATATCCTAATCCCATAACAACTAATTTCAATTTATGACAACCCTTTCTGGTTTGGTTTTTAATTTCTTACTTAGCTTCTGGAATAGTGATAGACCAGCTTGCTTGTTCTTTGCCCATTGGTGCGTATACAAGTGTGCCTTTTTTAACGCTTGTTGGTAATTCGAAATAAGCTTTTCCTTCTAGTTTTTCGTTTGGTTTGAACTCATCACCAAAGTTATTTCCTTGTGGGAAAACTTCATACGTTTTGTCGCCTGATTTAATTTTGAAATCGCCTGCGCCCACGCCTACTGGTGCGTTATCATTGTTTAAGAATGACATTGCGATGCTGACCATGTTTTTGTCTTTTTTCGTGCTTTCTGTTGTCTTGATTTCACCGATTTTCATGTCGATGTTGTTGACTGTTTTTGTTTTGAATTCTTGTTTTGCGGTTTGCTCTGTTTTAGTTGTTTTGTCTTTGTCATTGTCTGCTGTATTGCCACATGCGCCTAAAAATACAAGTGTTAGGGCTGTTATTCCTGCGATTAAAACTTTTTTCATTTGTTTAGTACACCTCATTCATTTAATACATAAAGGGGAATAGTCTTATTCCCCTTTATGCTTTGTTACACCTTTTAGTGCTTCTGTTATATTATTGTGTGATTGTTACTGGAGTTGTATTGATTTGTCCACCACGGTTATCAAGTCCGATTACTTCTACAACGTCTGTTGGTTGTAGGTTAAGGGCTTTGATGTAGTATTTGTAAGTTCCGTCTGGTTGAACAAAGGCAACACTTGTTTGAACTGTTCCGTTTACGCTTAGCGTTACTTTGTAAACGTCACCTGTAGCTGTTCCGTAAAGGTAGCCATCGCCAACTTTTACTGCGTCAGCGACAACTGTTCCTGTTGCTACGTTGATTGTTACTGGTTTGCTGTCTAGTAATTTACCTGCTGCGTCATATACGTTTACTTTTACAACGTCTGCTCCGTCAGCGATTAGAGATCCTGCATAGTAACGAATTGCGCCACCAGTTGCTGGGATTGGGCTGTATTCTGTGCCATTTACTTCTAATGCTACTTTTGCAACGTCGCCAGTGTAAGATCCTTCAACGTATGTGTTTGTTCCAATTTTGTAAGCATTTGGTGTTACAGTTCCTTTTGTTACGTTAGCTGCTGGTTTGCTTACTTGTACAGTAGCTGTGTTAAGAACTGCACCAGTTGCTTCATACGCAATAACTTCTACTACGTCTGTGTCTGCAGTGATTAGAGCTTTTGCATAGTATTGGTATGATCCTGCTGTTGCTGGAATAGCTGCTTTAACTACGCCATTCACTTTAAGAGCGACTTTCGTTACGTCACCAGTTAGTGTTCCTGTTACATAAGCATCTGTTCCGATAACGAATGGATTAGCTGTTACAGTACCATCAGTTGTGCTGATTACTACTGTTTTTGAGCTAACTAATACGCCTGCTGAGTTGTAACCGTTAAGTTTTACTACATCTGTTGCAGAAAGGATCTGTGGTTTCGCATAATATTTCACTGTTCCACCAGTTACATTGATTTTTTGTAGCTCAGTTCCATTAACTTCTAGAGCAACTTTCACTACGTCACCAGTGTATGAACCTGTTACATAGCTGTCTTTACCAAGTTTGTAGCTGTCAGCAAGTACTGTTCCTGCTTGACCTTTATCTGTTGTTACGGTTACTGTTTTCGTGTCTAAAACTTTACCTGTCGCATCATATGCTGTTACTGTTACGATATCTGTAACGTTCTTGATGTTAGCTTTTGCGTAGTATTGGAATGGTGATGTTGGTGTGTTGATTGTTTGGTAAACTGTTCCGTTAACTGTTAGGCTAACTTTTGCTACATCGCCAGTGAATGTTCCTTTTACATACGTGTCTGTTCCTAGAACAAATTTATCTGGTGTGATTGTCCCTGCTGTTACTGTTGCTGCTTTTACGTTTACTTGTGTTCTTTGTAGGACTTTACCTGTTGCGTCATAACCAATGATATAAACTTGATCTGTTGGTTTCGTGATGTTGTTTTTAGCGTAGTATTGGTACGTGCTACCTGATACGTTGATTGTTGTTAATTGCGTACCGTTAACTTCTAATGCTGCTCTTGTTACGTCGCCTGTTAGAGCTCCTTTAACGTAGTTGTCTTTACCGATTGTGAAGTCATCTGCTGAGATTGTTCCTGCTGTTGCTGCAATAACGTTTACTTTTGTTCTTTGTAGTTCTTTACCTGTTGCGTCATAACCAATGATGTAAACATCGTCTGTTGCTTTTGTAATATTGTTTTTAGCGTAGTATTGGTATGAAGAACCTGATACGTTAATTGTTGTTAATTTAGTTCCGTTAACTTCTAGTGCTGCTCTTGTTACGTCACCTGTTAGGGCGCCTTTCACATAGCTGTCTGCACCAATTGTGAAGTCATTAGCTGTGATTGTTCCTGCTGTTGCTTTTGCGTTCACTTTTACTTCTGTTTTTTGTAGTACTTTACCGTTTGCATCAAGTGCTACGATGAATACTTTGTCTGCTGGATCTAAGATGTTGTTTTTAGCGTAGTATTGGTATGAAGAACCTGCTACGTTGATTGTTGTTAACTGTGTTCCGTTAACTTCCAAGTATGCTTTAGCAACGTCGCCTGTTAAAGCGCCTTTAACGTAGTTGTCTGTACCAATTGTGAATTCGCCAGCTGTGATTGTTCCTGCTGTTGCTGCGATAACTTTGATTGATACGGATAATTCTGTTGTGTTACCGTCTTTGTCTGTTACTGTATAAACGACTGTGTAGTTACCTACTTTAGTCATGTCTACGTTGCTGCTCTTCACTTTTACGTCTGCTGTTAAGTCGCCATCTTCTTTATCTTTTGCTGTTACATCTGCTAATGGGTTAAATGTATCTCCCACGCGGAATGTTTGATCGTCAGCTGTGATAACTGGTTTTTCATTTGATGCTACGATAACAATACCTGGGTTACCTTCAAGCCCATTGTCACCTTTTTGTGTTACAGAAATAACTGCGCCTTCTTTTTGTGCTGGAATTGTGATTGAGAAGTCGCCGTTAGCATCTGTTGTACCAGTTACTTTTGAACCGTCTGGAAGTGTTACTGTGATGTCTTTGTTTGGCTCACCTTTACCAGTAAGGACTGTGTCGCCTGCTTTGATAGAGTTAACATCTGGAGTTCCTGGTACTGATAGATCTTGTTGTACTTTTGTTGTTACGTTTGCACTGTCGTTTACACCGTTTGTTTGGTAGGTAACTACAGATTGATCTTTAGCAAGGTTAACACCTGCTGGTACGTCTACTGTCCAAGTACCATCTGGGGCAACTGTTGCTTTTGCAGTTGTTCCGTTAGGGAATGTTACAATAACGTCGTTTCCTGGAGTACCAGTACCGGTTACTGTCTTCGCGCCAACATAGATTGGTTTAACTACTGGACGATCGATAGCACTTGAACCTTCAGTTGAAAGACGTGTGTAGTCGAATAGGCTAAATCCGTCTATTCCTGTTGCTGGACCACCATAGTAGTTTGTTGTAACGGTGCCGTTTTTGTATGCTAATGTTACACGACCTGCTTCAACATCCGTCCATGCAGTATTTGATGCTTTAGACCAGTCAGTTCCGTGGTTCCATGCCATTAGATTTTTTACGTTGTTGATTTCTACGCGTGTTTGGTTCGCTACTGTTGTAGAGCCATAACCTTTAACAATGTGGCCAGTTTTAGATGTTGCATTGTTGTTATTTTGACGGAAATCGATGAATTTAGGGCTATTAAGCACTAATTTCGAGTTCACTCCACCGCTTAAGTCGAATACTGATGTCGTTGTTGATGGGTAAAGTGATTCTACATACGCCATTGTGTCTTTGTTGAATGTTACTACACCATTTGCTTTTATTGCTGGTTTTGCTGTTTTTGAAGCAGCGCGGATGTTAGCTTTTGAACCGTTAGCGAACGTTACAGAACCGTATGTGTAGATACCATAGTCTGCTGCTGCAATTTTCAATGTTGAGTTTGTTCCTACGTTAAGTGCGGATGCTGCTGTTGCTTCTTGTCTAATTCCGTCTGTTCCAGATAGGTCGAAGCTTGAGTTAGCGCCAATATTAACTGCTGAACCGTAGAATGTGTGGATGGCATGGCTGTTTAGTGCTTTAATTACGACTGTATTATTTTCTCCGAAGTTCGTGTTTTTGTATGTGTAGATACCGTCATGATTATTAGCTACGATGTTCATGCTAACGTTTTTACCAGTTGTTAAGCCTTCACCGCTTGTATTTGTTGTGTTGATACCGTCTACATAAGCTTTGATATCCACTATTGAATCGTCACCGAATACTACGCCACCAGCATCAATACCTTTACCTGCTGAAGATGAGATTGTATTTTTTGTGTTCGAACCAAAGTTGATGCGTGAGTTTCCAGCTGCATAAATGGCTCCAGCTTTGGCTTTTACGTTAACTTCTGTATCATCACCGAAGATAACTGGTCCGCCAGAGTAGATACCATAGTCGATACCAGAATCGATATCAATTTTTACGCGATCTGCTGGTGCTTTTGGTTGATTAGATACTGTACCGAAGCGAATTGTTGCTGCTCCTGCTGAGTAAATACCTTTATATTGTGTTCTTAATTTTAGGGATGAACCGTCACCGAATGTGATGGATGCATTACCATAGATACCATGACCGTTATCACTTACGATATCGATATTAGCATTTTTACCTACAACGATTGCTGCTCCTGTGTTGTATGCATAAACGGCTGTACCAGTACCAGTTGCTTTAAGGTTTACGTTATCGCCGATTGTAATGTTTCCTGATACGTAGATACCGTTACCGACATCACCAGATGCTAGCGTTAAATCAGCGCCATTTTTGACAACTAATGTTGCTGCTTTTACAGTTCCGTATTTTGATGATGATTTCAATACTGTGTTTTCACCAACAACAAGGGCACTATTTGATACGTCAAATGCGTAACCTTTGCTTGAGTTCATGTTGATATAAGCATTATCGCCAATACCTACATTACCTGATGAACGAACTTTAACTGCTGTGTTTAAAGCTGATAATTCTTCGATACGTGTGTTGTCTTCGATCGTTAGTTCATCAACGTCCATACCGTATTGATCTGGGCTGACGATTTTATTGTTTGTTCCACCGATAGATAGGGAAAGTTTACCCGATCCACCCATGATCATTCCCCATACTTGTACGTTGTTCGTCAAGTTAACTGTTGGTGCTGCTGTTGAGTTATAACCTGTGAATACACCTTTTGTTCCAATGTTTGTGATGCTCAAGTCTTGTACATCGACGATTGAAGTCGAACGCATAATCATTTGGTAATTACCAGCAGTTATCGCATATCCGTTACCTTCAATGCGGATGTTGCTGTTGATTGCTACGTTACTTGTGAATTGGAAGTTACCAGTGATTTCAATAACGTTGATTGTTGTAGATTCTGCTGCTGCTTTAAACTCTGCAAATGTTGAAACTTGTGCACGTTTCTCTGTTACCCCATTGTCTAGAGCTAATGACATCGGTGCAATTGCAATTTTGCTTGCCGCTTGGTCTGCAGTTGGTAATGTTGGTGTTGTTATATCTTGCCCTGTTGCTTCTGCTGCGAATGACCCAGCTGGTAATACTGTAAATACTTGACTTGCAATAACTGTAGCTACTAAAAGTGATTTTGCAGCTTTCATGACCGACGCCTTAGATAGTACGTTAATTGGTCCCTTTTGTTCATTTTTCATGTTTATTTTTCTCCTTCTTCCTTAAACTGTTTATTTGTCTGTTTTCTCTGCGTGAACTGTGTTGCCTTCACATAATAAACACCCCCTAAGTTGCAACAGAAACTGTATTCTCATTTATATTTATTAAAAATATAGAATCATCTTAAGTAGTGTTTCCTTATGTTCTGGAATAAGTCCCTGCAGTCATTTGTTCAAAGTAAAATTCATTACTTCACTCGTGCTGATTGGATTATATCATAGTATTTTAGAGTCACTTGGCGATGTTTTTTTCTGTAAATCGCCAGTTTCTTCTAAAAAGAAATGTAGTTGGACGATATATCCATTTTAATTTGTAAACTATTATACTTTTATAGTGCGTGGGTGAAACCTTTGTTAAATCTAACAAAATTAGAGTTTGACTGTTTTAAAAATTCTGATTAATATTGATAGAAACTCTGGTGTTGCTTTAATTAATCTTGTTTATACTAGATATTACTAAGTTATGATGCATTTTTATCTTTTAGTAATGTGGTGTAAAATAAATATTTTCTTGCTTTTATTGCTTCATTTTGCGGTCTTTGTTGTACTTCTCTTTATTTTTGCTACTTTTTGGCTCAAAATGATGTCCATTTTTTTGGTAACAAATTTCACTTATTTTAGGGTATTTTTCTTGCTATACTCTAAATTTGCAGATTTATCACATTTTTGATGTAACTTATCTTGCTTGCCGTTTGAATTGTCATACATCACTAACAGTTCATTCTAGATGTTGTGTCGCCGTGGGTAGCCTCACCTCCTTTGATGTGTTTTTCGAGAGGATCCATTATTGTTCACCAATAATAGATTGCCATTATTTTTAGATTCTTTCTATATTTGCGTGTATTGGGTTGGTTTGTGAAGATTGTTTCTGGGGAACTTGTGAAGAGATAGTATGACTGCGAGATGCAGCCGGTTTTCTTAGGTTGGTCGGGGGATGACCAGAAGAAGAATTTTTCGTTAGGTACCTGAGATTTGCTTATACTGCCTGTTCTCGGTGCCTCTTACAGTTATAAGAATACTACATAAAAATACGAAAATGCGATTATTATCAAAAAGTTCTTCAATCGAGAAACTTTTGACTTTGCTTAGTGAAAAAAAATGACAAATCGCCATTATGGTGCTATATTGAGCGTAATAGAAAGTCGTGCTTTAGGAGCGTGTTTTAGTATGAAAAATCTTGTCATTGCTTCGGAATATCGGAAGCTAAGACTGCTGCACATCTTGTTTACAGCAGAACAGAACTATACGAAGAAAGAACTTGCGGGATTGCTACATTGTTCTATTAAGACGCTAGATAGCGATATAAAAAGTTTGCAAGAAATTTTTGATCCAGCGATTGCCTATGTTCATGAAGATGAGTACCATGTGCTATTTGATGTGGGAGAGCAAGTGAATTTCTCCTATTTATATGCCATGACCGTCAGCAATTCGTATATGTATTTAATTTCTAAAGATATCTTTGCGGGGAAACGGCAAAACTTAACCGATTGGGCAGAAGAGAATTTCAGTAGTTTGCCAACGATGTATCGCCGCGTTCGCCAGATTGATACCTATCTTGCCGAGAGCCGCCTTGTTTTGGAGACGACACCTCTTGATATTAAAGGGACGGAGATTCGCTTGCGTTTTTATTATTTTCAGATTTATAGCCGTTCTTATCCTTATACGAAGTGGCCGTTCCCGGAAATACCGTATGCGCGTGTGAATGACTTTATTAAGACGGTGGAGAGTTGTTTTGGGATTTATTTTTCGCTATCTGCTCGGATAAATTATGCGCTTGCGATTGCCGTTTGTTTGGAGCGTGTGAAGCAAGGTTACCACTATACGATGACGCAGGCTGATCTTCACTCTTGGAAAAGCATTGCTGAGGCGCAGCGTGAGTTTCATCCGGTTGATTATTCGATTTTGGAGGATATTGTTGGATTTGAGATGTCGAAGGATGAGCATTATGTGAATGTTTTGATGTGTTTTTGGACGAATTTCTCTTATGTTGATGAAAGACAGGCAGAAGTACGAGTAAAAAATAGTCAGCTTGTTAATCCTCATAAGCATGAATTAGCCCAGGATTTGGTAAAACTTTTAGAGGTGTATCATATTCATAATACGACACATATTTTAGCGGAGACGATTGATTTTCTAACGCGCTTCCTCTTTATTGATAAAATGAATACCCTGCCCGAGGTACCATATACGCACGTAGCTCCTGATAAACATGAACTAAGCCAAAAGATTAGAACGGTATTGAATAGCTTTGAAACGAATCCAAATCACCGTTATATTCGCTCTAACAAGGCCATGATAATCCACTATCTAACGGATTTCTACAACATTGTGATACAACAAGAACAACAATACCGGATACTTCATGTGAAAATTGTTTCAGAGAACGGTTATTTTTGGGAAGAATACCTGCGCACAGAATTACGGAAGCGATATTCAGAAGAGCAACTTATCATTTGCGATGAATTGCATTCCCACGAACACATGCAACACATCGATCTCATCATCAGCGACTTCCCCTTCTATGAAGAAATTGGTATTACAGCAGACACCCTTGTCTGGAACATGCCCCCTGTAAAAAAAGACTTTGAACAACTAGATGTCTTTTTAAACAAAAAGAACGAGCGTTTTACTAAATAAAAAACGCCCCACCCATATTAGGTAGGACGAAAGACTATGCTTTACACAAATCGAGCGATTGCCGCCGATTTATTTAGCGTAGGTGCTTATTTAAGCTGGTGTGTCTGTTAGTTCCCAAGTAAGTGTTGCTTCATACTGACCTGGAATTTTTGAAGTTTTACCTGGTACGCTTAGTTTAATGCTGTCTGCGGCTTCTGTCGCGTCCTCTCCAAACATTTCAACCCACGTTCCCATACCTTGGTCTTCTTCTGCACTCATAACATCCGATGACGTTCCAGCTGGGTCAAGCGAGAAGCCTGTTGCTGTTGGTGCGTCACTTTCTGATGCGGAGTTCAATGTTGGGTTTTCAAAACTTAATACGGCACCTACTAATTCGGATGTACCATTAACAAATTGGCCGTCTTGTTTTACTGTTAAATGCCAACCAGCGTTAGATCCACGGTTATCTGTGATTTGGATATAGTTAGGAATATCTTTAATCGTTTCTGATGCGCCTACTTTAATTTGATCAAGTTGCGCGGAATAAACTTCATTATTACCAGATATTTTTTGATCCCCGAAGTGAATATTAGAGATATAATCGATGCTTAAAGGACCTGCTGTGCCTGCTGGATGATCTGGGTCAACTGGTACTACCACTTCTGGATTTCCTGGATCTGTTGGATCAACTGGATTTGTGATTGTATCATTAGGAATAAAGTTTACATCTGCTTTGGAGCCCAATGTTCCACCGTCTGCTGCATGAGCCATTGTTCCTGTACCTGTTCCTACTAAGGTTGCCACTGTTACCATACCTACGATCGCGAATTTCGTTAATTTCATATTATCAATTCCTTCTCTCGTTTTTTATTGTGTCCCTTACATACATAAGATTACTACACAAAAGACGAAATTCAGGAGTTATGTCAAAAAATATCGAAACCTAGAAAAAAATGAAAACGACTAGGCTTTTGTAGCACCTATCATTATTCCTCCGACAACTACTAAAACAACACCGATAATGACAAAAATAATTTCTTTTCGCGTTTTGCGTTCGTTCAATAGAAGAATCGCGCCGAGGGTTGAAATAACGACACCGAGTTGCGATAGAGAGAATCCAGTTGCAACACCAACAAGACTGTTCGCATAGATCATCGCCACATTTCCAATCGCCCAAATCATACCAGGAATCACAAGCCAAGCTGTCTTTTTAATGAAGCGGCTTTCTTTGTCGTCCTTACTACGCGCCGTCATAATCAGCGCCGCTATCACCATCCCAATCGCTTGTGGCAAAATAGCATCCAGTCCATTGATGGAAAATCCTTGAATAATAACAACGTAGCTAATATAACCCGCCGACGAAATAGCTAGTGCTAGCAGTCCGCGATTCAATGTCGCTTGCCCCGCCTCTTCTTTTTCCGCGTAGGATGTCATAAAAATACCGATGACAATTAGCGCCAACGCAATGAATCCAAACACGATTCGGAATGTCGTATCCCATTCGTGAAATAGTAGCACCCCACAAAGCGTCGTTCCAACAAGCTGCATCCCTGTTGAAATCGGCATCGCTTTTGAAACACCAATTAGCTTAAATGACTTCAATTGGAACATCTGTCCGACACTCCACAAACAGCCCGTAATAAAGCTAATAATCACCGTTTCCATTGTATAAACTGGATCTGTAAATAGGAACGCAATACATGCAAAAATAAGCGCCCCAAATGTGATACCTGTCGTTTGCTGCCTTGTTGTACCGCCAATCTTTGTAATAATTAGCGGCATAAATCCCCATAGTAAAGCCGGTATAAGCGCTATCAAAATATTCATCTGTCCCTTTTCCTCCCTAATTATCAAACCTAATTATGTACTATAATCCCTTAAAAATTGATTATCCCACATTACATTTGATATGTCGATATTGCTCCTTCTTATTATACGAAATGAAAGCCGTTTCATAGCAAGCTTTTTTATGCACCTTTTAGTAATTTTTGTATCCAATCATCCAAAACGCATGTGCGAGCTAATGCTACAGGCGCACGTGTTTTGCTCCATTTTGTGAACATTTTATGACAAGTACTATTTACTAGAATAAAGTTTCATTTTTCACTTGCATATACCCGCGATTTGGTTTAGAATATATGTTCGTGCTGGTTTTTAACGCATATACAAGGAGGTATATAATGAAAGTTTTATTTCAACATTTGAAGAAATACAAGCTTCAAACCACGCTCTCCACTTTGTTCATCGTCGTCATGGTTATCTCACAATTATGGCAGCCGAAATTATTACAACAAGTACTGGAAGCAATTATTAATGATAAGATGGACGAAATTACAAGAATTGGTATTTTACTTATTGTCATTGCCATTGTCGGACTTATCGCAGGTATCCTTAACACCATCCTCTCCGCAAAAGTGGCACAAGGTGTAGGGGCCGACATTCGTGAAACTAGTTTCCGCAAAATTCAAACATTCTCATTCAGCAATATCGAGAGACTTTCTACAGGAAATCTAGTTGTTCGTCAAACGAATGATATTACGCAAGTTCAAAACTTAGTGATGATGTCTTTACAATCCATCACTCGAATTCCGATTATGTTTATTGGTAGTTTTATTTTAGCGATGTATACCCTGCCTGAACTTTGGTGGATTATTATCGTGCTCGTTGTCCTTGTTCTCCTCATTGTTTTCTTGATTTTTGGAAGAATGGGCAAACACTTTGGTAAAATCCAAGGCTTCATCGATCGCGTTAATGCGATTGCAAAAGAAAACTTGGCTGGTATGCGTGTTGTGAAATCGTTCGTTCAAGAAGACAATGAATTAGAACGCTTCACAAAAACAAGTGATAAATTAACGCATCACACCATCGTAGTTGGACAACTTTTCTCTGTTATGATTCCAGCATTCATGCTCGTTTCAAACATGGCGGTTGTCGCGGCGATTTATTTTGCTGGGGATTTAGTGAAAGACAATCCTGAAGTTATCGGTGCGATTGCGTCATTTATGAACTACTTGATGCAAATTATGATGGCGATTATTATCGGTGGTATGATGATGATGATGGCTTCTCGTGCGATGATCTCGCTGAAACGTATTGGCGAAGTGCTCGACACAGAGCCTGATATTACGTATGACGAAAATGCGCCAAAACAAGATTTAATTGGTAGCGTGGAGTTCCGTGATGTTAGCTTCCAATATGAAGGCGACGAAACAAAAGCGCTGAAACATATTTCATTCGAAGCAAAACCTGGTGAAATGATCGGTATCGTCGGCGCAACTGGATCGGGTAAATCAACTCTAGCTCAACTGATTCCACGATTATACGACCCAACTGAGGGTGAAATTTTGATCGGTGGAACGGACTTGAAGAAAATGAGTAAACAAACGTTACGCGACACAGTTTCGCTTGTGCTGCAACGCGCGATTCTCTTCTCAGGTACGATTTCCGAGAATTTACGTCACGGGAAGAAGGATGCGACGACGGACGATATGGAGAAAGCAACACGTATTGCGCAGGCGAAAGAGTTTATCGAACGCCAAGCGGATGTATATGATGCGCCAATCGTTGAGCGTGGAAATAACTTCTCTGGTGGGCAAAAACAACGCCTTTCCATCTCACGCGGTATTATCGGTGAACCAAAAATCTTGATTCTTGATGACTCCACAAGTGCCCTCGATGCGCGTAGTGAGAAGCTCGTAAAAGAAGCTTTAAACAACGAACTTGGTGACACAACAACATTCATTATCGCTCAAAAAATCTCGTCTGTTATTCATGCTGACAAGATTCTCGTGCTTGATGCTGGCGAACTTGTTGGCGTTGGGACACATAAAGAGCTCGTTGAAACAAGTGCCACTTACAGAGAAATCTATGACACACAAAAGGGAAAGGAGGTTGACGCGTAATGACTGAATTTAAACGTATCTGCCGCTTTTTCTGGCACTATCTCAAAGCTTACAAGTTGCAACTGACCGTGATTATTATCGCGATTATCGGTGCTACTTATTTACAAGTCAAGGCTCCTGAGTATATCGGGAAAGCCATTCAAGAACTGGCAACGTATGCGCAACGCCTCTTCACAACTGGTGTGGATGACAAAACAGATTTCGTTCATATTATTTGGATGCTTATCCTGTTTTACGTCTTGCTTGCCGCAGCAACATTTATTCAAACCATCTTGATGGCTGGTGTTTCTGGTCGTGCGACAAACCGGATGCGTATCGGATTGTTCCGCAAAATGGAGAAATTATCGATTCGTTTCTTCGACGGACATAAAGATGGCGAAATGCTTAGCCGTTTTACAAGTGATTTGGATAACATCTCAAACACGCTGAACCAAGCGCTCGTACAAGTTTTGTCGAACGTTGCGTTAATGATTGGTGTTATTATCATGATGTATCAACAAAACGTGAAACTCGCAACTGTAACGCTGCTAATGGCCCCAATTGCGATCATCATTGCCGCGTTGATTATCCGCAAAGCTCGTAAATATGTCGATATGCAACAAGATCGTCTTGGCGAACTAAACGGTTATATCGATGAAAAAATTTCTGGTCAAAAAATCGTCATCACAAATGGCTTGGAAGAAGAAACAATTGAAGGCTTCGTGAAACATAACAACATCGTGAAAGACGCAACCTTTAAAGGCCAAGTTTACTCCGGTTTACTTTTCCCAATGATGCAAGGTATTTCACTGATTAATACGGCTGTCGTTATTTTCTTCGGTGGTTATCTAGCTCTTGATGGTAGTATCGAACGTGCCGCAGCTCTAGGTTTGATCGTTATGTTCGTACAGTATTCACAACAATTCTATATGCCACTGACACAAATCTCGTCCCAGTACAGCATGCTTCAACTTGCCATCACTGGTGCACGTCGTGTTAGTGAAATTTTTGACGAAGAAGAAGAAGTGGAACGTAAAGATTTGAAAACAATCGATGGCGTTCATCAAAGCGTGAAGCTGCAAAATGTGGATTTCGCGTATACACCTGAAAAACCAGTCCTCAAAAATGTTTCAATTGACGTTGAAAAAGGTAAAATGGTCGCTCTCGTTGGTCCAACTGGTTCTGGTAAAACAACCGTCATGAACTTGCTAAATCGTTTCTACAATGTAGATAACGGCGCGATTTTGTTTGACGATGTGGATATTCGCGACATCAAACTCGCTTCCCTTCGTAAACAAGTTGGTATCGTGTTGCAAGATTCTGTCCTTTTCTCTGGTACAATCCGCGATAATATCGTGTTTGGTAACCCAGAAGCAACAGATGCCGAAGTTACAGATGCCGCAAAACAAGCGAACATTCACGACTTTATCATGACGCTTGAAAATGGTTATGAAACAGAAATCACGGATGAGAACAACATTTTCAGTGTTGGTCAAAAACAATTGATTAGTATCGCGCGTACGATCATTACGAACCCGTCCCTGCTTATTCTGGATGAGGCGACAAGTAATGTCGATACCGTAACCGAGAGCCGCATCCAAAAAGCGATGGATAACGTTATCTCGGGCCGTACTAGTTTCGTCATTGCCCACCGTTTGAAAACGATTCTTGATGCCGATCATATTGTGGTCTTACATCAAGGTGAAGTTATCGAACAAGGTACGCATGAATCATTACTGAAAGAAGAAGGTTTCTACTCAGAGTTGTATCATAATCAGTTTGTGATCGAATAAGAAACAGCGCATCCTTTCACGGGATGCGCTGTTTTTCTGCGGTTAAAAGAATAATTTGCTTGCCGTAATTGATAATGCGAGTAGCGCTACCGAACCAATTGTAGCCGCGAGAAAGACACGTCCACCACGACGAATAATCACTTGAAAATTCACGCTCATTCCAAGCCCTGCCATCGCCATTCCGAGGCAAAGGTACGCCAGTGAAACAAGGCCATCTAATAAACTTGCTGGCATCGCGATAAACGTGCCGATTGCGCTTGTTAATAAGAATCCACCCATAAACCACGGAATCGGTAATTTCGCCTTTTCATCTGATGTTCCTCGTGTTTTGCGTTGCGCGATGATTCCAACAATCAAAGCAACTGGTGCGAGTAATAAGACACGAGATAATTTCATGATAATCGAAGCATCAAGCGCCTCCGTTCCGCCTGCCCCGCCTGCTGCAACTGCATGTGCAATTTCATGGAGCGATGAACCTGTCATGACACCAAATTGGGTCGGCGTCATGCCAAGTACAGGTTTTAAAGCCACTTCGATTAGCGTAAATACCGTCCCCAAAATCGCGACAACCGCAACTGCCAGTACCGCGTCATCGTTCTTCGCCTTCAATTGCGGCGACACTCCCATGACCGCAGCCGCTCCGCAAATCCCACAACCACAAGCCGTGAGCATGCCGAGCGTACTCTCTACTTTCAGCCATTTGCAGAGGAAATATACCGTTACAATCGTGAACGCGACGACAACAATCGCGAGGACAATCGTTTTTATCCCCGAATCCGCCAACGCCTCTAAATTCAAGCGAAACCCGAGCAAAATAATTCCCAATCGTAAAAATTTATTTGATATAAAACTTGTTCCCGGTTGTGCGCTAACGACAAGTTGCCCGCTCACTTGCACCAACATGCCTAGAACCAGCGCCAAAACAAGTGCTCCAACCAATTGCAAGCCTGGTAATAGCGCCAAATATTTACCCGCTAATGAGCACCCCAGCGTCACGCCAACCCCAATCCAAAAACCTTTTTCTTTCCATTTCATTCTCCATTCATCTCCTATTTTTCGTCCTAATATAGTATACTTAAATTATCATCACTTTAGTAAAGGAGGCACGCATCACATGTTCCAATGGCTCCAAACCTTTATGGCCGTTTTTGAAGTGAAAAATTTCACCAAAGCCGCCGAAAAGCTGTTTATCTCCCAGCCGACCGTTTCCTTACATATTCAAAAATTAGAAGAACTCACCGGTTCAGACCTGTTTTTTCGCAATGGCCGCAATCATGCAATACCAACCGAAAGCGCCAAACTGCTCTACTTGCGCGCAAAGCAACTCAATTCACTATGGGAAACTAGCTTGAATGATATAAAACAACTCCAAGGTAACACCCGCATTACTTATCATATCGGCGCGTCTCAAACGATTGGCGTGTATTTGCTACCTCAAGTTTTACCACCACTGCAAAAAGCTTTTCCAAATCACGATTTTGTCGTTCATATCGCTAATTCGACGATTATTTTTAATAAGGTGGAAACGCGTGACTACCAAGTCGGGCTCGTCGAATCACCAATGATTGCACCACTAATTGAACGCGCTGTGTTCTCCTATGATTCGCTTGTTTTAGCGGGTAATCAGGATAGTGAGTTGTGGCTACTGCGTGAATCGGGTTCGGGAATTCGCGCCTATACGGAACAGTTTTTTCAACAAGAAAATATTATTCCGGAGCAAAAGATGGAAATCGCGAGCAATGAGGCCATTTTGAATATGTTACAACAAGGATTCGGCAAAACGCTTTTATCCAATTTGAGCATCCGCGATACGGTCATTTTCCCAACACCCGAACCGATTAAGCGCGCACTTTTCCAAATTCATCATTCTGAATTTCCGCAAGATGAGGTCCAAATCGCTATGTATGAACTTTTGTTGGATACGTTTCGTTAATCTCTACTCTTAGAATACAGATATTTGAGCAATAAGTAAAATAGATATTTTAAATACTTAACATTATATAAATAAATATTAAAAAAGAGCTATTGTCAATGAACTTACAGCTATCAACGAAGGATTTAATTTTTCCAGGGGTGTTAGTAGTACTTTTATTTCTGTTATTTAAAACGCCGGATATGGCTCAGGGCATGACCTACAACCATTTCAACTGGGCGTTGGAAGATGGGGTCAATCCTACAGAGTATGCACAGAGGCTTTGGATGACGTTTATTTCTACAGCTGCGATTATACTTGTACTTTGTGTAGCCACCATTGTTATATGGAAGGAAGCTGGTAAAAATGAATAAGCAAAGATTTTGAAAGATTATTGATACATGTATGAAGCGCTCTCAAGGTGATTTTGAACTGTATAAGGAGCAATTGGAGAAGCATTTGAGTCAGCTAAGCATCGAAAATTTGGTGAAATGGCAGCTGATTTTTGACGAATATCTGGAAGTTTCTAATACAGAACGATTATGGGCGGCAGCTTACTTGTTGAACGATGGAGTCAGCGAGGATATGGACGCTTTAGATGAAGAATCTTTGGCGGAGTTCGAAGAGATTATGTACGTCGCAGGCTACGTCTATGCTGAAAAAATTGGAGATGACGATGATAAGCGATTTTTTGTAGCTTGTGAGGAATTTGCGCTGACGGAAGTCGAAAAGCAGGAAATATTGCGAAATATCAGGCTTCCGGATGATTCAGACTGGGATGAAGAGGATAACTTGATGCCAATTTTCCCTAATATTACAGCGTTTAAAGGATACTGAAAATGAATAAAACACTTGAACCTATGCAAAAGAACGATGAACCTATCCTTCAAAATTTGGTTCAACTGTATAATTATGAGTTTAGTGTGTATGCGGATACCATTAAAGTGAACACGGATGGTCTCTTTAAGCTGATGGATCTGACAAATTATTGGACGGATGCTGAATACCATGCTTTTTTCATTAAATCCGATGGCGCGTTTTGCAGATCAAGAATAATTATCCCGCGCAAGCTTTTTGGTGGAAAGTTATTTCGGGGTACACTGGTGACCAGTATTTTAAGAAGTATGATGCGAGGGATGATCGAAGTTCAGTACAGGAGTTTGATATGAAAAAAAGTGTTTCTAGAATAATAAATACCGTTCCACTATTACGGTGGCAAAAAATCTTATTTCATTTTTATCTATTAATTTCAAAATAATTTGGAAATACACAGATTTTTTTGCACCAAAGTCCATATGTGTTGTGTTATAATTATTAAGTGAAATCTTTAACATTATTAAACTACACATATCATTGATTATAAAGGAGAATTATTATGGGATTCAGATCTAGAAAAAGTATTAACTTAGGCGGAGGATTTAGGGTTAATGTAAGCAAAAGTGGCGTTGGTTATAGCTGGGGAGGGAAGGGGTATAGAGTAACAAAAACGGCTAGAGGTGGCACGAGAACGACCTTTTCAATTCCAGGAACAGGCATCTCACATGTAAGTGAGACTAGGAAAAATAATGAATCCAATCACACAAAGAATCCTAATTTCTATGTAGAAGACGGTCAAAGTACAGAGACTATTAATGTACAAGATTACCAGCCAGCAGAATACAAAGACCTACTCGACAATATCAAGAAAGTCCAAAATCTCAATTTGCTCAGCATCATTTTAATATGCACCCTTGTGTTAGCTGCAACAATGCCTGTATTTATCCTTACGAGTATAGCAGGAATTGTTTTAAAAATCTATGTACATACAAAATTAGCAATTACACTAGATTACACATTTGATGAAGAAGCTAAGAAATCCTATAGTAGTTTGTGTGAAATATGGATGAGTTTAAATGAAAATAAAAAATTTTGGCAAACGATTTCAGAAAATCAGCTTAACCAAAAAATAAGCGGCGGGGCTTCACGTGGTGTGAGCAGGATTCCCTCAAAAGCCATTACGAAAACGCCGTATTTTATCAAAACAAATATTAAACTTTTTGGCCTACAATTACGTAAACAGAAGTTATTCTTCCTACCAGATAAACTACTAGTTGTCTCCGGTAGGAAAGTCGGTGCTTTAAATTATTCAGATATTCGAATGGCATTAGGAACAACCAATTTTGTTGAAACTGACCCAGTTCCGAAAGATGCACATATCCTTGGGAATACGTGGCTAAAAGTTAATAAAAATGGCTCCCCTGATAAAAGATTCAAAGATAATCGGCAAGTACCTGTATGCGAGTACGGAGCTGTTCAAATCGAATCAGGAAATGCTTTACATGTCGAATTATTATGTTCCAACTCTACTACAATCAAAAAAATGGAAAACCTGGCTCTAAAAGTATTTAGCAAATAAATTAAGCTGTCTAGTGTGCCACATTATTGGTAATAAATTAACAAGGCATTAAGCGAAAATACAGCTCAATGTCTTGTTAATTCGGTATCTCAGCAACCTATTCTAGACGGTTGATAAGCTCTTCAAAACTGTTTGCCACAAAATATACTACTGGATCTAATTCTCCAGATTCTTCATGATTCCAAACGCATAATTTGGGTGCATCTACTGATTCTCTATAATCCAAACATAGGTAATCTCCTGCAAATAATATCGCGATTGGTAACAAGTCTACACCTACTAAGTCCTCATTATCTGTTAGCCTCTCTTCGATTCTTGTGAGCGTAACATCTATATCATATTCTCCTAGATTATTACCCTCAGTATCCTCCAATACACATAAAAATCGGTCAATTGCATATGAATGATTATTAGCCACAAATGATTTTTCGATTGGGATTCCGCCATTATTTTCAATTAACAAAGCTTTGTATTTTATTGGAAGTTTAATCCCCCACATATTTTCCTCGTTGCTTACTATGTCTTCTGTAGGTAATGGTAATACGACTGAACCTTTTTCTATGCGCATTTTATACTCCACTCACTTTTTCTTGCTTGCATCTTTTTTATACTTCTCAATTAACTTGCAACCACTTATATCCTTACAGATTTCATTCCCAGCAGGATCGTCAGCAATAGAAATGAAACCATCTGGTATTTCACCCTCCAATATTTCAAATGTCTCACCTAGATCCCCTGATTCTTCTCCAATACCGTAAAATTTATTGACTAAGCTAACGCCTTCATCGTCTGATATTATAAAATTAGATTTTTCAGGGTATCCACCATTAAATTCAAGCAAGAAAGCCTTATATTGTGGTGGTAATTGTAACTTATATTTAGTCTCGAATAATTCAATGTCATTACTGGTTATTTTATTCATTTACTTTTCATCATCTTCATATAAATTATCCAAAAACGAATTAAAATCAGGACTTAATAAAAACATATTATCCATTTCTAACTCCAACTCCATGTCATGTACCCAAAAATAAACTTGACCTTCATACTCACTATTCTTAGTACCTAGGCAAATTTCGTTTCCCGCTGGATCGTATCCTATAGAAATAAATCCGTCTGGGATTTCGCCATCTAAATTGTCAATAACTCTATCTAGATTGCCTTGCATATCACCAATACCATAAAATTTATTAACTAGACTGTTACCATTCTCAGAGGATATGTTAAATACAGCTTGCTTAGAGTATCCACCATTATATTTTAACAAAAAATCAATATAATCCTTTGGCAACCCAATATTATGTCTTTTTTCAAATGCTAGAATATCTTGTTCCGTGCTTTTGCCATTCGGGCTTATCATTTCAAACATTTTTAATCTACTCCTTCATTACTTTTTCCATTGATTTTTCCCATTTATAGTCGATTGACCACCTATATGTTTAAATTGTTGATGAACATCAAAATCAACAAGAATCATTGTTGTACCGTCTTCATGATGATGCCAAGTGTACCCTTCCGGAGCTCTGGACAGAGTTGGTACAGGTGGATTTGAATCTTTGTTTAGTCCTGCCAATTCATTAGCTGCTTTAAAATCAGCTTGTGGATTTTTAGGACTCATTACTTTTATTTGAACAGGCTTGATACTCGGGTGACTATAATCCGTAAAATCAGGATAACCATCTGGGTATCTCACCGTCTGACCGTTCTTGTTGGTATAACTCCATGTGCCCTTACTATCGATAGCAATACTGCCACCTTTTTTAATCCATTTCTCTGGTACTGGCGAGTTCATTGGCTTCGTCGCCATGATTTTCTTACTAATATTTTTCATTTCTAAATCTTTGGTTGCTTTGATTTTCAAGTCACTTTGTATCTTGCTGAAACTACTCTTCGGAACTTTAATACCTCTGCCTTTCATTGCAACAGCACCGAGCAGCACTGCCGATATGATAGAAAAGCTTTGCGCCTTAGTGATTGGTTCTCCTGTAAGTAGATTGTAACCTTCCATTGCAGCTAGCATGTATTCTGTTTCAAAATCGATATCCGCGTCTTCCACTTCGCGCTTAATTGTACCATCTTTTAAGCCGTCATTATAGGCGATTGTTGCTCTTGCAGATTCTTGATCTGTCACGCCATTCTTGCTTAAAATCCAGTAACAACCCTCTAATGTCTTCGTGTAGTCATCGAAATTATACGTTTTCTTCGGCTTCTTCTCTGGTACTAGATGATTCAGCCAACCTAATTGCATTTTGCTGGAATCATAGGTGTGCGTCGTGCCGTTGAACGCTTTTCCAGCTAGGATTTCATTCACGCCAGTCTTGACCTGATACATCCGCGTCAAGACGTCATCCATCATATTCATGTGACTATGCTCAAAATCCAGATACCTCTCTAAAATCTTGATTTCTTCTTTGATTTGCATCATCGACGTTTCCAGTCCCAGCTTCATGCCTATCTGTTGTCCGAGGTTCAAATTGCCCGTCATCGAATCTATCGCATACGTGAAGTCATCCAACAGATTTTCTGACCGCCTAATTTCAGCGTACAGCGCGTCCAATTTATCCGAATCCAATCGCGAGTCAAACGCATCATCCACCTGCGATTCAAAATCCTGCACATACTTCTTCAAAATCCGATCTGCCTCGCTCAAACACTCAATCGTCGTGTCTACGATAGGATAATGCACCGTTTCATAATAGCTTTTCGCACTATCAACAAACTCGCCCTTAATCTCACCGTCCGCCACTAATTTCGCGACGGCTTTTCGATAATCGTCTAGTGCATCCCGTAATCGCTCGCTTTCTCGTAAAAATTGCCCCACGAAATAGCGTACTTCTCCAATCTCAATCCGTGGCATGCGCATCAGCCTCCTTCGATGCAAACTTGGCTCGTTGGTGCGCTCGACGTGATTCCTGTATCGCATCATCCACGGCGTACATCTGTTTTTTCCGCTTCTGCCATTCTTCTGTCATGGTCTCTTCGACAAGTCCTAATCGGCTGCCGTGACTGGTTTCCCTGCCACGCATCCTGAAAAGTATGCAAAACATTCTCTTGCGCCCGTTTCGCTTTTGAAAACAATTGCTCCAACTCTTCAAACTGCCGCTCTTTCTTGATTTGTTCTTTCCAAACCTCTTCTTCTCGTTGTCTTGGCTGCATTTCTATGTATCCCCTTTATCTATTTTTTACTTCCCACCCATTCAATTCCTTGGTGTAGCATATCGCCCAGCGCTTTTTCTGAGGCAACAAATGCTTTCTCCACATTTTTCAAATTCGCTGTATCTTTTTGAAACGCGGCGGGAGCGGATGCTGTCATTTGCGCAAAATCCATCGCACCTTCTACCAATTGCCGCGCGCTGCCTGTGGAATACGAAACGTTTGGCTTAGGCTGTAACTTCAACGTATTTGTTGTCGCTTGGATCGCAGTCGCATGCTCCGCTATTCGACCGCTTGGTAATTGTATTTTTTTCGCCATGCTCATATCCATCCTTTCATTATTTTTTCTTAAAAAGCTTCCTCTCATTTTTCAAGCACCTTTATTATACAATTTCTAGCATAGACCGGCAAACTCAATTTACCGGAGTCGCTTCTAATTCGGTAATAAAGTTCCTCCATGCATCTCTATTGCTATATAAAGGAATCAACATAAAATATATATCTAGGCGACTTGGTCATAAAAAAATCATCACAACACTCCAAACTTATAGCCACATAATAGATGAATTAGAGCAAAAAGAATCCCGTCAAGTAGATGATATTATGAACGATGTATACGCCAATATTGTTTAATTTTTTGTGGCAAATCTGTGGCAAAAAGTCTTATTTCTATGTTTTTCTTTCATTTTCCCTCAAACAAAAAAACACCACAAATCGTATCATATCAACGATTTACAGTGTCTTTTCTCTTTCCTTCATTTCCTGAAAACGGAGAAACGGGGATTCGAACCCCGGCGCGGCCTGAACCGCCTAACAGATTTCGAGTCTGTCCCCTTCAGCCGGACTTGGGTATTTCCCCAACATGCAGATGCTTGCCAAAATACGCTCTAAAAGCTGTACCCTGAGCAATCACAAGTTCCATTCTAATGCATTTTTTCGTAAAAATCCAGCGTTTTCTCTCCATTTTTTAAAAAGCGTCGTAAAAATCGCTCCGAACATGTGGAATCGCTTTTTCCCAGGTCGCAATTGTTACCTCACTCGCCGTCGCTTTCCCGTAATACACGAGGTCGCGCGGTCGCACAAAGCCCATCACCATCTGCCCTAATGCTTGAATCGTGATCGCCAAAACAGGCTCGCTGGTCTGTTCTAACCGCCTCACAATGCTGCCTCGAATTTCAAAAATCCCGTCATTCCACGGCGCGGTCTCATCTTCCACTTGGAGGTATAGCGTATTTTCCGTTCGCGCAAATCGATATTTCCCCAAAAAGGCTTCCACATCCACGATTCGCATCATGAAGTCCAAAATCTCACGTTTCTCGAAATCTGGTGACGGAAAAGCAAGCGCGATATCCCGCAAACTGCCCACATTTTTTGCGACAACGCGGTCCACCATCATGCCATGCGTCCCAACGAATCGCCATAAACCTTTTTCGGCCTCGTAATCCAGCGCGACCATCTCGTGTACCTTAAATACTTCTGAATCAAGCGTGAACAACATATACCCCATCGTCACGCCGTTCATATCGCAGTAAACCGCAATTTCCTTCGTATAACCACGGCGCGCCAGTCGTAACCACCACGCATCATCGCGCATCATCATCCCACTTTTTTTGGTCAGCGCAAATCGATTATACAGCTCGCGAACGACCGAAATCCCCGTCCCATCTTCACTCGAAAAGCGCATCACACGACCAGGTACAGTTCCCATATCCGGCAACGCATGGCTCGGAATTTCCACCTCTATTTTTTCCGTGAATACTTCATACCCGAATTTCCGATAAAACGGGATCGAAAACGGGCTCAAATAGGAAACCAACTGTCCAGCTTCCTTCATTTTAACAAGCGATTCCTCCATCAAGCGGCGAATCAAGCCAGCATTCCGATACTCCGGATAACTCGCCACATACGCAATGCCACCCATCGAAAATCGTTCGCCCAAAATCGAAACGCTGAGCGGATATGTCAAAACCTGTGCTAGTAAATGCTCGCCGTAAAACAACCCCAGACGTCGTGCATTTTCTGCCCAATAATTAAAATCTGCTTCTCCACCAGATGCAGGAACTCGAAACGCATAATCGCGCAATTCCTTCACTTTTCCAATCTCTGAGTCCTTAATTTCCCTCATTTCCATGCCGACACCCCCATTCTCCTTTATTTTAGCACAAAATGCGCCTAATTGTTCACGAAAACGTTTTCACTTACTTTTTACAACAAGCTAATTTTTTGTAAGCATATTACTTGAAGTGTAGCGTGCAATATTATACACTGTAAAAGTAATCAAAACATATTGGAGGAATTTATAAAATGGCTAATGTATTATTTATTAAAGCAAACGGTTTACCAGCGGAACGTTCCGTGAGTGTGAAATTATACGAAGAATTCTTAAAAAACTATACGGCAAGCAATGCAGGGGATACAATCACTGAACTTGATTTGTTCCAAGCAGACCTTCCTTATTATGACGCAACGATGATGAGCGGTCTTTACAAAGAGTCAATCGGCGAAACATTAACGCAAGACGAAGCTCGCCTAGCAAAAGTTGCAAACAGCTACCTAGAACAATTTTTAGCAGCTGACAAAGTTGTGATGGCATTCCCATTGTGGAATTTCAGCATCCCAGCACAATTCCTAACTTACCTATTCTACTTAAACCAAGCTGGTAAAACATTCAAATACACATCAGAAGGCCCAGTTGGTCTTGTAACAAATAAAGAAGTTGTACTATTAAACGCACGCGGCGGCGTATACTCAGACGGCCCAATGGCAAACTGGGAAATGTCTCTTAACTACGTGAAAAACATCTTAACTCACTTCGGGATCACGAATCCACAAACCGTTATCGTAGAAGGCCACAACGCAGCACCAGACCAAGCACAAGATTTAATTGCAGCAGGCGTAGAAAAAGCAGCTGCTTTGGCTAATAAGTTCTAATTTAAATGTATAAAAAATAAGTCTAGCTACTCGTCAAAAAGTGGCTAGACTTATTTTTATACTATATCCTTCAAAGCCTCCGATTCCACACGCTTCATGAAATCATCCACAACCTTATCATTGTTCTTCGATCCGCCAAGCTTCATCAACGTTTTCCCAAGAAAGTTAACGCCTTGATTCGAGCCATAATAAATGAACCGCGTCGTATCCTCATCTATTTTTTCTAGCGTAATCGACGTCTCAATTTTGAAAGCTTTCGCTAACACAAAACCGCTCGTATTATGCTTACGATCCGGCGTATCCTCATGCTCCAAATCCTCGACAATATACGTCTCCACACGCTTACCTTCCTGATATTTCTGCCGATAAGTCGAGCCAACGATACCTTCTTTCCTCTCAATCACTTCATTTTCAACGACTTGAGGCATCACTCGCTGCATATTTTCAAGCGCAAATAAGTTCCAAACCACCTCGATATTCGCCTTAATCGCCATTTCCTCATGCCACTTCATCATGTTTCATTCCTCCATTTCCAAAAATCCATCAATCTCACTAATAATCGCCTCCGTGTCCGCAATTCGCTGACGCAAAGCCACCTTCTTCTCCCTCAAAATTTCCTCCAGCTCATCCAGCGAACGCTCATGGACTACCGTCAACATTTCCTGAATCGAAAAATCAAATCGGCGCAAATAAACGAGCAATCTCGCCACCAAAAACGAGTTGTTATCATAATAACTATATTTATTCCGAGGTTCCACAAACACAGGCACTAGCAACTCTATCTGCGCATAATATCGCAAAGTTTCCTTCGTAAGCCCAGTCATCTCTGCAAACTCTCCAATTCGATACATGCTTCCCCCTCCTCATATCCAGTATAAACCATGTAGCGCACCACGGTGTCAATATCGAACTTTCGTGAAAAATTTCATACTATTTCCACATTCCTCCCCACACCTAACGTAAAATAGGTTATACTAGAGGTAAGCAATCTATTATCAAGAGGATGGTGAGCATAATGTCGCGAGAATATACCGAAGATGATCTTGTATACGGCGAATCTTGGGGACTTGTACATCGTGGTTTCTTAGCGGATAGTGAAATCGAACGAATGAAAGCGCTACGAGATAAAGTGATGGACAAGCACGGAACAGCCGGAACAACTTTGAAACCGATTGGCAGAGTTATCATTGATGGTGAATGGTATGACGCTAGGCTAAAAGACGGCTATTTAGATATAGGAACTCCTATCGTTGTTGTCGGCATTGATATTGGCTATGTATTAGTAAACGAAGACCTAAAAAGAGAGGAAGATAATTCATGATTGGACCAATTATTATCGCAGTTTTAGTACTTGTAGTTTTGATTATATTTTTCACATTAGTACCAGTAGGCCTATGGATCAGCGCCATTTCCGCGCAAGTTCGCGTAGGACTAGGAACACTTGTCGGCATGCGTTTGCGCCGGGTAACTCCTTCCCGCGTTGTCAAACCATTAATTAAGGCCGTAAAAGCTGGGCTTGACCTAGAAGTAAACCAACTGGAAAGCCATTACTTAGCTGGTGGGGACGTCGATAAAACCGTCGATGCTCTAATTGCCGCGCACCGTGCCAATATTCAACTTGATTTTAGCCGTGCCGCAGCGATTGACCTTGCAGGACGTGACGTTTTAGAAGCCGTTCAAACTTCCGTTACACCAAAAGTTATCCGCACACCTGAATTTACCGGTGTTGCTCAAAACGGTGTTGAAGTAAAAGTTATCACACAAATTACCGTGCAATCCAATATCGACCGTATCGTCGGTGGTGCCGGTGAAGATACCGTTATCGCGCGTGTCGGTGAAGCCGTAGTCTCAACAGTCGGTGAAACTCGCGAGCATACCGATGTACTCGAAAACCCAAACAGCATTTCGAAAAAAGTACAAGAACAAGGTCTGGGCGATGGCACAGCCTACACGATTCTATCGATTGATATTGCCGAAATGCGTATTGGCGATAACATCAAAGCCAAACTAGACATCGAAAAAGCCAACGCAGACATGGAAGTTGCTCAAGCAGCCGCATCCAAACGTAAAGCAGAAGCGATCGCACTAGAACAAGAAAACCGTGCAGTCGTAGTTGCCGCCGAAGCCGAAGTTCCAAGAGCCCTTGCAAAAGCACTTGAAAAAGGTAACCTTGGTGCAATGGATATTTACCGTATGGATAATGTTCAGGCAGATACGACAATGAGAGAAGCTATTGCGAAAGAGGACAAATAAGTTTGGTGAGCATTGTCGTTGTTTAGCGGGTAGGATGTTCACTTTGTTCACATCCATATTGATGCTGTAACTCATTTTATTCGAACAATTCCCACCGTAGTTCAGAAAGAAGGTGTAACGAAAATGGATAGTATTTTTGATAATATTGGTGATTGGTTTGGTACTGCTGTCGTTATTATCGGGATTCTTTTCGGGCTCATCAGCTATTTCAAGAAAGCCGAAACCGAGAAGGAGGAAGAGGAGAAATCCAACCTTCCAAAAGTCCCAAAGCAACGTTCTCAAACCCGCTCCAACACTAAAAAAACACCTGCCAAAAAACCGCAACCATCGGGATACAAAGATACTGTAATTAAAGATGCGATCACGAGCACCGATACAAACGTAACTCACATGCACCATCACCATACCGTTACGAAAAAACGCGTTCGTGGTAAGATGCAGGATGCTATCATCATGAAGGAAATTCTAGATAAGCCTGTTTCTCTAAGACAGGAGAAATAAGGTCAAGCCAGTAAGTGTTGCGTCTTCTCGCGCATTTACTGGTTTTTTCGATTTCATTTTTATGTTTAGTAATAAATTCAACAAAAAAAACACATAATATTTCCGCTCCGCTAATTTCTAATGTAAAATAAGGTTATCAATGGCTTATCCAAGCTGTATCTAAGTTTAACCTAAATCATTCTAGGGAATTGTTATTTACTTAAGTTTTAAGATAAGGAGGGTTTCACATGGCCAATAAAAAAATATCCGTCAAAGCTATTATCGGGATTATCATTGCTATTCTATTTATTATTTTCGCCTTTGCCAACTGGGATAGCGTTCGTGTTAGCATCGTATTTATGCACTTCAATGCACCACTTGTTTTCATCATCCTCGGCTCCGCTATTATGGGTTCGTTAATCACGCTAGCCTTTAAAAAGTTCAGGAAAAATAAATAAAGCAGCACCATGGGGGTATGGAAAACATGAAACTTCGATTACAACTAGTTCTAACTTTATACGGAATTATTCTAGGCACGCTCGTAGCCGTTATCGCCTTCTTATTCCTTCGATTGGTAAATTTCCTGATCTATCTTGTCTGGGATGCAGGAGCTTCGTTATTCGGTGATCCCGTATTTTGGCCAATCTTGATATGTACATTAGGTGGCGTATTTGTCGGTCTATCGCGAAAACACATTGGGCCATACCCGCGTGAAATGAATGAAATCATGGGCGAATTCCATGCAAATGGTCGCGTTTCCTATCAAGGAAAACTCTGGCGAAACCTTGTAGCCGCTCTGATCGTATTAATGTTTGGCGCAAGTCTTGGTCCGGAGGCCGCTTTAGTGAGTATCTGCGCAGGGCTTGTAACATGGGTCGGCGATAAACTCCATTTTACATACCAGCAACGCGACGCACTCATCGAATTCGGAATCGGCGCATTGCTATCCATCATCTTTGCCTCGCCATTATTCGGAATTGCTTCTACACAAGAAGGAGAAGCTAACAACATAAGTAAAAAGTTACATATCCAAAAAATAATTATTTACTTCTTCTCCGTATCTGCAGGATTTCTGGTTTTCTACTATCTACTGCAACTTAATGACGGCCCAAGCCCATTTGCAAATCTAGGCTCTGCTACCATCTCTTGGCCAGAATTGCTCTTACTAATTCCACTCTTACTCGCAGGCAAATATTTTGGTAAAGTGTATGGCATTTTCGAAACCGGCATTACCTTTGCAACTCGTAAAATTCAATCCAAACCCATCATGCTTGCCGTAAGTGGTGGCTTGATTTTAGGTGTTTTCGCGTTCTTCCTGCCTAACATGCTCTACTCTGGTGAACACGGTGTCGGTGAAATCGCGAAAGAATACGATTCAATGTCTATCTATCTTTTACTCGCAATTGGTTTTGCCAAGTTATTCGTAACAAGAATATGCCTTGGCACAGGTTGGCGCGGTGGTCACATTTTTCCAATCATTTTTGCCAGTATTGCCGTAGGTTTTGCCTTGACGAAAATACTTCCCGCTGATCCAATATTCATCGTCGCCATTTTTGCAACAGCCTCTTGCGCTGTGATTCTGAAGAAACCGCTAGCCGCTGCTTTTTTACTAGCCTTATTTTTCCCGTTCCAATTATGGCTATTTATCGTAGTCGCAGCGTACCTGGCCGTTTATAAACCTAAACGCGTGTCAGCATCATAAACATCATTCAAGGAGGAGATTCAGTTGGGATTCTTAGACAAAATTATGGGAAATGCATCTACAACAGACTTAGAGGAAGTTCAAAAGGAGCTAGTGGATGTCCTTATTCCCGATGAAGAAATTATTGCGGGCTATAAAATCATCCGTAACTCCCTAGCCTTCACAAATAAACGCCTGATCTTAGTTGATAAGCAAGGCGTGACAGGGAAAAAAACCGAATATAAAACCATTCCTTATAAAAGCATCAGTCGATTCAGTGTCGAAACAACCGGCCATTTTGACTTAGATGTGGAATTAAAAATCTGGATCTCTAGCGAATCAGACCCTTCCACAAGTATCAATTTTTCAAAAGGCGCACCTGTTGTAGAGATACAAAAAATCTTAGCACAGGCCATCCTCTCATAAAAAAAACAAGCGCGGTATAGAATCTCGGGTTATATTCCCAGTTCTATACCGCGCTTTTATGTGCTTATTTTTGATTTTCAAAATCTTGATGTCCGAAATGATCTACGTCGCGCATAGCACCGAAATCTGGATATCCGCCACGAGAAAATCTTGGATCGCTGTGATGACCGCGGTGACCGTGACCGCCAGGATGTGGTCTGCCGCCGCCAAAGCCTGGGAAACCGCCTCTACCTTGCATCCGTGGATCTTCGAAAGCTTCATCGCCGGCAATGTCGCCTAACTCTTTCTCAAGTTCATCTGTAATTCGGTGCATATAATCGTGCAAATTAGCCTTTTCTTCATCATTTAGCACGTCGAAAATCTTGTTATAGTCGGTTTGGTTATCTTTACTTTGCTCCGCTGCCTCGGCACCAGCCTCTGTCAACTTCACATTCATCACGCGACGGTCTGCTTCTGATGGTTCGCGTGTGATGTATTCGCTTTTTTCCAATTTCGTCAATAACTCGCCCAGTGACTGGTTACGCATATCAAGCAAATATGCCAATTCTTTCTGCGTGATCTCTGGTTTCATTTTCAAAATGGATAGCACCCGACCTTGACCTCGATACGGATTGCCGAATGGTCCTGCACTTCGTAAATTGTGGATTTGGTAATGGTGTAACATCCGGTTAAATTGGATAAATTGTTTCATTAAATTGTTTTCTGTTTCGCTCATTTGTAATTCCTCCATTTGATTGTTTTTCGTCATAAGACATAATTAAAAGGTACCTTTGTTTTATATTATAAAGGCACCTTTCTAATTTGTCAAGCTGATTTAATTTGTTACTTTAATGAGCACGGTATCTTTTTTAGAACCGTCTAACGTTCGTGCTGTGATTGTAGCTGTACCAACTGCTTTCCCGGTTATCTTACCTTTTGCATCTACTGTCGCGATTTTTGCATTCGAGGTTGTCCACGCGATTCCTTTATTCGATGCGTTGGTTGGTGCGATGGTTGCGCTCATCTGGAAGGAGGTATTCTTTTTGATGTAAACACCGCTACGATTAAGTGCGACCGCTGTCACTGGATAGGCTGGACCAATCGTGACGGACATCGCCGTTCCTGGTTTTGAATTCACTTTGAATGAGAAATTCGGATAGGCCCCGTTGCTGAGACGATTCGATGGATTTGAGCGATTATTCAAATAGATTTGTTGCGCTTTTCCTCGAGATCCCGTGCCAACGTAGTAGAAAGCATCAGACATTGCTGTACTGCCACTATTTAGTTGAGAAAAGCCTGCAATACCTTGATTCGCTTCTTTCAGGGTTACAAGTTGCTTGCCGACCGTTTGATTGCTACCATAATTCGTATTCACATGATAGATAGCAATGCCGCCTTTGTATACTTTGCCAATCAGCGCGCGGTCAAAACCAATAAATTGCCGATTCTCAATTAAAAAATACTCTTTTGGGGAACTCGTGTTGACTCGCAAAATCGTCGTACCTGCATAAACTGTTTGGGCGGAAGACGTTGTTGTGCTCACAACTCGCGGTGTCACAGTGCCAATTTTGACTTTGGAGTAGGCGTCTAGAAGTACTGGCGTTTGGCCTGGATAACTATCGCCAGACTGTGTTCCCCATGCACCTTTTGCCATCAAACTGTAAGTGCCAAGCCCGCTTCCTGAACCACTCGTGTTATAGAGATCTAGCAAGCCTAAATCGTGGCCGAGTTCATGCGCGATAACACCGATTGTCGCCATATGCGTACCATGCATCTCGCCAAATTGCGTGTATGTGAAGAATGTTTTGCCATCCAACTTGGGCGTAATAGTCGAATTCATGCCCCACATATGTCCCCAAACCGAGAGTACCGTATTCGTGTAAGCCCGCTCCTGCCCAGCTATAATCGTCATCACATGCAATTCCCCAGCATCGATGCGACCATTTTTATTCGTATCGTATTGTGCAAAATTAACAAAACCATTCGCTGCAATAAGCGCATCCCGAACAATATATTGGTTACGCGTATCAATCGCCGCACCGGTCCGAGGATGGTTAAGATTCAGTTTCACTCGAACCACGCCATTATTAACCGTACCCGACGTCTCGCTCGCTGGAACAAGATTAATTTTGGCATTGGTTGCTTGTGTATAATAAAGTTTTACTGATTTACTCGTCGTACTAAAAACCTTCTGATTCCAACTTGCTTCGCTCTGCTTGATCGCCGCGTCTTTGAAACTCACTAAAATCACTAGTACGCGGTTTGTCGTTGGCATAGCGCTAACTTTTGGAATCGCCGTCGTTGGTGCTTGCGCTGGTAGAGATGATGCGCTCGGATATTTACTTACCGTAACGGGGGTCGTTTTTTGATTTGCTGCCTGTAAGGAATCTGCGGAACTTGCTTGTGCTATCGTTGCGGTACATATCGATAGAACCATCATGACTATCAGCGCCATCCATTTCAGAATAGGCCGCATGATTTGTTCCTCCTTTAATTTCGGCAAAACTCACCGCTTCTTGATTGGTAATTAATACCCGTATTTAAAAAAGGTTAAACGATGCGCATAGGTGAGCAATAAAAAAAGCCCTCCGAATTCGGAAAGCTCCCTTCGTTTAGTATCTACTCAATTCCGTTCTCGGCGATTGAATAATTACCGGTTTTTTCTTCGGATCGAGCCATTTCAGAATTTTGATGACGTTTGCTTGGCTTGTTCCTGTGCAACCCATCGTGTAACTGCTTGATACATGGAAAAAGATTGCTGAGCCCCAGCCTGGTTTTCTCAGCGGATTATAGTTAATCACGAACGCATAATTATACGCTGGCTGATACAATTTTTCTGCAGATTTCCAGCGATTGTTGACCGGAAGTACTTGCCACGAATTGTAAAGCTTCGACTTGCCATCATCCACCCAAACATCGCGCGTACTCGTTTTGCGGTAAGGCATCTTCGTCCCCGGATTAGCGTAGCGACCAAACGCCGTGCCTAGCGTGAACTTCCCGCGTGGACTTTGAACAACCGTTTCCCTCATTGTCGTCGCAAAACCATCCCGCCCGATAAAACCATACATCAACGCCTTGCGCTGCCAAACGCCCTTACTGTCCCGCTCAAACATCTGAATCGTTGCCTTATTGGACTTGTAGCCCGGCGTCGTCACCAAAATCAGCTGCTTATTTGCCCCAACTGACTTGAATCGCTGTGCATCATTCGTCGCCGCATCCGCCTTGCCTCCAACTGCAAAAACAATCCCAAACGCTAGAAAAACAACAGCCATACTCCAAAATACTTTTTTCACAACAAAATCCCCCCTACTATCTTTATATGGTTCCACGTTTTCAGATGTTCAAACATGAAGTAGAGAGAAACAGCCTCGCACAAATGGAACACTAAAAAAGTCGAGAACGAGCGAAATTTCTCGCAAACCGACTTTAACAAAGCAAAAAAAGAACACGCCCAACTACCATCAAAATCCAAAGATAAAGCACTACATTAAAGACTATAGAAAGCATCCGCAAAAAATGGATGCGCTCTATAGTCTTTTTACTTTGATTGAAGCTCAGTCAAAACCAGCTCCACTTCTTCCACCACAGTCATATCCCCAGTAATTCGTAACACAGGGCATTCCAACCTTTGAAACCAAGTCTCATGCAATTTCTTGCTCCGAACATCCACGTCCCCGTCCTCATACCTCGATGCCCACGCAACAAATTCCAGATGCTCCTGATGCCTACTTCCTCCCGGCAAAATCGCCTCGCCATACCGCATCCGTTCCCGATTCACCAAGCGTTCCAATCGCACATCCCGCGGCACCTCCAAGAATACGACCACATCAAAAAACGGTTCCAGCGGCGTTCCCCAATTAGAAAGCGCTCCCGACAACACCCAATCCTCACGCGCCATAAAATCCCGCTCCATCATCTCCAGCCGCCTCTCAATCGCCCTTTTGACAGAAAACTTCTCCTCCCAATAATAATCATCCGTATCAAAAAAAGCCACCCCAAGCCTATCAGCCAGCGCCTTACCAAGCGTCGACGTCCCAGCCCCCGACGCCCCCACCACATGAATCCTCACAACAATCACTCCTCATAAAAGTATCTTCCCCACAAAAAAGCACCACCAACCAAAAAATACAGCGTGACGACAAACACTCATTTTCGTCGTTAAAAGCTCCGTTCCAGTGCTCACGTACTCTAGTACGCTCCGCCCTGGTACTCACTTTTGCCTTGAAACTAAGTATTTATCGTCACGCTGAAGTTTGGAGATACATCATGTAACGCGGTTTTTCTGCAGTCTTAATCTCTTAATCTCTTAATCTCTTAATCTCTTAATCTCTTCACGCCCAGCGTTGAAGTCACCGCCACACCTCAGGCGGACGACAAATGCTTAGATGCTAGGCAAAGCCGAGCAACGGAGCGGAGCATACTAGAGTATGTGAGCACCGTAGCACAGGCTTTAACGACGCAGATGAGCATTTGTCGTTCGCCTGAACATTTGTCGTCCGACTGAGAGAGACTTAGACGGCTTGATCGTTTGCAAACTGACTATTATAAAGATCCGCATAGAAACCATTTTCAGCAAGTAATTCTTTATGCGTTCCTTGCTCAATAACATTCCCGTGATTCATAACCAGAATCAAGTCCGCGTCACGAATCGTCGACAATCTATGCGCAATCACAAAGCTTGTACGGCCTTCCATCAAATTCCCCATTGCAAGCTGGATGTTAAGCTCTGTCCGCGTATCAACACTTGACGTCGCCTCATCCAGAATCAAGATGCTCGGATCAGAAAGAATCGCGCGCGCAATCGTCAATAATTGTTTTTGCCCTTGCGAAATATTCGAACCTTCTTCATTCAGAATGGTGTCATAACCGTCCGGCAAACGTCTGATAAACTCATCCGCATAAGCCGCTTCTGCCGCCGCGATAACTTCTTCCGTCGTCGCGTCATCTCGTCCATAGGCAATATTATCCGCGATTGTACCGTTAAATAACCATGTATCCTGAAGCACCATTCCGAATTTATCACGCACATCATTTTTCGTCATATCGCGCGTATCGACACCGCCAAGACGAATACCTCCGCCTTCCACATCGTAAAAGCGCATCAGCAAGTTAATAATCGTTGTTTTACCCGCACCAGTCGGACCAACAATCGCCACCATCTGGCCTTCTTTGACATCAATATTCAAATCGTGCATCAATGGTTTATCTGGCGTATAACCAAATTTCACGTGATCGAAAACAATCCGATCCGATTCTCCCGCACGATGTTCTACGTTTTCTGGAATAATATCCTCTTCTTCTTGTTCATCCAACACTTCAAAAATACGTTCCGCCGAAGCCATCGTGGATTGAATGACATTCGAGATGTTGGCTACACTTGAAATCGGTTGTGAAAATAGTTGTACATATTGTGTAAACGCCTGGATATTACCAACTGTCAGCGTACCATTCGTTACAAAAATACCACCACCAACACAGACCGCCACATAACCAAGATTACCTACAAATTGCATTAACGGCATCATGATACCCGAGATGAATTGCGCTTTTTTCGCAGCGACGTAGTAATCTTTATTCACCACATCAAATTTGCCAAGCGTTTTCTTCTCTTGACCAAATGCCTTCACAACCGTATGTCCACCAAAAGTTTCCTCTACGTGATCGTTTAGCACACCAAGGTTTTTCTGTTGCGCGCCGAAATACTTTTGCGAACGGCTAGCGACAATGGCTACGAGTAACACACTAAGTGGAACGGTCGCAACAACAATCAGCGTCATCTGCCAACTAATCGTCAACATCATAATCAGAACGCCGACAATTTGTACAATCGCCGTAATCGCCTGCGTCAATGCCTGTTGCAACGTATTCGCGATGTTATCCATGTCATTCACAGAACGACTTAAAATATCACCATTCGAACGCGTATCAAAATAGCGCAGTGGTAAACGGCCCAATTTCGCCTTCAATTCTTTACGCATGTCATACACCGTGCGTTGCGCTACACTCGACATCACATATTGTTGCAGGAAGCTAAAGAGCGAGCTACCTAAATAAAGCATCAGTACGACAAACAAGACATCAAAAATCTTATCATAGTTAATCCCAGCCGGCGTCATTACACCAGCAAATATCTCCGTCGTCGCCTTCCCAAGTTCTTTCGGGCTAATAACGTTGAAAATGGTTGACAGTATCGCGAGTAAAAGCACTACAATGAGTGAGATAGCACGCGGTTTCATATATCCTAATAAGCGAAACAAGGACTTTTTAAATTCCTTAGGCTTGGCTGTTGGCATCACGGTTCTTCCGCCACCTGGGCCGCCGCCATGTCCACCTGATCCTGGTCCTGGACTCATGCTATCTCCTCCTCTGATAATTGTGATCTCATAATTTCTTGGTAAATTTGATTCGATTCTTTCAGTTCTTCATGTGTTCCAATTCCAGCAACTTTACCTTCGTTGACCACGATAATTTGATCCGAATCAACAACCGACGTAATCCGTTGCGCCACAATAATCGTGATTGATTCACGCGTTTCCGGTTTTAAGGCCGCACGCAACAACGAATCCGTTTTAAAATCGAGCGCTGAAAAACTATCATCAAAAATATAAATCTGCGGTTTCCGAATCAACGCACGCGCAATTGCCAAACGTTGCTTTTGACCACCGGAGAAGTTATTTCCGCCTTGTTCGACGCGACTATTTAAGCCATCCGATAATTTCGAAACAAAGTCTTCCGCTTGAGCCGTCCGCAAACCAGCCCAGATTTCTTCTTCCGTCGCCGTTTCATTACCATAGCGCATGTTTTCCTCGATATCACCAGTAAACAACATCGCTTTTTGAGGCACTAGACCGACCTTCATCCGCAAATCTTCCTGCGTCATTTCTTTCACATCAAGACCATTCACGCGAACAGATCCCTCTGCCACATCATAAAAACGCGGAATCATATTGATAATCGTAGACTTCCCAGCCCCCGTACTACCGATAATCGCGATCGTCTCGCCAGCTTTAGCCTTAAAGGTGATACCCTCAATAACTGGCTTTTCAGCACCTGTATAGCGGAAAGTAACGTTATCAAATTCCAATGAAACTGGAGCCATTGCATTTTTCGCATCTTTAGGATCATGAATTTCCGTATCCATTTCCAGTACTTCATTAATACGCTCTGCCGAAGCTGCCGCACGTGGAATCATGATAAATACAGCTGAAACCATCATAAACGCGATCATAATTTGCGTCGCATATTGAATGAATGCCATCAAATCCCCAACTTGCATGCTGCCATCACCGACAAATTTCGCGCCTATCCAAATAATCGCGATTGTCGTCAAGTTCATAATCAGCATCATCATCGGACTCATCAAGGAAAGCAGCCTATTAACGCCAACCGCCGTTTTCGCGTAGTCCTCATTGGAAACATCGAATTTCTTCAATTCATCATCGCCGCGATTAAACGCACGAATCACTCGAATCCCCGTCAAACCTTCGCGAATAACTTGGTTCAATTTGTCCATTTTCTTTTGTAGCGATTTAAACATCGGCATCGCTTTTCCACCGATAAGTACAACCAACACAAGTAAAATTGGCAATACTACCACAAAAATAAGCGACAGTTTGGCATCTTTACCAACTGCCATAATCACGCCACCAATCAACATAATCGGCGCCATTACCATCATTCGCAACATCATGTACAACACGTTTTGAATTTGTACCACATCATTCGTTGAGCGCGTAATCAAAGACGCCGTCCCAACTTTGTCAAACTCCTGCAATGAAAAATTCTCTACCCGGCCAAAAATGTTATCCCGCAAATCACGTCCAAATCCCATCGAAATTTTGGATGCATAGTACACAATAACAACGGAAAGCCCTCCTGAAAGTGCAGAAATGCCTAACATCTGCAAACCTACTTTCCATATGTAGGCCGTGTCACCTTTTGCAACACCTTTGTCAATAATGTCTGCCATCAGCGTCGGTAAATACAGCTGACCAAGCACTTGCAGAAATGTTAGTACTAAAACTAGTACAATACCCCATTTATAGGCGCCCATTCGCTTCATTAATCTCATCATAACGTTGCTTATACCTCCTCGTTCTCAGCTTTTTTGTTGAGATACTCTGTTAATTTATCCAGTAGCGAAATTAATCTCTCCATTTCTTGTTTACCCAAAAACAAGGTCATATCCTCAAAATTCTTGTGAAAAGTTGAAATAATTTGTTCTACTACCTCTTTGCCCTTTTCCGTAAGTTGAATATACGCGGCTCGTTTGTCCACTGGATCCTGGCTTCGAACGATTAGCTTCTTCTCCTCGAGCGCATTGATTTGCTGCGTCACGCTAGGTTTAGATACCCTAAGAATCGCTGTCGCATCCGATACTTTCATGCCTTGTTCGTGAACTGAATGTTGTAAACCTTGATGTAACATAAACAAGAACCGTGTTTCGGACCGCTTTAAACCAGGAACCTTAAAGTTTTGCAGCTCGGCCCGCTTGAAGTTCATAAAAGCTTTCACAACGGATTGGCCTAAATCTTCCTCCGAATTATTCACTCTCTTGCATCCCCTTTTTATTTAGTTTACTTAACTAAGTATATTACTCTTATGTAGAAAGTCAAGCATAAACCATTGCAAAAAAACTCCCAGCAATGAAGCTAGGAGCCGTTCTTCGTTCTCTTATTTAATACGCCGTCCAGCCTGCATCGGCGGTCACGACGGTACCATTTACAAAGCTAGAATCATCCGATGCTAAGAATAACGCGACTTTTGCTATTTCTGATGCTTGCCCAACCCGCGGATTCGTTCCCATACCAATCATCGCGCGCGCTTGACCAAATTCATCTGGCGCATAAAGCGTTGTTCCGATATTCGTCTCTACCGCACCCGGCGCAATCGCATTACACCGAATATTCTTAGTGGCATATTGGAAGCCGACATTTTTTGTAAAACCGACAACCGCGTGTTTCGAAGCTGTATAAGCCGCACCTGCACGTGAGCCAAATAGACCGCCCGCTGATGCAATATTCACAATGACACCACTTTCTTTCGGCTCAAAAATGGACAATGCTTTTCTCGTAGCACGCATCACGCCCGTTGTATTAATCGCAAAAACCCGATCCCAAAGGTCATCCGTCATGTCGCCAGCAGGAACAAAATTATCCATGATTCCCGCATTATTAACGAGTATATCCAACGTGCCGTAAGCTTCGACCGCTTTATCAATCATTGCTTGCACGTCCTCTTCCTTCATTACATTAGCAACCACCGCCAAAGCTTCCCCATTGATAGCCTTGATTTCAGTCACCGTCTCCTCCGCCGCTTCCAAATGTATATCCGCAACGACTACTTTCGCGCCCTCTTTTGCATAAAGTAAAGCAATTTGACGTCCCATTCCTGATGCCGCACCAGTTACTAACGCTACTTTTCCAGCTAATTTACCCATGATTATTCCTCCTCGAATTTAAATTGCGCCAGAGTTTCAAAAACAACTCCGTACATTCAGTATAGCCCTGTTAGGCGCCCAACTTCAATAGGTAATGAAAGCGGTTTTTGTTGCTTTGGCGACACTTTTGCGGTATATGTATACTAACAACGAAAAAGGACGTGAAAAAATGACCGCAAAACCTGACCGCCGCATCCGAAAAACGAAAGCCGCCTTCGCCAATGCTCTCCTGACACTTCTAAATGAGAAAGCCTTCAAGAAAATCACCGTCACCGATATCGTCACGTTTGCTGATGTCAATCGCGGAACGTTCTACAAACATTATCAAGAAAAAGAAGATTTGCTAGATGAAGTCATCGCGGACGTACTGACCGACCTCGAAGTCGCCTACCGAGATCCCTATGAAAAAATGACGCCGTTCTCCGTGGAAAGAATGACACCAGCGATGGTCAAGATTTTCGATCATGTTTACGCCCATAAATTATTCTACAAACAAGCCATCGATGATAAATTACGACCAGGTTTTCAAAACCAATTATGCGACGCGATAAAACGCATTGCTCTTCGCGATTTTGCGGACGTTTTAAAACATTCGAACGCCAATCCCGAACTCCATGCAAGCTATCAAGCCCACGCCATTTTTGGATTAATTGTCTATTGGGCACAATCTAATTTCGACTATTCACCCGCTTATATGTCCGAGCAATTGCTCCAAATCGTGCATCCCGACACTTCCTTTACTACTTAGTAATTGTTACAGTTCGTTATCATTTTCTGATTAGTCTATACTTTAATCACGACCTGCCTTATAATAGGGAGATATTGTTGTGAGCGTGATAACATTCACTTAACGCCTAGGTTTATCGAAAGGAGCAGGTCGCATGGATAAAAGTCAAACCGCATCAAAATTAAGCTTATTCTCCCTCGCATGGCCTATCTTTATTGAGCAATTCTTGCGAGTCATGATTAGCTACGTCACCGTCTTTATGTTAGGGCACTATTCCGATGACGCCGTCGCAGCAACCGGTGTCGCGAATCAGATTCTCGTGCTTTCCGTCATCATGTTCGCTTTTATCAGCGTCGGCGTGCAAATCCTTGTCGCACAAATGATTGGCGCAAAAAAACACCGACTCATCGAACAAGTCATCACAAACGGCATCGTGTTTTCCGTCGTAATCGGCGCCATTGTCAGCCTTATTTTCCTGCTGCTATCCGCGCAATTTCTAACATGGATGGGCCTTGATCCACACCTAGTCGAAATCGGCACACCGTTCCTCGAAATCATCGGGGGCGTTTCTATCCTAACCGCGATTCCCTATTCGATCATGCCAATTTTGCGGACACATGGTTACGTTCGCCAAGCTATGTACATTCCCGTTGTCGCTGGAATTATCACAGTCATAGGAAACTTCCTCGTTTTATACGGACCACTTTCCTATTTAGATTTAGGCGTTACAGGCGTGGCACTAGCAACGGTTTTCGGCAACTTTATCGCCGTTTTCCTATCCATCTGGCTTCTGCATCGTCACGTCGAATACCGCTTCAAATGGCATAAATTCAAAGAACTATCGCGGCGAACGATGTATTCCATTTTGCGACTCGGCTTACCTTCCGCTGGTGAAAATATGTCCTACGCAGGTTCACAGCTCGTCGTCACAGCCATCATCGCACTCATGGGCACCGACGCCCTGACGACCAAAGTGTACGCCTCAACGGTCAGCCAATTCGTTGCCCTGTTTGCCATCTCAATTGGCCAGGCATCGCAAATCATCATCGGACGCGCAGTTGGAGCAAAAGAAGTAGACCGCGCCTACAAACAAGGCTTACGAAGCTGGAAAATTGGGCTCGCCATTGCCGTTTGTCTCAGCGTTCTCATCTACTTCTTCTCAGAACCAATCATGCATCTATTCACGTCCAACGAAGAAATTATCGCGATGACTAAACAACTATTCTTCCTGTCCATCTTTCTCGAAATCGCGCGTTCCACCAACATCATTATCATCAGCAGTCTCAACTCAACAGGTGACGTCCGCTTCCCATTCATCGTCGGCATTATCGTGATGTGGATAGTCAGCCTCCCATTCTCCTATATCCTTGGAATCACCGCAGGAATGGGACTAGTCGGCGTCTGGCTCGCTTATATCATCGACGAAGGAATCCGCGGGGGCTTGATGGTATACCGCTGGCGCTCCAAAGTCTGGTCCTTGAAATCTGTTCTATAGGCCTAGTAAATCGGCGGCAAGCGTTCGCATTGTTGGGGTTGTTCGAAATGAAATGAGTTACAACCCCAATATGCATGAGAGCAGCGCGAGCATGTAATCCTCCCCGGTTGTTCGAAATGAAATGAGTTACAACCCCAATATGCCTATGAGCATCGCGAATAGGCGTTCCTCCAGGAGATTTAGAACAAGGATGCGGTACATCTTTGTGGTTCTGCTACACAAGAGCAGTTACGCTTAACTTCTCGCATGGTCGAGAAAACTACTCTCTCCCTACTTTTGTTGTGGTTCTTTGAAGCGAATTAGAACCTCAATATGCAGAGGAACGCAGTGAGTCTGTCTTCCTCATTCTCACCAAACACCTTGAATACAAACGCTTTCGCTCGATTTGTGTAGAGCCGGATTTATGTCTTACCCAACGACATAGTTCGCGATGTCTTGTGTCAGGACTTTTCTGTACTTACAAAAATGTAATGTCAGCGTCCCAAATTGTCACCTAATGAAATGGTTCTAGCGTACCGATCTATCGTATAATAAAGACATCAAGTTACGAAAGGACGTTATCATTATGAACGATCAAAAAATATTAAATGCACTCAGCTATTTCAGCTTATTCTTCGCACCATTTATCGTACCGATTGCCATCTGGATTTTTAGTGGTACAGAAAATACGAAACATCATGCAAAAGTGGCTTTATTCACACATATCCTACCAACAATTGGAGCGATCTTTACAACACTCAGCATCGGACTTGTCGGATTTAGCACCAATAGTTCGAATGTCACCGGTTTTATCGGGCTCGGTTTAGTCGTTGTAGTTGGCCTTATGACCATTGTCCTCGCACTATTCAATATTGTCCGAGGTATCCAAGCGTTGACGGCAAAAGAAGATAATCCACGTTTTAACTCCATCAATTAATTCATATAAAAGCTAGCTGAGAACAAGATTCCAGCTAGCTTTTGTGATATAATATGGGATGAAATGGGGGAATGCATCATGCGTTTTATCTTTGCTTACTTAACTGTATTTATATTGGGGATCTTTTCTGTTATTGGAATGGAAGCCATTATGTACGGTGAAATAACGTATCAGCTCGTGTTTGCAGCAATTCTGTTCGCTGCACCGCTCATACTCGTTGGCACGACTATCGCCGAAATGTTCTACGGCTTCAGCAAAAATGCGACGGCGAAACGCTTCATCATTTGGGGCTTTCTTTTCGGAGTGATCGCAACCGTAGTCATCACCAGCATCCTACAGCTCATCAGCGCGATAATGGTCATCTTGATTTCACTGCTCGGCGGTGTACTCTGCGCGATTCTAGCATGGATCTTTTTTGCGATTCGCGGCGGTCAAAAAGCAAGTGGAAAAGCGGCAACCAGCACAAAAAGCAACACCTAACGTCAAATAGCGATGAAATCCAATTTTCATCGCTATTTTTGTATTCGCATTGAAGGTTAACTTTCCAAATAATTGGGTATATACAACGGATACCTATATTTATATCAGAAGGGAGTAATTTACTATGTCTCCAAATAATATTGCAGAAGACACAGCATCACACATCCTCACGTTGCTTAAAAAAGACGCAGACTTCCATAACCATTGTACACAAGAAGTCTTAAAAACTGGATCTACAATACCGTTATCCGGTCTAAATAATAACTTATATCTAATAGAAAACGGTTTTTTGAGCTGTTTACGAGATATTGGTTTAGACGAACACTTACATATGCTCCTACAACCTGGCGATTTTTCAAGTCTTCCATCTGATTCAGAAGAAATTCCTGAAATAACAGAATGCAAAGCACTAACAGAAGTTACCTATTGGAAGATCGATACTGCTTTCTTTAAAAAAAGGATGTCCCGCGAAGATCCTGATGGCGAGATTTTTGCCAAATATGCCACTCAGTCTAGAAAAAATATCGAGGAGCATTTCCTAATGGACCGCATGCATCCCGAGGAACGGATTTATTTCAGCCTACGCCTCATGATGCAACTTTCTTCGCCAATAAGCACCAACGTTACACAGCTCCCATCTTTCGTCACCAATGAAACGATAGCCGAATATGCGCTTACCCCGGCCAACTATACCTTGAATATTTTGCAAAAATTACAAGAAGAACAGATTCTTTCTATCGGTGTAGATCACTGGCTAATAATCGATGTTGCAGCATTCCATACTATTTTACAAGCGAAGAACATTCTATAATCGCCGTCACCTTCAAAAACAGAAAAGCAGGGACCTGTGTATAGCGCCATTCTAGAAAATGGTGTATACATAGATTCCTGCTTATTTTTCATTCTAGAAACGCTTGTATCAAACCTCTTCTTCCACATGCTGAATCAACTGCAAACGCACCGTCTCCAACTTATGTCCGTAGAAGTCTTCCTCAAATTTATCCCAATCCACAAATCCGCGTGCCTTATAAAAAGCAATCGCATTTGTATTTTCCAGTTCCACATTCACAAATAATGGCAATGGCAACGCGAACAACTTGATACCTTCATCAAGCAACATCGTTCCATATCCCATATTCTTCACACCCGGCAACAAATAAAAAGCCGCGAGTTCACTCTTACGTTTCTCAAGCTCGATAAAATTAGCAAAACCAATCACATTAGCATCCTGCTCCAACACCGCAAATGGCGTCGCAGAAACACGCGTTTTCAGCGTTTCCAAATTATAAAACATGTCTAAAAATCGATCTTGCACCGCGCGTGGAATAATATCCTCATACGTGTCATGCCAAGATTTTTCCGCGATATTTTGAATAGCCTCGATATCTTCTAGCGTTCCTTTTCGAATTTGAACTGTCATCTGTGATTTCCCCTTTCATCTTTTGAGATGTAGCGTTATCACTTAGTATACCCTTTCATTGGTATTTTAGTCACGCCAAAGCACACGACACCAATTCCTGATTTTCTGTTTCAAACTGCTCTAAATAACGCGACATCGCCCCGCAGAACTCGATTTCCATCACGCCTTCATACAAAAAATCACATGGCTGCAGAAAATTCAACGCGCGATTCCCTACAACCGATACCTCGCTAAGTTCCAAAATGTGCCCCACAAACTGCGAGCAGAAAAACTCATTTTTCCCCGACAAATCTAAACGTAATACTAAACCTAAAATTCCCCAAAAATTGTAGCGATAATTATCCGCCGTCAGCAAAAACCAATCCAGCTCTTTTTGAATACGCATCTGCTGCTCCGCCGTGATATCATAACTAAGAATCGCAGTCGCGGCATTTTCAAGCACCCCGCTGCGCATATCTTCCTTAATAAAACCACCATTCAACGGATTACGTTTCCCAATCCGCCCAAAACTATAAACCTCCGTCAAATCCTCGGTCAAACTAATCGATACATGATTAAACGGTTTTCGCGTGTATTTTTGAATAACCCGCCCTGGAATTGTCGCTGTTTTTGTCAAAATGACGTATACCTTCATAACCAAATTCCCCCATAAAATAAAGAAGTGAGCGCGAGAGCCCACCTCTAAATTATTGCTCTACTTTAATATTTCCAGATCCTGTGCGTACCTTGATAACTTGGTTTCCGCTTGTTTTGATGTTAGGTGATTTAATATCGCCAGAATTGCTTCGTAGGTCTAAGAAACCATTGAATGCCCCCGGAATCTCGATAGTAACATCTCCTGAATCCGCGTCTACCGTCACATCTTTCGTCACATCATGAAACGATAGATCAACTTCACCAGATCCACTCGTAACACTCGTCGCGTTATCTAATCCAGACAACTCCACATCGCCAGAATTATTGTCGACTTTCACCGCGCCACTCACTTGTTCTCCGTCAATACTACCCGAACCATTTTTCAGCGTCGTTGTTTTCGCCGCAATTTGGTTCACTTCGATATCACCAGAACTCGAGGTTGCACGAAGCGTGTCGCCAGTCATTCCCTGCACTGAATTCTCACCAGAACCATTGATGACTTCTAGATTGGATGTCACATTTTTCAAATCGATATCGCCAGAACTATTTTTAACAGTTGTCGTGTCCGCCGTTAGATTCGACGCTTCAATTTCGCCAGAACCACTCTCAAGCGTAATCGTTTTCGCCGTCGCATCACGCACGACCAAATCACTCGAACTCATATCGCTCGCCAGCTGCCCCAATTTCGCGCCTTTTGCCACGTGAATTGTCACCGTCTGCTCGCCATAAATTTGAAACTCTAAAAACTGGAACCATTCCTGCTCATTTTCCACATTAATGGTCAAACTATCCTGATTGGCCTTTACGCTCTTATCCAAGCGATTAATCACCTCTTGCGACAAATGTCCGCTCATCGTAACGTAATTTTTTCCAGTCGTACTTTCCGCCACATTCACGCGCAAATCCTGATCACCCATCAATTTAATCACCGAAATGTCACCGTCCGCCAGCTGCCACTCCCGGTGGTAAGCCTCGCCACGATCCACATTATTATTATCAAAAGTCAGTCCAAAACCAATACCACCAACGACTAGAAGAGCCGCGCCGATAATTAGCAGTTTTAATTTATTTTTAAACATGTTTGCTCTCTCCCTTCATCAAATGAATATTGAATTTCGTATAACCCACTGTAGCCATAATCATCGCTTTCGCCATCCAAATTGTAACGACGAAGAAAATGAAGCCCAGACCAACAATACCAATCGTTCCAAATAATTTATACCATTCAAAAGCTTGATTCAGCACCGCGTCCAAAATAAAGCCGAACGGAGTTAAGAAAAATCCCACAGTCGATCCGATGAAACCCGCGACTACACCCCAAAAAGATAGAAGCAAGGAGTAAACGACCAAATTCGGAATCAACATTGCTAAAAATACGCCCACTTTGAAGCCTGCCCCACGTTTTTTAGGCTGACTCGGTCTTGGCACATAATACGGATCCTCTGGTAATGATTCACCGCGCTCCGCCAAAATATCACGCGCAATTTCATCGGGAGTTCCAAGATCAAACACAATTTCCTGCTCCGATTTCCCACTCGTTTCACCTGCTGCAAAATGCTCCATATAATCCGCTAATATCTCTTTTCTTTCCTCAGGATCCAGTCCCGCCAATTTTAGCGCTAGCTCATTTAGAAATTCTGTTTTATCCAATTTGCTCTCCCCCTTCTACAAATAATCGATTCACATTCGACACAAAATCTTTCCATTCAAACATTAATTCCGTCATATACATCTCACCCTTAACCGTTAGTTGATAATATTTCCGCGACGGGCCTTCAGTCGACTCCTTCAAATACGTGTCGCAATAACCCTCTTTCACCAAACGCCGCAATACCGGGTAAATCGCACCCTCCGCAACTTCCACATACTGTGAAACATGTTGCGCCAGCTCATAGCCATATTGATCCTTCTTATGAATCAGGAAAAGGCAGCATAACTCAAGCACACCTTTTTTAAACTGCACATTCACTTCCATGCCGAACCCTCCATTTCTTATTACCAAAATTCCAGTACTGAACATTAATCACTACTTGTTATACATACTATACCACGCACTACTAATTAATGCAAGGTAGTGAATAAAAAAAATAGTATTGTCAATTCCACATTTTAATGTTAACCTAATATCATATCAAGTTAACAAAGGAGAAATTATGAGAGATAAAAAATTAAAACAATTGATTATTAATGCCCTATTTGCTGTTATTATCGCTATTCTTGCCCAAATCACTATTCCAATCGGGCCTATCCCACTAACAGGACAAACCTTCGCAGTCGGTCTTGCCGCAACGATTCTTGGTGCCCGCAATGCCACTATCTCCGTCGCCGTTTACATCGTCCTTGGCGCCATTGGAGTTCCCGTTTTCGCTGGTATGACAGCTGGACTAGGCATCATTTTTGGCCCAACAGGTGGTTTTTTAATTGGCTTCCTATTCAACGCTTACATTACAGGCTACCTCATCGAAAAAACGAATTTCAGCATGGCCTACGCTATTTTCGCTAATATTATCGGAGCCTTCGTAACGCTATTATTCGGTGCCTTCTGGTTGAAAATCAGTGGTGACCTATCATGGGGCACAGCTTTCACAGCCGGTGTTATCCCATTCATCATCCCAGGAATCCTAAAAGCAACATTTGCCGCACTAGTCGGAATCAGCATCCGCAAGCGCCTTGTCTTTGGTAAATTGATCTAAATTTTCCGAATTCAAGGGAAAACGTTATACAAACCCACTTTCCTTCGATATAATAAAAAGGACAATCTGTATGAAAAGGGGACATAATATGACGCTATACGATTACAACAATCTAAAAGAAAGTTTCGATACCGACAAAATGCTTGCCACCTTGATGAAATCAAACGAAGACACACCACCTTATACGGAACTTACTTACCGGCGAAATGAGGTTATCATGAAAGAAGGTTCCGCCAATCGGCACTTCTACGTTGTCAAAAAAGGAATGGTCGCGATGTCAAAAGGAACTGCGCGGGATGATTCCATTCTGACATTTTGCGGTCCAGATGATATTTTAGGATTCTTAAGTGTCCTAGAAAATGCTGTATCGCCCATTTCCTACACCGCTATTAGTGAAGTCACATTGCTCCGATTCGAGCGCCAGTACGTTATCGACAAAATTACCTTTAGCCAAGAAAGCTTCTGGTACGCGTATTTCTTCTATCTAAACTTTACGCACCCGATTCTCGTTCGTGAATCACTTTCTAATCTACCGTCCGACAAAAAAATTCTAGCAGGTCTTGTTATCGTAGCCGAACGTTTCGGTCGCGCTGAACCAGATGGCTCTTATCTTATTCCGTATTATTTCACACAAAAAGTAATTGGCAAGTATCTAAATTTGGCGCGAGCCTATGTCGCCACTAATCTACGTAAATTAGAACAAGACGGTCTCATTTCCCTTTCACCAAAGCCATGGAAAATACATGATATGGCAGCGGTTAAAGAGATGTTGGACATGAAGTATACGGATCTCTATTCCCTAACAAAAGAATAAATAGTATGCCAGTGATGATCCTATCACTGGTTTTTTATTACATAGATGTGACAAGTTTTTGACGGAATACGCTTTCTTTTGGAAACCGTTACAAATATTTAGTGACGATTAGACTAAACTTTAGTATAATAGCCTTATTACACAAAAAGGGAGAGAATTGAATGTCAAAATCAACAAAATTAGCATGCGGACTACTCGCTTGCGGACTAACTTTTTCACTTGCAGCACCAGTATTCGCGGAGGAAGAGGTACAAGTTCCAGCAGTAACCGCAGAAACACCTACACCAGCTCCAGAGGCTAAAGAGATTACAGAAACAGCCCCTGATGCTACAGAAGAAACACCAGAAGCGAAATTGCAAGTTGCAGCCGTGGCTGCGACTCAAAAAGCAGACGTATCTTTTATTAAAGATGCTACGACAACACCTGCCGATTTCGTAACGGTAGCAGACGCAAGCACGACACTTACTTACAAAGCGGGAACAGAGCCAAAAACATCGGTTGCGGGAACATTCTCAACAACCATCGTTGCAACATTAGCTGACACAACAACTCAAGAATTCGTTGTAAGCTACAAAGTAACAGAACCAGCGAAAGCTCCTGTAAAAGCGGCGGCTCTTGCTACTGCAAAAACAAATGTAACAACAGAAATCAATGTAGCAGTGAAAGATCCAAGCAAATTCGTTACAGCAACATCTGGCGTAACACTATCATTCGTGAAAGCACCAGTTGTGAATCGCTTAGGCGCACAAACAGTTACTGTTGCCGCTACAAATGGTACGACGACTGAAAACATCGTAGCTAACTACACGGTTGTTGATACAACGAAACCAGTAATTGATGTTTATGAAGATGATTTTTATGTATCTCAAGGGGAAGATTGGGCGGCTGAAGAACTAGTTGACGCAACAGATAACTCAGGTTTCGTGAAACTTTACTTTGCAAACGGTCAAGCATACTTGGATACATCTAAAGAAGGCACGCAAACAGTTGAAATCATTGCAGAAGACGCAAGTGGTAATACTTCTAGTGTTACATTGACGTATACAGTCGTTGGAGAAGATTTCTATTTCTTTGATGCACCAGTTGTTAATGTAGCAAAAACAACTGCAACTGACGTCTACGGTACTGCGGAACCATTAACGACAGTTCTAGTTATCTCAGAAGATGGCGAAGAATTGTTAGGTATGGCTGATGCTGATGAAAATGGTAATTTCCATATCAAATTGGATACACCACTTGTTAATGGTCAAACAGTATTCTTAGGAAGCATGGATATGGATACAGGTGAGTTTAGTGACTTAGCTGAGTTCACATTCCAAGGTGGGACATTGAAGGTTGATCCAGTCGATACAACGAAGAAACCTTCTATCACACAAGTAGCGAAGCAAACTCCTGCTAAAGCGGCTCCTGTTGCACCAACTAAAACAACAAACCTTAAAGAACTACCAAAAACAGGGGACAATAGTTCTGCTGGCTTGGTATTCGCAGGATTCCTTGTTTCTGGACTTGCTGTAGCACTTCTTAGAAAACGTGGCTAATATAAGCAAAACGCCTAGAAATCTGTAACTAGATTTCTAGGCGTTTTTTTGTATCATTTAGTTATTTTAATTTACCTACAAAGAAGAATGTTGCAATACAGTTAATCCCTTGGACGATGAAGAATGTACCGACCATAACAACGATACCGATTGCGGCTACGATTGGGTTGAACAGCGAGATAAATCCTAGAATAATTCCTAGAATACCAAGTGTTAAAATCCAACCCCAACCTTGTACGCCTTCATTTTTAGCAGCGAAGGCTCCGATTGTACGCATAATTCCTGCAAACAGAACCCACATACCGAAGACAAGAACGAGTGTAACTGTTCCTTCTAATTGATCGGCAAGTAGTAGGATTCCTAGTAGGACAGATAAGATTCCCTCGGCTAAAATCCAGCCGGAGACTTTTTGTCCGCCGCGGTTTGAGAAATACTGAATGATTTGGAATACCCCAAGAATTAGCATTAGGATTCCGATAAATAATGTGAATGATAGTAAAGAAATACCTGGGTGGAACACAAACCAGATTCCTAAACAGATCATTGCGATACCAGCCAACAAGACCAATATACGTGTGAATGTTTTCATGATATGTAACACTTCCTTTTTTATGATTAGAATTTTTAGGCTCTGTTGCTTATTTTACCCTATTTTACTTTATTAAAACACTAATTGTATTGAGTAATATTTTATAAATTTCGTTTTTAGTCACAATTAGGCTACTGACCGGGAATGCACACGCTTTTTTGTTGTTATTTACGACCTTTAAAGCATTAATTCCAAGAAATAGGCTGAAAAAGTTCATAATTTAAATTAGATGCCATTCTTTAGAAAAATCTGTCTACTTTTCTTGACAAAGGTGGCTAACTAATTGTATGATAGAACCAATTTAATACGCTTCTTATCAAGAAAGGTGGAGGGACTGGCCCTTTGAAACCTTAGCAACCGGATGTTTTTAATCACGGTGCTAATTCCAGCAATTTTTTGCGAAGATAAGCTGTTGACTACAAAAATCGTTGGTCGTTCAACCTTTTCTAGTGACGCTTATTGGGCGCTTGCTGGAGGAGGTTTTTTGTTTTGCTGAAACTTACTATAAAATAGAGAGAATGGGTGAATGGCATGGGGACGCTTAAGCAGATGGAACTTTTTAAGGAAATACCGTTGAAGTTGGAAAACGGGGAAACAATTGGACCGATTGTGGTTGGTTTTGAGACGTATGGTGAGCTTTCTTTAGCAAAGGATAATTGTATTTTGTTGGAACATGCATTGACTGGAACGGCTCACGCGGCAAAGCATTTTGAAGAGGATGTGGCTGGTTGGTGGGATGATTTTATTGGGGCAGGAAAAACGATTGATCCGGCTGATTATTTCATTGTTTGTACGAATGTTTTTGGTGGGTGTAGTGGGACGACTGGGCCTTCTTCGGTGGATGCGCAGACTGGCGAGGAATACCGATTGCATTTTCCTGGGTTTACGATTAGGGATATTATTAAGGTGCAAAAAGCGTTGCTGGATGCGCTCGGTGTGGTGCATGTGGTGTCGGTAATTGGCGGCTCAATGGGAGGTATGCAGGCAACGCAGTGGGCGATTGATTACCCAGAAATAACGGGAAGTGTGATTAATCTGGCGTCCCCTCTTGCGGCAAGTCCTGAGGCGATTGGTTATAATCTGATTATGCGGATGGCCATTTTGAATGATCCTGATTTTAATGGTGGGGATTATGTTGGGCAGCCTGAGGGGGGGCTCGCTACAGCGCGGATGGTTGGGATGATGACGTATCGCACGAGTGAACTGTTTTCGAAGCGGTTTGAGCGGTTTACGGTGGCTGATTCTTCTCCTGGTGCTTTTTCTAAGGAGCATTTCCAAGTCGAGTCGTATTTGCAATATCAAGGGGATTCGTTTGTGGAGCGGTTTGATGCAAATAGTTACCTGTATTTGACGAAAGCGATTGATCTGTTTGATGTGACGGTGAATGGTCGCGATGAAAAACCGCTTTTTACTGGGATTCAGATTCCGTATTTATTGGTTGGCGTGACGAGTGATCAGCTGTTCCGGATTCATGATTTGCGTCGGGATTATGAGCTTTTGAAGGAATGGGATGTTCCCGTAACCTATTATGAGGTCGATTCAGACTATGGACATGATGCCTTTTTAGTCGAAGTTGAAAAATTTCATCCACTGATTAGTACTTTTTTGACGCAACATTCGCGAATTGAATTGAAAAAATAAGTGCGCCGTGGCGCACTTATTTTTTCTGAACCGGTATCCAAACTTCGCACTCGTAATTAGCCGCTCGATTATCGCAAGGACCGTAAACTTCAATTTCAGGGCCTGCCGCATGCTCGTATCCGCTTGTTGGAAGCCATTCAGCATAGATTTTCTGCCATGTTTGTTGAATGGCATCTGGCATCGCACCTACGGATTGAAATACCGCCCATTGAAGCGCTGGTACTTCTAGTTTTTCCGTCCCAACTGGCGTTTCTCCGTCATAGTCCACAGCAATCCAGTAGTCCATTTCTTTTTTCGGTGCTTGTTCTTTAGAAACATTACAAATCCCCATATAACGCGAAACCGCCCCATTTTTCAGTTCTTCTAAACGCTCCATTGTACCGTCCGACCACACTTCTCCCCAAAATTTCGGAATCTCCACTAAATTCTGACCCGCGTCGAATGAAAAGACTTTTTTGACCCCTACAACTTGAAATTTTTCATGTTCTACTATTTTGTAATCCATGTTTCTCCCCCTTTCAAGATAGTTTTCTACGCTTACAGTATACCTTTTTTAGATATATATTTCTTCTCATAGCATAAAAATACGGATAAACAGTCTGGAGAAAACTCCGAAACTGGTTATCCGCATTTTTTTAATCTTTATAAATCGATTTCGTTTTATTGAGCCATGCATAGCCAAGTCCAATAACGAGGCCACCACCGACGTAGTTACCAAGAAACGCCAAGGAAAGGTTTGTTGTTACGCTGCTCCATGTCATTGCGTCTAAGTGACCGCCTGAGGCAAAGAATGCCAGTGAGAATGACGAGAAGTTAGCGATAACGTGCTCGAAGCCTAGGAATGCAAAGATGAAAATAATGAAGACCATCGCGAAAACTTTTCCTGCATCGTCTTTCATCCGCATTGTACAAATAACCGCCGTATTCACAACGATATTCGCAAAAATTGCTTCAATAAAAATCTGTAATGGTTCTTTTTCCAATTTTCCTGTCACGGCTGTGAACAAGAAGTGGTCGGCTGGTAAAGCATGGAAAGCCGATGTGAGTGACATCAAATAACCTGCAAGAATACCACCGATTAAATTACAAAATACACAAAGTAATAAGATACCTAAAGCTTTACCGGGTTTAATAATTTTTTGGTAGACGCCTGTTGTCATGTACATCATGTTACTTGTACCAAGCTCGGCATTCATATAAATAATCATTACAAGTGACCAGCTGAACATGAATGCATAAACGATTTTACCAAGTCCGTGCGCAAAGTGATCTACCTTGTCGCCAATCATAACCGCAACCGCCGTTCCCAATGTTAAAAATAAACAAGCTAGGAGGGCACGGAAAATATAGCGGATAACGCTATTGTGTACAAGATCAATCTTCTTTCGCGTGCTGTAATCAATTTTCTGCATTAATGTACTATTTTCTGAGTCCAAATTCTTCATCTCCAATTAATCAGTTTTCATAACTCCACAACTTTACTATTGTAGCATGAAATAAGCGCTTTGAAAATAATAAATTTTACATCATTGAAACTTTTTTTCATATTTTTTATATAATACTGAAACATTTTGTGAAAATAAGATTCTAGACTACCATTCCCATTGTATTTGGTGGTTAAACATGCATAACCTGATAATATGGTTCTAATCGCTAAACCTCTCAAATAGAAAATCAGACTATTTTTTCAGCTACTTTATTCCTATTTACCCAAAACAGCAAGATAGTCTATTAATGAGGACAAAATCATGTATGAAAAAGCAAAATAAAAATGATAAAATACAGTTTATAGTGGTTAAGTAAGCGCTAACTTTAATAGATGAGTAAAAATTGCGATTTAATTAAGCGCAACATTGTAGTTTTACTTACCTTTAAAATCAGAGTGTGAATAACTGATTGATTTTCTCAAGGCTTTGATTTTTTGAGAACACATATTGTTTATTCGTTACATCTTGTTTTAACATGTTCACTTGGTTTTGGCAATTTTGATTTTGCTTTCGAAAATATTTTGGACTTACGCCGTAAAAGCGTTTAAAGGCACTATTTAAATAGCGCAAATCGGAAAAACCGCAAACACCGCAAATGGTTAAGAGTGTATTTTCTGTATGAATTAATAAATATTTCGCCTTTTCACATCGGAGAAGATTGACATATTCTTGGAACGTTACACCAAAGTTTTCATGAAAAAAGTGAGATAAATAAGTAAATGAGAGCGCTTCTTTTTTTGCGATATCAGAAAGTAAGAGTTTTTCTTGATAATGTTTGGAAATGTAATCGCTTATTCTCTTGATTCTCTCAAGCTTTAATAACAACTGGTCCTTCTTTTCTTCCTTCATTTGTTTGTGCGGGACAAGTTTCATTAAATCAAACATAATAATGGAGGAAAAACCATGGCATAGCAGTGAAAAATGTTCTTCTTCTTTAAAATATGCTTGGCTCGCTGCTACTATATTTTCTAACAAACGTCGGCCAGTTTCAGAAGCTTCTAATGCAATCGGTATTGTGTCGAAATAAACTTCATTAATCTGAGGAAAAAAAGCTTCGAAAATTTTGGGGGAAAATTGAAAAATTAATAATAACGCAGAATTTTTTGAATGTAATTCGTGCAATTGACAGGAATTTAGGAGAATAAAGTCGCCTTTTTCCAGTGAAATTTTATTGTTATTTGTCACAATATTTAAAGAACCGCTAAGTAGATATACCACTTCCATGTCCATATGTAAATGCATGCTGCGATAATGCATCTCGATCAGAAAAACGTGAATGTCTTGTACTTTACTATGTTCAATCAGTTCGAATTCATTTGTCATGTTCCTTCCCTCCTCAATATTTCTACTATAAGGGAAATTGAAAGCGGAAGCAATATATAAATTTGTATCATCAAAGGAGGACACGAATAACGCAATCATTGTTTATACTACTAAAAATGGGGGATATTTTATGAGACTATCAAAGAATTTAATTTACTTTTTCGGCGCTTTAGGAGGATTATTATTTGGTTATGATACAGGCGTCATTGCTGGGGCACAGATCTTTATTCAGGATGAGCTTCAATTAAGTAATGGCGAGATTGGATTTGTCGTTAGTTGTATTTTGATTGGGGCGGTTGTCGGGGCAGTCTTAATTTCACCGTTATCTGATAGATATGGCCGTAAGAAAATGGTTATTTTGACGGCTTTTATTTTCTTTGTGGGGGCTTTGGGTAGTGCCTTGTCGCCGGATGTCACGGCCTTAATTATTTCGCGAATGTTCTTAGGAATAGCGGTTGGTGGGGCTAGTGCGCTTGTTCCGATGTATTTGGCCGAATTGGCGCCAGCGAATCAGCGTGGAAGCCTGTCTTCTTTGAATCAGTTGATGATTATGATTGGTATGTTGCTCGCTTACATTGCGAATTATGTTTGGCGTGATTCATCGATTGGCTGGGAATTGATGTTAGGTTTTGCTGCGGTTCCAGCACTTATTCTGTTTATTGGTGGAATTTTATTACCGGAATCGCCACGTTACTTGGTGAAAGTCGGCAAACGAGCAGAAGCGGAAGCGATCTTACTCAACATTCGAAGCAAGTCTGAGGCCGAAGCTGAAATTCTGGAAATTGAGGAGCAGAGCCATATCGAAAAAGGTCGTTTGAAAGATGTCTTTTCAAAATGGGTGCGTCCATCCGTGATTGCGGCTTTTGGTTTGGCTATTTTGCAGCAGTGGATGGGTTGTAATACGGTCTTTTATTATGCGCCGCGTATTTTAATGAGTGGTGGGACAGATGCTACTTCGGCGATTCAGACGCAAATTTTTCTAGGTATTTTTTATGTTATTGTAACTGCAGTAGCCGTGTCGTTGATGGATCGGTTTGACCGGAGAAAAGTTCTGATGGTTGGGGCTTTAGCGATGGGAGTTTCGTTCTTTGCTTTGTCTGCTGCGTTCCATTTAGAAGCGGACAAATCAGGATTCCATCTGTTCACCTTTATTTTCCTAGCTACTTATATTTCAAGTTTTTGTGCGACGTGGGGACCGGTGATGTGGGTTATGATCGGTGAAATTTTCCCATTGCAAATTCGTGGTTTAGCTGTTGGTATCGCGTCATTGGTGAACTGGGTAGCTAACTGGACCGTTTCTGTTAGTTTTCCGGTTTTAGAAGAAACGATAGGAAATGTGACGCTGTTTATTATTTTCGGACTGGTTTGCGTCGCTGCGGTATTCTTTGTTAGAAGCTTTGTATTCGAGACGCGAGGCTATACGCTCGAGGAGATTGAAGAAGCCTTAGTGAAAAATGAGACGAAAGCATTGAATAATAAAAATAAGACTTCTGTTGCAAAAACTATATAGAGAAGTCTCCTAGGCGAAAAAATACGTATCAAAAATCTAATGTCAGATTTTTGATACGTATTTTCTATTTTCGTCAACCTATTCCTATTTTAAGCGTTTACCGTGCTTTTTTCTGGCAAAATACGTGTTCCTGCGCGGCCTGCTAATGCTTCCACTGCAGCGTCTAATGAGCAAATGATGGCTTCTTTTCCAGATTCAGCAAAGGCAATCGCTGCCTCCATTTTCGGACCCATACTGCCGTCTGCGAAATGGCCTTCTGTCATGTACTCTTTCGCTTCTTTGACTGGAACGCCTTCAAGTTTTTGTTGATTTGGTTCGCCGAAATGTAAGTACACGTTTGTTACGTCGGTTAGAATCATGAAAACGTCGGCTTCGACTTGTTCAGATAGGCGTAACGCGGAACGGTCTTTGTCGATGACTGCTTCGACGCCTTTTAGGTCGCCTTCTTCGTTTTGTACGACGGGGATTCCGCCTCCGCCTGTGGAAATAACGACGGTATCCGTGGCTACGAGTTGCTTAATCGCTTCGACGCCATGGATTTTTTGTGGTTGTGGAGATGGAACAACGCGGCGGTATCCTCGGCCTGCGTCTTCTGCCATTTCCCAGCCTTTTTCAGCGGAAAGTTCGACAGCTTCTTCGCGTGTATAGAAAACACCGATTGGTTTCGTCGGACTTTGGAATGCTGGGTCGCTCGCGCTAACTTCGGTTTGTGTTAAAAGCGTGATGACATTAGTTGGTAGTTTTTTGCGTGCGAGTTCGTTTTTTAGTGATTGTTCCATCATGTAGCCGATGAAACCTTGTGATTCTGCGCTACACGCATCGATTGGAAGCGCTGGAACGTACTCTTTTGCCTCTTCATTTTGGCGTAAAATATTGCCGACTTGCGGGCCATTTCCGTGTGTGACAATGACTTTGTGCCCTGCTTCTGTGATTTCTGCGATTTTGGCGCAGCTGTCTTCTACGTTTTTTAATTGGTTTTCAAATGTTGCTTCTTGATTCGGTTGCAAGATTGCATTGCCGCCAAGCGCGATAACTACGCGTTTTCCCATTGAAAATTCCTCCTTTATTGCGAGTGCGACACCTGCTATCGTGTCTATTCCCGACGTATGTCCATTTTGATACACTCGTTCGATGATGTCCTTCGTTTCTGCGCCTGTCTGGAACGCTTCGTAAAGGGCGAGTAATGTGTCGCTAAATTGGTCTTGTAATGCGTATTTTAAGTAGGTTTGGCTGATATCTGTGGTCAATAACTCGGTCTGGATTAACTTGGAAAGAACTTCTTTAAACGTTGTGCTTTCCTGTCCTACGAGCAAAATGCCGAGCAGGATATCGTCTCCGGATGGCGTCAAGCCGTTGCCACGACCAATGAAATAACGCAAAGTTTGTTCGATAAATGTCGAATCCGCGCTATTTATTGCTTTCGCGAGATTACTAGCTTTGGGTTGTGTTAGCCATTCTTGGATGGAAACATCGAGCCCCGTCTGCCTCTCGCTTTGGACTATATGGGTCAAAAAGCTTGGATTCGGATGGATTTCGGTTTTTTCACGTTTGCTGGTGTATTGGGTGGCACCAGTGAGCGTGAGTTGGAATTGTTGATGAAAAAGGATGCCGCCTTCGTATTGAATGGTTTGATTGACTTGGATGGCAGCGGTAAGCTTATTCGTATCACTCTTTGTTAGCTGAATCGCAAATGGTAATTGGCCGTTTTTAGCGGTACCAATGAAAATACGTTCGTCTTTGTTTTCCAAGTTGAAACCGTTTGTGAAAACACTGTGAACGCGCCATGTTTCACGCTCAACTAGCAAATTCGCGACATTTTGAGCCATACGCTGTGCTTCGATAATCAGCATCCTTTTTCACCTCCTATTTATACGGTTAAGCCTAATTTTTCTGCGTAGGCTGTGATTGCTTTTTCAAAACAGGCAACTGGTGGATTTACGGTTCCAGCGCCGATTTGGCCGATTCCTGCTTTTTTATGGGCGATTCCGGTGTTTATGACTGGTGTAATGCCGGTTTCGACCACTTTACGCGCGTCAATGCCGAGACAAATTCCTTGGAAATCCCATGTTGGAACGGTGAAATTCGGATTTTGGTCAATCACGATTTCAAGCATTTCGTTACTTGTTTTCAGCGCGTCGCCAAATCCGCCTGTACCGACAAAACGTGTCACGGCTGGTGCTGCGATCATTGCCATACCGCCAACGCCAAATGTTTCTGTAATCGCGCTGTCCCCGATATCTGGGTTTGCATCTTCGCCGGAATAGCCCGTGAAATAAAGGCCTTGTGGTGTGTTGACGGGAGCTGTAAACCACTCGTCTCCCATGCCGCTGATGCGAATTCCGAAGTTTTCTCCGTTACGACACATCGCCGTTACAATTGTACCTTCTTCAATCATCCGCGCGCCGTCCATCACTGCTTTTGCAGAGGCCATCATGATATTTAGGAAGAATTGGTCTGTATCTGCGAGGAACTTGATAACTTCTTGACGTTCTTTTTCGTCGATATCAAGACTCACGATAATCGGGCTCACTTCTTTCAAAAATACGAGGGAAGCCGCGATATTACGTTGGTGGAACTCGTCTCCCATCGCGATTGCTTTTGCGACGATAACGTTTAAATTCATGCCTTCATCGAGCGTTTGAAGCGCTTTGCTGAGCACTGGACCAAGTACGTCACGCATCCAACGCAAACGATTCACAACTTCTTCGGAATAAGCACCGAAACGTAGTACCGCGCCAATTCCTTCGTTCATCGTACAGTAAGCGCGATTGCCGTCTGTGCGGTTTTCCACGACAACAACTGGCATGTTCGCTGAAGTAATACCGCCCATTGGCCCAACTGCGTCCACATGATGGCAAGGAATAAACGTGACATCTCCGCGGTCAAGCATCGCCCGCGCGTCGTCTTCATTGTCCGCCCATTCTTCAAATAATGCCGCGCCAACACACGAACCTTGCATCGGGCTCGTCATATTTTCCCATTTGATTGGAGGGCCCGCGTGAAGTAAAACACGCCCTTCATTTAACTCGGCGATCACAGATTTAGCAGGAACCACGTCCAGTAAAAATGGTGCCGAAGCGACGATTTTGTCCGCCACTGCGCGGTTTGCCTCATCGATTGTCTGGTAGTTTGTCATTATTTTTTCCTCCTTCAAAAATTTATTTCACGTCCGCCGTTTCAGCACGGTAACTATTTAAGAATTGTAGTACTTTTTGCAGCTCAGGATTTCCACCAGCAACTGGGCGCCAGTCAAATTGAACGACGCGTCCTCCCGTTTCGGTAATCGCCTCAGCAAAACTTTTTAGTCCGACGTTGATGACACGTGGTTGTTTTGCCAGTAAATCTAACATCGCATCGGATGCTTCTAAAATTGGCGCTTCGACTCCTGTTGCGACTTCTTGAATCGCTTTATCAGCCTCTTCCACCTTATGACCAACGATGGCAAGTCCCGTTCTAACCGCCTCGTTATTGCTGTCTTTCACGATGACACCAGCAGCTTCCAACGTTTGGCGCTGTTCATTGTAGTCTTGCGGATCTTGAAGCGTTCCACAAACCGTTCCAATAACAGCCAATTCGCGTCCGGCCGTTTTTGCTTTTGCAATCACGTCTTTAATCGCTGGCGCGAGTTGCCCCGCCATGTCTTCATGTGAGCCATAACCAAGCACCACATCTAGCAAAATAACCGCTGTTTCCGGATCATTCGCCGCATCTTCAATGAACGCAATCCGTTTTTCAGGGTCGATCATAGGATGCGGTTTTCCTTGCGTATAAATGTCATCTCCAAGATCGATAACCTCGTGGCCTTCTGTTTTCAAAATATAGCCGTCTTGCTTAATAAGACCTTCTTTTAATTGTAAGGCATCCGCAATCAGCATCGCCGCCTCAGACGCTAAAGTTCCGCCAGAATAGTAGCCTTTGATATGTTTTTGCTCCGGAGTTAAGCTGATTTCAGGTTTCACGATTTGCGTTTCCACAGCTGTCACCGCTTCTCCTTTTGCAAGTGCGACCGCAATACGCGCCGTTTCTTCGAGCGTGTAAGCATGATATAAATTCGCCTCGTGATACGTCGGTTTTTCACCTAAAAAGATCGTCACGGCTGGTTTCGTAATCGTACGTAATAATGCCAAAACTTTATCGCGAATCGCTTTTGCAGGTGGCTTCGAAATAACGACAATCACGTCTGTGTCTGCCTGCTTTTCAAGTGCCGCGATCGCGTCCAACATCGTGATTCCACCAACTGTTTCAGATAAGTCACGACCACCCGTTCCAATCGCATTCGTCACGCCGCCGCCAAGACGGTCAATAATCGTTGAAACTTCTTGAATTCCCGTTCCAGATGCACCGACAATGCCGATGTTTCCAGGTTTCACAACGTTTGTAAACGCCATCGGAACGCCATTCACAATTCCCGTTCCACAATCCGGCCCCATCACAAGAAGTCCCTTGTCATGCGCTTTTTGCTTCAAACGCAGCTCTTCTTCAATCGGCATATTATCGCTAAAAATAAAGGCGTGCAAACCTTCATCCAATGCCCGATCCGCTTCCGCCGCAGCATATGTACCTGGAATCGAGATCAAAGCCATGTTCGCATCCGAATCCAACTTCATCGCCTTATCCCATGTCCGCGCCGTTTCCGTCGTATTGCTGCTTTCCTTCGTTGCTTGACTTGCTAAGAACGCATCCACTTCCGCCAGAATTTCATCAATTTTAGAAGCATCTTCTGTGTCCACAACAATCGCCATATCGTTCGCCGACGCCGCTTCCAGTTCTTCTGTACGCAAGCCCGATGTTCCGAAAATATCTTTATTCGCAGGCGTTCCCATCATGATCGATACCCGGTTTACCCCATCAATCGTCGAAACCTTATTCGTAAGTAGCATCAAAACAACCGAATCTTGATACGCATTTTCCTTAATAATCGTGTGTAACATCGTGCTCACCTCTCCTTATTCCGCAAATTTATTTTTTCCATCATAATTATCAAAATGAATCGCATCTGAAATCAAATACTCATAAATATCATCCACGATTTCGATGCCCTGTTCCGCGTATGCCTTCTCACGCAACTGTCCACGTTCACCAGGATAATACACCCGATCCACGCCCGGCGCAGGAGCAACCGCCGTTACCTCATCCAAAACTTCTGACATGTTCGCCTTAAACGCCTCGATATCCGTAAAGAACGCTGGATTAATCACGATATGCAGCTGTCCCAAATCGCGCCCCTTCGAAAGATCCGCGTACATCGAGCTCACATGCTTCCCAAATGGCAGTCCTAGCAAAATTCCCGACAACACGTCCACCATCATCATCAAGCCATACCCTTTTGGCCCAGCGATTGGCAATAATGCGTTGACCTTCGCAGGATCCGTCGTCGGCGCTCCGTCCGCATCCACCGCCCAAGTCGGCGGAATCGATTCCCCGCGCGACCTCGCATGAAGCACCTTGCCCCAAGCCTGAACCGTCGTCGCCATGTCAAACGTCAACATTCTCCCGTCATCGGTCGGCGCTGCAAACGCAATCGGGTTCGTCCCGAAATAATCTTCCGCACCACCAAACGGCACCACCATCGGATCCGACTGGCAAACAGAAAGCGCTACAAAATCACAACTCGCCGCTTGTTCCACAAAATAAGCCAAGGCACCGCTGTGCGACATATTTTTCACGCCCACAACCGCGACACCATTTTTGCCAGCAATCCGGATCGCCTCATCCATCGCCCGTTTCGCCGCCACGTGTCCAGAACCATTATCCCCGTGGAAAATCCCACTCGTTGGTCCCGTCTGCTCAAACCGGAAATCCGGTCGATTCGTAATGCCACCTTTGGCAATCCGCTCCGAATAATACTCAACACGAACCGCACCATGCGAATGAATCCCACGCGCATCCGCAAACGCCAATACATCAGCAACAATATCGGCATGTTCTTCCGTCAAACCAGCCCGCTCTATTTTTGTTTGAATCAGCTGGTGCAAATCTTCCTTTGAAACTCGCATTCTGTCTACCTCCTTCTAGTCTTGCTCCGCGAATAACCCCGCGTGATCGTACTGATCATAATGAACCGTATCGCTAATCAAATAATCATACACATCTTTCACAATCGGAATTCCTGCCTCCGCATAATCCGTCTCAACAATTTCTGCTAACTCGCCTGGATACAACACTTGACTGAATCCTGGTGCCGCTTTCGTCGCATGCAATTCATCGACCATTTGTGCAATATTTTGCTTAAACTCCTTCAAAGACGTGAAGAAAGCCGGGTTAATCACGATATGCAATTGCCCCAAGTTACGCCCTTTCGTCAAGTCCGTGTACATCGAAGACACCCGTTTTCCGAATGGCAATCCTAGCAAAATTCCCGATAAAATATCGACCATCATCATCAGGCCATATCCTTTTGGTCCTGCAACTGGGAGCAACGCATTCACTTGATGCGGATTCGTCGTTGGTTCACCATTCGCATCTACAGCCCATGTTGGTGGAATATCTGCACCTTTAGAACGCGCATCTAAAATTTTCCCCCATGCTTGAACTGTTGTCGCCATATCAAAAATAATTGGCTCCCCGTCCATACGCGGCGCTGCAAACGCGATTGGATTTGTTCCAAAATAAGGCTCAGCCCCACCAAACGGTACCACCATCGGGTCCGACTGACAAACAGAAATCGCTACCATATCCTTATCCGCTGCCTGTTTCACAAAGTAAGCGAGCGCGCCACTGTGTCCCATTTCGTGCACGCCGACAATCCCGACACCCGTTTCCTGCGCCAAACCAATCGCTTCATCCATCGCCTTGCGTGCCGCCACGTGTCCAACACCATTATCCGCCTCAAAAACTCCTGAACTCGGTCCCGTTTTATTAAACCGGAAATTCGGTGCAAGCGTCGTGCCACCTTTAGCAATTCGTTCCGCATAATAGTCCACGCGAACCGCACCATGTGAGTGAATCCCACGCGCGTCAGCAAATGCAAGCGATTCCGCCACACCATCCGCATGCTCCTCTGAAAGTCCGGCTGCTTCTAATTTTTTTTGAATTAAATCATGTAAATCATGTTTCCTTACTCGAATCATTTGTGGCTCTTTCACACCAATTCCCTACTTTCTTATAATTGTGGATCGCGATTACAGTCTTTCGAATACAAATAACTGAATGCTTCGCCGCGTCCTACCGCATACGTCGCTTGTGGCACATACGCACCCATGAATAAATAATCACCTTTTTTCACTGGCACCCATTCGTTGTCCAAATTATATACACCTTCGCCAGACAACATATACGCGCCATGCTCTTGATAATGCGTTTCAATATAACCGTGACAAGCACCAGGTTCAAAGCTCAAAATGTGGAAATTCATATCAAAACCAAGATCTGCTGGCAATAGGTTTTGCAAAATCACATCTTCCATGCCTTCATACGCGATTTTCTCAAGGTCCGCCACATTATTCACAATGACATGCGCCTCGTAACCAGCCACCGCCTCATATTTCTTCTTATAAAGGAAGGCCTCACTAGTTGCGCCACCATTATCATTTTCAAACTTCAAAATCACGCCTGCTGGGCAATAAACGTAGCCACCAGCCTCAAGCGTATGTTTCGCGTCATCTGCCCAAACCGTGATTTTCCCCTCCAAACAATAGAAGAAAGTCTCCACGCCAGGTGCGCCGAAACCAGCCTTATTTTGGCCGCCATCTAGCAACGTGATAATATAATCAACGAAAGAAGCACCCAATTTAGGCGTTGCTAAAATCGACAATTCGCAGTTCTCAAAGCCCGGAATCGAATTATTCACCAAACCATTCGGCGGAATAATCGCGTAGTTGCCACGCTTTATCACCGATCTCGAAGCGAGAATATCACTCACATAACCCGTATTCTTATTTCTGTAACCCATCTCAAAAACCTCTCTTTTCCAAATTATAATTGGAATCAGCGCTCGAAAACACTGATTCCCTATTCAAATCATGCTATTTTCTTGCTCTTAATATTCGCAATCAAGAATACAATTGCTCCAATAACGAGAATAATCGCCGAAATATAGAAGCCCATTACTTTTGATCCTGTCGAGTCGGAGATAACACCTGTCAAAAATGGTGCGATAACGGATGAACTCATTCCGAAGAAGTTGAACACGCCAAATGATGTTCCGTAGCCTTTTTTCGGTGCGCTATCTGCCACGTAAGAGATTAGAATTGGCTCTACTGCAAGCTTTCCTAACAAGCCGTATAAGATTAAGCCGACTAGCAAGATGCCTGATGTCGGTGCCAAAACTGTTAGCATTAACATTAATGCCGCAGCGACGGTCAAACTAACGATGAAGCGAACTTTTTTCGTGCTGAATTTATCTGACATTCTACTGAAAAATAATGCCCCTGGAATCGCGGAAAAAGCGACAAGTGCAGCGGAAAATCCGATTGCTACGCCCTCAAATCCACGTTCTTGTTGTAGAAATGATGGCAACCACGTCACGACCATATAGTAACCGTAACATGTTGCAAAATAAAGAATATATGACGCAATCATCCGACCTGTAAACAAGTTTTTGATTGGCGCTTTCTCTTTTGGTGCCGCCTTCTCTTTCGCCATTGTGGCACGATCTACTTTTGGCGAACTTCTAATGACACTCGCAAAAACAAAGATCATCACAACAATCAAACCAGCGATAATGAAAAGCATGATTTGCCAGTTCATACCGACTGATTTTACAAGTAAACTCGAAGCAATCAAGCCAATACCCATACCGAGCGCAGAACCACTATTGATGATAGCCGTTGATAGACCACGTTTTTCTGGCGGAATATTCTCAGATGACAGCGAGTAAGCTGCACCGTAGTAGGATCCACAACCAAGTCCGGCAAGTAAACTACCAAGATAAATCATTTCTAAACTTTGCGCGGTACCAATCACAAGTGCTGCGATGGCGAATAGCGAGAAACCAGGAATCAGAACAACTTTCTTCCCAAATTTATCGACTAAAATCCCCGCTGGAATCTGCATCCCTGTGTAAGCAAAGAAGTAAAAACTAGCAATCAAGCCCATTTGCGCATCGGAATGCTGTCCAATCGTTTGCTGAATTTCTGGAAAAATTGGTGTTAAGACACTGCGGTAAATCCAGATAACTACCCAACCTAAACATAAAATAATAATAATTTGCTGCCAATACTGGAGCCCCTTTTTCATTGTTGCCGTTTCGTTTTCCATTTTTGATTCACTCCCTGTTTATTTATATGCTAATTCGTATAATGCCTCAGTCAATGCTTTAACGCCTTCAACCAGGTCTTCCGTTTTTGTATCCTCTGCCGGATTGTGGCTAATACCGCCGATACTTGGCACGAAGAACATCGCTGTTGGTACGCGTGGTGCAAAAATTTGAGAATCATGACCTGCGCCACTATGCATCACGCGGTAATTGAGTCCTTCTTTTTTACAAACGCCTTCTAATACGGACACGATATGTGGATCCATCGGCACTGGCGCTTCGTCCATCCACAAATCAATCGAGATATCGATGCCCATTTCTGCACAAATTGTTTTCATATCTTGCTCAATTTCTGCCGTGAAACTGTGTAATTCTGCCTCATCTGTATGACGACAATCCATCGTGAATAGCGTCTCACCAGGAACCACATTCACCGTATTTGGCTTCGGCTCTACTTTTCCGAAAGTAAGCACGAGTGGATCGCCAATTTTTTTCGCTTTATCAATGGATTGCGTCACGATTTTACTAAACGCATAAACCGTGTCTTTCCGATAGCTCATTGGCGTTGTTCCTGCGTGATTTGATTCGCCATTTAGCACAATCGTATAACGTCTTTGACCAGCGATACTATTCACCACGGCAACCGCCTTGCCCTCATTTTCCAGCACTTTACCTTGCTCGATATGAATCTCAACAAACGCCTTAATATCATCACGCAGCGGCTTCGTTTCATCGCGGAAATCAAAACCAGCGCCATGCATTGCATCCACGAATTTCACACCTTCAAAATCGGCAACGTCCGCCATCTCATCCTTATTAGCAAGTCCAAAGAAGTTCTTGCTTCCCCAGAAAACGTATGGAAAGCGGCTGCCTTCTTCTTCCGCCATCGAAATAACTTCCAAATTCCGCAGCGGTTGGCCATGTTTCTCCTTCAAATATTTAATTGCCAGATACGCAGCTAAGACACCGAACTGACCGTCCAATTTCCCGCCGTTGACTACCGTATCAATATGAGAACCCGACATAATCGTCTCATCCTTGTATGTAGACCCTTCCACGCGACCAAAAAGATTGCCGATATCATCAAAATACGTCGTAAAACCCGCATCGTCCATTTTTTTCTTCACGCCCTGCTGCGCCTCCACCCAATAATCCGAGTAAAGCAACCGCGTCGTTCCCCCAGTTGGATCTGCGCCAATCCCCGAAAGCCAAGCCACATTGTCCGCTACATCTTGAAAAATTTTGTCCATCGTTAAAAGTCCACCCTTCATCTGATTTATCCTTCTTGTTCTCTACTCTTTAAAGTGTAAGCGTTTCAAGTTCTGAATGCATCGTTTAAAAGCGATAAAAACCTTGTCCGCCTTTTGTTCATTATGACTAATTGAGGGGGCTAAATTGTTGATAGTGATTATATAGATTCCACGTACCCAATCATAAATCATTGAGCTCACGGGAAATCTAGTGTATGCTGTCTTTGAAGAATAACAAAGGAGATGACCCAATTGCAAACAATTATTTTTGCCGAAAAAAATGGCTTGGCGCTAAAAGGTGATTTCTATCCAAGTCCGCGTCCTGATGCAGCTAAAACGATTATTTATTTTCATGGTGGTGGCCTCATTTGGGGACTTCGCAATGATCTTCCAGAAACGTACCGCAACCTTTTTCTCGAAGCCGGGTATCATTTTTTCGCGGTTGATTATCGGTTGGCACCAGAAACAAAGCTTCCCGCGATTTACGAAGATGTGCAAGATGCTATTTTCTGGTTTGAAGCCAATGCTCGCGCGGAGTTTGGTGTTGCGAACGCGTTCATCCTATTTGGGCGTTCCGCTGGCGCTTACCTTGCCCTACAAGCCGCAGCCGACGCGACGCTTCCAAATGCCGATGCTGTGTTGTCCTTCTACGGCTACGCCTCACTCGGCGGTTCCTGGTATCAAAATCCGAATCCGCATTATGCAAAACTGCCAACGATTCCAGCCGATTTAAAAACCGCTTTAACGGGCAAAATGGAACTCGCAGAAGGATTCATCGAAAAGCGCTACGCCTTGTACATATATTGCCGCCAAACCGGGCAGTGGCTCGATGAAGTTTTCGGTCCACATCAAGACGCCGATATCGACGCATTTTCCCTTGAAGACATGCGCGATTTCAGCTTTTTACCACCAGTATTCATCGCGCACAGTACGACTGACAAAGATGTGCCATACACCGAAGCTGAAAAAATCGCAAAGACTACTTTCCAAAATGAGCTTTTCACCATACAGAATTTGGAGCATGATTTTGATGCCAACATCGACGACGGCTTGCCGGCCTACAAACAAGCGTTACGTTTTTTAGAAGAATATAAATAAAAAAGCTAGTAGGAAAATCACGACAGTCATACGTGAGCTTCCTACTAGCTTTTATTTAATCAATAATACTGGACATTCTGCGTGCTGGACGACTTTTTTCGCGACGCTACCAATCGTCATTTTCTGAACGATCGACAAATCATGATGACCCATAACCAACATATCCAGCCCTACTTCGCCTGCATATTTCGTCACTTCTTTTGCTGGGAAACCGCTCAAGATTGCCGTTTTATAAACCAGTCCTGCCTCACCAAACATCGCGCCTTTTTCCGCAAGCATTTTCTGCGCATCTTCCTCTAAACTTTCCGATACGTCCACGCCAACTTCCACATCTTCCGCGATCGCTTTGTCATTCACGACATGAATCAGCGTGATTTCTGGCGCTTCTGCAAACTCTTGACACAGCGCCACCGTTTTTGTCACGATTTTTTTAGACAGTTGATCGTCTGCAATTAATACCGCTAATTTCATCTTAATCCCTCCATTAATCAAGTGCTGCCAACGCTTTTCTTCCTACAAGCAAAATAATAATCCCGATGAGTACGGCGAATCCTGCGACATAAAACGTCACGTGTGGGTTGAACCAAACGGCCAAACTTCCAGCCAACCACGGCGCGATTGCACCACCCGTAAACCGAATAAAGCTGTAAGCCGAGGACGCCGTCGCACGTTCCACCGGCGAAACGACCATCACCGCCGACGTAATCAACGTATTATTAATCCCTTGGAAAAACCCAGCAATCACGATGCACACAGAAATAACCGTACTGTCATTCGCGCCAACTCCCATCACGACTAAGACAATCGCAAAAAACGCCAGTGCGCCCATCATCACCAATTTTGTCCCCCATATTTCTTCCAATCGAGGTGCTACAAAAACCGAAGAAATCGCGAGCATCAGACCCCAGCCAAAGAATACCAATCCGACTTGAATCGCGCTATATCCAACCATCAAAAATGGCGAATAAGCGAGCAACGTAAAGAATCCGAAATTATAAAATAGCGCTGTTAAACCTGTGACAAGTAAGCCTTTGTGACGCAAAGCTCGGAGTGAATCCCAGAATTTCGATTTCACTTTTGGCTTTGGTATCGGATCGAGCAACATGATAATTGCCACAAATCCAATCGCCATTAAAGTCGCTACACCAAAAAATGGCGCACGCCACGTGATGCTCCCAAGCAAACCACCAACCAGCGGACCGACCGACATACCAAGTCCCATCGCCGCTTCATACATGATAATCGCTTTTTCCGTCGCGCCTGAACTAACCGCAATAATTGTTGCCAGCGCCGTCGAAATAAAGAGTGCATTCCCGAGTCCCCAACCAGCCCGGAGCCCAACTAACTGCCCAACGGATTGCGATAATCCACCGAGTCCTGCAAAAATAATAATAATGACGAGCCCGATAAGCAATGTCTTTTTTGCCCCGATTCGGCTCGATATAAATCCAGTAAACAGCATCACAATACCTGTTACCAGCATATAACTCGTAAATAATAACGATGTTTGTGCCGGCGTCGCATGTAGCTGCTCCGAAATGGATTTTAAGATAGGATCGACAAGTCCGATTCCCATAAAGGCGACCACACATGAAAAAGCTACCGCTAACGCCGATTTAGGCTGATGCAGCAAACTTTTCAAAACACCATCTTCTTTTTTTAATGCAACTTTTCCTTCTACCACGTTTACCACTCCTGTTTGATTATTAACCTATTTTAAAGTATACTCCTAATTCGATAATTATGTCAATATTGACATGTTTATTTTTACATTAAATTTCAGAATAGGATATGGTATACTAAACGAATAAACGTTGCGTTGGAGGGGTTCGAATTGAATACATTAAGTTACGTTCTGCTATGCATGCTCGCCCGCAAATCCTGCACGGGCTATGAATTAAAGCAATATATGGAATTATTCTGGCAAGCACATCACAGCCAAATTTACACCGTTCTCGGTAAAATGGAAACAGAAGGCTACGTCCACTTTGAGGCTGATCCTGATACCACAAAGAAAATCTATTCCCTAACTGAAAAAGGCATCCTGGCCGTCAGCGAATGGGTGCTAGAAGAAACCGCCGAGCCAATTAGCCGTGATGAATTCCTAGCCAAAATTTACGTCATCGCACTAATGGAAAAAAGCACTGTCGCCCAACTCTTCAACGACCGCCGCAGACACTACAAAAAAAGAGCAGCGATTAATAAACCGAAGCTCGAGGAACTGGAAACTTTGCAAAATGACCCGACACGAAAAGAAGAATGGCGCAATTCATTTGGCCGCTATTTAATTGTAAAACGCCGTGATGATCTTTGTACCCAGGAACTCGCATGGTGTGACTGGGCCGAGGATTTGTATCATAGTTCGTTCGATAAGATATGAAAAAAGCGATTGAGCGACTAGTTCCAAGTCATTCAATCGCTTTGGGTTTGTCAAGAAAAGTGTGTAATTAAGAAATAGAGTTCCTACTGCCAAGCCTGTAGTGGACTTTCACCACCTAGCATTTGCGCATGCTGGGCGCACGAAAAACTGTGTAAATAATGAACCTAGGATTCATTATTTACACAGTTTATTTTACACTCCCATCGCTTTCATCTGTTAGCCATTATCCTTATAGCTTAACAAATACTTGCTGCTCAATGTTTAAGCTCATATCCTCGGCGGCGCTCCATCCTCCTATTTATCCCATAAAGGTGATGAATACACTGGTCGTTCTCCCTCTTCTACAGATTCTTGGTTTGATAGAACCATTAGTTTTAATAACCTTATAAATTTATTCCTCGCATCCTCAAAATTTTCAAATGAGTACTTGCCCGTAACAGATGCTCTATCTCTTGTTGTGTAGACCTCAAAGCCATCTTGGACACACTCTATTCTAACTTGGTACTCTTGCCTATTAACATCCTCACCAGCAAATATTGAATACCTCATCTGTTCATATCCTAGTAATTTTATATCTTCTTCTAGCAAAGTTCTGTCCTCTATCTTATTGTTTTTCAATTTATTTTACCTCCTTCAATAATCCCAGTTTCTCATACCAGTGAACAGCGGTGCCAAATTTAATTTGTGTGCCACCACCAGCACCAAAAACTTCTGCAACTTTCCCAGCTTGAGGGTTCGCTATATCTTCAAGCGTAAATGCATATTGTTCCATGTCTACGTCTAGTTTAGTTTTCAGAGAATCATCAAGTTTATTGTATGCATTTTGTACATTTTTTAAATTAATATTCTCTATCACTTCATATTTATAATACGGTTTCACACTCTCTGGATACGGCAGGCCTCTGGTATCATAATCTAACGGCTTACCGTTTTTCATTGGACTCACAAATGTACCCCCAGAATCTCCGTACCTATCAATAATTTGTCCCGCCTTCAAATCAGCATTTATTGTAATCGCTTTTCCAGCTTTATCAACCATAAATCCGTTTGCTTCTGGCCATTTTATTTCCCCTGACTCATCTAGGTACTTAGGTGAGCGAACAAGGACTCCCCATTTGGATTCATATGCTATTTCACCATTTTCTAAAACGATTTTCTTTGGCGTGAAGGTCTTTAAAACTGCCCTAACTTCCTCATCTAACACATTAACCTCAGAGCTGGCACTGACTTCTTTCACGTTTTTTATCTTGCTGAAATCATTAATTCCTTTCGTAATTCCGAACATACTAGTCAAAAATATAGTAGTGCTGGCCAATCCATAGGCATCGCCCTTTTTATAGGGCTCTAAATAGCTAGATACGATACCGTCCCAAAACATTCCCATTGTTCCTGATGGATCACTTTTTAAATTTTTCATCAACATGGCGATACTTTCAAGTTGTTTCTCCGGATGTTTCAAACTTTCTATCGCCCTTTTTCCAAATCCGAAAATAGAATCTCTCGTCGAAGCACCGATTTGTCGTACTTTATTTCGATCATATTGGCGGTAATCTTCCTCTATTTTAGAGGCATGTGCGCGATCCATTTCCATGAGCCGTCGCATATCTTGGCTAATCCGGTGCATCGCTTCACCTTCATTTTGCTGTAATTGCGTTAACTTTCGCCTTAAATAATCATCTAAATCTTCCATCAATCCTTGGTTATGCCGCATGACCCAAAGTGCGTCTGGATCATCTGGTATTCGCTCAATGCTTGGCTGTGACACGCGGAATACCTCGCTTTTGGCATCATCTAAAGCGTATCCCTGCATTTCAGCCGCTTTTTGAAGGCCACGCGCATCAATGAGCATATCCTGATTGCGATAGGTTGGGCTATCTATGTCTTTCAAATCATTCACATAGTTTTCTAAATACGTAAACAGTTTTGTTACCGTTCCTTGTTGTCGAGAAATGTCGTCTCGATGGGCGCCAAATTCCATTGTCAACGCTTCGGTTAATTTCCCTTGTTGTTGAGCGATGGCATTTTGTACGTTAACTAACACACGGTCTAACGTTTCTAAGCTCGATTTCATTTTATGGAGCGATGTCAATACATCTTCCAATTCTCCCATGTTTAGTTTAAAATCCATTAGCCTTCGCCTCCTAGCTTTGCATCCGTTTCGATAAATGCATGTACCGCTAGTTGGCTATCCACAAAAGCCTGTTTTAATTTCGTAAATTGATCCGCTTTTATTTCTGTCACTAATCCTTCTTTCACTTCAATATAACGTGTCATAAAATCAGGGGAAACTTGCTTATTCAATCTGTCCATGGTGTGTTGAATCTTTGTGGCTTCGGCTTTAAAATCTGATACGGCTTGTTCGCCCTTTTTTAATTGTTTCAAAACCCAAGCTGTGTCAATATCAATTTGCGTTGACATATCATATCTCCCTCCGTAAAGCATTTTCTGTCTGCTCACAGTGAGAAAGCATGTCTTTGGCTTCCGATTCGACTTGATTAAGCCTATGTATCATTTTTTCCTCTGCTTCGTGGTTTTCATCTTGAATCCCGTTTTTTCTATTTTTTATACAGTCTATGATGCTCTCTAAAGTATGCTTTCTAGCAGATATCGCATGTCGAACTTGTTCGTAATGTGGCATAGGACACTTCCTCTCGTGTTAGTATCTTCCAATATTTATTATACCAAATGCAAAGAAATTTAAAAAGCCTTTAAAAAATTTCAAAGACTCTTTAATAGTATCATGAACTATAAAATTCGACCTAATCTGGGTATTCTTACGATTAGAATATGCCCATTCTTTACTTAGGCTTGATTTTTTTATATACAAAGACATCATTAGCTAAACGAAATGAACCTATCTCTATTTCCTTCTCCTTCATAATCTCTAATACCGTTAACTTCACTCTTGTAATAACATACTTATCTGATTTAGTTCTGTATACATAGAACCCTGCCAAGGAAAGAAACGGATTTAAATATATAAGATCGTACTTTGTGTATATTAATCCTATCATGAGGAACAAAAAAAGATTAGCAATCATATTCCAGACATTATCTAAATCAATTGACAGCAATGGGATTAGATATGTCATGATATAACTAATCAAATTATCATCAAGTTTTTCATAACTGCTTATCATGACTGTCCTTTCTGGTTTTTTCACAAATATATATAGCAGAGCTCCTACCGATATAATAAAAAGTACACCTATAGTTCCTAGAAAACCAACTGTGATAATTGAAAAATTATCTTTAAGATCGATAATCTTTGGAATATTAATTATTGTAATCAAGAAGTATAAAGGCAAGTATGAAGATATAAACATCATCCATTTAAACATGGCACATCCCACCTTCGTTTTAAATTAGCGCGCTCTATCTAGTCTTTTTTTCTTTCCAATAATACTTTCGTATGGTGCATCGCATAGTAGCGTTAAAAACTTATCAATTGACCCCGAAGTAATCGTAATCGTGTTAGATTCTTTGTCATACTCTATGCTTGAAAATTCATCTTTAAACTCTTTGCTCTCAAGAACTAACCAAACAGCCTCAATATTTTCAAACAAAGCATTAATTAATCCTTCTTCTTTGTTGACCTTAGCTAGTCTCTTATTTATTCTTTTGTTTGCTTTTGCTGCGACTAAAATTTTCTCTATATTTCTTATATGAACGATATCTTTTTCAGAAAATTTTTCACTAATTTCTTTTAAGTTTTTGAAAGTTGTTGCCGCTTTCTTTTCAATAACCACATCAATATCGAATAAAGTCTCAAATAGTTGTGGTTTTATAATTAAAACATTATCAGTATCTACAATAATACCTACCTCCGAATTAAAACCAACTACGTCATCTCTCTCTAGCCTCTTCAATTTATGATCTGACAAATTCGCAAGAAAGCCTGTTCTCTTAATTTTTGCCAGACTACTAACTTCGGAACCAAAAATATAAGTTCTTCCTTTCAATTTAACTTTTACTAAATAAGCTTTTACATTTTTCAAATTTATATCTGTTAAATCCTTCATAATTGAAGATTCATCAGTCTCATTTGTATAATCACAGATTATTTTGCATACATTACTAACCTCATCATAATCATTTTCCTCACCGCTAAGTGCCAATGTATAGTGAATACCATTTACCGATATTAAATCGTACGGTTGCTGATCAACTTGTTTAGTTTTTAAGCGCCTCAATGACTGCATAACCATTTCAAACACTTCTTCTTGTACACTACCCGTATCAACAAAATAGTACACTCGTTTACCACTGTCATTTTCCATTAAATAAAGCTCAACATGCCCAATAATATCCTCTCTGATACTATCAATACTGCTATAAATCTCATTAATGTCCATCTTCCCTACCACCCTTTTTATTTTCACTATAGCAGGAAAAAACAACCTATTCAAATAAAATAGGCTAATAAATAGATTTTAATATCAGAAAAACCCTCTTTCAAGGGTTCTTTGACTGTTTTTATTTAGCGTTCAAATTAGAATGCCGTTTTCCATAAACAAAGTACACTGCCAATCCAACTACGAACCAGATCGCAAAGGAAATCCATGTAATCGCGGAAAGATTTAAGATCAAGTACACACACAATAGGAATGATAACGCTGGTACAACTGGGTAAAATGGTGTTTTAAAACCAGTTGTTGGTAAATCTTTATTTTTGCGTAAGAAGAAAATTCCTAGTGAAACCATCGAAAATGCGAACAATGTTCCGATGTTAATTAGTTCCGCCAGTTGCGCCAATGGTACCACACCAGACACAAGGCCCATTGCAATCGCAAAAATAAGTGTGTTCCGAACTGGCGTATTACGTTTTCCTAATTTAGAAAAACTTGCTGGCAACAATCCGTCACGTCCCATTGCGAACAACAAACGTGTTCCACCGTACGACATAACGAGTATAACTGTTGTCATCCCTACAATCGCACCAAGTGATAAGAGACCTGCGAACCAATTTTGCCCGATAGCTTGAAGTGCAAATGCTACAGGAGCACTAATGCCTTCTAAATCAGCGTAAGGCACGATTCCTGTCAAAACACCTGATAGCAAAATGTACAATATCGTACAGATCGCGAGCGAAGAAATAATCCCGATTGGCATATTGCGTTGTGGATTCTTCACTTCCTCCGATGCTGTTGAGACTGCATCAAAACCGATATAAGCAAAGAATACCATCGATGCTCCCGTGATAACACCGCTAAATCCGAACGGCAAGAACGGTGTCCAATTATCTGGTTTTACATAGAAAACACCTACGACAATAAATAGGACAACCACGGCAACCTTGATAAGCACCATGATATTATTGACACGCGTAGATTCTTTAATTCCTAAACTCAGTAAAATACCAATAACAATGATAATAATGAATGCCAACAAATCAAAATAAGTACCGTTATCTGGATTGTAAGAACCCGATATAGCGGTTGGAATATGAAGACTAAATCCGGCCAGCAAGCTTTTCACATAAGCCGCCCAACCACTTGCAACAGCTGCCACCGCAAGTCCGTATTCTAGTAGTAGCGACCATCCTAGTATCCATGCGATTCCTTCGCCGAACACATGGTAACTATATGTATACGCACTACCCGCAATCGGTAATTTAGAAGCAAATTCCGAATAACAAAGTGCTGCCAAACAACAAGCTAATCCTGCAATAATAAATGAAATAATGATTCCTGGTCCTGCAGTGATAGACGCAATTTGACCTGGCAAAATAAAAATACCTGCCCCAACCACAGCCCCAACGCCTAACATCGTTAAATCAAATGCTCCGAGAGTCTTGTTCAAATGATGTTCTCCGCTCGTTTCTAAATGAAATTTCTTTTTTCTGAAAAATGAATTAGTGTTTTTCATCAAACTCCTCCGTTCCTATACACGATTTTAGCATAATTTTCGGACTACTTCAACCTTAGTTGGTAGAAAATTACCCAACTAATTCCCCTTGTCATTAATCCCTAAATCAATTTAGCAATAAAAGCATTCGTTCCTAAATAAATCCCTCCAAAAATAAACATCAAAGCGATGCTCCCACCATCTGTCGTGAAATAAACAATCGCCAACAATATAAAAGCCACAAACTGTACAATCACCGCAAGCTTCATTTTAAAAAGTCTCGCCGGCTCCACTTTTTCTGCACGAAGGTACGCTTTCGTTTTCTTCAAAAAAATCACATCATCTATTTTCGCAGGCCTCCCAGTCACACAAAAATAACCCACCATACTCCCATAATATCCAAAAACTAACGTAAAAAAAGCAATAATCGCCACTAAAATAATATCCATATCCCTTGCTCCCCTATTCTTTCTATCTATTTTATTCCAAGCAAATCGCGACTTGCCCATCCAGAGCCAGTACCACGCATTTACCACCCTTATTCAATTCAAAAACCGGATAATAATAAGACGTCAGCAATTTATTCCAAAAACTCTGATTCTGCTTCTTTTCATAGCTCACATTCGGCACGCTACCATAAAATAAATAGGATGTATCCGTCAAACTTTCATTATGGCACTTTGATAATACCGACTTCCGCTTCGCCTCTGGAATCGCACTAGATACCAGCCAACCATTCTGCTTTTGAAACGGAATCTTCTCCTTTTTGAAAAAATCATCCAAATCTTCCGTCGTAATGACTTGTACTAATTCGTCCTCATAGATAGCATCGATCTCATCACGTGCTCGCGATGTCTTAATGATTGATGCATCAGATAACAACTGCCCAGTCACATTATTAAATTGGGATGCTGGTGGTAGCTTTAAATCCACCAGAAGTTCATCCGGAATTTCTAGCGTCGCAGCCTCCTCAATCCTTTCAATTAAAGGCACTCGTTCCCCTGCCATGCGTTTTTTCAGAACCTCTATAAAGTTCTTAGCCGTATCATCATCCTGCGCACAAACAAGTGCTACACGCTGATCATCCATCAAGAATAACGAAACCGCATCGTCCTGCAAGTGATATTCAGGATGCCACTCCATCTTCTTTTTCCGCTGAACTTTAGCCAATTTAGGCTGACATTCCTTCATCAGAAATACCGACATATGCTCAACACCCTTGTTTACATAAAAACCTTCTATCAAAAAGCTTGCATCGCGCAAACTCGGAAACGGCACAAAAATTTGATACCCAATAAAATGATACGGCGTCCCACGTTCTTTTAACACTTCCTCCAAATGCTTATCGGAGTCCATAATAATCGTCGCTACATCATTCCCACAAATAGCCAATAAATCTTCCGGCCCATCCTCACTATACTCCCAATCAAAAGTAACCTCATACACCGATTTCGCATTCGGAATCACGTCAAACTCTAACTCATCTGCTAACTTCTCAATTCCTTCTATTTTCCCCATATGCCTCTCCTTTTAAAAATATTATAACCTCCATCATACCTAGTTTTCCAAATATCTTCAATAGTAAAAAAAAGTTTTCCTCCGCACAAGTAGGGTAGACAACACTATACGGCCAATTTATGAAGGAGGACGAAGAAATGTCAAAAATTAAAGCAAGTACTGCTCTCGTAAACACACTAAAAAATTGGGATATCGATCATGTCTATGGGATTCCGGGTGACTCGATCGATACGATTGTTGATGCGCTCCGTGCCGAGCAAGAAGCCATCCAGTTCATCCATGTTCGCCATGAAGAAGTCGCCACGCTCGCCGCTTCCTCTTACAGCAAACTTACTGGAAAAATCGGCGTTGCGCTGTCTATCGGTGGTCCCGGCGCAATTCACATGTTGAATGGTATGTATGATGCCAAAATGGATAACGTGCCGATGCTCGTTCTAGCCGGTCAAGTCCCAACCAGCGTCGCTAACACAAAATATTTCCAAGAAGTCGACTTACCAACGCTTTTTGCTGATGTCGCCGTTTTCAACAAACAAATCGAAAGCGCGGAGACCCTGCCAGACATCGTGGACGAAGCCATTCGTACCGCTTACGAGAAAAAAGGAGTCGCCGTTCTAACGATTCCAAACAACATTCCACTGACTGAAATCAAAAATACCGTCAAACCAAAACATGAAATTTACCAACAAACAAAACCGGAAATCGCGCCAGAAACCATTGCTCGTGCTGCAGATCTCATCAACTCCGCGAAAAATCCGATTATCCTAGCCGGCGTTGGCACCAAACATGCCAAAGAAACGCTCATCCAATTTTCCGAGCATACGAAAACGCCGGTCATTATCTCCCTGCCAGCCAAAGGAATCATGCCAGACACGCATCCGAATTTTCTCGGTAACCTTGGTAAAATCGGCACGAAACCAGCCTATGAAGCCATGCAAGAAGCGGATTTACTACTCATGATTGGCAATGACTATCCATATACAGACTACTTGCCGCAACATGATGTGACATGCATTCAAATTGATATCGATCCATCCAAAATTGGCCATCGTTACCCCGCAACGGTTGGCATTGTTGGTGACGCCAAAGAAGCACTAACCGCTCTAATCGAAACGACAGATTACATAGCGAAACGCGAATTTCTCGAAGCCTCTCAGGAAAACATGGCCAACTGGTGGAAATGGCTCCGCGAAGATCAAGCAAAAACTGGCACACCAATCGCTCCCGAAGCAGTCATGGCTGCTATTCAAAAAATCGCCGAAAAGGACGCAATCTTCTCTATCGATGTCGGCACGTCAACCGTTTGGAGCACTCGCTATTTGCAACTCGATCACCACAACGATTTTCTTATTTCCGCGTGGCTCGGAACAATGGGCTGCGCGCTACCAGGAGCCATTGCTGCAAAATACGCTTTCCCAGATCGTCAAGTCATCGCGCTTGCCGGAGACGGCGGTTTTTCGATGGTAATGCAAGATTTTGTCACAGCCGTGCATTACAAGCTCCCAATGATTATCGTCGTGCTGAACAACAAAGAACTTTCCTTTATCAAATACGAGCAACAATCCGCTGGCGAGCTGAATTATGCGATTGACCTTCCCGATATCAACTACGCCGATTTTGCCAAAAGTTGCGGTGGGCTCGGCTTTCGTGTAGAAGAATTTGAAGACCTCGATCTCGCCTTCGAAGCTGCTCGTACCGCCAATCGTCCAGCGATAATCGACGTAGTAGTAGACAGTAACGCCGCGCCACTTCCTGGAAAAATTGTAATGGACGAAGCACTCGGCTACACAAAATTCGAAATCCGTTCTGTCCTAGAAGACCATCGTTTCAGCAAAATGCCTCCTTTAAAAACCATCATTCGTAGATTCTTTTAAAACGTGGCGAATAAGCTAAATAAATCTGCAACCAGCATAATCTTTGTCTACCCATATTCATTGGGTAGGCGATTTTGTCTAGTTTATATCTCTGTCTCAGCATCCTATTTTCAATCTAAAAACGGGCAACCATTTCCCTCAATGTACGCCACCAGTTCTGCACCAACAACAGTCACCGTCTTCCGCCATGGATGCCCCAGCCAAGCCAAACTCATGTCCATATTCAGAAAGAAATAATAGTCTCCATCTGGTAAATACGGTACGTACCAGTCCCCATATTCACTACGCGGATATTCGGTATCTACCAGAAAGCGATAACACGGATGGTACCAATCCAGCGCATACATTTCCTCCCCGAAAAAGCGTAAAAATAGATTTTTTGTCCACTCCTCCCCCTCAAAATAGGCTTTTTCCAAATCATCATTTTCCGTATATCTATTTGCAGCAATCTTATACTCCTTAAAAACCACACTCGGATCCCGCGGTTCAATCGCCTTCGCAAAAATCGAGCTCGACGGTTGAAAAGCATATCGCGCATGAAATTTATCATCCACCGCTCGCCAATGTTCGATTTCATACCATTCCATCATCCAAAGCCTCCTACTCAAGCGAACCAGCTAGTCACAATCACACTTGCTGCAATCAAAATCACCGCGCTAGCAAAAAGACTGCCAAAAATATAATGTTTTGCCTTCAAATTAGACACCGAGACAAATAAGAAACAAACACCAAGTATGATTTGAATCCAAACCGGAAATGCCAGCCCAGCTTTTGTCTGCACCATATAATAAATAATATTAACCAAAATCACCGCATAGATCACACCTACAACACCAACTATCATTTTTCCAGCACTCATTTTTAAATCTCCTAACGTAAAAAGCCATTTACCTCACAGTATACATGAGATAAATGGCTTTTCCAATCTATTATTTCGTTATTGGTCCCCAATTGTTCGTTGTAAAAGCGCGTACAGTCAATTTGGCATTCGTATCCAGTGTTGTTCCTGCTTCGTATTTCGTAGCAGTACTTGAAACAACGCCATTCGCGCCCATTGGATCGCTGCCGTCTGTTGTGTAGTAAACGTCGGTTCCAGCGTTAGGATTTTCTAACACCACACCCGCACCGTTTGCCACGATTTTCACACCTTGCAACGTATGCGCCATGCCATATTTCGCCCACATTTCGAGCGAATATTTCACGCGATCTGCGGTTTGGTTTTGCACTTTGACTTGCACATTCAACCAGTCTTTATACATCGTACTTCTCGCGCCCATGTAAGCTGCATCCAGTTTGTAGGCCGCGTCGATTTCTTTCTGGTTATCCGCGATCAGTTGCTTCACATTTGCCACCGACAATGGGGCTCCTGCTGCACCCGCGAAATCACCGCTTGCTGAACCAATTTGTGCTAAAACTTGATCTTTCACGAGCGTTTTGAATTCTAAATTTCCAGCGGTTGCTGTTTGGCTATCGCCAGAGAAATTCCCGAAGAAATCACCAGCGCCGCGTCTTGATGTCACGTCAATCCACTTAAAGCGATACGTTCCACCGCCACCCGCCAGCGCGGAATAACTTGTTCCAGTACCACCATTATTGTAGAAAGCACCGTCCGTATCATTGATATTGAATTTCATTTTGACACCATTTCCATTCAAAATATCATTCGAAACAACGGCATCCACTTCGCGCTCTGTATCCACGAACATGAATAGAATCTGCATTTTTATCATGTCTTCCACATCGACATAATTCTTAAATTCTTGGAAGTTTTTCGCTGCAGCAACAGCTTTTACTTTTGTCAAAATCGCCGTATTTCCATCGCCAGCCTCGACAATTCCCGGTACAAAATAGCCATCTTGGAAGCGAATTTTCGTATAATCATCATCGCTACCGCCGAAATATTCTTCAAACATATTTTGACCAAAGTCTTCACGCATCGTTTTCACACCCATGTATTTTCCGTTATAGAAATAATGCACGTATCTTGCGTGTAGTGAAATCTTATTCATTTGTTGCGCCAACGTGTTGGTTACTTTTTCGTCGTAACGGTTGTAGCCAAGATTGTAGATGTCATTTTGCGGGCCGTCCTGACCTTCTTTTAGTTCCAGTTTGCTGAATTTGCCTACAACTGGGAATGCTTCGCCTGGTGTTGCATCAAAGAAGTTGTATTTTGCTTTTTTCGCGTTGTAATCACGATGGAATTTCACCGCAACGCCTGAATTGTATTGCCCAGAGCTGACTTGTCCGAATTTTTTCCCACCTGCATAGCTGACGTAATTCGTTCCGCCTTTATTCATATGTGTGTCTAAATATTCAAATGTTCCAGGTACGTAGGTCGTCGCGTTCAGATTCGCCGCGCTTCCTGTCTCGGAAACAATCGGGAAATCGTCTATTGCTTGGGCGTATTCATCACTTGTTATCGTGTTTTTATACTGCCATTGATATCCGGATGTCACTTCATTTTTGTAGTTGTCCCGCAGAACGTAGGTGCTTGAAATCACGCCTGTATTGCCGTCCGCATCATACGCGTACACTTTGACAACGGATGTTTTACTAATCGTGATAGGTCCTGTGTAGACCGTTCCTTTTGTCGCGCTCGGATCTGTGATGCCGTCCAGCGTATATTTGATGGTCGTTCCAGCTTTTGAAGACAAACTCAATTCAAAACCGGTATCATAAACGCCGCGTTCTTTGCTAAATTGCACAGTATAATTTTCTTGCCCATCATTGTTCGTTTTCGCGAATGTTTCGGAGCTGAATACCGTCAAATTCTTACTCGCATCTGGCTTGCGTCCGAATGTTTGGTTGTACGCTTGTTTCGTATACTTGATTGAATCTATCATTTTCATCGTTGTACCGACTTTTGCGGATAAAATCACATCGCCACTGCCGCCGATTTCGAAACTCAAATGGTTATTTCCAAGCTCGGTCGCCTTATCAGAATACAGAATCCGGTAGCCTTTTGCAGGAATCAGGAAGTTGGAGAATTCGAATTTATCGAGCGTCTTCGTTTTGTCCGTCAAGTACATTCCCTTATCCAAAATAACTGGTACATCATTGTCGTTGTATAGCTCAATCCATGCTGCTTTTGAGCTCGCGGTACCTTCTGATGATAGCTCGTTGATGTAGACGTTTTGAATTTTGTCTGGTGTAGTCAGTGCGCCAGCGATTCCTGGGCCTTTCCCATTGTTTTTATATGTCACAACTAGTCTAGCTGCTTGGGCATAACCACCTTGATAAACACTACCGATATAATTATCGCCATCTATGCGAAACGCCATCGCTTGACCATCTTTCCAGCCTGCTAAACGATTTTCGTCGATGATTTCTTTCAAGTTTGCGGTACGAACAATCTGATTGCTCGCCGTGAATGCTGGTTGACTATATTTCACTGCCAAATTGCTATATTCACGCGCGGTGATGTTTCCGGCTACCGCTTTGTATGTTTCAGGATTGCCGAGCTCAGAACGGATCTCCATGTTAGAACTCACTTTTGCCGCATTGGTGTTATAAGTCGTGAATTCCATGTAAGCATCTTCAATCTCGGCTGTTTCTGGGATCGCAACATTGGTAAATCGCAAAGCTGTCGTTTCTTTGTAAGCCGGAGTTAGGTTCGTTGAGTAGTACCCGCCGATTTCTAACGCAGAGCCTAAATCGATTGCTTTTGCGGTGCCGTATTCTTCCGCATCATCGGATGTAGTCGCGACTTTACCAGTGAAATCGCCATAACCTGAGTAATATTCGACAACTAATTTCGGCGCCATCGCAGCGTTTGATTCGTAAGCGCGTGCGAGATAAGAGCCTGTTTTATCCCCGTCTATTTTGAAAACGAGATTCGTCACGTCGGGATTGCCAGCACGCATTTCTTCCATTACTGGCGCTAAATCTTCTGTGTTTACGAGATCATTCACGGCTACCTTGGCAGGAGTCGTTGTTTTTACGGTATTCGTTGTCAGTGGTCGATTGGTGAAAGTTGTGACTGCCGAGCTGAATGCACTGCCATTTCCAACTTCTCCCGATATCGTCAAATTCGTCGGCAAGCTAGATGCATCACGCGTTGTGAATGTGATATACGCTTTGCTAATAACCGCATCGTCTGGAAGAGCTACATCTGTAAAACGCACAAAAGTTGATTGTGGTACTGCGCCAACGAGACCGTGCAAATCGAGGCCTGTGCTCGTTAAATTGACGGCTGTCGCGCTTACTTCTGCATCATCCGTGCCAGTTTTGACGCTGAATTCTTTTTTAGCGAGTGGTACGTTTTCCGCATCTTCACGAATCGAATAGACGTACGTTTGGACGCCGCTATTTTGTTTCGCATTGTATGCATAGGCCTTTACCGTCATTGTTTTATCAATCGGTATTGGACCAGTGTATAGAATGCCGTTCGTTTCACTAGGCGCCGTGCCATCTAGTGTATATTTAATCGTGTTGACGCTATCTGATGTCAGCGTTAACTCAAAGCCAGTTTTGTACATACCTGGTTTTTGATTCAGCGCAATAGCCACAAGTGGTTTCGCGTCGTTATTCGTGCTTTCATACGTTCCCGGTTTATAAGAAACAACATTCGAATCCCCATCATTGAAACGTCCCATTGTTTCGCCAAACGCCATCTTCTTCACGTCGAACGTATCTATTTTGTGGAAGCTATCGTCATATTTTGTTGCTAAATAAAGCGTTGTGTCACGATCCCCCAAGGTGAAGTTCGCCGATGCATTATTTGTCGTCCCATCCGCTTTCACGATTCGGTACCCTTTTGCAGGTATATAGAGGTTTTTCAGCTCTGATTTTCCTAAAGCACTCGCCTCATCGGAGATAAAAACATCTTTTTCAAAAAAGACAGGCGAGTCGTTGTTATTAAAAATCTCAACCCATCCGTCTTTCTGAGCGTCTGTGCCCATGCTTGCTACTTCGTTGATATAAATATTTTTGAGCTTGGCCGGGTCTTTTTCGACATCCTCACCAACTGCGCCGTTTTCGCTATAGCTGTATTTGATAACTAATTTCGGTTGGTAGGCAGCGGCTGAACCACCTTGATAAACGCTACCAATATAGTTATCGCCGTCGACTTTAAACGCCAAAGCATCCCCATTTTGCCAGCCCATCAAGCGCGTTTCATCGATAATGCTCTTGAGGTTCGGCGTTCGGACGACTTGCCTCGCTGTTGTGAAGGAAGCTTGTTCGTATTTCACACTAGAACCGGTGTAGTTACGGCCACTAATATTTCCTGCTACACTCGTGTAAGCTGCTGGATTGCCCAGTTCTGATGAAATAGACATATTGGAAACCCGATTTGCGACCGTAGCGTAAGTCGTGAATTCTAGATAAGCATCTTCAATTTTTGCATTTTCTGGCAATGCCACATTGGCAAATCGAAAACCGGAAATTTCTTTATACGCTGGCGTTAGCGTCGCTGAATAATATCCGCCTATTTCCATCCCCGAGTTCAAATCCATCGTTTTATTGACGCCATATTCCTCTGCGTCATCTGATGTACTCGCGATATTCGCTTTGTATTCGCCTGATGCTGATGTATATTCAAGCACCAATTTTGGGGCCATTGCTGCGTTTGATTCATAAGAACGCATCACGAACGAGCCAATTCCGCTACCCGTTACTTTAAATACGTAGTCTCTGATGTCCGATGTATTCGCGCGCATTTCGTTTACAATAGAAGAAACATCACTCGTATTAAAAACCGTGTTGACTGCCACAACCGGCGTATTCATTTTCACTGCTGCCTCTGTAAATTGGCGGCTTGTAAAAGAGGCAACTGTACTTGCAAAAGCCGCCTGCGTGCCAAGTTCCCCGGTTATGTTAATTGTCGTAGCATTCGCTACTGATGATGCGTCGCGCGCTGTGAATGAAATATACGCATTTGAAATCTTCGCATCACTTGGTAAAACAACATCTGCGAACCGTAAGTAAGTGGCCTGTGTTGCTCCTGCTAAACCGTGTAAATCAAGCCCTGTGCTCGTTAGATTTACCGCCGTACTCATAACTTCTGCATCATCTGTTCCCTTTTGTATCGGGTATTCCGTTTTATGGCTAAACGTTTTTTCGCTCGCCTGCTCCGTCCTCACAGCTACTCCTGTCTCCGCCGATGTTGCGATATTCCCAATCGAACTCGGTACCATCAAAGCAACGATCATAGCCGCTGATAAAATTTTCAAGCCAAACTTTTCTCTCTTTTTCATGATTAAATTCACAACTATTTATACATAGATTTTCATGCAAAATAGTCATATCCTCCTTTTCTTTTGTGATGTATCACACATTCTGTAGCATCAGTGTTGCATCATTATACTGTGGTAGGCTTTTCTCTCTCGCCTATCTATCCTTCAAAAAAATTAACCCCACGACGCTGAATACGCCTACTCCCAAGTAATATATCCCCACCTCCATAGTCTTTATTTTCAATAGGCTCTTGTTCGTATATTTTACTCTGTCCCTATTCATACCTTATCGTCATTCCAGCTGATATGTCATTTAATTTCCAACTATTTTTCTCATATTAATAGCTCCTGTTCACAGATTGGACAACATCATTCATAGCTATAAAAACGCTTCATTTATACATCTTAATGTATTTTTATTCATAATAAGATATATTAAATTTAACACGCCCTCATCAGTGTGATAGGATTTAGATAATAATATCGTTAAGGAGGATGGCAATGAATTTAGAAGAACAGTTAGAACAAATGGTAGCGGGTTCTATGTATAACGATGTAACACAGGAATTGAATACGGCGAGGCGTGAATCTGTTATGTTGACTAGAGAATACAATGAGACTTGGGGAAATCACAAGAAGTTCGGGAAAGCATTCTTCAGAAAATACTTGGTTCGTTTGGGGTGAATCCACATTTTGAACCTGACTTCCGCTGTGAGTTTGGCCGAAATATCTCTGTGGGGGATTATTTTTATGCGAATTTTGATTGTATTACGCTGGATGGTGGAAAAATTACGATTGGGGATTATGTTCTGTTTGGACCGCGGGTTGGTATTTTTACGACGAATCATGCGATGGATGCTTTGGAACGGCAACATGGAGCGTGTTATGCTAAGCCTGTCACGATTGGGAATAATGTGTGGCTAGGGGCGAATGTCACGGTGAATCAGGGTGTAACAATTGGGGATAATACGATTATTGGTTCTGGGAGTGTGGTGAGGAAGAGTATTCCTGCTAATGTGGTTGCTGTTGGGGTTCCTTGTAGGGTTTTGAGGGAGATTACGGATAAGGACCTGACCGGGTATATGACGTCGGGGTTGGTTTGATTGATTTAGAGATTTAGTGCATGGATTAACTTCTCACTTCGTTCGTCCTTATATTGGTACTGTAAGTCACTTCGTTCCAACAGTACCAACAACAAAAAAACCGACCAGCTAGGGGGGGCTGGTCGGAAAAAAGGAGTTTAAAGGATCGGTAGTTAGAAAAAGGGGGGAAACTAACTGCTGTCCTTGTTTACATTCTCTATATTACAGGGGTTCGATGAAATTTTCTTGTGTTCTTCATGAGAATTTCATTGGATTTTATTTTGTTGGCTTGTCTTCTTCTAAATAGTTGCTTTCTGGTTGTTCGCCGTATAGTCCGGATACGCGTTTAAACCACGTGAACATGTGGGTCACGATGACTTTAAGTACGGCGTAACCTGGTACCGCAAAAATGACGCCTAGTATGCCGAATAGTTTTCCGGATACTAAAATCACGAATAGTATCGTAATCGGATGTACTTTTAGCGTTTTACCCATAACTTGTGGGGAGATGAATTTCCCTTCTAATAATTGTACGACTACCCAAACGATAATCAGTTTTAAAAGTAACCATGGTGATGTCACGATTGCTATAATAATCGCTGGTGTAATCGCAATAACGGGCCCTAAGTATGGCACAATGCTCGTACATGCAGCGATGATTGCGAGGGTCAGCGCGTACGGTAATCCGATGATAATGTACCCAATGAATAGCAAAATACCGATGCAAAAACTAACAATAATCTGGCCGCGGATATATGAACTGATTTGGCCATTAGATTCGTGTAAAACTTGGCGTGTATGCGCGCGTGAGTTAACTGGTAGCATTTTTAATAAGTAATCTGGTAGTTTCTTGCCGTCTTTTAGTAGATAGAACAGGACTAGCGGTGTTGTTACGATTGCCAGTACAACTTCGGTAACCGTCCCGACAACGTTTCCGATGCTATCGACCGCGCTACTTACAACACTTCCGCCTTTTTCAGAGATTGTTTTGGTAATCTCGCTCAGATTTCCTTGTACCTTGTCTTTTACTTGATCGAACAGCGGTGATTCTGAGAATTCATTGAACTTCGCGACGACTTTATCCCAGTAAGAAGGGAAAGTTTTCACCAAGCTCACGATTTGATCTTTCACAGCTGGCACGATAAAACTGAAAATCAATACGATAATCCCAGCGATAATAACGTACAGCAAGGCAATCGACCAACCGCGTTTCCAGCCCTTGCCCTCCAGCCAATCGATCAGCGGATTAAATAGATAGTAGGCGATTCCGGCCAAAATAATTGGTGCTGCAATCGTTGCTATAATGACCATAATCGGGTCAAAAATAAATGATATCTTCGTTAATACATAAATGTCCAGCGCTACTAATAAGAAAATTAGCAGACCGAGTACAAATTTATTTTCTGTAATAAACTGTTTGAATTTTGAAATGGACTCTTTCATTCTCCCAACCTTCTTTCCCTTTATTTTCATCTCGTTGGGGACTATTATACAAGTAATCCCTTGAGATATCACGCATTTCTGTTTAGCCTAGTACGAGCCCTTCTGGATCCAGTTCCAATAAGGCGTGTGCAAAATAGAAATGGTAGCGGTCTTGGAAATTTGTAAATAGCTCTGCGCCTTCTTTCTGATACATCACGAGTGGGTCTTGTTGCCCGTAAGCGCGTAAATGGATTCCTTCGCGGAGTTGCACCATTTGATCCAAGTGCATCACCCACATTTGATCCAGCAAATTCAGATAAACCTCTTTTTCAATTTGATTAATCGTCCCAGTTGGGAATTTCGTTCGTTGTTTACGATGCCAGAAAATGAGGGCTTCCACGGCTTCTTCTTGTGACATCAACGTGACTTGGTCAAATGAATGTGGAAATTTCGTCCCGCCGAGTAACTCCCCCATTTTTGCGTAACCCGCATCTAAATCTGGTTCGCGTTCTGAGAAGACATCTTCTGCCACTTCCCGCAAAATTCGTTCGGAAAAAGCGCCCAATTTATCGATGCCAAGCAGGCGGTCGCGCTCTTCGTATACCTTTTTGCGTTGGATATCGATAACCTCATCATAGGCGAGCAGGTCCTTTCGAATATCGTAGTTCGAGCCTTCCAAACGTTTCTGCGCCTCAATCACCAACTGATGTACTTTTCGCGAATGCACAGGCTTATCATCAAAATTATATTTACGCTTCATACGACGAACATAGCTTTCCCAACGTTTGTTATCGAAATGATCCACCAATTCATCGTCCAGCGATAAAATAAACTTACTAAAACCAGGGTCACCACGGCGGCCAGAGCGTCCCATCAACTGCAAATCAATACGCCGACTTTCATGGCGCTCCGTCCCAATCACAGCAAGCCCGCCCAACGTATAGACGCCTTTATCAAGCTTAATATCCGTTCCGCGTCCCGCCATATTCGTTGCCAGCGTTACCATGCCACGTTTACCTGCACGTGCAATGATTTCCGCCTCTTGTTCATGATTTTTAGCGTTCAGCACTTGATGCGGAATTCCAGCTTTCGTAAGCAGCTCACTGACCCACTCATTACTCTTAATCGAAGACGTCCCAATCAAAATCGGCTGCCCTCGTTCATAACGCCACGAAACTTCATATACAATCGCTTCTCCTTTTTGCTCCCGCGTATAGAAAACTTCATCCTCGTTATCCACCCGGTTCACCCGCAAATGCGTCGGAATCACCACAACATCCATATTATAAATATGACGGAACTCCTCTTCCTCCGTTTTTGCCGTCCCCGTCATGCCCGAAAGCTTCTTATACATCCGAAAATAATTCTGAATCGTAATCGTCGCTAGCGTCCGTGATTCCTCGCGAACCTCCACGCCTTCTTTTGCCTCAATCGCTTGGTGCAAGCCATCATTAAAACGCCGTCCTGGTAGCGCCCGTCCTGTATGCGGATCAATAATCAAAACTTCCCCGTCCAGCACGACATAATCCTTATCCTTATGCATCAAAAAATGCGCCCGTAAAAGTAGCGTCGTAATCCGATGGAGCGGCTGATGTTCCTCCGCATACAACGAATCAATACCCCAAAAACGTTGAGCCTTCTCGATTCCAGCGTCATGCAACCACACGAATCGCTTCTTCTCCTCGACCTCATAATCATCCGTCAGCATCGTCCGAACAAGCGTATCCGCAACACCGTACAGCGTCAAATCCTCTTCTTTGCGATCCGAAATCAAAAGCGGCGTCCGCGCCTCGTCAATCAAAATCGAATCCGCCTCATCAATCAGCACGAAATCAAGACTCGTCTGCACTTTGTCCTCCGACTGACGCACCATATTGTCCCGCAAATAATCAAAGCCGAACTCAGCCGCCGTTCCGTAAATAACGTCCGCCTTATAGATCGCCTGTTTCTGCTCCTTCTCAAGCCCCGAAATATTCAATCCGACAGATAAACCTAGGTACTCCAACACGCGCCCAATTTCCTCGCGGTCACGTTTAGCCAAATACTCATTCGCCGTCACAAGATGCACCTTATTCCCCCGCAAAACCTCTATGTACATGACAAACAAAGAAACGAGCGTCTTTCCTTCCCCCGTCTTCATTTCCGCGATTTTCCCATCACCGAGCACGAAAGCCCCGATTAACTGTACCATCACAGCTTCCAGACCGACCGTACGCCTCGCAGCCTCTCTCACAAGCGCAAAAATATAAATTCGATCCCGCTCCGTAATCTCCCGTTCCTGAAACTTTTGCAGCCAATGTTGCGTCTGTTCCTGCAAGGCCGACTGATCCATCAATCTATATAAATCTTCTCGCTTCACTACCTCACGAGCCAAATCCCGATATGCTTTTACTATTTTTCGATCATCATATGTTTGTGCCATTTTTTATGCCTCCTAATCCTCCCCTATTATAACCTAGAAAGCCTTGCAAAACCAAGAAATTCACGGATTAATTTTCACATTAGGTCATGATTAGTAGAAACAACTCGAATTCAATTGTTACAGTTTGATTAAATTTTTCTGTTGCCGATTACCAATAGGTTTCGTGTCACGCAACTCTATTAAAGCTATTGTATATCGATATGTCTCGCTGTTTCCCAAGCTCATGCGCTCTCTGATTCGATAAAACATGCGTTCTGATTTCTCTTCTTTACAACCATGTTACAGAAACGACCGCGTGTTCATGAAATAGCTCCAAATCCTGATTTCTCCATTTGTAATTTAATTTAATTCCCCGTAGAATGGGTATTACATGAGTATGTATATAAAGAAAAAACCTAGAACCAAAAGTAAGAGAGGAGTTTTAAAAATATGAAAAAGGCGGCAATCGCAACGGCAACTGCAGGAATCGCAGTAACAGCCTTCGCAGCACCAACTATCGCATCAGCAAGCACGGTCATCGTACAAGCAGGTGACACACTATGGGGAATCGCTCAAAAAGCAGGTACAGACGTTGATTCTATAAAAAAAGCCAATAATCTAACTTCAGATACAATCCATCCTGGCCAAAAATTAGAAGTCAATAAGGTTACCGAAGAAACAAAGAAAGCAGTCAACGCAACCTGGTTAAACGTTCGCCAAGGTCCAAGCGCTGACAACAATATTATTACTTCCATTAAAGGTGGCACGCAAGTCACTGTTGAAACAACCGAAGCAAACGGCTGGAACAAAGTCGTATACGCAGACGGCAAATCAGGTTATGTCAATGGCAAATACCTATCTGATGTCACTGCTGTAGCCGCTGTTGTCGAAACAGAAGCGCCAAGCACACCTGTACAAGAAGAAGAAGTAACTGAACCACAAACCGAAACACCAGTCGCGCCAAAAGCCGAGGCAGAAGTAACACAACCTGCTGTAGAGCAAGAAGTAGTAGCAGACGCGACAACACATAAAGTAAAAAGCGGCGACACACTTTGGGCATTATCAACCAAATATGGCGTATCCGTTCAAAACTTGATCGCATGGAATAACCTATCTTCCTCTTCCATCTACGTTGGTCAAACACTTGCAGTGGATCAAAGTGAAGCACAAGCTCCTGCTGCACCCGTTAAAGAAGAAGTAACAGCTCCTGTTGTGAAAGAAGAAGCACCGGAAACCGTTACAGAAACTGCACCACCAACGAAAGAAGAAGTCAAAGAAGAGGTTAAAGAAGAAACTCCTGCTCCAGTTGCACCACCGAAATTGGAACAAAACGAAGCTCCAGTCGTTCAAGTAGATACAAACGCATCTACATACACCGTTCAATCTGGCGACTCGCTTTCTAAAATTGCAACACTTTTTAGCACAAGCGTAGCAAACTTACAAGCAATCAACAGCCTAACTGACGATAACATTGTTGTCGGCGACGTTTTAAAAGTGAAAGGTTCAGCACCAGTGAAAGAAACGGTGGATAAACCTGACACTGAAAAACCAGCCGTAACACCAGAAGTATCGAAACCAGATACTAACACGACAACTAATGTAAGCAAACCAAGCAAGCCGAATAAGCCAGTTGTACAATCTTCTAATACGTCTAAATACACTGTCCAAAGTGGCGATTCTTACTTCACAATCGCGCAAAAATTTGGCACAACCGTAGCTAACTTGAAAGCACTAAACAATGCGTCAAGCGACAGCCTACAAGTTGGAGATGTATTGAAGGTAAAAGGAACAGCTTCAAACGTCAACAAACCATCCACTTCAAACAATAATAGCAGCAATTCAAATGCAAACACCAATACTGGTAACTCCAATAACAATTCCAATAGCAATTCATCATCTAGCAGTGCAAGTTTCAGCGCACTCATGAACGAAGCGCAGAAGCATCTTGGAAAACCTTATTCTTGGGGCGGTAATGGACCATCCACATTCGATTGCTCTGGTTATACGAAATATGTTTTCGCAAAACTTGGTATTTCGATTCCACGTACATCTGGATCACAATACGCAGCTTCCACAAAAATCAGCGCGAGCCAAGCACAACCTGGCGACCTTGTATTCTTTGATTATGGTAGCGGTATTGCACACGTTGGTATCTACATCGGCGGCGGTCAAATGATCGACGCACAAGATAACGGCGTGAAAATCGATAATATCACATCTGGTTACTGGGCTAGATATCTTGTAGGATACGGCAAAGTTGCTAATTTCTAAACAATAAACGAAGCAGAATAATCATCCACGCCTGGAAAACGGGTTTGGACGACTATTCTGCTTCTTTATTTTGACAGACTAATTCGCTATTCTAAAATCAACTCGAACAATCTCTCTAAAGAACTGGTCCACACCGACTAATTCATACGTGCTCCCATCCTTTTGAACGACGTCACCTAAGCCTTTTAATACGTAGGTTTTGGCGAACACATCCGCATCCGCTTGCTTCACGGCGACATTATTTTTCAATAATCGAACTCGCGAGATTGGACCATCAAATTCTCCTCGATTCTCCATTGTTCCGAGCGTATATGGATTAGGCGTCAAGCTCACCTGCAGCGCATTGACCTGTAAATCGATTCGAACCACTTCTTTATAACCCGTGTCCAAACCGACCACTTCATATTGGCTGCCATCCTTCGCTACGATGCTCTCCAAACCTCTCATTTTGTAACTATCCGCTACAATATCCGCCTGCTTCACGATTTTACCATCTTTAGAAAGCCGCACGAAACAGATATTATCTTGAAATTTCCCCGTCAATTCCTGATCACCAACCGTATATTCTGGCACAGCTAAAATCGACCGCATTTCCAGTGGGATACGAACAACCTCTTGATAGTTTTTATCCACGCCAATAATGGTATAACTGCTGCCATCATTGCGAATCAGACTCCTCATTTCCTTGAAGTTATAATTCGACCCAACCGTGTCCGCTTGCTTCAACACCTGATTATTTTTCAAAAGTCGAACCTTCGTGACAGCGCCTCCAAAACCACCTTGATAGCCATCAGTACCAATGATATATGCTGGGGTATCTAGTATTGGCAGCACTTTCAGCGGAATTCGCAACACCTCTTTGTACGCCTTATCCACACCGAGAAGTTCATACGATGCCCCGTCCTCTTTCACAAATCCGTCCACGCCTCGGAATGTGTAGCTTTTGGTCGCCTCATCTGTCTCCGCTTGCTTGATAACCACACCATCTTTCACTAACCTAACCTTCCAAACTGGTTCCCGATACTGTCCCGTATACAAATTTGTGCTAGTGTAGAGCGGCTTATCCTGTAAATAATACGTGTCATCCAGCGATTCAATATTCCCCCGAACCGCTTTTACGGTATCGCCATTCCACGTATTCAAAACCGTTCCGAGATCTGTTAGCTTCACTTTTTCCCCATTGTATTCCTTGTCACTCACCGAAACAAGATAATCTAGTCGCGTCGCCATCTCGATTTTATTCCCAATCAGAAGCAGTTTTTCCGTCGTCGAACTGACTGTGAAAAATGCGAAATAGCCGTTATCCACCAGCTTTCCGTCCACCGCGAATTGATTATTTGTAAAGGCTATCCCAGCCGTGTCCCCTTCAAAAATCCGAACAGGATAGCGAATATTGCCCTCTGCCCGAAATGTATTTTGCTCCAGCCGAATATTGCTCGGCTTCGTCACAATCGGCGCCCCGTCCTTCTCTTTCTCGCGGCTATTAATGTAAACCAATGTGAAAATATCGCGCCCCTTCAAATCGACCTCGTTTCCCGTCGCGACAACATCCTTAACACCACACAGCCGAATTCCCGTGAAAAAAATGACATGTTCTTTATAAATTTCCTCCCCGTAATCCGCTAGAATCTTCGTATTATTCGGATTGTAACTATTGACCCTGCCCGCCGTCAAAACATTATTTTTGATGATCAAATTCTCGTTTTTCGGACCATAACTATCAATCCCAGCATCATTCATCACATCAACCGGAATCCCCGCCTCATATTTCGTCTTGAAATGCTCATAACCATAGCGCTGCATCCAATTCGTAATCCGGTTATTCTCAATCAAAATCGGCTCGTTCTTCCCGCCATTAAAGCGATACATCTGAATCCCCGAACGCCCAAGATCCGTCAAATCGTTATCCTCAATCCGGACATTCTTGCAAAACTCCAGCCCAATCCCGTTCTGTAAACCCGAGTTCTGAATCGTATTCCCGCTGATCGTTGCATTTTTCAGCCGGCCAAGATAAAGCGCGGAACTCCCCTTCTTCTTCGCATCGATGATACAATTCTCGATTGTAAGCCCATCCATGACCTGATAATCATCATAATTCGCCTCATCATACGCCTCCCCAAAACTCACAAGACTCGACGCCTTCTGATCCACCGCATCATCCGCATACGTCATTTTCAAATTTTCCAGCCGAATCGCATTCGCCGAAAGACGATTCGTTATTCCCGTCACCACTTTTGTGAAAATAAAAGTCGTATCGTGGCTTCCCGCCCCAACAATTGTAACGTTTGACGGAATCGCCAGCGTTTGACTAAAATAAAAATTCCCTTTTGGCACATAGATTGTCGTAGGTTTAGCCTTATCCAAATTACGCATCACATCATTCCAATTATAAGCATTCTGATCAGCAAACTCCTTGTTGTTAGCGGTTACATATTTATTCATATCCAATTCGTTCGTTTCTGCCTGAATCCCCTGATGTCCAACAGCACAAAAAACAACAACCATCAATATAAACAGTAACTTCTTCAAACAAAACATCCTCCCTATTTTTTGGATACTATGCCCTCTCCTGAAAATCCGTGCCTCACCCTGCCCTCCCTTCTAAAATAGCCCTTCAACTAAAATCATAGCACAACCAACTAATTAAAAAGTTAAATATTTCCGCTTAAATCCAGATACATATGAACGTTCTGTCACAATTTCGTTTCCGATTGTTTTGTGATATAGTGGAGGTACTACTTTATAAATGAGGATGAAAATTGTGAATGAAATAACCGTTAAAATAAAGAAAAAATCAGCTCAAAGCTACATAAAAGGCTATCCCTTACTGACAAAAGAAGCGCTCGTGACTTTCCCAGATATGGAAGAAGGCGTGATCCTGCGATTAGTCGATGAATCGGGCCGCTTTCTCGCAAAAGGCTATCACGGCAACCAGAATAAGGGCATTGGCTGGATATTAAGCTACGATGAAAAACAAGCACTTGATCAAGACTTTTTTGTCACACTTTTTGAAGATGCTTTTGCGAAACGTCAAGTCTTTTTCAATGATGACGCTACAACCGCATTTCGAATTTTTAATGGCGAAGGCGATGGCTTAGGCGGTTTAACCATCGATTATTACGACGGCTTTCTCGTCTTGCAATGGTATAGCCACGGGATTTATCAGTGGAAGTCGACGATCCTTGCCGCTATCAAAACCGCGATTACAACGCGCGGCATCTACGAAAAACGACGCTTCGATGCAAAAGGTCAGTATTTAGAAAGCGATGATTTTTTAGAGGGTGATACCGCCCCAGAACCACTTATCGTGAAGGAGAACGGTATCAATTACGCGGTTTACTTAAATGACGGCGCGATGACCGGTATTTTCCTCGATCAACGCGATGTTCGTAAAACGATTTGCGACACCTACGCCGCGGGACGAACCGTTTTGAATACCTTCTCCTACACCGGCGCATTTTCTGTTGCCGCTGCATTTGGAGGCGCGGCGCATACAACAAATGTCGACGTCGCCAATCGTAGCATCCCGAAAACCCGCGAGCAATTCACCGTGAACGAACTCGATCCAGCAGCACACACCATCATGGCCGAAGACGTTTTTCAGTATTTCAAATACGCGAATCGCAAAGAATTGGCATTCGATATGGTCATTCTAGACCCACCAAGCTTCGCCCGCACGAAAAAAACAACATTCAGCGTCGCGAAAGATTACGGAAAGTTGCTGGAAGAAAGCATCGCGATTACGAATCCAAATGGGATCATCGTCGCATCAACGAATTACGCTGGATATGGCATGGATAAATTCAAACAGGTTGTGCAAGAAGCGTTTAAGAATCAAGGTCGGGAATATCGAATTGTCGAGCAATTTACACTACCCGCAGATTTCGTGACACGCAACAGTTTTAAAGAAGGCGATTATTTGAAGGTATTATTTTTGGAAGTAAGATAGAAAAGAACCTCCGATTAAGGCGTTTAGAAATGCCTTGATCGGAGGTTCTTATTTTACGCGGAAGTGCTTTGATTCGAGCACTCCTGATTAAATGTTTTGTTTGCTAGTATTTGAAATACGATTGCTATAGCGATAATGGCTAGGAAAACCGAACTGAGCCAAAGAGACCAATTCCAAAAATTTGTCCCCACAAGCCAGATGAGCATAACCAAGATTCCAATCATTGAGAAAATATAGGACGTAAACAAAAGGCGTTGCACCTTAGAACTCAAAACAGTCACCGTATTCTTATCCTTAATGTGACGCCATATTCGACCACTCACCATACGATGTACCAAGTAATTGTCCAGCTGCCCTTTTTTGATTCTTTGAGCGCCGATAATGCTCATTGGAATTATGGATAGTATAGTGATTGTTAGCACGATAACGATAAATAGATTCCACATGTGTTGTTCCTCCTCTGCTTTCCATCTATGACTTCATCATACCCCAAAAATCAGCTGTAGTAAATATCTTTCTCAATACCTTATTTTAAAAAATAAATCATATAAAGAAGCCAGCAGTTATACTGACTTCTCATTGTGTAAAATAATCTATAAATTAGCCACTTGCTTATTCTCTAACAAAACCCATAACATATTCCTCATCATCTTCTCGCGAACCGTATATGCTTCCTTCTGTTATTTTATACACATCTCCTTTTTTAATTTTAACAGGTGTATTTTTTATATTGAATGTAGCGACTTGCATCCCTGTATATAATATATCGGAGCCCATAATGTTCTCATCAAAGTATGGGTAGGTATTTTCCGCTATTAATTGTCCATTTACATACAGCGAAAACCTAACCGAAGACCCATAAAAAACATAGCGCGAAGCTCGGACTCTGACCATATCCTTAGACACCTTGACTGGTAACTCTACTTTTATTTGGTGATACGTATCCGATTGAAAGAAATTAGGATCGTCAACACGAACTTCCCCACGCAAATTCCCCTCAATACCTCTCACAGTTGATAGAGCATCGAGATGATCTTTTACCACTATAGTAAACGCGTCTGTTCCTATTAATTTCGTGTGTAGCCTTAAATCAAACCTCCCCTCATCCGTCTCGGTTATCGCTGTGCTAATTAATTGCCCGCCAGAAGCGTATAAATGTACATAGAATCCCTTTCTATCTTCGCCATAGTTAGCGGAAACATAACCAGTAATATTCGTACTGTTCTCGGTTACTGGATCGTCCAAGTGAACATAAGACCCCATTGGCACATATCCCATACTTTTCTCTACCCAAGGTCCTTCATCAGCAGACACAACATTCCCTTTTACAATAAGCATCATAAACAACATACTTGCAAAAAATAAAACTACCTTAACTTTTCTTCCCATCTAACATCCCTCATTCATTCCATATTTTGAAAAAAATATCTTAGGCTTGGTTACTATGATATTTTCAAATCAACATCTATATACTTGTTTGTTAATTTTATAACAATATATTATCATACATTTGTTGTTATGTAAAACGTTTTCATAACATGTTTATATACCTACTAAAAATACGTATCATCTCTCACATTTAAACTATTGCAAATTTAAAGTAATAATGTTAACCTTTAAAAAAATACATTAACAATATCTTAAAGTACCTTCCTTAGAAAGGGGAGTGCATCATGTACGATATAATCATCATCGGCGCAGGTGTTAGCAGTATCTTCACAATGCTAAAACTAGATGCCAATCAAAATATCCTCGCAATCGACGCAGGCCCCAGCATGGGAGAACGACTTAAAACCCCATCCACCACTGGTTTTGGCGGATTAGGATTATCGGAAGGAAAATATAATTTCTCCCCTGATTTGGGTAGTAATTTGAGTGAAAAAATCGGAGAAAAGCCAGTGCTCCAATATTTATCAGAGGTAGAGAATATAACCAATACATTCGGCGGAGAATCTGCATTAACCTATCAATCCCACGCAGATATCCAGAATGATTCCTCCATCCAATTCTTAAACTGCCCGACCAAGCATCTCGGCACAGAGCTTTCGAAAAAAGTGTACAACAATATATTTGCATGTTTATCTACTCAAATAGAATTCCTATTTAACAACGCAGTGACCAAAATAGCTAAAACCAATGGCATATTTCACATCACAACTTCAGAAAATAAGATTTTACACTCCAAAAAAGTCATCATTGCCACCGGTTCAAAAAAGAATCCTCTCCTGAACAAAAGTTTCGAGGAATTAGGACTCACATACGAGCGAAAAAGAATCGACATCGGTTTCCGCATCGAAATGTTAAGCGAGACATTCGATCCTATTCTCAAAAATAATTTGGAAGTCAAAATGCGAAGTGGCAGCATGTACAGCTATTGCATGAACAAATTTGGACGGGTGATCAAAAGAAACCTACATGGTCGAACAACGCCGGAGGGCCAGAACTCTAGAGAATGCACACCCAGCAAGAATTTAAATTTCACGCTTTTCCGTCCTTATTATTTTGATAGCGAAGCAGAAATGAACGCCTATCTCGATTCGCTCTTCTCCCAAATCAATCAAAATCGAGACAGAATCATCGGCTATCCACTTTACTCCCTATCATCCGAATTCGAGCCCGTCAAAGAAATCCAAGGTACACTGCCTTACGAATCAGATTTCTCAGCGAACATCCTTTTGACCGACTTATTGGACGAAACCATCGCATTTTTCCAGCATCTAGAACAGCATACAACAGCTAAAATAGATGGAAATACCTTATTATATTGCTACGATACGAAAGATTTCGGACCAGAAATACACACTAATAATCGTTTTGAGTCGAATGTCCCTAATCTCTTTTTCATCGGTGATTGTTCAGGCGTTACGCATTCCTTGTCACACGCCGCCTCTAGTGGATTATACCTCGGCGACGCGCTACGCTAAATACAGGACTTACTCGCCAATAATCCCGTGCACCACCATATTATCCACCGTAGCCAAAATAGTTTCCTCATTAGTTCCAATCGGCTCCCAGCCAAGCATTTCCTTCGCTTTTTCATTACTCACATTCCGATTCATCCGCAAAAGTAGCGATCCTTCACGCGCCTCTCTGTTAAATAAAGCGGCAAAACGAAGCAACCAATTTGGCATCGTTTTTGTGGATACCTTTGTTGCAAGGCGCGGACGCTTACTTCTTAAAAGTGCCGCCATTTCTGGCATTGATATTTGACCGTCTGCTGAAGCTATGAATCGCTCTCCATTGGCGCTAGGCGTTTCCATCGCGCGAATATGCAGATCGGCAACATCACGGACATCCACGATATTAAGCGGTATATTAGGAATAGATTTCATCGAACCGTTGAGTATATTCTCCACGATAACGAAGCTTCCAGAAATATGCGAACTCAGAGATGGCCCCAAAATGGCGACAGGATTGATGGTCGCAAATTCTAATTCCCCGCCTTGCGTCTTCACGAAATCCCATGCAGCCTTTTCTGCGAGTAATTTTGATTTTTCATATACGGATAGCCCTTTTTCATCGGGATTTGTCCAGTTTTCCTCCGTTGTGACCGTACTCAAATCCTGGTTGCTAAACCCAACAGCTCCAAAATTGGAAGTCATAATGACGCGTTTTACACCAGCGTCTCGTGCTGCTTTTAACACGCGAATAATTCCCTCCACAGCCGGTCGTATCATCTCTTCCTCGTTTTTTGGAATCGTGAAAAAGACTGGGGACGCAACACTTAGGACATATTCACACCCACGCATCGCATCCTTCCAATTGTCATCTTTTGATAAATCCGCCTCCACAAAAGTAAGCTTATCAAGCGTTGTAATACCGTTAGCTCCTAGCGTTTCCAACACTTTGTCTTTACTTTTCAGGGAACGTACCGTTGTTTTGACATTGTACCCTTTTTGTAATAATTGAAGAATCATTTGTGTACCAAGAAAACCAGTACCACCAGTCACTAAAACACTTTTTTTCATATTCCTTACCTCCATCGTATCTATTTTCCACTTGCTAATCAAGCAGATATGAACTATATTAAGAATAAAACCTAGAGTAGTGTCTAGGTCAAGCATTTTATTATTTATTTCGAGAGGAGATTGACATGACCTATTCCATCAAAGAAGTATCCGAGCTGTTCGGGCTATCCATCTACACGATCCGTTTCTACGATAAACAAGGCCTATTGCCATTTGTTTCAAAGAATGAATCCGGTCACAGAGAATTTACCCCCTCAGATTTGGCTTTTATTCAGACCATTTGTTGCTTGAAAAATACAGGTATGCAGATTAAAGATATCCGGAAATACATTGATTTTTGCATGGAGGGAACGAGTACAATTGATTCACGAAATGCGCTTCTTTCCGAACATCGTCAAACAATCCTTGAGCAGATAACCACATTAAATGATAATCTCAAGGAAATAGATGCCAAAATTGATGTATATAGTTCCCCAGATGCCATCGAAATTATCAATGCTCAAAGAAATTACGTCGCTAATGAAAAATCAGAACATCGCTTAACAAATCCTTTCGCATAAATCAAAAAAGGTAGTATCATTCATGGCTTTTAGCTCCACGAATGATACTACCTTTTCATCTATTTACGCTGCTTGAAAATTCAGCTTCCAGTTCACCCCAAAACGATCCGTCACCTCAGCGTAACTAGCGCCCCAACCAGTTTCTTGAATTTCCAGTTTTACAGTTCCGAGTACAGCTAAACTAGCAAATGCCGTTTCAAACTCTGCTTTTGTATCCGCAAAATAAGTAACAGACACTTGATCTCCGCTTGTAACGTCACCAACCGGTATATCACTTACGTAAAAGAACTCCACATCATCCTTTGCCAAACGAGCATGCGCCACCTTTTTCCCCTGTATTTCATCCCCAGAAAAGTTGGGTAACATGCTATACAAGTTTTTCATCGTTACTTCCAAATCAAACACACCTTGATAAAATGCGATTGCCTCATTTGCATCCCCATTAAACGTTAAGTACGAGATTGTTTTTGCCATTGTTTCTGCCTCCTCCTTATTTTACATCTGTTTTTTTGCCGTTTGCTACCACTTGATTTCGATGACTTTTCTTAAAAGCTACCCAGTCTTTATTTAGGACAACGATATCCTTCTGATCCGTTAAATCAAATAATGGCACCGTTTTACGCGTCATATTAAATAAATACCAACCGACCACCGTCGCAACAATAATAAGAAGCGGCCACCAGGTTTTCAAAATTATCAGCGCTAACAATGACAAAATAATAATCGCGCTCGTACTAAAAAAGACGACTAACAAGGCTTTCGTTGCCTGCTGAGAGTATTTATGTTGTTCATCTAATGTATTCATTTTCAACCTCCCCATTTCTTCCATAAAAAAGCACCCAATTTCTCAGGCGCCTCCTTATCTTACTTCAAAATCAACTTCCCAGCCACTTGCTTCTTATCAATCAACTGATGCGCGCCGATCACGCCACGTAAGTCGAATGTCAGCACTTCCGCTGTTTTTAGTTGCAATTTATGCGAACGGTATAAATCAGCCAAGTATCCCAAAGCCTCTTTATCCTTCATGTCTTTCGAACGCTTCATACGGATCGCCTTCACTTTCTTCTCGTCCGCATTTTCTGGCAAACTTGTTAGCGAAACGTAACGTCCGCCTCTTTTCACGTAGTGTAGCCCTTCCGCTGCACCTTTACCACCAAAACTCATGTCTAACACAACATTCGCTTTATTGTGCAACACTTGGGATAAATCATCGCGATCATAGGAGAAAACGTGGTCAGCGCCTAATGCACTCACGTAATCCGCATTTTTACTGCTCGCTACGCCAATCACTTTATGGCCTTGTTCTTTCGCGATTTGGACAGCTATCGAACCAACTGCTCCTGACGCACCAAGAATGATCAATTTTTCGCCTTTTTTCAGTTTGGCAACTTGAAGTGCATAGTAGGCTGTAATTCCGACTGATGCTAGTCCTGCCGCTTCCTCAATGCTCATCTCTTTCGGTTTTTTCACGACATTGTAGCTTGGAGTCGCGACATATTCGCCGTAACCGCCAATTGCTGGATGCCCAATAACAACATCTCCGACCGCGTAATTCTTCACTTTAGAACCGACCTCGGTAATTTTGCCGACAATGTCACTTCCTGGAACAATCGGGAACTCGAGTGGGCGCATTTTTTGCATCGCACCCGATCTTAGTAAGCCATCGTAAGGATTGACTCCTGCCGCTAAAACTTTGATTACTAAGCCTTTTTCACTTGCTTTTGGTTTCGGTAACTCTAATTCTTCAAATACTTCTGGCTCGCCAAATTTTGTAAAACCTAATGCTTTCATCCTGTAAAACCTCCATGTTTGTTTAACTATTTTCCTTTTTCGCCGCTGGATTATCAACTTCGACTCTCGTAAACCAATCTAGAACAATCTCTGCTTCCTCTGCCGTAACATTATGCACCACATCAAAAGTCTGATATGTCACATCATTCGTCAAGCTTTCAAAGTATTTTGCCGTCCGCTCGCCTTCCGTGACTGGGAACACAGGATCTTTGGTGCCATGTCCTATAAAAATACGTTTTGACTTCAATAGTAAATTTTTCGGTCCTTCTTCTAAAAAGGAAGGTAATTTTGTGCTTAGGAAAACACCACCGTGATACATACCACCATTTTTCGCAAACTCCGTCATGGCAACAATTCCGCCTTGATCAAAGCCAAACAGATACATTTTTTTGCGGTCAATCGATGGGTACTGTTTCAAAATAGTCTCCACAAATTCGTGAACGTTGTTTGCTGCATATGAAATCGTCTTTTCACTAGGTTCACCGTCTAACACCGGTTGGTAGTAGGAATACCCTGGGCCTTGTTGCACGCTACCTCGAATGCTGACAATGACAAAACGATCCATTATCGACTCTAATATCCCCGGCATATCTAGTTCGTCCGCTCCAATTCCGTGAAGTGTAAAGATAGTTGGAAACGTATCCTCTACCTTCCGATCAATTGGTTCATAAATATCATATGCAAACATAAACAATTCCCCCGTTACTTCGCTAATTCAGCGATTTTTTTAAACTCTTCCTCCGTGAGCGTAATACCTTTGCCCATTTTCTCATTACCTGGTGACCAATCACGAATATCATATTTGGGCGCGCGGCCGTTCCAACTAATTAGATTGACCTCTCTTCGCCATCCCTTCGAATTCTCCGACAAAACACCAATATGCTCTACAATTTCATATTCAATACTGCTCATCTGCCAAAACTCCTTTATTAAGTAATGCTCCATAGTTCATACTAACAGATATTTACCCTCAAATCGCCTCTTAGAATCGCATTTTATGAAAATCTTTTTATTTTAACTAGAAATATCGTCGTAGTTGCGTTAGGATGGGATTAGAGACTAGATAGAACGGAGGTTGAATGATGGAAGAAACTCCTCAAGATTTTTTGCTAGATACGTGTTTATTGGCGGGAAAAATTATGATGGAAAGCGGCGCGGAGATGTATCGCGTGGAAGATACAATGAGTCGAATTGCAGAAGCTGGTTCCGCGGCAAAGGGAATTAGTTTTGTGACGCCGACCGGTATTTTTATGGCTTTGCAAGGTGGTTCAGCGGTCAAAATGGAACAGATTCCGACGCGGACGATTGATTTAGAAAAGGTTTCTATAGTGAATGATTTATCACGCGAGTTCACGATGAAACAGATTTCATTAGGGCAATTTTATACACGATTGCGTTCGCTGGACAAAGAAGTGAAATTCTTCCCCATTTGGTTACAGATTGTTGCGGCTGCCGTTGTTAGTGGGACACTGATGATGATTTTCGGCGGGGTCTGGAAGGACTTATTGACCACTTGCATTATTGGCGCCATCGGATTTGTAATTTTTTATTACGGAACAGAATTTTTCAAAGTGAAATTTTTAGCAGAGTTTTTAGCTGCATTCTCGGTCGGGTTGTTAGCAGTTTTGGCGATTTCAATCGGTTGGGGCGTTAGTTTAGACAAGATGATTATCGGTGGCGTGATGCCGCTAGTCCCAGGCGTTCCGATTACAAATGCCGTGCGCGATTTACTTGCGGGACATCTGTTGTCAGGAATGGCACGCGGAACAGAAGCATTGATTACAGCCGGAACAATTGGAATTGGAATCGCCGTGGTATTTCGATTTTTTGGTTAATAGAAGTGCTGAAAGAGCCCGATAGCCTCGACAGAAATTGTTAGAGGGCGCAGGGAAAACCCGCCCTTGGTTTTTTCGGAGGCCACGAAATTTCCGAGAGGCTGGCTCTTGAAGCCGGATCAAGAGAAGTGCTGAAACGGCCCGATTATGTTGATGAACTTTCAAACCGTCGTTTGGTTTGATTTAGTGAATCAATAGGCAGTTGAACAAAGTGAAACTGACAACCTTTTAATTGTTAGAGGGCGCAGGGAAAACCCGTCCTTGTTTTTTTCGGAGGCCACGAAATTTCCGAGAGGCTGGCTCTTGAAGCCGGATCAAGAGAAGTGCTGAAACGGCCCGATTATGTTGATGAACTTTCAAACCGTCGTTTGGTTTGATTTAGTGAATCAATA
>NZ_JABJVM010000060.1 GCF_013820765.1 Paenilisteria rustica
CTGGATCAACGCTTACGTACAGCTCCCCAAAGCATATCGGTGTTAGTCCCGTCCTTCTTCGGCTCCTAGTGCCAAGGCATCCACCGTGCGCCCTTTCTAACTTAACCATGTGGATCGCTGTGCTTACACACTAACCACGGGTATGTTCCTAACGTCTACGAGCCAGCGATGGCCGTATCAGTTAGTTGAAAGGTTACTTTCAGTTGATTCTCGGTTCTTACTTGGTTGGTACAAGTCAAAGACTTATACCGCACT
>NZ_JABJVM010000061.1 GCF_013820765.1 Paenilisteria rustica
AGCGGTTCGATCCCGTTAGCCCCCATTTAATCAGGCCGGCTTAGCTCAGTTGGTAGAGCAACTGATTTGTAATCAGTAGGTCGCGAGTTCGACTCTTGCAGCCGGCACCATATTTCTCATAGTATGTATTTTGTATTGTGAGCCGTTAGCTCAGTTGGTAGAGCATCTGACTTTTAATCAGAGGGTCGATGGTTCGAGCCCATCACGGCTCATTTTTTGCGGGTGTGGCGGAATTGGCAGACGCACCAGATTTAG
>NZ_JABJVM010000062.1 GCF_013820765.1 Paenilisteria rustica
CCAAGCTTTCTGGTCCAGCAACAGATACGTCTTTTGTATCAATGATAGTGCCTTCTGAGTTGTAACCAATCATTTTAACTACGTCTGTTTTGTCTGTAATCTTATCTTTTGCGTAATATTGTAGCGCGCCTGATCCTGTTACTGCCACGGCTGGGTATACTTTTCCGTTGACTGAAATGGCTACTTTTGTCACAGAACCTGTGTAAGTTCCTGTCACATAGCTGTCTGCGCTAACGATGAATTCTTTTGGTGTTA
>NZ_JABJVM010000063.1 GCF_013820765.1 Paenilisteria rustica
TACGAAGGAACATAATGACAAGTCCAAGAATCATTCCTAGTAAAGTTGCAACAGCAATTAGTAAGCCTGTATGAGGTTTTACTGGCGCTGCATCCGCATCTAAAGTAGCCTCTGATAGCGTGTAAATATTGTCAATTTTCATTATTTTCGGAATATCTTTACTGAACACCGTAACTGTTTCATTCGCAATTTTTACAGCATCCGTAGCATCCTTGCTTTCCACGTTAATTTTGATAACTTGTGAATCCGAGGTGC
>NZ_JABJVM010000064.1 GCF_013820765.1 Paenilisteria rustica
GTTTAGATCTAGCTTCAATGGCTAACTCCTCGAAATCTTCACATCTTTCGCAAAAACCAAGACCGGGTTTTCACTGCAGATGTTCCAGTTTTTTTCGGAGCTGAACGAGCCATTTTAGCTTTTCAGTTTAGATCTAGCTTCAATGGCTAACTCCTCGAAATCTTCACATCTTTCGCAAAAACCAAGACCGGGTTTTCACTGCAGATGTTCCAGTTTTTTTCGGAGCTGAACGAGCCATTTTAGCTT
>NZ_JABJVM010000065.1 GCF_013820765.1 Paenilisteria rustica
TTAACGCTTTTATTTACCCACATTTATCTAATGGCTTCGTAGAAGGCATTAACAATCGAACCAAAGTTTTAAAACGTGGCGCTTATGGCTTTCAATGTTTCGAAAGATTCCGAGCCAAAATACTAGCCCAACACTTTATCAAAGATTTTGACATCTCTGTAGGTTAAGAAAAGGCACGAGCTATTGACTCCCTAGCTCGCACCTTGATATTTCACCCCAACAATT
>NZ_JABJVM010000006.1 GCF_013820765.1 Paenilisteria rustica
AAAAGCAGAATCAGCCCGTTTAACTCCGAAAAAAACTGGAGCGGCCGCAGTAAAAATCCGCTCTTGATTTTTATGAAGGGCGTGAAGTTTTCGAGGAGTTGGCTGATGGAGCTAGATCTAACGAAAAGCAGAATCAGCCCGTTTAACTCCGAAAAAAACTGGAGCGGCCGCAGTAAAAATCCGCTCTTGATTTTTATGAAGGGCGTGAAGTTTTCGAGGAGTTGGCTGATGGAGCTAGATCTAACGAAAAACTTAGCCACCTTAATCCCCAGAAATAAATTTGAATTAAAAATAGGAGGACACCAAAAAGTATCCCCTAGACATCCAACAAAAACCGTCGCGCAATCATCTCTTCCAACTCCGCAAACGTGTACTCATAATCAGCCTTACTTCCCCCATAGGGATCCGCCACATCAAAATCATAAGGGGAAATCAGCTCCGTTTTTTTATTCGGAAACTTATCCACAAGCGACTGCCGGTGTTGTTCTGTCATCACAAAAATTTTGTCGGCTTCTTCTACTAAGTCACTAGTCAGCAATTTCGCCATATGATATAGGTTGGTAAGCCGTGTTCTTGCAATACTTCTTTTGATTGCATCGACATCGGTGCGCCTGTCTGTGCCGCAAGTCCAGCTGAACGGATTTCCCATTCTGGCTTGAACCACTGTAACATTTTTTCGGCCATCGGGCTTCGGCATGTATTTCCCGTGCACACAAATAAAATATTCATTCTAGCTTTCCTCACTTTGCTTGATATAATGTCCGCCTGCTGCTTTATCAAGACGATTCATTACCGCTTCCCCAATACCAATTTTCGCAAAAGGTTCGGCGTAAATAAGCGTCACAGGTGTATGGTCAAAATGGCGTAATCGGTCGTATAAACGGTAGGCGATTTCCCCTGGGTAAGCCTTACTTCCGAGACCCATCATATAGTCCGACTTCCGCAACTGTTCCTCTAGCTCATCTGAAACGAGCACACCGACGATTTCTCCGCGTTTTTCAGCTAGGTCAATCTGTTTTTGGAAAAAAGCCGTATCGCCCTCAATGATTGCCACAGGAGCTTTTGGTGCGTAATGCGTGTATTTCATTCCTGGTGATCTCGGTGCTTCTTGTTGCGCGACTTCTTTCGCTTCTGAAATAACGGGGCCAATTACCGCCTCTATCTTCTCTTGCGAAACGCCTCCTGGTCGTAAAATCGCTGGAGTTTCGAGCGTGCAATCAATCACCGTTGATTCGAGACCTACACCAGTTTTCCCGCCAAAGACAATACCCGCAATCCGTCCTGATAAATCTTCCTCCACATGTTCCCCGGATGTCGGACTTGGTTTTCCTGATCGATTCGCACTTGGAGCCGCCACAGGAATTCCAGCTACTGCTAAAAGGCCGAGCGCGATAGGGTGCTCTGGCATTCGTACACCGACGCTATCCAATCCTGCCGTCACATTTGTAGCTAGTCGACCGGGCTGTAATGGCAAAATGATTGTCAACGGACCTGGCCAAAATTCGCGCATGAGTTTTTTTGCGTTGCTCGGGATTTCCTTGACGAATTCATGAATTTGCGACTGATCCGCGATGTGCACGATAAGTGGGTTATCGGATGGCCTGCCTTTTGCTTCGTATATTTTAGCAACGGCTTGTTCATTTGTAGCGTCTGCGCCAATGCCGTATACCGTTTCAGTAGGAAAAGCCACCGTTTCTCCCGCTTGTAAAAGTTTCGCAGCCTCGAGATACGTCTGTATTTCATTTTCCTTCGTTATATGCCAAATCTTTGTTTCCATTAGGATTTGCTCCTTTACATTGCTTTAATCTTATTTTAACGGTTTTGGTGCATTTTTTACAGCCTGAGATTGATTTATTTGAAAAATTGGCTTTCATCCACAAAGTTATCCCCAAACTGTGGATAATAACTTTGTCAATGTGGATAACTAATTGTGAACCTGTGGATAATGTGTATAAGTGTGTTGATAACTGGGTTTTAATTATTAAGATTTGATTAAAAATATTTTTTTGCACAAAGTTTTATCCCCAATGCTGTGGATAATTAGCCCGAATAAAAAAGCACTTCATCCATAGAAATGCTTTTATATCCGCTAGTTATGGCAAATAACCATCCGATCTTTACCATTGATGTCTTGTTGAATCGTGACGCTTGCCTGTGGAAAACTTTTTTCGAAAAACTGTTTTACAGCGGAACCTTGTGTGTAACCGATTTCCATGCCAATCCAAAATAGGTTATCCACAATATTTGGCAATTGCTGAATTAGGCGTTCGTAAATCGCTAAACCGTTATTGGGTGCGAACAGGGCTAGTTCTGGTTCGTGATCCAGAACGTAATTTGACATCTCCAAGCGTTCACTATCTGCAACATATGGTGGATTTGCTAGAATCATATCGAATTTTTCACCGGTTTGTTGGAAATAATCTACGAGGTCGCTGTGGATAAATCGGACATCTGTTTTTAAACGGGTATTATTTTGTTCCGCAATTTTGAGAGCTTCCTTGGAAATATCTGAGCCAGTGACCAAGCACTCAGGAAATGTTGCTTTTAGTGTGATCGGGATAATCCCGCTACCTGTGCAGACATCCAAAATGCGCTGAACTCTAGCTGGATTTTTTTCGATAAATTTCTCGGCGGCGTAAACAAGCTCTTCGGTTTCTGGACGGGGGATTAGAACACTTGGTGTGACATAAAAATCGCGACCATAAAAAGGAGCCACTTCTAAAATATACTGAACTGGCTCCCCATTTATATAACGTGCGAAATCGCTGTCAAACTGGGCCTTTTCGCTCGGACTTAGCTCTTTACTTGTCGACATCCATAGTTCAGATCGTGTCAGACCAAGTCGCGTTTCAATGATAATTTCTGCTATGTTGAGGTCCAGATCGTGAGCGCCCAGTTCCGCTTTTGCTTGATGCAAAATTTCGGCGATTGTCATCTTACATACCGTCGCTTAGATGATCGAGTCGGCTCGTTTGGTCTTCCATAATAAGCGCGTCGATAACTTCATCAAGCTTGCCTTCCATGATTTGATCGAGCTTTTGAATCGTCAAACCAATGCGGTGATCTGTTACACGATTTTGTGGATAATTATACGTCCGAATCCGCTCAGAACGGTCACCGGTACCAACCGCAGATTTCCGATGCGTATCATATTCCTCACGTGCTTCACGCTCAAATTTATCAAAAATACGCGCACGCAAAATTTTCATCGCTTTTTCTTTATTCTTAATTTGAGAACGTTCATCTTGCATCGAAACAACAATCCCCGTCGGAATATGCGTCAAACGTACGGCTGACATCGTTGTATTAACACTTTGTCCGCCCGCGCCACTTGAAGCAAACGTATCCGTCCGAATTTCGTTATCTTTAATGTCGATTTCCACATCTTCAGCTTCTGGCAAAATCGCAACCGTTGCCGTCGACGTATGAATTCGACCGCCTGACTCGGTTTCTGGAACGCGCTGTACACGGTGGGCACCATTTTCATATTTTAGGCGAGAGTAAGCTCCGGCACCGTTAATCAATACGATAATCTCTTTATAACCACCGATTCCCGTCGCGTTTGCTTCCATGACCTCGGCCTTCCAACCGCGAGATTCTGCATAACGTGAATACATCCGGAATAAGTCGCCAGCAAATAGAGCGGCCTCATCGCCACCCGCAGCTCCGCGAATTTCCATAATAACGTTTTTGTCGTCATTTGGGTCTTTTGGAACGAGCAATAGTTTTAAACGCTCCTCTAGTCGGCTTTTCTCTGCTGTTAACTCGTTGAATTCTTCTTTCACCATTTCTTTCATGTCATCGTCGAGCTTCTCGTTCATCATCTCACGTGTTTCTGCAAGCCCCTCGGTCACTTCTTTATACTCACGATACGTCTCCACTGTTTCCGAGATGCTCGATTGTTCTTTGGAATAGTCTCGTAGCTTTTTCGCGTCACTGACTACGTTCGGGTCGCTCAGCAATTCGTTCAATTCATCATAGCGATCTTCCACCGCTTGTAAACGATCATACATTTAGGTTCACCTCATTTTTTAGTTGTTAAAACGTTAAATTGATGGGTTGGCGTGACATTTTCGGCATACTGGATAGTAACGATCGTTGCCACCAATCATGATTTGGTCGCCTTTATACATTGGTTTTCCTTCTTCATCGACACGTAACACCATCGTCGCTTTCTTCGTGCAAAACCAACAAACTGTCTTCATTTCCTCGATTTTGTCGGCGTATAGCAATAAATACTTAGAACCTTCGAACAGCTCATTTTGAAAATCGTTTTTTAGCCCATACGCAATGACGGGAATGTTAAGTCCATCTGCAATTTGCGCTAACTGTAAAATATGTTTTTTCTCCAAAAATTGCGATTCATCGAGTAATACGCAATATGGTTTGGGATCTATTTTTGCTACTTCATCGTGCAAATTTGTTGTTGAAAATACTGGTGTTGCCTCACGTTTCAAACCAATACGACTCGAAATAACCCCGACTTGTTCGCGGTCATCGATACCAGATGTAAAAATCACGACCGGTTTATTTTGTTCCTCATAATTATGTGCCACTTTTAAAATTTCAATTGTTTTACCGCTATTCATTGACCCATATCTAAAGAAAAGCTGTGCCATTGCCTCAAAACCTCTCATTCCCATGTTAAAAACTCTTTTTCATTCTATCACAGCGCGTAATTTGGGACAACAGGTATTGTTTTGAAGAATGTCTGAAAGTAGCAATAGTCGCATTCTAAAGGTGATTTTCTATGTAGCTTTCTTACATGCGCATGACAAAAAAACTACAAGTAAAGCGCAAAAACGATACTTTACTTGTAGTTATTTCATGAGAATATCGTCGAGCCGTTTCCTTCTACGTTTAGCGAAAGAACTGTCGCTGTTTGATCGAATTCTTTCATGACCTGGATTAGATTCTCGCTTTCTGACTTTGGAGCGAAGATCAGAATCGTTGGACCTGCTCCACTCAAACATGCCGCGTAAGCACCATTTTCCTTCGTCAATGCACGCAATGGCGCCAAATGTGGTACGAGTTTTGCACGGTATTTCTCATGCCATAAATCGCGCTCCATCATGTCACCCGCTAATTTCAGATCATTTTGCAAAAGCGCTGCGATCATCACATTAGCGATACTGCTTGCTTTGACTGCCTCTTTATAGGGAAGCTGGTCTGGCAAAACACCGCGACTTTCGCTCGTTAGCAGTACTTCTTGCGGAATAAACGCGAGCAGGGCACAGTCTGGGAAAAGGTGCCGAACGTAAAAATCTTCGCCATCCAATTTTGCACCAACGACAAAATTACCGAGTACTGCTGGGGCAACGTTATCTGGATGGCCTTCGATTTCCGCGGCAATCTCCACCTTGCGTTCTGGCGTCAACTCCAAATTCGCGAGTATATTCGCAAGCTCGATGCCTGCCACCACGGCCGCCGAACTACTTCCAAGTCCGCGCGCCGCCGGGATATCGCAGAGCATTTTCAAGTTGTGCGGTTCAAGATTTGGCGCGATGCTAAGCGCGGTTTCGACAATGACGTTCGTTGCGTCCATCGGGATTCCGTCACCTAAATCATGCGCGATATGCCATTCTTTTGCTGGTTCTAAAACTTCTAGCGTTAAATAAAGCGATAACGCAAGGCCGCACGAATCAAAGCCTGGTCCAAGATTCGCTGTTGTAGCCGGAACTTGGATTCTAATCATTTCGTCACGCCTCCACGCAAGTATTCACGCATTGCGTCCACGCCTTCCACGTGGGAAATTGGAACTTCATGCACGCTCATCGCCGTATCAGGGTCTTTCAAACCGTTTCCAGTGAACACACACACGACTGTTTCGCCTTGTTTGATCGCGCCACTTTTCACGTGTTGAATCACGCCAGCAAGCGATGCCGCCGAGCCTGGTTCAATGAAGACACCATCTTGCGCTGCGACTTTTTTATAGGCATTCACAATCTCGTCGTCTGTTACAGAATGAATATATCCCTGCGATTCGTCACGCGCCGCCTCAGCCAATCCCCAACTTGCTGGATTACCAATTCGAATCGCCGTCGCAATCGTCTCAGGATTCTTAATTGGCGCGCCTTGAACGATTGCCGCAGCACCTTCCGCTTCAAAACCGTGCATCCGCGGTAAGCCAACGCCAAAATGACCGTCCCATTCTTTGAAACCTTTCCAGTATGCCGAAATATTTCCTGCGTTTCCAACCGGGATTGCCAGCACGTCTGGTGATTTACCACCTAATTGTTCGCAAATCTCGAACGCCGCTGTTTTTTGGCCTTCTAAACGATACGGATTCACCGAGTTAACAAGTGCCACGGCTTCCGTTTCCGCAAGCTCACGAACCGCGTCCAAAGCTTCATCAAAGTTCCCCTGAATCGCGATGATATCCGCGCCATACATCACGGCCTGCGCCAACTTACCAAGCGCCACTTTGCCATCTGGAATCACCACATAAGCCTTCATTCCAGCACGAGTCGCGTACGCAGCAGCAGCCGCCGACGTGTTTCCAGTAGAAGCACAAATAACCGCCGTCGCGCCCTCTTCCTTCGCCTTCGCAACTGCCATCACCATACCGCGATCCTTAAACGATCCCGTCGGATTCAAGCCTTCATATTTTCCATATAACGTCACGCCAAGTTCCTTCGACAAATTTGGCAACGGAATCAGCGGTGTATTCCCTTCAGCCAAGCCAATCAGCGGTGTTTTATCAGTGATCGGTAAATAGTCCTTATAACGTTTCAATAATCCTTCATACATCATTTATCCCTCCACAACTTGATATTTCGCTTCGACTTGCATTTGCGGTTCCAGCTTCACTTTTTCAATCGCTTGTTCCAGTTGCGCCTTGCTCGTCACATGCGTCACCACAACAACCGTCGCCGTAAACTCGTCCAGCGGTTCTTGCAAAATTTTATCAAAACCAACGCCCGCTTCCGCAAAAATCTGCGTTAACTTAAGGAACGTTCCAGTTTTATCATCCATGACAATCCGCAAATAATATTTCGAGAAAATTTCTTCTGGAACGGTTTGTTTCGTGTCATGTTTATAACTATTGAATGCATTGCCATTTGTGCCTAACTTGCTGTTTTTCGCGACCGTAATAATATCGCTGACCACACTCGTCGCCGTCGGTAATTCACCAGCACCCGGCCCGTAATACATCGTTTCACCAGCCGCGGCACCCGTTACAAACACCGCATTATTCTCGTTGTTCACGCCCGCCATCGGATGGTATTTCGGCAAGAGTACAGGCCCAACACTAACAGCAACCGAACCGTTCTTCTCTTCCGCCGTGCCGACCAATTTAATCACGTATTTCAACTGCTCCGCAACTTCCATATCACGCGGCGCAATCCCGCGAATTCCAACCGTATCCACGTCTGCCAAATCGACATTCATTCCAAATGCCAACCGCGTTAAAATGACCATTTTGCGAGCCGCATCGATTCCGTCCACATCATTCGTTGGATCAGATTCTGCAAACCCTAAGTCCTGCGCCTCTTTCAAAACATCCTCATAATCCCGCTTCTCCGTCTTCATTTTTGTCAACATGAAGTTCGTCGTACCGTTCACGATTCCCATAACTTTCTGGATTTTATCAGCCGCAAGCCCGTTCACAATCGTCCGCAAAATCGGGATTCCGCCAGCAACACTCGCTTCATAGAATAAATCACATTGGTTCGCCTGTGCCACAGCAATTAGTTCATCCCCATGTAACGCAATTAAATCCTTATTCGCCGTTACCACATGTTTCCCAGCTTTCAATGCTTGTAAAACATACTCGCGCGCCGGTTCGATGCTTCCCATAACTTCCACAACCACCGAAATGGCTGGATCATCTAAAATGTCAGAAGGTTCCGTGGTCAAGCTAAATCCTTTCGTCTCGTAACGACGATTCTTTTCTAAGTCGCGTACGAGCACCGTTTTGACGCTCACTTGGTAGCCGGTCATTTGACTAATTTTCTCCGCATGCTCTTCTAAAATGTGAATGACACCACTACCAACTGTTCCAAATCCTAAAATTCCAACTTCTAATTTCGCTTCCACTTGTCAACCTCCTCAGTTATAAAACCATGTAATTATGCTTATTATACGCAATTTCCCATCATAAAGCAAAGGATTATTTGACATATCAGAATATTCATTTAGGACAATGTTCACAAGAATATCACATCTAGAATGAAAAACGTGTAAAAGACTGCTTAGATTTTCTTTTTAACTTAGATGCTTGACAGTTAGAATCCTATCTATTATAATCATTTTATCAAGTTAGAATTCTAACTATAAGGAGTCGAATTAAAATGACCAAACAACCACTAAATACCCCTTATTCCGATTTATTCCGCGGAGTTGGGATGAAAATCAAGATGAATGCCGATGCTAGGCTTCGCGAATTAGACCTCAACGGCCAGCAAGGACGCATGATTGGCTATATTTATGAGAACCAAGAACGCGGCGTTATTCAAAAAGATCTCGCCACACAATTCAACCGCAAAGGCGCCAGCATCACGAGCATGCTGCAAGGCCTCGAAAAAAAAGGGTACATCAAACGCGTCGTTCCAAAAGATAACGAACGTCAAAAGAATATTTATGTCTTAGATAAAGGCGTGGCGTTAATAGAAGAATTCAATACCATTTTTGCAGAAATCGAGAGCAGTATCACAAAATCCCTCACCGCTACCGAAGCCGAACAATTAAAATCACTTTTAACAAAAGTAAGTAACAACCTATAAGGAAGAAGGAAAGAACATGACAAAGAAATTTTCAGATCAATATTATTTAGAAAACGCACCAGTGAAAAAAGCCATCGCCCATTTATCGATTCCAATGATGATTGGGATGTCGGTCGGCACTATTTATAACGTCATCAACGCCTATTTCATCGGACTCTTACACGACACAAGCATGCTCTCCGCGATTACGCTTGGCTTACCAATTTTCACGGTTCTCATGGCTTTTGGTAACGTATTTGGCGTTGGTGGTGGAACATTCATCACCCGCCTCAATGGTCAAAAAGACACAGAAAGAGGCAAGCGCGTCGCCGGTTACACATTCTACGCCAGTATCATTGCCGGACTTTTACTCGCACTCCTCGCTCTCCTTTTAATTGATCCGATTGCCCAACTGCTCGGCGCTGATGCAGCAACCTTTGATTATGCCAAAACCTACGCACTGACCCTATTTGCTGGTGGTTTCATCGTCATACTGAATTTCGCCCTCGAGCAGTTAGTCCGGTCTGGCGGGGCTTCCAAAGAATCCATGTACGGTATTTTTATCAGCACTGGGCTCAGCTTGATTCTTGATCCAATCCTTATCTTAGGTCTAGGCTGGCATGTTGCAGGAGCTGCACTGGCCATGGTTTTATCCCAACTAGGTTCCGCCATTTACTACCTTTACTTCCTAGAAAAACGCAGCGAACATTTGCAAGGTTTCCTAAAACACTTCAAAATATCCATCAAAGACCAGCTCGAAATCTATAAAATTGGCGTCTCCGAACTATTACAGTCTGCCTTTTTAATCGTGACAACCTTACTGCTCAACAATTTTGCCATTCAATATGGTGATAATGTCATCGCAGGATTCGGAATCGCACTACGCATCGTTCAAATTCCAGAATTCTTAGCCATGGGTCTAATTCTAGGTTTGATTCCATTCTTCGCATTTAACTTTGCTAGTAAGAATATTCCGAGATTTAAAGCGGGAATAAAACAAGCCTCCCTATATATCGGCGTCATTTCCGTTACATTTGTTGGCTTAGTTTACCTATTTAGAGCACCAATCCTCCACCTGTTCTCAAGCGATCCAAATGTTCTAAGTATTGGTGCCTATATCCTCGTAGCTATGCTCGTATCGGCAATCTTCAACGGCTTTACCATCCTGTTCATCAGCCTTTTTCAAGCAACAGGTCAAGGCACGGCGACGATGGTCATGTCCGTCACACAGGGCGTCCTTTACATCCCGATGATTCTGATTTTGCACGCTGCATTCGGCCTCCACGGCGTTATTTGGTCCATGGCAGTCACCGAAACCATCACCTTAATTATGGGACTTATCTTCTTCATCGCCTTCCAGAAAAAATTGAAAACAACCGATTTAGCAGATGCAAAAGTCATCCCAGCATAAAATTAAAGCGCCGTTCCTATATCTCAGGACGGCGCTTTATCCTATTAACGCATTGTAACAAACTCTTCTGATCCCGTTGGATGAATCGCGACTGTGTTATCGAAATCAGCTTTCGTTGCGCCCATTTTCATCGCAACGGCAAAGCCTTGAATCATTTCATCAACACCCGTACCAATTCCGTGCAGGCCAACAACTTTCTCATTATCACCGGCACAAACCAGCTTCATTCGGCAAGGCTCGCGATGTTCTGTAATCGCAGTATACATCGAGGTAAACGAAGACGTATAGACTTTCACTTGTGCCTCTCCATATTTTTCAATAGCTTCTGGTTCTGTCAAACCTATCGTCCCAATCGCCGGATGACTAAAAACAACCGTCGGAATCAGGTTATAGTCCAAATGCTCATCCAATTTCCCGTTAAATAACCGTTCAGACAAGCGACGTCCCGCAGCAATTGCAACTGGGGTCAGCTCAATATGGCCCGTGATATCTCCGACTGCATAAATCCCCGGAACCGCTGTATTTTGGAATTTATCTACTTTAATGTAGCCTTTTTTATCAAGTTCCACCGCCGTCGCCGCCAAGTTAAGCGTCTCGGTCACCGGTGTTCTGCCAATCGCCCAGATTAATTTTTCTACTGTCTGCGTGCGACCGTCCTCTAAGTGAAGCGTCACCGTTCCATCCTCATTTTTCGTGACCTCTTTAGGAATCGCCTCTGTATGAAGCGTTAACCCTTGCTCCTTCATGACTTCCATTAAAGTTTCCACTACTAAAGGATCAAATCTGCGTATCGGCGTCTGTTTACGAACAAACAAATGCGTCTCCACGCCAAAGCCCTGCAATACGCCCGCAAGCTCCACCGCAATGTAGCCAGCACCAACGACCGCAACGCTTTTAGGCAACTCCGTCCATGCAAAAAAGCCGTCCGAATCCGTCCCATATTCTGCTCCTGGAACGTCAGGCCAAGCAGGTTTTCCACCCGTCGCCACCAAAATATGATCCGCCGTATAATGCGTACCATCCACCTCAATCGTATGCTCATCAACAAATGACGCGTAGCCCTTCAAAATATCGACCTTATTATGATCGAGTCCGCGCTGATACGAGCCATGAATCCGCTCAATATACGCCTCCCGATTTTCCACCAACTTCGCAAAATCAAAATTTTCTTGTTTCACATCAAAGCCATAATCTGGCGCATATTTGTTCATCGCCTCAGAAATCTGAGCCCCATACCACATCACTTTTTTAGGCACACAACCAACGTTTACACACGTTCCACCAAGATGTTTCGGCTCCACAAGCGCACATTTCTTCCCGTAACTAGCCGCACGATTCACCGAAGAAATCCCGCCGCTGCCTCCACCAATCGCTATATAATCATAATGTTCCACCATATGAAAACCTCCTTTATTTCTCTATCCTCCAATTCTACCCTAAGCAAGATTGAATTGAAAATGTTTGGATTTTGTTTTGAGGTTTATGTTTTTCTTATGTTGATTGGTACTCTGTACACAGAAGGTCTGAAAATCATCTAATGGGCCATCAACTTTTATTTTTTATGCGTAAGACGTACATTCCGCTTTACACAAATCGAGCGAAAGCGGTTGCAATCAAGTGGTTTTGTGAAAGCCAAAAGCGGAGCGTATTGGCGCAAGTGATGACTGAAAACAGGGAGGGAGTAGCTTCCCCGACCATGTAAGAAGTTAAGCGAAACTGCTCTTGTGTAGCAGAACCGGAAGTTCATAAAACCACTTGATTGCGAGCGCTTGCCGCCGATTTACCCCACGTAGGTTCAAGGTATCAAATAAAAAAGCCACCCGAGGGTGACTTTTTTATTTGATACCGTATTTTTTGTTGAAACGGTCGACACGTCCGTCGGCTGTCGCATGTTTTTGTTTACCAGTATAGAATGGGTGAGAATCAGAACTGATCTCGACACGTAGTAATGGATACTCGTTGCCATCTTCCCATTGAATAGTTTCGTTCGAGCCCTTAGTAGAACCAGAAAGAAATTTGAAATCTGTACTAGTATCAAGAAATACCACTTGACGGTATTCCGGGTGAATTCCAGCTTTCATTGTTTTCAACTCCTTCGCCCTGAATCATCTGAAACAGAGTAATTTCTGCACACTTGCACACAGTAAATTCATTATAACAATGCTTTTCTAATTTAGCAAGGCTTATTTTTTAAACATTTCTGTCTGGATAACTTCGAAAAAATCTGCATTTGTTGGTGTCTTTTTCAAATAGCGAATAAAGCGCTCGGAAATGTCTAATGCATCGCCTTGAATCGGCATAATTTTACGGATTTTCCACAGCTGTTCTAGGTTTTCTTTTGGAAGTAATAGCTCTTCTTTACGCGTTCCTGAGCGGCGAATATCAATAGCTGGGAAGACGCGTCGCTCTGCCATCGCACGATCGAGATGGAGCTCCATATTTCCGGTTCCTTTAAATTCTTCATAAATCACGTCGTCCATTCGCGAACCTGTGTCAACAAGTGCTGTTGCCAAGATTGTTAAACTTCCGCCTTCTTCGATGTTTCGAGCAGCCCCGAAAAAGCGCTTCGGTCTGTGGAAAGCGGCTGGATCAATACCGCCAGAGAGCGTTCGCCCGCTTGGTGGAATAACAAGATTATACGCTCTAGCTAGCCGCGTAATACTATCCATCAAAATAATAACGTCACGCTTTTGCTCCACAAGACGCATCGCTCGTTCTAAGACCAGCTCAGCAACTTTTATATGATTTTCTGGAACTTCATCAAACGTCGAGCTAACAACCTCTGCTTTGACCGAGCGCTCAATATCGGTTACCTCTTCAGGGCGTTCATCGATCAATAGTACAATCAGTTCTGCATCCGGACTATTTTCTGTAATCGCGTTAGCAATTTCTTTTAAAAGAATCGTTTTACCAGCCTTAGGAGGAGCTACAATCAATCCACGTTGTCCGAAACCAATCGGGGCAATCATGTCGATCATACGCGTTGAAATCGGCTCTTGACCAATCTCCATACGTATTTGGCGATCAGGATATAACGGCGTTAAACCTGGGAAATGAACACGTTCTTTCGCCACCTCGGGATTTTCGCCATTAACCGCCTCGACGTGAAGCAAACCAAAATAGCGCTCATTTTCTTTTGGAGGGCGAACTTTTCCTGAAACCTTATCACCAGTTCTTAGATCGAAACGTCTGATTTGGGAAGCCGATATGTAGATATCTTCGGAGCTTGCAGAATAGTTGATGGGGCGCAGGAAGCCAAAACCTTCCGAGGCAATAATGTCAAGAACGCCTTCCATAAAGAAGAAGCCTTGTTTTTCAGCACTTGCCTTTAGCAGCGCAAAGCTGAGTTCTCTTTTAGTGAGCTTGCTATAATAGGGAATCTTATGTTCCTTTGCAAGCGCATAGATTTCTTTAATTGTCAGTTTTTCCAGATAAGAAATGGATATGTCCGGCATATAATTTGACCACCTTTTGGATTTTTTGTAAAGAGGATTTTAGGAGAGCTGAGGATTTAAGTATATTTTTCATGATTTACTACTAAAATTTCAATGGAGGCAACTCGTGTTTCAGAGCAGACTACAAACTCACTTTGTTCCTTTGCATATTAGGGTTGTAACTCGCTTCACTTCAAACAAAGGTGCGTGCTTTACCGCCAACTGGTGTTTCAACGCCATCTCACGATCTCCCACCAAATCTCAGCGGAGCGACAAGCGCTCAGATTCTAGGCAAAGCCGCGCACCGGAGCGGAATGTACTAAAGTACATGAGCACTGGAGCACAGGCTTTGGATAAGAACTACAAACTCACTTTGTTCCTTTGCATATTAGGGTTATAACTCGCTTCACTTCAAACAAAGGTGCGTGCTTTACCGCCAACTGGTGTTTCAACGCCATCTCACGATCTCCCACCAAATCTCAGCGGAGCAACAAGCGCTCAGATTCTAGGCAAAGCCGCGCACCGGAGCGGAATGTACTAAAGTACATGAGCACTGGAGCACAGGCTTTAACGACGAAGATGAGTGCTTGTCGCTCCGCTGAATGACTAGACGATTTCGGAGGCGTGGGAAACCTTACAAATATCAGCACCTATACCTTCTAATTTTTCGATAATGCGGCCGTAGCCTCGTTCAATATGTTCCACGCCATGGATTTCCGTAACACCATCTGCAGCGAGGCCTGCGATAACAAGTGAGGCTCCCGCACGTAAATCTGATGCGGTTACTGTAGCGCCCCTAAGTTGCGTTGGGCCTGTGACTATGGCTGCACGGCTTTGCAGTTTGAAGCGGCCACCCATGCGTTTTAGCTCATCGATATGTTTAAAACGACTTGGATAAATAGTATCTGTTACAACACTACTTCCATGGGCACCGGCTAATAACGCAGTCATTGGTTGTTGTAAATCGGTTGGAAACCCTGGATAGGCGTAGGTTTTGATATCTACTTTTTTCAGTGAACCACTTTTCCCAATGTAGGCAGAATCTTCATCCATTTCAATGGATACGCCGGCTTCGACGAGTTTCGCTTTCACTGCTTCCATGTGGGCTGGAATAATGTTTTCGACCTTGATTCCAGAGCCCGCTGCTGCTGCTAAAATCATGAAAGTTCCTGCTTCGATGCGGTCAGGAATAATCGTGTGACGGCATCCGTGGAGTGTTTCAACGCCTTCGATACGGATAGTATCTGTGCCAGCACCTTTTATTTTTGCTCCCATGCTCGTAAGAAGAGTCGCCACATCGATAATTTCTGGCTCCTTGGCTGCGTTTTCGATAACTGTTTTTCCAGTTGCTTTTACAGCGGCAAGCATAATATTGATGGTTGCGCCGACGCTAACGACGTCTAGATAGATACGGGCACCTTTTAATTCGTCAGCACGTAAATAGATGGCTCCTTGCTCATTTGTAACTGTAGCTCCCAGTGCCTCAAAGCCTTTAATGTGTTGATCAATGGGACGCGGACCTAAATAACACCCACCTGGAAGCCCGATAACCGCTTTTTTGAAACGGCCTAGCATCGCACCCATGAGGTAGTAGGAAGCGCGTAATTTTTTTACATTGCCGTTTGGTAGTGGCATATCCATTAAATTAGACGGATCAATTGTGACTGCATCTGTGTCAGCATGAATCGTTCCGCCAAGTTCTTCTAAAATTGCATATAATGTGTGTACATCGGATATATCGGGTAAGCCTTCAATGGTAACATCTGAATCAGCGAGAATTGTAGCAGGAATAAGCGCCACAGCACTATTCTTAGCACCATCCACACGCAACGTCCCAGATAATTCTCTTCCACCTTTTATTACTAATTTCTCAATCATACCGTTCCTTCTTTCTAATCAAAAAGATTTCACTTGTTGCTAATTATCCCTGATATTGAGGAAATTTGCAAATATTGAAAAGCTGAAGAAGCCCGTTAGACCCGAAAAAGCTTGGAGCGACCGCAATGAAAACCCACTCTTGGTTTTTATGGAGGGCGCGAAAGCTTCGAGGGGCTGGCTTCTGAAGCTGGATCCGGAAGCGCTGGTTTTGACGCAGCACATGGATTACATGCTCACATTCGTTCTCATGCATATTGGGCTTCTAATTCAGCTCAATACGCTTCTTAAGAATCCCAACAAAGCTGAAACGGCCCGTTCAGCTCCGACAAAAACTGGAGCGGCTACCAGAAAAAGCCGGTCTTGACGCAGCGCATGGATTACATGCTCACTTTCGTTCTCATGCATATTGGGGTTCTAATTCTCCATTCCTCAAACCCCTCAACTATCCAAATCCACATCATATATATATTCCAATTGTTTCCGCTGTGCCGAGGCTGGTGCTAAGCGCATCCCCATATTTCGTACCTTGCATACAAACGGCGCCTCGAATTGAGCAACTTTTCCAATCAGCCGTGATCGCTCTGTGATTTTCTTTGTTCTGCCAACCCTCGCTTGACTAAATGCCTCGAAAGCCAGCTCCACATTATCGATTTTTTTCAAATAATTACGCAAAATAATCGCGTCTTCCATCGCCTGACAGCCACCCTGCCCCAAATTTGGTGTCATCGCATGTGCCGCGTCTCCCATTAAAACCGCGCGCCCCTTTGCAAAACTTTTCATAGGCTCCAAATCAAAAATATCTCCACGTATCAGCTTATCTGGATTTGTAGCTTCCAGTATGTCCCGAATCGGCTGATGATAGGAACCAAAACGCTCTACTAGATGCGATAATTCATATGTTTGATGCGCAATGCTGTTCTCAGAAGCCCCAACTACCGCAAACCAATATGTTTCCTGGTTTGCTAGAGGGACAATTCCTACGCGTCCTTTTGTACCCCAAGTTTCAGTGAATAGCTTTGTATCTGCATCTTTCGGCTGGGTTTTAGCAACGCCACGCCAACAGGTGTAGCCCGCATAACGAAGCGGCTGTTTGCCAAAAATACGATTCCTTGCAACAGAATGAATCCCGTCTGCAACGATTGCGTAATCCCCGCGAACCTCAGAGCCATCTTCCATCTGTAGCACAACTCCTGAAGCGCTCTGTATCAAATCTCGACATTTGCTTCCTAATCTTAGCGTGCCTTCTTTCAATGTGTTTAACAGAATTTCCTGCAAATCGGCTCTATGTATCGCATAAATCGGGAAAGTAAACTTCTCATCATCTAATTTCGTTATAGCTTTTCCAGCTTCATCCACAATCGCTATTCCTTTAGAGCTGACATTTCCCATCGCCTTTACTTGGTCGGCCAAGCCTAATAACTCCAGCGCTAACATCCCATTTGGCGCAATTGTAATGCCTGCCCCAACTCGTTTTATTTCCTCAGCCTGCTCATAAATTTCTACAGAAAAACCAGATTGTTGTAATGCTATTCCTGTCATCAAACCCGCAATTCCGCCACCTATAATTAAAAATTTATCTGCCATTTCTCGCACTCCATTCTTTGTATGCGTTCTCTTTTTAAGTGTATCAAGCTTTGGGAAAATTGGATATCCAACTTTTGGTTTATGTATTGGGGTTCGCTGTCTTGACCCGGTGCATAAAAGGATTACTTGCTCTCATGCATATTGGTACTGTAATTCACTTCGTTCAAACAGTACCAACAAAAAATAACGAGCCAAAATTTGGCTCGTTATCATCATTAAGTATAAAATTATGCTTTGCCGTTTGAACCAAATTCTTGGATCTTAGCAACAACTGTTTTAACAATCGCAGCTTGGCCAGGTCCGATAACTTTACGTGGATCGTAAACTTTATCATCTGTAGCTAATTTTTCGCGAACAGCGGCAGTCCAAACGATTTGGCATTCCGTGTTAACGTTGATTTTGCTGTGACCGTGTTCGATTGCTTGTTTGATTTGGTGTTCAGGAATTCCAGAACCACCGTGTAGTACTAGAGGAGCACCAGTTAATTTCGAGATTTCTTCCATTTCTTTGAATCCTAGAACTGGTTCGCCGTGATAAGGACCATGTACAGAACCTAATGCTGCAGCAAGTGCATCAATGTTAGCTTCTTTAACAACACGTAAACATTCAGCAGGATCAGCATAGTTGATTCCGCCTGTTACGCCGTCTTCTTCGCCACCAACAGTTCCAACTTCGGCTTCAACAGAAACGCCTTTTGGATGTGCGTAGTCAACAACTTTTTTAGTCATTTCAACGTTTTCATCGATTGGGTGATGAGAACCATCGATCATAACAGATGAGAATCCTGCATCGATTGCAGCTTTACAAGAATCAAAAGATGAACCATGATCCAAGTGAATTGCAACTGGTACAGTGATTTTTAGGTCATGCATAAGTCCTTCAGTCATTTTAACTACTGTCGTAAATCCGCCCATGTATTTTGCTGCTCCTTCAGAAACACCAAGGATTACAGGGGATTTTTCTTGTTCTGCAGCTTCTAAAATAGCGCGAGTCCATTCAAGGTTATTGATATTGAATTGACCAACAGCATATTTACCAGCTAACGCTTTGTTCAACATTTCAGTCATACTAACGATAGGCATAATACAATTTCCTCCTCAGGAATATAAGAGGTCTCGTGCATCCATCGGGTAAATCGGCGGAATACAAACGCTTTCGCTCGATTTGTGTAAAGCCTAGTTTACGTCCTACCCATTTTCATGGTTTGGCGGTCTTCGGCTCTGTTCGAGTTTGCTTTAGACTCTTACAAAATTTGATTTTCTGCTGTGAAAAATAACGGTTGCTATTTTTCCTAACACTGTAATAATACCAGATTTGTGAGTAGTTTACCATAGTGAAGGTCGATATTTTTGATGTAATCGTTTTATTTCTGTAAGCGATGCTCGATTCGGGTTGCATCTGCCAAAATTGCCAATTTTTCTGGTAAAACTTCCAATATATACGGTGTTTCACCTCCGTATACGCCGTCATAACTTATGTTCAAACTCGCATCGCATTCGATTTCTACGTGTTTTGTTTTGACGTACACCACATCCTCGCTTTGAAGGTGGGAACCGTTTTTAATAGAAGCAAGCAACTTGAGTAGTTTTATTGGTGACACTTTTTTCAAAATTAGTAAATCCATATAACCGTCGTTCAATACAGCTGGTGGGCAAAGTTTTTCCATGCCGCCAACACTATTTGTTAACGCCCCAAATAACAGCAAGATTTCGCCTTCAAATACGCCTTTATCGTGTGTTATTCTTACTTGTTTTGGTGCTAATTTCGGTAATAGTGTTATTCCGCTTACTAGATAGGCTAGACGCCCGATTTTGTTTTTCATCGATTCTTTGACGGCATAGGTGATTTCGGTAATTTTTCCACCGGCTGCGTTGTTGATGAAATATTGATCGTTTGCCTGTCCCACATCCACTTTTATCGTCGCACCGGCCGCAATAATATGCAAGGCTTCCACTGGATCTTTTGCCATTCCTAGTGCGCGCGCGAAATCATTTGTTGTTCCTACTGGTAAAACGCCAAAAATAGGTTGCGTCGGTGCTTGCATTAACCCGTTGACAACCTCATTTACCGTGCCATCTCCTCCAGCTGCAATAATAAATTCAAAACCATCTAATACGCCTTGCTTCGCGATTTTAGTCGCACTTTTTGCTTGCTCGGTTGTCGGAATCAAGGTGACATCAAACCCCGCCTCTTCCAAAACTTGTTCTGCAACTGGCATCAGCTTGTGAAACTTGCGCTGCCCAGCAACAGGATTGTAGATGATTAACATTCGCTTTAACATCTGTTTTCCCCTTCTCTCATGCAGTGATAATCTTAGTTTCTTATTTTCCTCCTTTCTTGTCAAATTGGGTGCCTCAAAGAAATATTTTTCATGTAAAAAATTTGACGCAATATGTTCCATTTTTTAAATTTAAAGGCCTATTGACCACTTTTAATGTCATATAATTTACTAAATGACTTTTTTGACGCTGTTTCGACACGAAATTGTAGGTAATTTGTCAATTTTCGAGTTGGATTCCCTAAAACTGTTGGTATAACTCGCTATTCCCCTCCTAATCAATAGTTACATTCGCTCAAATTGCGCCCAAGATAGGGAAACTCTATTGACTCTCTTCTGGATTTTCTACATAATAGGAGTATTCTTTGCATACGTAGGGAATAGACTGAAAGCAACCAAGTTTATGCTATGTGGTTTTTATTACCAAAGGGGACTTTTTAGAATGGAGATGGACAATTGAAGACTTTATTAAAATCAGTTATTGTGACTGTTGGGCTGACAACTGTTGTTTTGCCGATATCGGTCCTAGCTGATGAGCAACAACCTGCTGATAATAGCGCGGTCACTGCAAAAGATGGATCACAAACGATTCAAGATGATTCAATCTATGTACCAAAAGCAGAACGGGAAGGCACATTCACCGGAGATTTACATGCCGATGAGGATCAAGAAGCACCAATTCCTGATCGCAGCCGAGTTTTAAACGCAAAAGCTGCCTATCCAAATGTGAACAACTATATCAAATCAAATAATTTTGCAAACGCAAAGTTGAGTAGCCAGATTCAATCGCAATTCACGAAATTCAACTATCGCAATGGTTACGGCAAGCCAGAAGGTGTTGTCTTGCACGAAACGGCTAATCCGAATTCAACGATTCAGAACGAAATTGACTACATGAGTCGCAATTGGGAGAACGCTTTTGTGCATAGTTTTGTCGATAAAGGCAATATTATTCAAATTCACCCAACCGATTATGGTGTTTGGGGCGCAGGACGTTTTGCCAATGCTCGCTTTGTTCAGTACGAACTGGTGGAGCACAATACATTTGATGAATTTGCCCGCTCGATTAATAATTATGCCTATTACACGGCCTACATCCTGGATAAATATAAATTACCGATTGATAGCGCTGAAACAGATGGCGTTGGAACGGTTTGGACGCATAATGCTGTCAGTAAATATCTTGGTGGCACAACGCATACCGATCCAATTGGCTATTTCAATAAATGGGGCTACAGTTACAACGAGTTCCTGGCACTTGTAACTGAGAAATCCAAAACGTTTAGTAAAGATACCATTCTTTCTAACGTTCCTTTCACAGCGACAACTTACGCCAATGTCAAATCTGCAGCTGGAAACACGGTTTGGTCGGCACCTTTTAATACTGCCGGAGCCAACGAAGTGAACCCACTCTCCGCTTATACTGGCAAAAATTTAAAACTGTTACGCACGGCAAAAACGCAAAGTGGTACGTGGTATCAATTTAGCATTGACGGTCGGACAATCGGATGGGTGGAAAATAAAGCGGTCACTGCTTTTTACACACCTAGTATGGAACAAACCGCGAATCTAACGCGCTACGTCAACGTTCCTACAGAATCCATTTATTATTTCCCAGTTATAGACAGCTCGATGCGTAAAGGAACATTAGCTTCCTATACGAATAAACCACTGCTTGCAAATAAGCAAATCACACTGAACGGTACATTATGGTATCGCCTCATGAATGGATCCGAAGCAGTTGGCTGGGTTCGCGCTTCAAGCCTAACAACAACGGCTTTCGATCAAATTGTTTACGATAAAGTAATGGGGGCTACGACTTATGCCAGCGTTAAAACAGCGACCGGTAATAATGTCTGGACCGTACCAAACGGAACACTTGGAGCTAAAGTTGTGAATCCACTTTCTAGCTACACTGGTAAAAACCTAAAACTGATTCGTGAAGCCAAAACAAGTAAAGGTATCTGGTACCAATTTGCCATCGATGGTAGAACAATTGGTTGGGTGGACAGCAAAGCCGTATCGATTTTCTACACACCAAGTATGGAACAAACGGCTAATCTACCACGTTATGTCGCGCTTCCGAAAGATTCTATTTATTACTTCCCAGTAGTTGATAGTTCCATGCGAAAAGGCGATTTAACGAGATATCTGAACTTGAAGCTAACGGTTCATAAACAAATCAAGGTTAACGGTACGCTCTGGTATCGCCTAATAAATGGCTCTGAGTCGATTGGTTGGGTTCGCGCAATGAGCGTTACGCCGACTAATTACGACCAACCCGTTTACAACAAGACCTTGACCGCTTACGGTAAAACGAAAACAACAGCGAATCAATATATTTGGAAGTTAGTTCCGAACACATACGGCATTAATTCTAAAATTGCACCACTTTCCAATTACAGTGGTAAAAAGCTCCGCATCTTGCGCGAAGCTAAAACAACTGGCGGTTTATACTACCAAATCAGTTCCAATGGTCAACTTCTTGGTTGGGTCAACGCAAGTGCCCTGACGAAATTTTATGATGGCGCCATTGCTGAAAAACCAGTAAACCTAACGAAAAGAGTCGCCAATACAGCTGGTGTCCTATACTCGTTCCCAGTAGATGATCCTCCGATTAAAGTTGGAACACTAGCTACTTTTGCTGGCAAAACTTTAACCGCAGATCGTCAAGCTAACATCGAAGGAAAAGTATGGTATCGCCTCAAAAATGGCAATGTCGTTATCGGTTGGACGTTAATGGCAAATATTAAATAACATGAAAAAGCAGTAAATCCACGTAACGAAATGGATTTACTGCTTTTTTTCTCATCTAGAAATTAAAATTGTCAGGATCAGGACCTGTACGTTCATTCTGATTCAAACTATCGATCAACTTCATCTCCGAGTCTTTCAACTCGAAATCAAAAATATTCGCATTTTCGATAATACGGTTTTGATGAATTGATTTTGGAATCGTTACGATGCCGTGTTGCAGATCCCAGCGTAAGATGACTTGTGCAACCGACTTCTCATAGATTTTGGCGATGGAATTAATGACGCTATTATCAAGGATTTTACCACTTCCAAGCGGACTCCATGCTTCTACTATGATATTTTTATCTGCACAATATTTGCGTAAGGGTTCTTGAGATAGCAACGGATGCAACTCAATTTGATTCACCATAGGCGCAATTTTTGCTTCTTTTAATAGTTCATCCAAATGATGCTCATGAAAATTACAAACACCAATCGCGCGTACTTTTTTATCTGCATATAGTTTTTCAAAGGCGCGCCATGTATCGACAAATTTGCCTTCCACTGGCCAATGAATTAAGTATAAATCGATATAATCTAAGCCTAATTTCTCCAAACTCGTGTCAAAAGCAGCTAATGTGGATTCATAACCTTGATCCGCATTCCATAACTTCGTCGTTACAAAAAGGCTATCGCGCGCCACGCCAGATTCCTTGATTGCGCGTCCCACACCTTCTTCATTTTTGTAAGCAGCGGCCGTATCAATGCTCTTATATCCCGTTTCGATCGCCCACTTCACGGAATTCACTGCCTCTTCTCCATCATTCACACGCCAAACGCCAAAACCAAACTGCGGCATCTCCACGCCATTTGCAAGTGTTACCGTATCATTAATGTTCATTTTACCAGCCTCCCGATTTCTATTTACCTCTCTACTATACACCTAATGCCCCCCAGAGATGCAAGCCTTAAGCCTCCTAATTTCTAGCCACAAAAAAACCACCGCGGAAAAAGGGGGGAAACCGCGATGGTTAAAAAGGGAGTTTTGTCGGATGAACAACTACTAAAAAGGGGGGAAAAGTAATTGCTATCCTCTTTACATTCTCTATAATACAGGTCGTACATGATAACCCCTCGAGAATTAGATGAGAAATTCATGAAAAATATATCTTGATGTTTATAAATCTTTTTTTGCAAAAATACGTAAAGAACAGAATAGCGATATCGTATAGGCTAAAATAGAAATAGCCAGAAAGAAACCTGCAAGCATAGCATTCGAAGTATTCATCAAGTACTGTAATAGCCAATGACCAAGTTCAGATTGATACAAACCCACTAGCATCACACCTAAAATAACTACTAGAGCTGTATACATATAACTCAATCGCTGAAACCCCAGCCAGTAGTAACATGGCAAAACAATAGCAAAAAAGAAACATAGTCCAGCAAAAACAAAACCTATCGAAATAAAATGTTCCTTTATCCCGCCTCTATTTCCAATAAATAAGCCAATAGTTAATGTGACTATAAAAATAAAAAGCATAGCAAAAATCATATATGCCAAACTAGATACATATTTCGAGATAACTACCTTTGCCCTTGAAATCGGCCAACTTACTATCAACTCATCGCCACTTTTATCATCATAGCTAAATGCTGCGAAAATAGGAGCCATTGAGATTATAGTCCCCCCTAAAGCATAGAGCACCCATGTTACAAAATCTTGGCTCATCCATAAATTTAATAGCGCCACCACAAAAATAAGATAGTATGCCACTACTTTTGTCTGAACACGAAAATCTTTTCTTATTAATGCATACAATATAATTCCCCTCCCCCTTATAAATCTGTGAACCCTAAAACTCGAATGGAGAGGCGCATTGATACCAGATAAAGTATCATCATCAATCCAAGCAGTAGCATTAGTATCGAGCTATATCCCCATTCTACAATCCATTTTATAACTCTCTGCACACTCGGGAGACTTGTTAGGAATGTCAATAAAGTATAAAAAATAATCAATCCGCTCAATACATATTTCATCGAGTCGTAGCCAAGCCAGAAGTATATCGGAAAAAGAAGCGTTGTTACACCAAGTACTATCACCAGAGCAGTCCCTGTGCTTACAAAAAAATCCGCTATCGGAATAAATGTCCACATGACAATACTTGTTACGATGTACAGAAATACTATCGCTGTAAGCATACTAATTAGCGTACCGATGTAGCGCGCCATCACAACATCTTTTCTACTAACTGGCAAAGAAGTCACAAATAACAATGTATGGTTATCTTCATCTCTACTAATCGATTTGGCTATAAAACTTCCACCTGCAACCAAAGCTCCCAACAACAAGAAAATAAACGCCGGCATTCCGATATTAGCACCAAAAATCACAATACATATTAACAATACCGCAAGTAATATAATCGAACCTCGTTGAATCATCACATCTTTCCAAATCAATTGCCACATCTACATTACCCCTTGTCGTCTCTTCTTAGTGGCTTGGACTGTGTAGTACATAATGTCCTCTATGGTCGGTTTTTCAAAAATAACTTCCTCACCAAAATAGAATCTAGCTTCCTCCACTTGTTTGGACAATCCTTGGAATCCCAACGTTCCAATTTCCACATCAACAAATAAACTTTTAGCCTCACTATCCAATAAATCTTGATCTCCCTTAACAATCACATATTGCTCCAATAAGCTATCTTTCTCCTCGCTGAAAAAAACTCGCCCCTCATGTATATAGGTAATAAAATCAGCCACTCTTTCTAAATCAGCGGTTACATGCGTGGAAAATACCACAGATACTTCTTCTTTCATCACTACAGTTTGCAAAACACTAAGCAACTCGCGACGCACAATTGGATCAAGTCCTGCAGTAGGTTCATCCATAATAATCAATTTCGCATGATGACTGAGAGCAATCGCAATACTGTATTTCATCTTCATTCCTTTAGAAAGTACTTTTATTTTCTTGTTGCTTGGAAGTTCAAACATCTTCATGTAATTCTGATATGCTGCCTCATCCCAATTCCGATAAAAAGGCGCAATAATCCGTTTCATTTGCTCACAGGTCAAATGCTCGTAGAAATGGTTGTCATCGAAAACAAAACCAATGTCTTGCTTTATTTCTTCCATTGCATCGTTCGTATTCTTCCCAAAAATAACAACATCCCCACTATTTTTCTGCACTAAATCCATAATTATTTTTAATAACGTACTTTTTCCCGCACCGTTCACACCAATCAGCCCCATAATATAGCCTTTTGGTAATTGAAAAGAAATATTTCGCAAGGTAAAATCTTTATATACTTTCGAAACACGCTTTACTTCTAAAATACTATCCATACTCTACTCCTCCTCTGCCAACGAATCCATCATGTCACGCACATCCTTATATGTTAGTCCCAAATCCTCTGCTAATTGTAATAGTTGAATTATCTTTTTCTCCAAATCCTTTACCTTATGCTCCCGAATTAGTGTCATATTTTGATTGGAGACATATGTACCTTTCCCAGCGACAGTATGAATAAAGCCATCATGTTCCAGCTCCTCGTACGCGCGCTTCGTTGTAATAACACTAACCTGTAATTCCTTCGCCAATGCCCGAATTGAAGGTAATTGGTAGCCTCCAACTAACTCACCATTGATAATCTGGTTGCGAATCTGTGAAGCAATCTGCTCATAAATCGGCAATCTGGACGTATTCGTAATGATTATCTTCATACGCACCTCCACATAATTGTGTATATAATATATATACAGTATACACGGATAAGTTCCATATTGCAATCCTAAGAACGCACAAAAAAACCAAGCTGGCAGGGGAACCAACTTGGGAAAAAGGAGTTTAGATATCCTATTACTAAAAAGGGGGGAAAAGTAATAGCTATCTTGTTTACATTTCCTATATTACATGAACCGTCTAACATTGTGAGGAAAAATACATGAGATTTCCATTAGAGTTTACAATCTATTCATGCGAACTACCAATATGGAATTTTTTCTTCGTCAATAAGAAAATCGATAGCCCAAGCAACGCAACGATAAAGCATAGCGTAACCATCAAATTCCCTACAAAATAATCCTTCACATCGTCCGTCATAATAACGCTAGCCGCATTCGCACTCAAATAAGCAGGATTGAAGATTTGTACCCATCCCGAGGCTCCACTTACCAACTCCAGAATAATCGCGCCACCAGCTCCTATCATCGCGACAACTGCTGTGCTACGAAATACGATTCCTAAAATGAGCACTACCGAGACTATAAACAACAACCATACAAAATAAATTCCAAATCCGGCAAAAATACTTGCCATCTTAATTCCACCATATAATAAGTAAACATAATAATATGCCGCAAAATATCCTAACCCTAGCGAAATAAACACTAATAAGGCTTGAGAAAACCATTTTGCTAAAATATACTGCCAAGCTTTTACAGGCCTTGTTAAAATAAACGCCAGCATCCCATTATTCTTTTCAGAAATAATCGCGCCCATTAATGCCACAATCAAAATAATAATTCCAAGTTGATCAAACTGCGAAGAAAGCGTTCCAGCCATCACTTGTTGGGCATTCACAACTCCCATCAAATCAGCAATTGCCGCCCCCTGCTCACTACCATCGCCACCCATTGCCCCCATAATTTCAGGTAAATAATACATCATCAGCGGTTGCATCATGCCAAGAATCGCAAACACAACCGGCAGCCAAATCCATTTCAAGCTTCGCCACTGCTCCATCTGTTCTTTTAGAAAAAGCGTCGTTACGTTGTTCATTTCCCCACCATCCTTAAAAAGACGTCTTCAAGCGTCTCCTCGGCTTGACGCACACTCGTCCAAGCCATTCCAGTCGCCGTAAGCACACGCAAAATAGCTTCGCGCGCCGCATCCGCATCTTCCTGATAGTACAAGTATAACGCGCCATGGTTGCGCTCCACTCGACTAATCGCTGCCTCATCCATAATTAAACGTTCAAATTCCGACGCACCCATGTCACCTTTCAGCACAAAAACAGGCGTCGCATTCGCTTGAACTAGACGAACAATCCTATCATCTGCCACAATCTCGCCATCTCGAATAATGCACACAAGTTCACATACTTCTTCAACATCCGCTAATATATGCGTAGAAAACAAGAGCGTCGTCTCACCTTTCAAAGACTGAATCAACTCAATAATTTCACGACGCCCAATCGGGTCAAGCGCTGAAACAGGTTCATCCATAATCAATAACGCCGGTCGGTGCAAAATCGCCTGCGCAATCCCCAATCGCTGCCTCATTCCTCCTGAAAAAGTAGCAATTTTCTGCTTCGGCGCCGCGTCCAGTCCAACTTGCATCAAAACCTCAGGTATCCGTTCCGCCAAGGCTGCCTTGTCCATACCAGAAAGTTTCCCCATGAACTGCAAAGCATCCGTTGCCGTCATCCAACCATAAAAATTAGGATACTGTGGCAAAAAACCAATTTGCGCTTTCATCTTCGTATGCTCTCCGCCACAAATATGAATCGTTCCGCTATCCGGATTTATCATATCCACAATCATCTTCAAAATCGTTGTTTTCCCAGCACCATTAGGCCCAAGCAAAGCCACACATTCCCCGGCCTCTAACTGAAAAGCGACATCCTTTACAGCCTGGTATGCATCAAATCGCTTCGATAAATTCGTAACCTCCAATATTTTCTCCATCATCGGTAGTCCTTCCTGCCAAAAATAAAGTAAATAATCGATCCAATTGTACTAACAAATAAAATAATCACTAACCAAACAACCGGATTTTGCCGACTGTTCCAATGCCGAATTAAATCCACCAAGGCTGTCACCAATAATATTACGTATAAAATAAAAATTGGTGCTAATAGGGCTAACGTATTTGACATCATGCTCATCCTCTCTAAAACTAACTGTTATACAAATAATATAACAGATGCATCTGAAAGTCAACACAAAAAAAGCCGAGGATACACATCACGCATATCGCTCGGCTTCAAAAAACTTATTCTTTCAATGATGCCGCAATAAAATCATGGAATAGACGCTGCGGACGAGTTGGACGTGAGATGAATTCTGGATGATATTGACAAGCCACGAACCACGGGTGATCCGTAATCTCCACAACCTCAACAAGACGACCATCTGGACTCGTTGCTGATACTGTCATTCCTGCATTTTCTAACTGTTCGCGGTACTCATTATTGAACTCATAACGGTGACGGTGACGCTCTTCAACCAACGTCGCGCCATAGGCTTCCGCTGTTCTTGTACCCTCTTTAATTCGTGCTGGATAAAGACCTAGACGCAATGTTCCACCCATATCCTCCACATGTTTTTGCTCTGGCAATAAATCAATAATCGCATGCGGTGTTTTCGGATTGATTTCCGCAGAATTTGCATCTTCCAAGCCCATCACATTACGTGCATATTCAATCGTTGCCAACTGCATACCCAAACAAATACCGAAATACGGCACTTTATTCTCACGTGCAAATTTAATCGCAGTAATTTTGCCTTCGATGCCGCGATCTCCGAAACCACCAGGAACTAGGATACCATCCGCATGACCAATTTTTTCTTGGACATTCTCAGGCGTAATTTCCTCTGAGTCAACCCAGTCAATTTGAAGCTCAGCATCGTTCGCATAACCCGCATGACGCAGTGCTTCTGCTACAGAAAGATACGCATCCGGTAACGCAACATACTTACCAACCAGCGCGATACGAACTTTTTTCGTCAAATTCTTCACTTTATGGACAAGCTCTTCCCATTCAGACATGTCAGCAACAGGTGCCTCCAACTGCAAGTGATCCAATACAATCTGGTCCATTTTTTGCGCTTGTAAAGATAGCGGTACATTGTATAACGTGTCCTCATCACGCGCCTCGATAACTTCTGACGCTCTCACATCACAAAATAGCGCGATTTTCTCTTTCATTTCTTGAGAAACAGGTTGCTCCGTCCGAACAACAATAATATTCGGCTGAATACCGTAGCTACGAAGTTCCTTCACACTATGTTGCGTCGGTTTCGTTTTCATTTCGCCGGCAGCCTTAATATAAGGAATTAACGTTGTATGAATGTAAAGCACGTTTTCCGCACCAACATCACTCTTAATTTGGCGAATCGCTTCAATAAACGGTAACGACTCAATATCTCCAACCGTCCCGCCGATTTCCGTGATAATAATGTCAGAATCAGTCATACGAGCCGCACGGAAAACACGATCTTTCAGTTCATTCGTGATATGCGGGATAACTTGCACTGTTCCGCCAAGATAATCACCGCGACGCTCTTTCTTAATAACCTCGGAATACACTTTCCCCGTCGTTACATTGCTGTACTTGTTCAAATTAATATCGATAAAACGCTCATAATGACCTAAATCCAAGTCAGTTTCCGCACCATCATCCGTGACAAAAACCTCTCCATGTTGATACGGGCTCATCGTCCCAGGATCGACGTTAATATAAGGATCAAATTTTTGAATCGTTACACTAAGTCCTCGGTTTTTAAGTAGTCTACCAAGTGAAGCAGCCGTAATCCCTTTACCAATCGATGAAACGACGCCACCTGTCACAAAAATATACTTTGTCATTGTTCTAAAATCTACTCCTTTCGCCTTATCGAAATTTATTTTCGGGGTGGAGAACCTTTACTTGCAAAATTTCATTGCTAAAAAAGAAAATCGCCAACAGCATCTCTATACTTTTGGCTCATACTTCTAACGTGCGATAAGTTTCATCACACAAAAAGAAAACGCCCACTTACTCGTCTTGCAAAGTAAGGGAGCGCAATATTTATATCCGTCCTTATAAAAAGGAGCCCAAATAAAATATTACCTAGCTAGCGCAAATAAGTCAACCCTTTATTTCATGAAAACGCCCTCAAGCATTGCAACCAGAGGCTAAAAATATTTTTCAATCGTTTCTCATTTCTTCACACAAAAAACCTGCCTCTTGATTCAGAAGCAGGTATTCATTTTTTTATTTCTCGAATTCATCTTCAAACTCACTATCGTCTTCAACAATAGTAGTCAGATCTCCTTCGATACCATCCGGCAGGTGACCTTCTTCTGGATCATCGTCATCACTAACAAGACCATCTGTGAGAACTACCTCTTCTTCTCCAAGTTCCTCTACCACATCGTCTTCTTCGTAATCGATATCATCATCAAGAATGTCCTCATCGATTTCTTCGTCATCATCATCGTCATCATCTGATTTACGTTTCTTCTTAGGTTTTGTCTGCGTTTGAACTTCTTCGTCAATCGCATCAATCGGATACCACGCACGTAGTCCCCAAGTATTATTACCAAGAGAAATAAAATTACCCTCAATATTCATATCCGTGTAAAATTGAACAAGTCTCTCTCTTACTTCGCCTTCGCTTAAATCAAGAAACTTCGTAATCTCATCCACAATCGCTTGGAATGGCATTACTTCTCTTCTTTTTTCAAGAACATAGTGCGCCACTTCAATCAAAGATAACTCTTTACGTTCTTCTTTTGTCAATTGGCTTAAATCCAAAGCTGGCACGCCCCTTCTATAATAAAAAATAATTTCCTAAACTGCATTTTTCTGACTCTATCTATTCTACATGTAAATGACGCTGAACACAATAAAATTATAACATACTCTGCAATAATCCTTATATCAATTCCATATTCATAACTTCTTCAGGACACAATAACCAATATAAAACAGCAAAATCGCGAGCAATAGTATCGGGATAGAGCCTAATTGCATGCTATATAAAATCGCCGTCGCAATGACAAGCAGCAAAAAAATAATACACATGAAAATGATATAGCGCATAATTCGCAAAACCCCGATCTAAAATTTTTCTAGTGCTCGTCTTGTCAAAATAGCTTTCTGATTACATTTTTTCTGGTGCAGAAACACCAAGTAATGTCAGTCCATTACGCAACGTGATTTGAGTCGCCTTAATCAAAGCAAGACGTGCTTCTGAAACCTCTTTATTCTCCATGTCCAATACCTTATTAGAATTATAAAAACGATGGAAGGCAGATGCTAAATCATTCAAATAGCGAACAATACGATGTGGGATTCTTTTCTCTGCAGCCTCCGCCACAACATCTGGAAATTCACCCAACACTTTCAGCAAGTTGTAATCTACCTCAGAGTTCAACAAAGCAATATTCGCATCCTTACTTAAAGCAAAACCTTGCTCCACACCTGAGCGTAAAATACTCGAAATCCGAGCATGTGCATATTGTACGTAATAAACTGGATTTTCAGTAGACGTCGATTTTGCAAGGCCCATATCAAAGTTCATATGTGTATCTGAACTACGCATCGCAAAGAAATAACGCGTCGCATCCAAGCCAACTTCTTCAATCAAATCGCGCATCGTTACTGACTTACCAGTACGTTTACTCATCTTCACTTGCTTACCGTCCTCGTAAAGGTGAACCAACTGGATAATCTCTACCTCAAGGTGATCTGGGGTGTATCCCAAACTCTCAATAGCAGCACGCATCCTAGGAATATAACCATGGTGATCCGCTCCCCAAACATCAATCAGAACATCAAACCCACGCTCTAACTTATCTAAGTGGTACGCAATATCTGGCAAGAAATACGTGTAGCTACCATCTGATTTAATAAGCACGCGATCTTTATCATCACCAAATTCTGTTGTCCGAAGCCAAGTAGCACCTTCCTCTTCAAAAATATAACCATTATCGCGAAGTTTCGCTAGCGCAGGCATAATTTTATCGTTCTCATACAGTGTCGTTTCCGAGAACCAACTATCAAAATGAACACGGAATTCCGCCAAATCTTCGCGTAGTTTCGCTGTTTCAAAAGCCAATGCTTCTTTACGGAACAACTCCCGCCTCACATCAACATCTTCATTGACATACTTATCTCCGTATTTTTCAGCTAATTGCTTTCCAAGATTAATGATGTCCGAACCACGATAACCATCTTCTGGGAACTCTGCGTCAATATTTAACGCCTCTAAATAACGAGCTTCCGTCGACAAAATTAAATTATTAATCTGATTGCCGGCATCATTGATATAGTATTCACGAGATACACTGTAACCTGCCATCGTCAAAATATTGGCCAAAGAATCACCAATCGCCGCGCCCCGTGCATGGCCTAAATGTAAATCTCCTGTTGGATTCGCCGAAACAAACTCAATCTGAAACTTCTTGCCTTTGCCCGTATCACTTGCACCATAAGTATCGTCAGCATCCATAATGACAGGTATTAAAGCCGTCAAGTAAGCATTATCTAAGTAAAAGTTAATAAACCCTGGTCCAGCGATTTCGATTTTATTGATTAGCGTATGGTTTTCCCCAATTGCTGCTACAACTGTCTCCGCAATAGCCCGTGGTGCTTTCCTCGCAACGCGCGCCAACTGCATAGCGATATTGGTAGAATAATCGCCATGTTGTTTGTCCTTAGGAACTTCCAACAAAATAGATGGTACCTCCGCTTGCTCAATACCCAATCCTTGTACCACTGCTTCTTTAATAATTGCGATTAAATCTTGTTGACTTTTTTGACTAACATTCATTCTTTATCCTCCTCTAAAATCATCGAGACATCAAAAATTCCAATGTTCACACCTCTGTCTAACAACTCATACTGAAAGTCAATTTTCCCCGAAAAAAGATCTTCCTGTACATAAACCTCTTCTATATTCAAAAGCTCCGACTCCATCATCAGTTTACCGACACCGTAGTCTACGCTAACAGTACTACGCTTGCGCTCTCTGAAAAAATGCATGCGCATATTCACGGCACCACTTCGCATCAACAAAACTTCTTGATCTGTTATTTTCAAAACGGTCCTAATAGCCCCAGCTTCTTGTTCTTCTTCATAATGAAGGTAACGACTTCCCGTGGTATGATCCAAATAAAACACACCTGATAGCGTTAACTCCGTACGTTCTTCTTCCATTTCCTGCTTAGAAATCGTCTTTAAACGCAACTGTACCGGCGTCTTTTCCTTATTACTCACGCTTTAAAGTCCCCCCATATAATTTCGAATGCACTACATTATAGTTAAAAAAAGGCTAAAATGCAACCTCAAATTTGAAAAAAAAAGTAATAAAAACTAGCTATTTCCCCTGTTATCCAAGGAATAAGTGTGTTAAAAATCGGCGATATCGTATACTTCGAAAGTGGCGTGATAACTAAAATCAAGAAAAACAATAATGCGTAATTCTCATAAGCCTGTACCTTTAATCGCCATTTCAAAGGTAAAAACTCCGACACAATTTGATATCCGTCTAATGGTGGTAATGGTAATAAATTAAAAATAAATAAGATCACATTCAGCGACACGAACAAATTGAAGAAAGGCAAGATAATCTGTGAATAAGCCACATCCATTTGTAAAAATAAAAAATAAAGTCCTACTCCAATAAAAGCAAGCAACAAATTGCTAACTGGGCCAGCCAAACTCACTAGCACACTTCCAACTCGTCGGTGCTTCATTTTATACGTATTAACAGGTGTCGGTTTGGCCCAACCGAATCCAGCGATAATAACAAAAATAAAACCAATCGGATCAATATGCTTCAACGGATTAAGCGTAATACGCCCCTCGTTCTTCGCAGTATCATCGCCAAATAACAAAGCAACCCAAGCATGCGCCAATTCATGTATCGTAAAAGCAATCAAAAGCGTCACAATAACGTAAGGCAAATCTTGCAACGGATAGGCTAAAAAATTGTCCATGAATAATCTCCTTCTGTATTGTAGTACTTCAATTATGTTATAATACACTCATTAAATCAATACTTAGGAGTGAATTTCATGCCGTTCGTAACAATAAAATTTCTAGAAGGTAGAACAGATGCTCAGAAAAAAGCGGTCGTAGCAGACGTAACAGAAGCTGTCTCGAAGAATTTAGGTGCACCAAAAGAAAACATCCACGTCATCCTAGAAGAAATGAAAAAAACGGATTATGGCGTAGCTGGCGTTCGGAAATCTGACATTTAAAGCACTAAACTCTTTTCCACTAAAAGCGTTGCATCACGGTCTACTTCTGTAGCAAACTATGATACAGCGCTTTTTTCAACGTTTATATTCTTTCAAAGAATGCGCATGTATCAAACTTACAATTTCCTCTGAAATAGCGGCATTAATACGTCCACTCTCTATAAAATCAAGCGGATAGTACAACTTAATATCCACACGTCTCTTACCAGCAATAGCCTCCACTATAGAAGATTCCGTCGATAGTTCATGCAATTCTCCGTTTGGCATTAACAATTGAATAGGCGACCTCCCAGCGACGTCTCCCGGCTCATATAAGTCATACGGTAAATCCGACGTCGAATCAATCACCAAATAGTATTCTGGATCAATATCCGCCTGCTCCAGCAACCCTTTTAACTTCAAATAAAGTTCCGCGTCCACTTTTGAATCATAATTAATATAGTGCAACAATCTTCTATTCAAAAATCGGCTACATAAATCGCTCAAAATAGCATCATCTTCATACTGCCATACTGAAAAGAAATACATTAAGACCGTATCGTCGAGCGTAATATATTCTTCTAAAGAAACATCGCGATTCAAAAACGGTAACAACTGCACTGGTGTCTGCGAAAAATGATAGTCTCTTTCATGTAAATTCTGCGCACGCTCTAGTATTTTCCATAGAAGGACCTCCGCACTCCTACTCACCGGATGAAAATAGACCTGTTGGTACATCTGGTAACGGCTCACAATATAATCCTCTACCGCATGCATTCCTGAAGCTTTAATAATAACCCCATTCCCATCCGGACTTGGTCGCATCACACGCATAATTCGTTCCATATCAAAATTCCCATAACTAACCCCGGTATAATAAGCATCTCGCAACAAATAATCCATCCGATCCGCATCAATTTGACTAGAAATCAACTTAACGAGCGTCTGGTTCTGATAGGTTTTATTGATCACCGCAGCCACTTTCTCTGGAAAATGTATCCCCGCTCGTTCCAAAACAGTTCGTACCTCGGTATTCCCTGTTATAATTGCCATCGTATAATGTTCATGATCCGTGCTAAAAACCTTCTCAAAAGCATGTGAAAACGGGCCGTGTCCTAAATCATGTAACAATGCCGCGCACAAGGCTACCAACCGTTCTTCATTATCCCACTGAATCTCATTCGCAAATGTTCCTTCTACAATGTGTCGCGTCACTTCATATACACCTAACGAATGATTAAATCGACTGTGTTCAGCCCCGTGAAAGGTAAGCGAGGTTGTCCCTAACTGATGGATTCTGCGCAATCGCTGAAATTCTTTCGTCGCTATCAAATCCCAAATAATTTGGTCAGAAACATGCACATATCGATGTACAGGATCTTTAAATACTTTTACTTCTGGTAATTTCGTCTCTAAATATGTCACATGTCATCTTCCCTCTCTAAACTATAATAGATTGGCTAAAACCTTCTCATTCCTTAGTATAAGCCGTTCGTAATAAGCTGTATACCAATCTAGCTCTTCTCCCATTAGACGACTGGACTCCAAACGCCCCGCGAAATGATACAATGCATTGAGCAACTTCACCATCACATCGTTCACCTCAAGCGGCTCTTCAAAAAGCTCTGACAATGTGGTCATAACAGCTGGATCGACATCTGGATACGTATATTTTTCTTGCTTATCTTTCCCACTAATACGATAGAATTCACGGATTAACTCCGCCCGCTTCTGTTGGTCTCCATTGACCGCTAAATATATTTGGACCGCAACCCCCTTCGCCATACGACGCTGAGATATGCCTGCAAATTTCTTACCATTAATGCTTAAATCATAACTTCCCGGACAATAAGATCCGACTATTTCACGCGCTTCCATCTTATAGGAAAAGGCTGGAAACATGTGTTTAATAAGCGCGAACATCGTCTCATATCCACGGTCTATCGCAATCCCTCGCTCCACATCTGGAAAAACTAATGACAAGTTGAGCACCCCAGAATCCAGTACCACTGCCAAACCACCAGAATTCCGAACCACTGCTCGATATCCTTGCTCGCGAAAATAAGCAATACCCGCCTTTAAATCAGGCAACTTTGTATCTTGAATCCCCATTGAAATCGTATCATGATGCACCCACGCTCTCGTTGTAGGAGGCGACATCTCACTCCCAACCGAGCGGCACAGCGTATCATCCGTCGCAAACGATTGCAAGGCGTCAAAAGCAATTTGCACCGTTGTTTGATCGATAAATCGCCAATTTTCTTGCTTTAATAAATCAAGTCCTTCTTTCATCTTATTGACTCCATTTCCAGTAATCTTTGTTGTTATTATAGCATACTCCCACCACGAATTGGAGCACTCTACGCAATTTTGCATTTTAAATGAATACGCGTTTTTTCAACCCCTTACTATCATCATTTAAACAGCAAAGAACAGCAATATAAAATCCAACTTCCAGATTCTACATCACCGTTCCCGCGCCTTATTACATAGTAGTCAATCGCTGTACTGCTTTTCCAATCCACGCATCTTTCGTTTCTTCTAAAACGACAAAGCTATGCGGTTTATAGCGTGAAATAGTCGATAATATCTCGTTCACTCGTATCTGACCTTCAAATAAAGGAACTGGCTTCACCGCGCCATTTTCTAGCACAAAATCTTTCAAGTGAACCGCACAGATTTTGTCCCCGAATGACTCAAAAGCCTGCTCAACCAGCTTTACTTGATTCGCATAACTCTCCGCCGCAATTAAATTAGTTGGATCTAAAATAATACCGAGAAAATCAGAATCCACTAATTCAATTAAGCGCGCCGTTTTTTCAAGCGAATGAATAGGATGATTCAGCCCTGGTTCAATTCCAATCATCATCCCGTGTTTCTCGCCAACCGCCACCAGACGCCTAATCACTTGCACCGTTTCTTGAAAAACCTCTTCCGTAAAATTTTCTGTCGTATAGGATATTTCCGGAAATACACACCCAGTTTCTGTGGCAACCATCGAAGCACCAAAATAGTTCGCGTTCTTCACATACGCTTCGAATTTCCGCAAAAGCCGTTCCCTTGTCGCTAAATCTGGATGAATCATATTAATATAACAACTCAGAATAGCTATATTAACACCATGCTCCGCTAATCTTGTTTTAAAATAGTTACCCATCCCAGGATTGATATTAGAAGTATCCGATGGCATATTCGGAAAAGATATCCCCAGCGCCAACTGCATATTTCGAACACCTGAAAGTTGTGTTTTAATCCCTAAATCTTCAATTGAATTGATATTTGTTAAATCATGTCCACGAATGGCAAATTGCAACACAAGGAACACTCCCTCCGTATTTTTTTAACAAAATGAAACTAGTAATTCCGTCAAACAAAGGATAGTCAGTGACTGGCCATATGGCATTGCTGTCATGTCGATTTCACGATAAAAATCTAAATGGTCGCCCATCCCGGTTCCCACTGACACATGCTGCACCTCTCCATTTTCATCAATCTCATTTAGTAGCCCAGCGATAGCTTTGTAGGCGACTTCCTCATATTCGGCACTGATATAATGCTTATGCACCGCTTTTAAAATGCCGTATGCAAAACCAGCTGTAGCGGAAGATTCGAGGTAAGAATCTTGGTCATTAATGAGCGTATGCCAAAGTCCAGATTCATGCTGATACTTCTTCAACGCAGCTACTTGAGCATTTAGCGTATGAATCAAGAAGACCCGCAATTCATCGTTCTCCGCCAGTTCAAGAATCTCGATAATCTCTGGAATGGCAATCGTAATCCAACAATTCCCCCGAGCCCACAGTGCCTCGGCATAGTTATGATTCCCTTCAAATGTCCAGCCGTGATACCATAATCCCGTTTTACGATCCTGCAAATACTTCACATGAATCAAAAATTGATATCGCGCTTCTTCTATATATGCAGGACGATTCAGCAGTTTTCCGATTTTAGCTAAAGGAAGAACCGTCATCATCAGCGTGTCATCCCATAGCTGATTTTTATTTTCCGGGCCATATGTCGCATGCTGCAAACCATTTTCTTCGGTTCTCGGCATGTCGTGCATCACCCACTCTGCCCACTGCTCTAAATAAGGTATATACTTAGAATCACCAGTATCCTCGTAAAGATACGCCATGGTGAGTAGTGGCGCCATCGTGTTCACATTTTTAGGCGGCGCGCCCTCCTTCATCCGGTTTTCAATCCAGTCCTGAACTACCTGCAACGCCTTATCATTCTTCGTAATTCGGTAATTTTTATAGATACCAAACAAACCAACGCCCTGTGGCCAATTCCAGACAGACCAGCTTTTATCGTCCACTTTCAATCCGTCAAAGTCTAACAGAAACTCACCTTGATCATCACGAATCGTCGTCAAGTTATCTATTAATAAATCGATTTTATCCTCTATTTCCTCTTTTCCAACAAATAATTCTCGTTTTATAACCATACTGGCACCCTCATCTCTGCATTTATTTAATAAAAACCGTTGATATTCTTGTTAATCGCAAGCATCATTTTCTTAAAATCACTATCATTATTCAGCTTGAACTGGCTTGCTTCTAACTGATTAAATTGATTGACCAGCAGATACGACTGCAAGTATAGTGACAAGCTTTCTTTAGCCACTCTTTCCTTATCTGGCCCCTCAACTTGGTGATTTTGTAACACAGCATATGCGAATTTTTCTGGATCAATCTTGATTTTCTCTGGCATTTTGTTTACTCCTTTTCTAGTTATTATTGTTTGTTAATTTTTCTAAGTGCAGCTCCGACTTCTAGCGTCTTCACTCGGGTCAAGGGGTACGCGAATAATAGGACAATTGCTGAGACGAACAAGCAAACTGCTGGTAGTAAATTGGCTAGCGCATAAATTCTATTTTCCACAACTAGCGTTTGGATTGCGCCACCTGTTGTCGAAGATTGGTAGCCAATGAGGGTCAGCATAATTCCTCCGATTAAACCGGCACACGCCTGACCAAATTTTCGAGCAAAAGAGTTCACACCGTACACCGTTCCATCTTCACGCAAGCCTGTAATGTATTGATGGTAATCGATGACGTCTGTAATAAACGCCCAAACCATTAAGTTGAACAGGCCAGTTCCAAGCGTGGCAACGAAAAGTAATACGAGATATACCCAAGGATTTTCAATATGCATAAAGTACATGGCGAGGTATAGCACCGAAGAAACTAGCAATGCGAATACACTCGCTTCTTTCTTACCAAACCGCTTCGTTAAACGTGTAGCAAAAGGCGCTAAGACAATAACTGTTCCATACGTGAATAACAGAGCAAATGACATGGCTTGTTTATTATGGAAATAGTCATTAAATAGATAAGTCGTATTCGTTCCTGCAAGAATCTGGTTAATAACGATAAAAATGTCGACAATAACTAAAACGACAAGCGCACGATTTGCTAGTAGCCCTTTTATCAGCACTTTTGCTTTTACAGGTTCGTGTTTTTCAACTTGAACTCGCTCTGTTGTCAGGCGATACGATATATTATAGCCAACAAACGCGATTCCTGCGCAAATAATCGCGATGATAAAAAAGCGCATTCCGGAAACCACTTGCTGACCGTTTGCTAACGTCACATACATAAAAATAGGAATCAAGAAACCCGTTGTTCCGCCACCAATAGCTGAGCCGATACTGCGGAATGTCGAGAGTGATACCCGATCATCTGGATTCGAACTAATCGCCGATGCCATCGATCCGTATGGAATATTAATTGCCGACAAAAGAATGCCAAAAAGAATGTAGGTGGCAAACACATAGCCCAATTTTAGTCCCATCGGAAAGTAGTTTACAAAGGGCAAAAATAGCACAATCGTAATTAAACAAAATGGATATTTCATTCTGCGTATCCACGGTCGAAATCTGCCTTCTTTCGTTAATTTACTGATATCGCATAGGCGGCCAATCGTCACATCTGCAAATGCATCAAGAATCCGAGCTCCAAAAAACAGCATACCAACGACTGCACCGGCAATTCCCAACACGTTTGTATAGTAAATCAGTAAAAAACTATTGACTAATCCTAAAATAAAAGTGTTAGCCAAATCGCCAAACATATAACCAACTCTATCTCTTACTCCAAAAGGCAATTTCTTGCTAGATTCTTCATACGCCTTACCTGCTAATTCTATTTTTGATTCTAAATTTGATTCTTCCATCATTTTCATCTCCTGATCGATACGAATTTTTCTTGATAGATTAATTGTCGAACTCAAATTTTTGATAGAAAGATTTATCTTATCCTCATCGATGTAAGGGCTTACTTTTTTACAAATCTATTATTGTATAGTAAAATTCTCTACGTATGCTTTAAAATAGGGTGTACGTGGAATGCTGAATAGACGATACGTTCATGTACACAGCGATTTTCGAGGGGCAATCTCGAATGATTCTCGCTATGTGCATGAATCGTCGCTCAGCATTTTTTATTTAATTCGGTTGCTTGCCGATATAAGCTAAAATACCGCCGTCTACGTAAAGTATGTGTCCATTTATAAAATTAGACGCGTCAGATGCTAGGAAAACGGACGGTCCTGCGAGATCGATGGCTTCCCCCCACCTCGCTGCTGGTGTTTTGGCAATGATGAACTGGTCAAATGGGTGCCTCGAACCATCTGCTTGTGTTTCTCTTAGCGGTGCGGTTTGCGGAGTCGCGATATAGCCAGGGCCAAGACCGTTACATTGGATATTGTGCTCCCCGTACTCTGAGGCAATATTTTTAGTTAGCATTTTCAGTCCACCTTTTGCAGCGGCATAGGCACTCACCGTTTCACGACCTAATTCGCTCATCATCGAACAAATGTTAATAATTTTTCCGCCGCCTTTTTGAATCATCGCTGGAATGACTGCCTTAGCCATAATGAACGGTGCGTTTAGATCGATATCAATCACTTCGCGGAACGCTTCTACCGACATTTCTGTCATTGGCACACGCTTGATAATTCCAGCATTGTTTACCAGAATATCAATGACGCCAACCTCTTTCTCGATTTGCTTCACCATGCGCTGTACAGCCTCTTCATCCGTCACATCGCAAACGTAGCCTACCGCATCAATTCCAGCTTTTTTGTAACCCTCTAAGCCTGCCTCTACACTATCCTGATTCAGACTATTAAAAACAATCTTTGCTCCCGCCGCAGCGAGCCCACTTGCAATCGCAAAACCAATGCCATAAATCGCCCCAGTCACCAACGCAACTTTTCCATCTAAGCGAAATTGTTCCATCTCAAAATTCATCACTCGACTCCTCCTATCTCGCTCATTTCAATTGATCCATGGAGACCATATCCATATCCGTGTATGTAATATTCTCGCCACACATAGACCAAATAAACGTGTAGTTACTCGTTCCTACACCAGAATGAATCGACCAACTTGGTGAAATAATTGCTTGCTCATTGCTAACAACTAGATGCTTGGTCTCGTCTGGTGTTCCCATCATGTGAAAAGCACGAGTATCCTCTTCCATATCAAAATATACATACGCTTCCATACGTCGTTCATGCGTATGACAAGGCATCGTATTCCAAGCACTTCCAGGCGCTAGCACCGTATACCCCATCTGCAATTGGCAACTTTCACATACGTTCGGATGCACATACTGATAAATCTTCCTTTTGTTCAATGTCAGCGAATCTCCTGTTTCCATCGGCTTAATGCTGTCAATCTCAATCTTCACGTTTGGATATTTATGATGGGCAGGTACACAACTGATATAAAATTTAGCTGGGTTCGCTTGATCCACACTTGAAAAAACGACGTGCCTAGTCTCCTTCCCAATATAGTAACCGTCCTGATTCTTCATGCTTTCTTTTTCACCATCGATTTCAATAAATCCAGGTCCACCAATGTTAATAACACCTAATTCGCGACGCTCGAGAAAATAATCCACGCCAAGCTCTTTATCCAGCTTAATCTCGAGCGGCATCTCAGCTGGCGTCACTCCGCCAAAAATCATGCGATCATTATGTGTATAAATCAAATGAATATTCCCCGGCTCAAACACCTGCTCCATTAAAAATTCTTTCCGTAACTGCTCTGTCGAATAGTGCCTAATATCCTCCGGGCTGTGCGTATAACGATTCTCCATTTTTTGCATAAAATCCAACTCCTATCTCATTATTTTTCCAGACTCTGCTGTCATAAATTCATGTACCTCGTGTTCACTAAACTGATTACAATCACCATAAATTGTATGCTTCAAAACTGCCGCCGCTGTTGCAAAATCAATAATCTCTTGTGGCGTTTTCTGCTCTATAATGCCATGTAAAACGCCTCCCGAGAATGCATCACCTCCACCAATTCGATCTACAATCGACCTTATTTCATATTTTTTTGACTCATAATATTGCCCATTTTGCCAGTAAGCGCCCGTTAGTTTATTAAAATTTGCAGATAGAACTTCCCGTTTTGTCGCGTATAGGACTTGAATATTCGGATATCGTTTTTGTATTTCGGCATAATAGTGAGCAAGTTCCTCCTCACCTCCTTGATATGCGGGAATTCCCAACAAATAAAGCGCATCCAATTTACCCAAAGAACAATAATCAACTAATGGTAAAATCTCTGTCAACATCTCACTCGCCTCTTCTTGCGTCCAGAGCTTCGCGCGATAGTTAACATCAAAACTGATTTTACAGCCTGCCTTTTTGGCTTGTTGCAACAACTCGCGAGTTAAGTTCCGCCAATCAGAAGACAAAGCTGGCGTAATTCCAGAAATATGAAAAAGCTCGATGTCTTTAAAAAGCTGGGCACTGTCCCACTCATTTTCGTTTATCCTAGCAAATGAGGAATACGCGCGATCGTACAGGACTTTTGCGCCCCTTTCCCCAACTCCTACCTCTACGTAATACGTTCCTAATCGCTCTCCCCCACGCAAAAGGGCATCTGTTTTCACCTTGAAATGTTGCAAATGGTTTTTAAATCCGTCACCTAAACTATTGTTGGGGACTTTACTTGCAAAAGAAGCATCATGTCCATAGTTAGCCAGTGATATCGCCACATTCGCCTCGCCACCTCCATAATGAAGCGAAACAGTTTCTGTATTGGATAAACGTGTACCTGTCGCTGTTGAAAAACGAAGCATCCCCTCGCCCAACGTTAGAACTTTTCCCATAACTATTCTCCTTTAATTTGCTGATACTTTGCCATATAAATCGACGCCATTTCCGTAACTTCGGCAAAATTATTTGTTTTGGCTGAGGCTAATAGATTGCCGCCTACACCGACCGCGACCGCACCTGCTGCAAACCAATCCGCCATATTTTCTACATCAACCCCACCTGTTGGCATCATATTTAAATGCGGAATTGGTGCTTTGAAGGCTTTGATAATAGCTGGCCCGTAAAGGTTTCCTGGGAATAGTTTAATAATATCCACTCCAGCCTTTAAAGCAATTCTAGCCTCACTAATAGTCATACATCCTGGTAAATATGGAATTTGATATAAATTACAAACTTCGGCCGTGTCCAAATCGAATGTCGGGCTAACAATGAACTGCGCGCCAGCCAAAATCGCAAGCCGTGCTGTGAACGCTTCCAAAACAGTCCCGGCACCGATGATTATTTCTGGATTATCCTGATATTTATTCCTCAGTTCTCGGATAGCTTGATCCGCATCTGGAACGGTAAATGTTAACTCGATTCCTTTCATCCCTCCTGCAATGACCGCGTCACTCGCTTTTATTGCACCCACTTTCGTATCGTGTCTGATAACTGCGATAACCCCTGCCAACTGCAATGATTCTAAAAAATGTAGCTTTTGCATGTTAACCCCTCCGATTTCCTATATAGAAATATTTATTTCTTATATGTAAAATATGTGTTTATTATATACAGATTCAAATGAAAAAGCAAGCCCCTCTGTTGAAGAACTTGGCCAGATTATTATTCATATGGCTACTAAATTAACTGCTGACCACATTATATACAAAAAAAAACACCCCATTTTATTTTTTTGGGGAGCTTCTTAAAAATCTATAAAATAGCTTCAATTTCTTGTTTTGCACGTATAATTGCTGTTGTAATTTCTTTTTTATAGGAATCTGTGATGCGATATTTGGGAACACTAATACTAAATGCCCCAATAATTTCTTGCTCTTTTATCAATGCTACACCTACACAGATGATGTCGTTCTCTACCTCTTCGTTATCATAGGCGATGTTTGTTTCACGTACCTTTTCAATTTCCTTCTCTATTTCAGCTGTATCCGTGAGTGTATGTATTGTATATTTCATCAAATCCGTCGTCCTCAAGTATTTCTGATACGCTTCTGTACTAAACTTAGCCAATACCGCCTTGCCCATCGCTGAACAATAAAGAGGTCTTGTAATCCCAATCTTAGATGACATTCGGATCACCTGATTTTTAGGATCTAATTTGTTAATATACAAAATCTCGTTCATATTTAAAACACCCAGATGTATCGTTTCATCAATTTGATTTTGTAATTTTTCCAGATAAGGAAGTGTTGTTGCCACTAATTCCGTCTGTTTACTATCTTGATTCGAATACTTCATAAATTTAGAACCAATCCGATAATTTTTTCTATCATCACGGCTGACATAGGACACCAATAAAAGCGTATCTAAGATTTTCAGTACGGTTGAATTCGTCATTTTCAGCCCATCCGAAATTTCTTTCAAAGAACTGTTTGGATGTTCGAATAAAAAATCTAGAATATCAACGGCTTTCAGCAGAACCGATCCATATGGTTTTTGATTCGTCATTGTTTCCCTCATTCCTTCCTTTTAAAATTATATTTACATTTTGCGGGCACCTTTTATTTCACACGACGTTTTTTACTAGTCAAAATCAATTTGGCTACTAGTGCAGCTACAGCTAACTTCCCTACATTATTCCAACCTTTCTTTTTCACGATAACCGCCCCCTCTATACTAGTGTAAGTTTTTTTCAAGCAATGCACAAATGAAGCCACTTATTTTTTGTGTTTTATTTGTCGAATTCCATAAAAAAAGCCCGAACACATGGCTCAGGCAAAATTTAAAACCTAGGGAGTTTTAAATGAGTATATAGTTTAAAGCGGTTTTACCATTCGTAGCGATCGTTCTTACTTGCGTTACGACGGTGACAGTTACGTGGGTTACCCCAAATGCGATATAGCAGATACACAACAAGTGCTAAACCTAGAAGTGGGAATAGGAAGTGCATCGTGATACCAATGACTTTGAATAGGATATTAAGCCCAATAATAGCTAGAATAACGGTGAATAAGTATTTGAAAAAATTGTTCATTTTAATAACCTCCAAATTTTATTATATCAACTTTTAACGTTAGCATGATTAAAATCTATGTGAAATCGCTTAAGTGCCACGATTAGTTTTTAACGTCTAGAATTTGAGCTGTTGATGGCTCGGCTGGAATGGTGGTATGTAGTTTTACCGTTTTCGCAGGTACGATAATTGGCTGTGTCTGTGTTCCAACTAGCAACATAATCATTAATGCTGACATTAGACCGAAAATCCCTTTTTTCACGTCGTTCACGCCCTTTTGTTTGGTTGATACGTTTATTATAGCTGGATTTATTTTTTAAAACGATAGGCTCTGGGCTGAAAATTCGTACGCCCCAAGTCGGATTTGTTGGGAGCCTTTGAAATGAATTAGGCTCCCAATATGCATGCGAATGAAATGAGCAGGTAATCCTTCGTGAGCCTTCGAGGACGCCACTCCAAACATAAAACCAACCTCCCAACCCAACTCCTTTCATCGCACCATATGCCCAAACCATCTTCCCCTTGGAACCTACCCCCATTTAATGCTATGATAAAGAACATATCAAACACTTGGAGGGAACAAAATGTTAGAACAAAATCAACCGCGAATTTGGACAATTATTTGGGTTTTCGGTGTTTATTTATTACTATCGCTTATATTCCAGATTGCGAGTATCGTTTGGGATGTATTTGCCGGGAATGACGCTTTGGATATGGTCGTCACGTGGCACAGTGAACTTCTTAGTTTAGCCGCGATGCTCATTACGCTGGTCCTTGCAAGATGGCAACGCATTCGATTTTTCAGTCGCGCTCGGATTAGTTGGAAAGGATTTCTGTTCGCAGCTGTTGTGATGCTTGCCGCGATTGGCATTAGTTCCGTGGTAGATTACCTTGGTCAGAATTTCTCTTCCTATACGAATACGCAAAACGAGATTCTGTTGGAGGATGTTTATTCGCACGCTTCTTGGTTGCTTAGTTTTATGTCAATTGTTATTATCGCGCCCTTTGTGGAGGAAATTATTTTCCGCGGATTTCTGATGCAACAACTTTTCCGAAATCGACTATGGCTCGGCTGGATTGTTAGTAGCTTGCTTTTTTGCGCGGCACATGTTCCGACAGATTTCGTTAGTTTTCTGCTTTATTTGATTCCAGGCATTGCGCTTGGCGGGATTCTGTACAAAACCAGACGACTCGAACTCACTATTTTCGCGCACTTTTTGAATAATTTTATTGCGTTTATTTGGACGTAAAAAAGCAGCGACAAAACTCAATATAAAGCAAAAGCGCCCTCCCATTTTTTCGGGTAGGACGAAAAATTTTGCTTTATTCAAATCGAGCGAAAGCGTTTGTATTCAGGGGATTTGGTAGAAGCCGGAAGCGGAGCATACTGGTGTATGTGAGAACCGGAAGTCTGCCAAATCCCCTGAATGCGAACGCTTGTCGCCGATTTATCTGGGTTATGTCCCAGACCCCTTTTGATTTAGATAACGAGTGTGATAACGCGGTCACCCGGTTTTACTTCTTCTTCATCGACAACCATAACGTCTAAATATTGATTCGTATTTGTTACGATAATCGGCGTCGTGATGTCATAGCCTTCACTTCTGATGCCTTCGATGTCGAATTCTGTCAGTAATTGACCCGCTGTAATTTTATCGCCTTGTTTTACGTGGACGGTGAAGTATTTTCCTTCTAGTTGAACTGTGTCCATTCCGATGTGCATCAGGATTTCAGCGCCTGAATCGGTTGTGATTCCTACTGCGTGACCTGTTGGGAACACCATTGTTACTGTCCCATTTGCTGGTGAATAGAGTTTGCCTTCTGTTGGCACAATTCCCAAACCTTTGCCGAGTGCGCCGGATGAGAATGCTTCATCTTTAACGTTTACAAGTGGGATAAGTTCACCTGCAAGTGGAGATACTAAAACTTCTTGTTCGATTAGTGTTTCGCTTTGTGTTACGACTGGCGTTACGGATGCCGCTGTTTCTACTGGATCTTTGAAGCCAAAGATGAATGTTAAAATGAGACCTAGTACAAAGCTGACAACCATCGCTAGCATAACCATCCAGAATTGGGTTCCGATTGGGCTACCTGGTTCGATGAAGTTCGGGATACCGAAGACACCAAGTCCGCCAAGGATGTACCCTTGTGAGCCTGCAAAACCGATGATTCCGCCACCGACTGCTCCGGCGATACAACTCATGATAAATGGTTTTTTAAGTGGTAATGTAACCCCGTATATGGCTGGCTCTGTTACGCCAAAAATTCCGGAGATGAATGCTGGGAAACCAAGTGTTTTGATTTTTTGATTCTTTGTTTTTAGGATAACTGCTAGAACGGCACCGATTTGTGCAAAAGATGCGCCGAATGTCATTGCTAGAATTGGATCTGCATGTAGTGTCGCAATGTTGTTGAGTGCCACCGGGATAAGCCCCCAATGAAGTCCGAAGATTACGAATACTTGCCAGAATCCGCCTAGGAATAGACCTGCGATAACTGGACTTAAGTTGTAAACCCATAGTGTTCCTTGACCTAGTAAGTCGCCTGCCCATACTGCAATTGGACCGATGACGATGAATGTTAGTGGAACAACGATTAGTAATGTAAAGAATGGCACTAAGAAAGTTTTGACTACATCTGGAATGATATTTTTGAGTCCTTTTTCAACTTTTGAAGCGAAGAATGTTGCTAAAATAATTGGAATAACGGATGATGCGTAACTCATTAGAATGACTGGTATTCCAAGGAATGTAACGTGAATTGGTGATTCAAAAAGCGTCCCTGCAAATAATGTGTACAAGGGTTTTCCGGCTGTTAATCCTGATATTGCTGGATAGACGAGCGCGCCACCAATGGCCATCCCGACGAATATGTTACCGCCGAATTTCTTGATGGCTGTGTAACCTAGGAAAATTGGGAAGAAGTAAAATAGTGCGTCCCCAATTGCGTACAAGATTTGATAGGTTCCTGATGTTGCTGTCACCCAGCCGAATGCTAGGAACATCGATGCGAAACCTTTAATCATACCGGTTGCGGCTAAAACGCCTAGAACTGGAGTAAATACGCCTGAAATCATGTCGATAAATTTATTGAAAAGGTTGCCGCCGCCGTCATTGGCTGATCCTTCTGCGCCTTCTGCAGAAATACCGCCAACAGATAGTACCGCTGCGTATACATCTGGAACGTGGTTTCCGATAACAACTTGATATTGGCCGCCACTTCTAAGTACGGAGATGACGCCATCCATTTTTTCTAACTCTTCTGTTTTCGCAATACTCTCATCTTTCAGTTTAAAACGCAATCGCGTGATACAATGGAATACACTATTGATGTTGTCTGTTCCGCCGACTTTTTCGAGAATGTCTTTAGCGAGTTGTTCATATTTCATAATATAAACCTTCCTTCTTACCTTATTTTTGCACAAAGAAAAACCCAAACCGTTTCATGGGAGAATACATGTGTATCCCACGAATCAGCTTAGGTAATGCCCGTAGATTGGTAACAATCCTTTGCGATGTCTATAATATATCACAGGTTGAAAACGATTACAAGTAGTTTTTTTAAATTTATTTATTTTTATTTATGGCTTTAAAATTTGTGCTGTTATTTGACTTGATAGAGGATTGTGGAATTATTTGTATAGTTTCCTTTTGATTCTGATATTTGCATTTTAATTTGATTACCTCGAACGAGTTTGATTGGAATATTGAAGTTTGTTGCATTACTTTTGACTAGTTTATGTTCGGGTGTCAGTGCTTTGCCTGCTAGATTTGTGATTCGGATGTATTTCGTTTTTGTTTCATCGGCATTCCAGATGACCGTTCCTTTTATTGCTTTATTGGAGTAAGTAATGGATTTTAGTGTTGTGCCGATGTAATTTCTAGCCGTTTGATAGAGTTTACCGTTGTTTTTATTGTTATTTAGAAATAGAAGTTGTAGCGCATCTTTTTTACTGGTGGAAGAGCCGTCGACCATACTTCCTAGATTGGTACTGCGAATAGTGTTGTTAAAAACGCTTAGTAGTGCGGTTGGGTAATAAGCTGTACGTTTATTTTCTATTATCGGGACTTCGCGAACATTGATGAGCGAGCGGTAGTAATTGTTGATTTTACCGACAATTCGGAAGTTGTTGGCTTGGATTGTGATCCCGTTTAGAAGCCCTACATCACTTATTCCTGCAAAAATTCGGACGGGATAATAGATATTTCTGGATGTGAAACTGTTGCCTGTGAGGACGATTGCTTTGGGTCTGATTAAGGTATTGCTTTTGCGCATATTGGCTGTAAAAAAAGAGAATGTGTCTGGGCTATCGATATTGATTGTGTTGCCTTGATATAGAGCATATTGGGCACCACTTGCTCGGAGCGCGGTATATCTTGTATAATTGGGAACCGTTTTGAGACGCCATTTTTTTGCGATCAGTGGATTATTAGGGTTTACCTTATTTGCCCCTGTGGATAGGTTGATTTGATTATTTTTAACGGTAATGTATTGATTTGCAGGGCCATAGCTATCGATTGCGGCATCTTGCATGCTGTCCAAGGTTTCACCGCTTTTTTTGACTGCGTCGTAGTGGTAACTGCCGTAACGCTGCATCCAATCGATGACTTGATTGTTGGAAATGTTGATGCCACTGTTTCCGTAGTACATCACAATGCCACTTCTGCCAAGGTTTTTCAGACGATTATTTGTGAGAGTGACATTATCTGAATAGGTTAGCGAAATACCACTTTGTAAACCAGAATTTAAGAGCTGTGTCTTTTGAATGGTGATATTTTTTGCTTTAGCGATGTTGATAATACTCGTGCCAACATTGTTCGCATTGAATATCATATTGGAAATTTTGATATTTGTTTTTAGCGCTTTCTTGGTGGCGGCTTTGTATCCTGCGGAGGTCTCCGTTTTTGTAATCATCCCAATATTCAGGAGATTATCTTGATAAAAGTTAGTTGGATTCGATAGATAGTTGAATTTAGATATGGCGGGATTATATTGCAGTGTAAAATTTTGAAGGGTTATATCTGTAGCAGATTCTTGACTTGTTTGTGTAGAATCTGTGGTCATCGGGGCATTGTTCATTGTTAGCGTTGTCGCTGTGGGAGATGTGGTTGGGCCAGTTAGGACAATATGCGATTTCAAAATAATTTTACCGTTTATATAAAATAAACCGGCTGGTAACGTTACCTGTTTCGCGCTCGTTGCAGATGCTTCGTTAATTGCGGTTTGCAATAACTTGCCGTTTTGCGTTGCGATTTCTGGTGTTGTGCCTTTCGTTAAGGGTACAATTTCTGCCTTAGCTATTTGGGGAATAAGGAAGAGTAGAACTAGGGTGAAAATAATTCCTGCGCTATACGTGATGGTTTGCTTCATGTGAACCACCGCTTTCTTTAAATGTGTCGAAATTGTGACTTTTTATTAATATACCGCAAAAAAATACATTTCAAACGCACAATTCTGCATTTGAAATGTATTTTTATTTACTTATTCGTTTTTGACATCCATTTGTAATTCTCTGAACCGATGGGATATGCGATGTAATCTTGTAAAGCTGCTTTTTGGAGATATGCGCGTCCGCCTTGGTATAGTGGTACCAATGTAGCGTTATCTTTGAGTAAAATTTGCTCGGCTTTTAAGAGTGCTTCCCAACGTTTTTCTGGGTCATTGGATAGGGATCCTTTTGCGCCTAGTACTAGTTTGTCATACTCTGCATTAGAAAAACCGGTGTGATTTCCTGGGCTGTCTGTTAGGAATAGGTTGAGATACGTTAGTGGATCTGAGTAGTCTCCGCCCCATCCCCCTAGTAGCATTTCGTAGTCTTGGCTAATATCGGCTACGAAACTTGCTTTTTGTGTGACTGTTTTAATGTTGACGGTTAAGCCTGGCAGATTTTTTTGAAGCTGGTCTTGCATGAACTCTGTTTGTTGTTTTTGAAGGGATGAATCGCCGGCTGTTAAGGCAATGGTTAAGCCTGATTTGCCGATTTCTTTTAACCCTGATTCCCAGTATTTCTTAGCTTCTGTTGGATTGTAGCTTAAAAGATCGCCATTTTGTTCGCGGAAATCTTCTTTTGTTTTTGGATCAAACATGATTTTAGTAGGCACATTTCCATTTAGTACTGCTGAACCGTTAGCAAGTAAACGGTCTACCATGGATTGTTTATCGATTGCCATGGCCAGTGCGCGGCGGATATTGACGTTTGCTAGGTCGGTTTTCTGGCCATCTTTGCCTTGGTTCATTTTAAGGTAGACAGAGCGCCCTGTGAATGTTTTATTGAAATCTGGATCATCTTTGTATTTGGAAACGAATTCGCCGTCAAGTTCGATACGATCTAGTTTGCCTGTCGTGTATAGATTTAACGCCTGATTCGTGTCTTTTACAACCTGAACGTCGATTTTATTCGCTTTCACGTTCTTTTTGTCCCAGTATTTATTATTCTTAACGTAATCCCATGTTTTTTTCGTGCCGTCCCAATTCTCTAGTTTGAATGGGCCGTTGGAAATGAGGTTTTCGCTGGATAAAGCGTAGCGGTCGCCTTGACTCTCAATATACGCTTGGTTTTGCGGGAAAAATGTGCCGGTCGTCAGCAAGTCTTTGAAAATAGGTACTGGGTTTTCAAGCTCAACTTGTAGCGTTTTGTCGTCCAATGCTTTGACGCCAAGCTGATCTGGGTCCATGTCCCCTTTCAAGATTTGCGTCGCGTTCTTCACGATTTCTTCCATCTGTGGGCCATATGCGGCGGCTGATTTCGGATCGACGACTTTTTTCCATGCGTATTCGAAATCAGCGGCGGTCACTGGTGTTCCATTCGACCACTCGGCGTCTTCACGAATTTTGAAAATCAGCGTTTTACCGCCATCTTTTTCTTCTGGTTCTGCGGCAGCCATGGCGAGTGCTGGTTTGCCATCTTTATCTAAACGATATAATCCTTCATATACTTGATTAATTGCTTTAAAACTGACGCTATTGTCCGCGGTCGTTGGATTCACGCCCGGTATTTCGCCGGTTTCCATGATGTTAATCGTGCTGCTTTCTTTTTTCTCCGTGTCTTTTACTGCATCTTTTGACTGACAAGCGGCAAGTAATACAAGTCCTAAAAGCATTAGGATGCCTAACATTTTTTTGCGCAAAATCATGTCCCCCTTTTCATTTTGGCCTAAAAAAAGACCAAAGATCTGTCTCCTTTTCAAGACATCTCTTTGGCTTTATTAAACCACAAACTGTATTCATTGTAAACTGGAACTGTACTATTTTTTATTTAAGTAGACGCCGGACCCGACGATGATAATTGTCATTGATAATAGCGCTGCAAGCATGATAATAGAGGGATCGTTGAACATGAATATGCCGAGAAGCAGGAATGTAAATCCGACTACTGACAACGTTATAACAGTTATTTTTCTTAAGCTATTTCGTGATCTTGCGTCTATCTTTTTAAAGCCGATGAGTGTGAGCCATAAGAATATTTTTTTGGAATTTGAAAGGTACATTGCGGTCAGGACTAGGAGCGCTCCAACAAGTAGTAGGCTGTAGCGGCCTGTTGGGATTTCGTAGCCTAGACTGAACAGGATAATCGTCACCTGAATGATCGCGAGTAGGATTAGTAATGCGTAGAACATGTACTCAAATTCCAAACGATTATCTGGTTTTACTTTCTCTTTCCCGTAGTATTCTGTGCCGGTAAACATCACCATGAGGAAGGGAATTAAAATTAAGCCAAGCCATTTTTGGACGAACATATCGGGTGAAAAATCCGTTCCAAAATGTACCGCTACCTCGCTTGGGAGTAAGGGATACGTTGCTAAGGTTAAAACTAGTGTCGAAAAAATAACCATGCTTGGAAACATTCCAATTCTTTTCATTCGTCTCGCCTCTTTCCTACATTTAAATTTGGCGATACGTGGCTAATTCAGCTCGGTCCTTGGCTATCCTGACGTTTTTTAGAGTTCCCAGATGCGCTGCTGTGTCGTGATAACCGCGCTCTGTCAAAGCACGCGTCGCAGGCAAATATACAACAACCGCGAAACCTGCTCTTGAAAGCTGTTCCACCGTCGTTTTTACACAAAAATCAAAGGCTAATCCTCCAACAATAACAAGGTCTATGTCTCGCGCTCTCAGAAATTCAATCACGCCGGTCGACAAGTTCTCGCGAATATCGTGATAACAGGCGCCATATGGATGCAAATCTGGCTCCATTCCTTTCCAAACAAAAAGATCATATTCGGATGGATGTGGCAGGCCTTCTAGTAATTCAAAGCCCGGCGTTCCCGAAATACAGTGCTTCACCCAAGTGAGGTCGGCATCTGGAAAATCGAGCGGCTTTAGCATTTCTTCAGGGGTTGCGACTGTCCATACCGCCTGTTCTGGATGTGCGTCTTTGCTACCAATCCGAACGCTTCCCATCGTTGCCATAAACTCTAGCTCTGGAACGATGCGATCTCCTTCTGGAATTGGAAGTTCATCTGGGCAAAGTGGTGTGAAACCTTTTTGTACGTCGACATCAAATGTTGCTATTTTCATGATTGATTACTCCTTTTTGCGATATGTCATCTGCGTGAATTGGCCATATTGAACGACTTCTTCTAATAATAGTTGTTCCCGTGCGCCTTTTTCAAAAAGTGGGATACCGTCTCCAAGTATGATTGGTGCAACGGTGATGATAAAGCGATCAATCTGTTTTTCTTCCAAAAATTTCTTCACAAGTTGCGCACCACCGACAAGCCAAATACTCTTGCCTTCTGTTGTCTCAAGCCAATTTTCGACGGAGCCATTTACAAATGCTGCGTTTTCATCTTTTGTACCCGCTTTTTCATTGGAAAAAACATAAACATGCTTCTTGCTATATGGAAATGTATCGGTGAGCGTGAATAATTGCTTGTAGGTTGTGTGGCCCATTACGACGGTATCAATTTCATTCAAAAAAGTCGTATAACCGTTGTCACCAGTGCCTTCAATCTCTTCCAACCAGCCGACGCTTCCTTGTGTGTCCGCTATATATCCGTCTAAACTCATCGCAATGAATAACTCAATTTTCTTTTTTGACATCCTCATCAAACCCCTTCACTACTAGTTTTCCGATCGACTTCCCTGATTCTAAAATTCGGTGGGCTTCTTTTATCGTTGTGGCGTTTATTGGCGTTAAGGCCTGGTTCAATGTTGATTTTAAAAATCCTGCTTCAAATAACTCTGCGGCTTTTGTTAAAATATCGTGCTGGCGTACTTTATCAGGCGTATTGTATTTGGAACGGGTGAACATGAATTCGTAGCTCACTGTCACGCTTTTGTCTTTGATGAGGCTCATGGATACTGGTTTTTGAAGTTCTACGATCGAACAAATATGACCTTGCGGTAAAATAATTTCTTGCATCGCATCCCAATAAGCATCCGTGTTATGTAGACATAAAATATAGTCTACACCGTCAAAACCGAGTGCTTTTAATTGTGGCAAAAGGGCTTCCCGATGATTGATAACATGCGTCGCGCCCTGCTGTTTTGACCAAGCTACCGTCTCATCTCGAGAAGCCGTCGCGATGACTTCAAGACCGGCCCATGCGGCGATTTGCGTTGCGATGGAGCCAACACCGCCGGAACCATTGATAATTAGGAGCGACTTTCCCGCGTCCGCGTCAGGAATGATTCTGATGCGATCAAATAGCGCTTCCCATGCCGTTATGAGCGTGAGTGGCATCGCAGCGGCTTCTTCGATAGATAAGTTTGCTGGTTTTGGGCCAACTAAATGTTCATCGATAAGCTGGAATTCGGCGTAGCTTCCTTGTCGCGTCACATCCCCAGCGTAATATACGGCGTCACCAACTTGGAATAATTCAACAGCGTCACCGATTTCTGTGACAATCCCGACAGCGTCCCAACCGAGAATTCGCGGTGTTTCTTCCACTGTATCTTTCGGTGCACGCAGTTTTGTGTCTACTGGATTGACCGAAATGGCTTGGATTTTGACTAGTAGATCGTGTCCGCTTGCTTTTGGTTTATCAAGTGTGAGATCAAGAAAACTTTCTTCGGCTTCGATTGGTAGATATTTGTACAATCCTACTGCTTTCATATTTACAACACCTCGCTTCTTTATTATTCCCCGTCTCATTGGAAATAATGCGTGGATTGGGGAATTTTATTTTTTAATAAGCCTGTGGATATCTTCTTTCCTCGACATAGTATACTTAGCTAAAATATCATTATTATGTATACCAATATCCTTAAAAAATGGATTCTTCTCTCCTTTTGACAGTTTAATTTGGATAAGTTTCAAAATTTGTCTCTTTTCCCATTGATCTGCTCTTTTGTAATATTGACGTATTTCTATTACCTCTCCTCGAGTTAGTAAATCATCAAATGACTCCAGTAAAGCTCTGCCAATGTAATCACCTGAGTTCCTTCTTAATTTCCGAAAATAAGTTAATAAAATGTCCTTATCTGCTAAATTACCACTGCTAAAAACTCTGACTAAGTATACTAAAATATATTCTGGCACGTTCTCTTTCTCAAACCATAAAGCAAATCCCCTCTTTATCTCACCCAGTACCTCCGTATCATTTAATTCATTTTCATACTTTATGAGTACATCTGTAAAATATGGTATAAACTGCGGAAGCTTATCAAGCATTTGGGTAATATCAGCAAACAAATCATACCTCTTCTTTGCTACAATTATTTTGATAAACCTAGTTAGTTCTTCTGGCTGAATAATAATCATTTTTTTCAATTTTTCCAAATGTTCAGTTTCATCTTCCTCACTTAGTAACAATACTTCTCTTTGAGTTAGTGCTCTAAATTTAGTTGGTATAAGACCTGAGTATCCTCTTATTATTTTCGAAGACTCTAATGTTTCTTTTACTTCCTCAGAATCCCCTGATTCTACTTCATTATCAGTTATCTCAATATTATTCAATTTCAGTTGGCTAATATCCTTAACTTTAGTTTTGTGCGAATTCAAAAAAAGGCCTTCACGATTAAGAGCATCTGTTAGCAAAGACAGGTGATGGTAAGCGGTTGCAGAATCTTTAGCAAAGATTCTATAGTCATCAACAAATCTACAAAAATCAACATTCTGAGATATAAGATAATTATCAACTTCAATAAGTGCTGCTTCCGCCAGAATCCGAGAAGCATTAGAACCAATTGGTAGTCCATAAGAATCTCTATTTGCCCAAAAAATTAATAATTCATTTAATAACTTTACTGTAGATGCTTCAATCCTATTATTTGATAATAAAATTGATTCTAATCTATGTAAGTTTAAACGATCATAAAAATTTGCGATATCACACTCAATAAGTACTTTGACTGTTCGTATTTTACTTCTATCTGAAATGTACTTTTTAAATGAAGTAAAGTGATATTTCGTATCAAAAAGCAAGCCGTTTTTGGGTAATAATCTGTAAGAAAAAACTTTTTTATCTGATTTATTAACGCGCATCTGTTCAATATCCTTGGCTAATAGTAGTACCATCGTAAGATACTTTACTTCATCAACGATATCAATGAATGCACATTTCCTAAAATCAGAAATACTCTTCTTTGGAACCAATATGTGTCCAATTTTATTAAACGCCATTTTGTCAAAACTTCCAGTTGATAAAGCATCTGTTGTAAAATCAATTATTTCTTTTTCTATTTCTTCTTTTTCTAATAAATTTAATTCAAATGGTCTATTAAATAATTCTACATCTGTTGTACCTTCCTTTTGTATATTTTTAATGGCAGCTTTGCAAGCATTTCTAATTTTTTTCATAATTTCCTCCCTTTTTTGCATCTAATGATTTAGCAATACATGTGTGTATATTCACTAACCTCCATCTTATCATTTTATACAAATTTATACAATTAAAAAAGAGCTCTATACTAGATCCCTTTTTTAATTATTCTCATATTAAATTTAACAATGCTATTTCTAAATTTGGTGAATGAAACAGGTAAGAGCCTGCAACTAGGACATCCGTACCCGCTTTTTTTGCCAGCTCGGCGGTTTCTTGATTGATTCCTCCGTCCACTTCGATCAGGTAGTTATAATTATTCTCTGTGCGCCAAGTAGCTAGTTTTTCAATGTTTTCGAGCGTTTCTGGGATGAAGCTCTGACCGCCGAAGCCTGGATTTACTGTCATTTGAAGGATTAGGTCGGCTTCTGATAAGACGGCGTTCAAGGCTTCGGCTGGTGTGCCCGGATTTAAGACAACACCTGCTTTAGCGCCTGTTTTCTTGATTGCTTTTAGGGTCGCATGGATGTGTGGGCAAGCCTCAATATGCACGGAAATGATCGCCGCTCCTGCGTTAGCGAATGCCTCGATATAGCGTTCTGGTTCGGCGAGCATGAGATGGACATCGAGCGGGACGGTGGTGCTTTTTGCAATCTGAGCAACCATGTCGATACCGAATGTGAGGTTGGGTACAAAATGTCCATCCATCACATCGATATGCAAATAATCGACACCCGCCGATTCCATTCTTTTGATTTCCTCGCCTAGTTTTAGATAGTCTGCCGCGAGAAGGGACGGGGCAATAAGTGTCATGATTGTACACCCTCTTTTGCGAGCAGGTTAGCTGTTTTTTCCGCGATGATCGGCGCGCTAAGACCATACGCTTCAAAAAGTTTATCCGCTGGGGCTGAGTCGCCGAAGTGATCGATGCCAATGTTGAGTCCAGATGTTCCTGTGAATGCTTTCCATCCAAATGTGGCGCCGGCTTCGATGGAGATTCGTGCTTTCACCGCGCTTGGCAACACGCTTTCTTGATAGGTCTCGGCAGTCTTAGCAAAGCGGTCCCAACTTGGTAAGCTCACGACGGAAGCATCAATGTTGTATTGATCATGCAAAACTTGTTGGGTTTCTAAGGCAAGCGCGACTTCGGAACCTGTCGCAATCAGGACGGCTTCTGGGATGGCTTGGCGCGATGGTGAGACTGTGTACCCGCCATTTTTGACGCCTTTATCGATGTTTTCTTGTGGATTTGAAAGCACCGGCAAGTCTTGGCGAGATAGGACGAGCGCGATGGGACCTTCTTTATTTTCTGCTGCAAGCGACCATGCTGTGCGAGTTTCTTTGGCATCGGCTGGACGGATAATCGAGAGACCAGGCATTGCTCTTAGTGACGCCAAATGTTCGATTGGCTCATGTGTTGGGCCATCTTCGCCGACTGCGATGCTATCGTGTGTGAAAACGTAGGTCACAGGCAGTTTCATAAGTGCCGCCATTCGGATTGCTGGACGCATATAATCGGAAAAGACGAAAAATGTGGAGCCAAAAACGTTAAGTCCGCCGTGCAACGCCATTCCATTCAACATTGCGCCCATCGCAAATTCGCGGACGCCGAACCAGATGTTGCGTCCTGATGGTTTTTTTGCTGTGTAAGCTGGACTGTCGTCGATAAATGTTTTATTGGAGCAGCCTAGATCTGCGGAACCTCCGAATAATTCGGGAAGCTTGGTTGCCAATGCATTAATCATTTTTCCAGATGCAGTTCGGGTTGCTATTTTTTTATTGTCAGCGCCATCAAAAGTCGGGAATTCGGATTGCCATTTTGTTGATAATTCACCTTTCACAACACGTTGAAATTCAGCGGCAAGATCTGGATAGGCTTTTGTATAATTCGCAATCAGATTATTCCACTGCGCTTCTTTGTCGGCACCTATTTTTGGATAGTTTTTGAGATATTCTTGTACTTCTTTAGGTACTGTAAAAGGTTCGTGATTCCAGTTGTAGGCTTGTTTTGCTGCGGCAGCTTCTTCTGCGCCAAGTGGTGCGCCGTGACTCGCAGAACTGCCTGATTTTGTTGGCGCTCCGTAACCGATGACCGTTTTCACTTCTATTAAGGTTGGTTTTGCGCTCCTTTTTGCTTGGGTAATCTGCGCTTGAATTTCCGTTAAATCGTTCCCATCTTCTACGCGTAAAACTTCCCATCCGTAAGCTTCGAAACGCTGTTGTACGCTCTCGCTAAACGAGGCGCTTAGATCGCCGTCAAGTGAGATATCATTGGAATCGTAAAGCACAATCAGCTTTTCTAACTGAAGATGTCCAGCGAGTGAGGCAGTTTCTGCGGCCACGCCTTCCATCAGATCGCCATCACCACAAATCGCGTAGGTAAAATGGTCAACTATCGGATAATCAGACTTATTATACTGCGCGGCAAGGTGAGATTCGGCCAATGCCATTCCAGCAGCCATCGCAATTCCTTGTCCAAGCGGGCCACTTGTTGCGTCCACACCTGCTGTAAAGCCATGTTCTGGATGCCCTGGAGTCCTACTCTCATACTGACGGAACTGCTTTAAGTCGCTTATTTCCAAGTCATAGCCAAATAAGTGCGTGAGGCTATATAATAAAGCTGATCCATGACCTGCGGCTAAAACAAAGCGATCGCGGTTGAACCAATTTGGGTTCGTCGGATTGAATTTGAGGTTTTTGGCCCAAAGCATGTAAGCCATTGGCGCTGCTCCCATCGGCATTCCTGGATGTCCTGAGTTTGCTTTTTCTATCATATCGATCGATAAAGTTCGGATTGTATCTACCGTTTGTTGGTCTAATGTTTTTTTCAATGCATTCACTCCTAATTGTGATTTTTCGCACATAAATATTTATCTTTCTACTTGCGACCAGATTTGAACGCAGCGTTCGGAATAGGTTTTATTGTCATTTTTGTGAAAAAGAGCAGACGTTCCGAGTACGAACACATCTGGAATACAGTCGCTCATTTTGCCGATCGTCGTTGCATTGATATTGCCATCCACTTCGATTAAAGGTGCATACGCGTTGTCTGCGAGTAGCCCTTTTAACGCACGCAATTTTTCTAACACATCAACTTGAAAACTCTGACCCGCAAAACCGGGATTCACCGTCATCATCAAGACCATCTCAACCTCATTTAAGTACGGCAAAATAGCTTCAAGAGGTGTTTCTGGATTAAGTGCGATGGCTGGTTTGATATGGTGAGCACGGATTTTTTGAATAACAGCCGAGACATCTTCGCAAACTTCTACGTGAAAAGAGATGTACTCTGGTTTTATCTTGGCGAACAATTCTATATATTTAAGTGGCTCTATCGTTGCCAAATGAATATCAAGTGGGATATTGGTCGCGTTTTTCACTGAGGCCAGCCATTCTGGGCCTAGCGCTAGGTTGTTGACATAAACGCCATCCATGACATCGCAATGTAGGAGATCGATTCCTGCTGCATCTAGTCTTGCTAATTCGTCTGCAATATGTAGCTGATCCGCGCACATGATAGACGCTGCAATACGTGTTGCCATTTAACGACGACCTCCTTTTGCATCGAGATTGAAGGCGTGGATGCTATCTGCTGCTAACTTATTTTGCATCATCACTGTCACTAAATCTGTTGGAATAGTGACATCCGTCGCCCCCGCTAAAAGTGTTTCTGTAATCTGTGCTGTATTTTTGAAACTAGCTCCTAGTATTTTCGTCGGTACGCCAAGCTGTTTAAAAAGTTGGGCAGTATCTGCTATCACATGCGCTGGTTGAAGTCCTTGATTCGCCATTCGATTCACGTAAGGCGCTACCCAATCGCATCCGGCAAGAGCCGCAAGATAACTCTGTTCTACTGAAAAAATCGCTGTCGCTAAAATTTCGACATCTGGGCGTTCTTGTTTTAATTGCGTCATCACGCGGAATCCTATCTCATTTGCTGGAATTTTAATCGCAATTCGGGCATCCTTTGAAAGAATTATTTGGGCATCTTCGTATAGCTCCGTTTGCGTCTCGCCTGTCGCTTGAATAAAAAGACGCTGTTCTTCACTCAAAATCGATAATATTTCCCGGGAAATATCCGCACGCGATCGTCCTTTTTCTTTGGCAAGTAAGGTTGGGTTTGTCGTAACACCCGTTATCCAGCCAAATGCCAGCATCGCTTCGATCTCCGTTATATTCGCTGTATCTAAAAACATTACCTTCACCTCACGATTCGTTTTTTAGTTCGATATCTGTGATCATTTGCAATCGGCGTTCATGACGTTCGCCTCCAAATGTCGCATCTAGCCAGGTATCTACAATGAGGAGCGCCAACCCTTCGCCAACTACACGTTCTCCGAGACATAGGATATTGCTATTGTTATGTTCCCGTGTCGCCTGTGCGCTAAAGCAATCAGAGACTACAGCTGCGCGAATTCCTGCAACTTTATTGGCCGCAATTGACATCCCGATTCCAGTACCACAACATAAAATGCCAAGATCGACCTCACCACTAACAACTTGATGCGCCACTTCCTCTGCATAAGAGGGAAAGTCTACACTATCATCGCTATACGTTCCAATGTCTGATACATCAATGGCTCGCGCCTCCAAATGAGTCACAATGGCATCCTTTAATCGTCTACCTCCGTGATCACATCCAATAGTTAATTTCATTTTATTCACCCTCATCCTAGATTTTTAACCCCTGATTCGCGTATAATGAATGGCAACAGATCTCATGTGATACGCCAATATGACATCAGATCTGTTGCTTTTTAAAGGATAGCAATATGCTTGAACGGGCTCGCCAGCTTGGTCTTGTGTATTCGTTGTCCTTTTTTTAATTGGTTCAGCATTTTTGCCATCCTCCTATTCTTAAGATTTCACTAAAACTTTAATCTCATTTCCCGCCATCACGGCCTCAAAACCGTCACGCCATTCTTCTAGATCATAGACTTTTGTAATCATGCGTTCCGTATCAATTTTTCCATTCGCTAGTAGATCAAGCGCAATATGCCACGAACTTGGTTTCTGCGAACGACTGCCGATATATGTGATTTCGCGTTGAATAATCGATTCTTCATCAATTGGATTACATTTTTCAGCAAAAAGCCCAACTTGGCCGAATGTTCCTTTTTTCGCGGTTAATGGAAGTCCTTGATTCACTGCGGGAACAGCGCCTGAGCAATCAAATACTTTATCTGCGCCGTAGCCATCCGTCATCGCAAAGACTATTTCCCTCAAATCTTCCTGCATCGTATCCACAATTCGGTCCATTCCTAGTTCAGCCGCCAACTCCAAGCGATCGCTGTCCTTCGTAATCCCCGCCATAATCACCTTGGCACCTTGCGCTTTCACGACTTGTGCCAATAAAAGTCCGATCGGTCCAGGTCCGAAAATCAATACGACATCGGTCGGCTCAATCGTCGTTTTTTCAAGCGCTGCATGGACACAACAAGCAAGTGGTTCTGTAAGCGCCGCGGCTTGATACGAAATCGAATCCACTAACTTATGGCAGCTTTCCTCTCGTGACAAGACATATTCCGCAAAACTTCCGTCCGCTTGCGTTCCAATTCCACGCCTGTGCGCGCATAAATTATACTCTTTTTCCAAGCAAAATTTACACTTCCCACACGTTTCAAAAGTCGTCTCACTTGTTACGCGGTCGCCAATTTTAAGCTCCGTCACATTTGGCCCAATCGCAACCACCTCGCCAGAAAATTCATGCCCCAGCGTCACCGGTGTTGTTGGATTTCCGTATTCGCCTTTAAACGTATGAATATCGGAACCGCAAATCCCTGTATAGGCGACTTTAATTTTCACACGATCGCCGTAAACCTCAGGCTCAGCAACGTTCTCCAATACCATTTTGTCAAATCCTGATTCTGTTTTAACAACTGCTTTCACTTTTTTCCTCACTCCTCCTGTGGTAAAATCATCACTTTGTTATAGTCCTCTTTTCGCCCTAAAATCATCGCAAAAGCGTCTGCCGTCTGATCCACTTTATACCGATGAGAAATAAGCGGTTTCAACTTGATTCGCCCTTGATTCACGAAAGCAATAGATGTCGTCCACTCTTCCCCTGGAAATGGCGCTGAATAAGAATTCCAAAAACCTTTCAACGTTAATTCGCGGCGGAAAATATTTTCAAAAGCTTCTTCTGGTAGCAAGACGTCAGCATACGCAATGCCTAAATATCCAATCTTGCCCTTTTTCTTCGTTACACGTAAACATTGTTCCTGTGTGATCTTAGAACCAGCACACTCAAGCGCAATATCCGCGCCACTTCCGCCAGTATATTCACGCACTTTTTCAGCCAAATCTTCCTGAAGCGGATTAATCGTGTAACTACAGCCAAATTTGCTCGCCTCGGCCAACTTTCCGTCGCTAATATCCACCGCGATAATATCCTTCACGCCCGCCAATTGCAGACACTGCACGACAAGAATTCCGATTGTCCCAATTCCAAAAACAACAACCGTATCGCCGAGCTCTGGCTTAATTCCTAACACGCCATGCATCGCCACAGCAAGTGGTTCCAACATCGCCGCCTCTTCAAAATCCATATCACCGATTCCGATCACATTGGTCGCCTTAAGCACCACATTCTCCGCAAAAGCGCCGTGAAAATGTGATCCTACCATTCGATAATTTTCGCATAAGGAGAACTCGCCTTGTTGGCAGTACTCACATGTCCCACAAGGAACGAGCGGGATTCCTGCCACACGTTCACCGATAGCAACACTCGTTACATCCACGCCTTTTTCCACAACAACACCTGCAAATTCGTGTCCCATAACTGCTGGAAGTGGATATTTCCACCGCGTCTGCATTTTATGAATATCCGAACCACAAATCCCAGCTGCCATGACTTTCACGCGCACTTCATCCTTGCCACAAATCGCTTCTTCCACCTGCTCTGCCTTGATTTCATTATTTTCATATAAAACCGCTGCTCGCATTTGCTAACTTCCTTTCAAAAAAAGCTTTTATTTCCCGAAAAGAGCTTGATAGCCTTCTGAGAATTTCAAAATTAACCAGTTTAAGAAGTTTCCACCTAGATCAAGACTCGATACTTTTGTTGCTCCGTCTGGCATTTTAAAATCGGCGCCGTTCATCATCGCCGTGTGTGTATCCGCGAAATTCGTTGCCATCAGTAGAGAGAATGCGATAACGATCGTCCCCGTGATGAGTGATTGCACAATATTCCCTTTTCGAGATGCTACAATAAATGCGATGTAAAATGGAATTGTCGCCAAATCCCCAAACGGTAAAACCCGGTTTCCTGGCAAAATAACCGCTAAGAAAAGTGTGATTGGTACGAGCATTAACGCCGTCGACATAACCGCTGGATGACCAACAGAAAGCGCCGCATCAAGCCCAATATAGAGCTCACGACCTTTAAATTTCGATTTCATAAACTCACGTGCCGCCTCTGAAATTGGAATTAAGCCTTCCATCAAAATTTTAACCATACGAGGCATTAGAAGCATAACCGCTGCCATCGAAATACCAACTTGGAATACTTCCCCGACATCGTAGCCAGCAAGTAAACCGATGCCAATACCTAGGATTAAGCCCATCATCATCGGCTCACCGAAAATACCAAAACGTTTTTGAATCGACTCTGGATCAGCATGAAGCTTACGCAATCCTGGTATTTTTCCAACAACCCAACCAATCGGAATTCCGACCAGTCCAAAAGCTGCCGTAGAACCAGTTGGCATCGAAATACCTTTTAGGCCATAAAAACTTGCTACCATAGGCGCTGTTTTATCTGCAATAATCAGAACCGCAATTTCGTATAAAATCGCGCAAAGAATAGCGAACCACCAGTTTCCACCAGTGACAACATAACCTGTGGCACCAGCCGCGATAAAATGCCAATAGTTCCAAATATCAATATCTAACGTTTTTGTGATTCTGAAGAAAATAAGTAATAAATTCACGATAAGACAAACCGGAATTAAAATGGCTGCTACCGGTGATGCCCACGATGCTGCAGCCGCTGATGGCCAACCCGCATCAATAATTGTTAAGTTAAGTCCGAAACGCTCCACCATTTGTTGCGCCGCGGGGCCAAGATTAGTCACGAGTAAATTAATAACGAGGTTAATCCCTACAAAACCAATACCTATCGTAATACCTGAGCGAAATGCCTTTTTAAAGCCAGTCCCAAAAATCATACCGATAATCAGAATTGCAATCGGCAAAATAACCGTCGGACCAAGATTTAAGACATATTGTACTCCATCTAAAAGCTTATCCATACCCTTTTCCTCCTTTTTAAATGGGAGCTATATTCGATTGACGTCAAGCTCCCTGTACCCATTCTCTATTTACTTCAAATTTGCTAGGATTTCTTCATCCAATTCTTCCATACCAATTCCTGAAATATAAGCCGTCGCAATAATCGCTGGGATGCTATACGTTGTTGGTAAAATAGTTGTCGATACGATTAAATCTGCTCCCGCTTGTTTCGATGCTGCTTCCGCAATCTTAATTTGTTCTACGTTGGCATCAATTCCGTTATCCTTCAACAAATTCTCCACACGATTCATAACGACTGTCGATGTTGCGATTCCTGCTCCACATGCTACCAATACTTTTTTACTCATAATTTTTCCTCACCCTTCAAATGTAATACGACTTGCGACAACGTTTCGATGATATCATCCGCCGATTTTGCCGCGAGCAGTGCTTTTACGTGTTCTTCATTTTGGATTGCGCCCATTAATTGTTGCAAAACGGCAAGTTGGCTGTGTGGCTCATTTAGCCCCAACACAAAAATTAAATTCGCCGTCGTTTCTTGATTTGCGTCCGCCATCTGCTTGAACGGAATTCCCACCTCGCTTGTTAACACCGCGATAAATTGTTCGGTCACACATTCTGGGTCCGTGTGCGGTAAAGCCACCCCGAAATTCTCTAACTGCAAACCTGTTGGAAAAATTGCTTCCCGTTCCGTGAGCTTCTCTAAAAACTGATCTGTAATCATGTCTTTAGAAGCTGCACGCGTCGATACTTCTGCAAAAAGCTCGGTTTGATCCTGGCAAGGCGTCTGCACCCAGATCAAATCTTTCTTTATAAACTGTACTAAATCCATTCCCATTCCTCCTTATTTCGCTTTTCCCTCGAGTTCTACGATGAATTTTTGAATTGTCTGATGGATGATTTGCGGTTCCTCTAGTTGCGCGATTTTTTTCAATGTTTTTTTATGTCCAGCAAGTTCCATCAATTGCAGTAAAGCTTGAAAATGAGCGTTTTTATCAATAGCCGCAATCACTACGACAAAATGCAATGTGCCACCAGATTCAAGCGCGAGGCCTTCTTCGATATAAAGCATGCTCATTCCGAGTTCTTTCACGCCTTTTTCAGTTTCTGCATGAGGAATAGCAATGGTCTGCCGTAACACAATATGCGCTGCTGGCGTGACATGTTGCCGCATCATCTCGTCAACATATGCTTCTGTGATCGCTCCTTTTTCAAGTAACGGTTCGGACGCCATCTGAATCGCTGTTTGCCAATCTTTCACTCTTTTCGTTCGTTGAATCATCTCTGGTTGCAATAAATCAATTAACTGTTTTTTTTCGTCTATCAAATTTTCAGTCATATTCATTGGCTGCGTTAAGCATTCCGCAAGCGCCCGAGCCAGCCGCTCCTTATCCTGAACATCTGCGTATTTTTCGACTGCCCGCATCAACTGTTCCACGCTCACACCGCTTTCGCCAACCATATAAACCGTTCGCATCACTCGACGTCTAAGCTCCAATCGTTCCTGCTCATCCATCAATTGATTTATTAAGAAAATTTTCTTGTCCGATTGAAGTGGCACTGCCGAAAAAATTAAATCATATCGCACGTTTGTCCGTTCAAACTCACGAATCGACATGGCTTGATAAAAAAAGATTTCTGGAAATAAACTGCGCAACGTCTTTTCCATCAGGCGCGAAATTGACAATCCGTTCGGGCAAACAACGACGGCTTTCAGTCTCGTCTGCAATCGCTCCGTCGTATCAATCAAATGACCACCAATAAACAACGTGATAAAAATACTCTCATTTTCAGGAATACGCGTTCCAATAAATTTTTCTAGCGGTTTGAGGGACTGCTTCACAATATAATGTACCGCTTCAAATTCCTGATCAATCTTGTCCAAAAGACTATAATCCGTCGTTAAATGGTATTTTATCCGATAATACGCCGGTTTGATGTGCGCAAATAACTTTTCAAGTAGCGAATCCTTATCCACAAATTGAATGCACGCCTTCTTCTCAAACTCACTCAAAACCTGAGCCACAGCCATTTTCAAGCGCGGCGATGTTTCATTCGTTAAGTCATTTTTCGGTAACACGTTCGAAGTTAGCAGTTGCAGCGAAATGTATAGCCGCTCCGTCTCCGAAATATACGGTTCATCCTCGATCAAAAGCTTGGCCGCACCATATTCCTGCGTATCCGACAGCTCGTTAAAATCAATTAAAAATTCCGTCGTAATACGCTGCCCTTTCCGGATTCGCCTGAAAATACTTTCCAGAATATACGGTAAAATCTGCATTTTGTTATCGATAAACGTCAAATTCAACTGCACTTCCACCGCCACTAAATGATCCCGAATCTGCTCCACGCGCGCCGTTTCAATCTGCATAAAATGACGCAATAACTGCTCACCATTATAGCTCGAAATAATATGTCCCGCCGCGTAAATCAAGGCCGAACGCTGATTCCACTCGTCACCGCAGACCTGATAACCGTTCATCCTCGAATAATGCACCTCAAGCCCAAACGTATCGAAAATCGCCTGCACACCCTTCAAATCTCGCAAAACTGTATTTTTACTTACTTCGAGTTCACTAATAAAATGATTAAGCGACAGCTCCTCTTGACTCGTTGAAAGCATCAAAATAATCAAGCTCGCCCGTTCCTTTTCGGACAAAATATACCGATCTTCCTCCTCCCCATTTGCCGTGCCTTCCACTAACTGAAACAGGTCAGGTTCCACAACAAAACGCCCATTCGCCGACCGATGAATTTTCGGATATGCCTGCTCTTCCAACCACTGATTCACCTTCTGAAAACTATAATCCACCTGCCTGCGGGTCAATCCGAACTTCTCCTGTAGCTTGGCATTCGATATATTAGGATGCCGCAAAATCTCTTTTAACAGCACATTGCTTCGTTCATCCAAATACATGATATCCCTCCTGTTCTCTTTTATTATAGAACGGTTTCCACCAAAATTGTACACGCTTTCATCCCAACATCTCGTTAAGAAATTGTACAGCATGGGGCTTTACTTGTGATTCTCTTAACAGAATCGCGTCTATAAAAACGCAAAAAAGCTCGTCTGGCGCACAACTTGCGTGCCCAGCGAGCAAAACAAAAACCACGTCTACCATAACTATACGGGGCAGACGTGGAGATTTCAATAAGAATTATTTGACATGATTTATAATTCTAAAAAAACGGTTCTACATACAAACTCAAATATTTGCCTCACAATCGTCTCTTTTCATTTATTATTAACCTTTCAGAAATGTTGTAAACCATAAGAAGAATTTATTATGTGGATTTGGTCCTGTTCTTTTATCCTTATCTAGTTTAGCGATTGCTTCCATATCCGTTTGTTCGAGAGCGAAATCCCAAAGGTCAATATTCGATTCAAGTCTTTTTTGATTGGATGATTTCGGGATAACTATCGTATTTCTTTGCAAATGCCACCTCAATATAATTTGCCCAATGTTTTTATGATATTTTTCAGCTAGAGCCTTCAATGTTGGTTCTTCAAAAAGTCCTTTATTCCCTGCTCCAAGAGGGCTCCATGCCTCGTGCGCAATATTATGCTTTGTTAGGAAGTCAATCATCTCATTTTGTTGGAAATATGGATGTATCTCTATTTGGTTTACTGCCGGTACAACGCTCCCATGCGCTAATATATCTTCTAAATGTTCCAGCGTAAAGTTAGAGACACCAATCGATTTGGCCTTACCTGCTGCGTAGATTTCCTCCATCGCTTTCCAGCTTTCCATGTATTTTTTCGACGGCCAATGAATAAGGTAGCAATCCACGTAATCTAGTTGTAGTTTTTTTAGTGATTTTTCAAATGCTTTTTTAGTCTGGTCATAGCCATGGTCCGAATTCCAAAGCTTCGTCGTAATAAATAATTCTTCTCTCGTTATATCCGTTTTATTAAGCGCATTACCCAGAATATGCTCGTTTCTATAAAACATTGCCGTATCAAATGGCGATATCCAGCCTCGAGTGCCCATAAAACTGCATTTTCCAACTCTTCTTCTTTTTTCAAACGGTATAATCCTAATCCAATTTGCGGCATGGCAACTTTATTATTTAAAATTATTTCCTCCATTTTTGATGCTCCTTTTTAGTAGTAAAATTATTTGGTATCTGATTTTCTAGCTAATCGAGCCTCGCCCCACGCACATAATTCATCTAATACTGGTATGAGCGACTGCCCATCTTCGGAAAGACTATACTCCACTTTAGGCGGTATTTGACTGTATTCTTTTCTTATGATTAATCCGTCCTCTTCCAATTCCCTCAATGTATTCGTCAGTGTTTTGAACGAAATATTTACGAGTTCTCTTTTTAGCGCGTTATATCGAATCGGCTCTTTATAGGAATACAGCACGTACAAAATGAGCATCTTATACTTGCCGCAAATCAAAGACCATGTGTAGCCAAAGCCTGTCTTTTCTAAATCTACATTCTTCGTATTGCAATCTAATTCCATTTTCACACTCTCCTCGTATAATAAGTTTATAGTTATTGTTTCCCTGCCGTATCACATAATACACCTGTATGATGATTGGAATCAAATAAACACCAACTAGCAATTTCACCCAAAATACGTTATACTTACATAGTTAACTGAAAGCGTTACCATAAATATTAGAATAATCAGGAGGTATGAAATGAAAAAGAAGCATTACTTATTTATCAGTTTGGGTATTATTCTGCTAATTGTGGCCGGAGTTGCGGGCTTTAATCTGCTGAATAAAGACAAAAAAGAGGAACAAACATCGGATTTAATCGAAAAAGCACCGAAACCAGAGGTATCCAATTTTAAGAATGTTATTGATATCTCGGCAAATCCGACCGAAAATATGTACGGAAATTATGATACGAACAGGTTTAATAACTTCTCGGATCTTGGCGCTTGGCACGGCTATTATTTACCGGATGGCAATTCACCTGAAATACTCGGCGGCTTTGCTGGCCCTGTCATCATCGGTGAAGAGTATCCAGCGAATTTGGCGAAGACTTTCAACAAAATTCAAATCGCAAACGATGATACAAAAACGACTTATGATTTGAGCAAGGCCAGTACTGATTTTGCGTATTATCCTGGCAAGCTAGCCCAGACCTACGAACTCGACGATTTAACGCTAGAATTAGACTTGATTTTTACTAGTAATCGTTCGGCCCTCGTTAAAACGAATATCACAAACAAAACAGAGAAACCGCTTCATTTATCGCTTTCTTGGCAGGGAACGTTGCTTAATAAGCTGAATGACGGCAGTGAAACGATCGACTTGAAGCAAACACTCGAATCAACCGCTAATGGAGTTCAAGTTAATTTTCCTGATATGAGGGAAATTTGGACGTTCTTCTCCACGAAACAAACGAAGTATTCTATCTACCATGATATGCCCGTCGTGAATGATGTTGCCAATAATACATATACATCTAAGGCGAAAAGTCCGATCACAATCGCGCCAAATAAGGATTTCGCGACGTTTGCCGTAGAAAGTTATACGTTCACGGATCAAGAATTGCAGGATGAAAAAGCGAATTGGGATTCCTATATCGCGGATCAAGACAAGCTTTTCCAGGATAACAACAAGCGCTGGCAAGGCTATTTAGACAAGACTTTTGCCGATAAAAAAAGCAAGAACCACCCGGAATATAAAAATGCTGCCGTGAAAACAATCGAAACGCTGACAACGAACTGGCGCAGTCCGGCTGGCGCGATCAAACATGATGGTATTGTGCCGTCGATGTCCTATAAATGGTTTATTGGGTTGTGGTCATGGGATTCATGGAAAGAAGCCGTTGCAACGGTGAATTTCAACCCCGAACTGGCAAAAAATAGCGTGCGTGCCTTATTTGATTACCAAATTCAAAAAGATGATCCGAACTTGCCACAAGATTCCGGCGCGATTATCGATGCCATTTTCTACAATAAAACACCAGAACGCGGCGGAGACGGTGGGAACTGGAATGAGCGCAACTCGAAGCCACCACTTTCTGCTTGGGCAGTTTGGAATATTTATACAGAGACAAAGGATAAAGCTTTCCTCAAAGAAATGTATCCGAAGCTCGTCGCTTATCACGATTGGTGGTACACGAACCGCGACCATAATAAAAACGGTATCGCGGAGTACGGAAGCATGGTCAGTGACGCCAACTGGAAAAAAGACGCGAACGACAAGAATATCAAGGATGCGACTGGTAATTTCGAGCTGAATGACGAAGCCGTTATCGAAGCCGCGGCATGGGAAAGTGGTATGGATAATGCCGTCCGTTTTGACAAAGATGGCGTTGGGAAAAATGATCCCGGCGTGCTCGTTTTTGAAAATAAAGATAGCGCAGATAAAGTCATCGGTTACTCGATCAACCAAGAATCCGTCGATTTAAATGCCTACCTTTACGCGGAAAAGGGCTTCCTAGTTTCCATGGCAAAAGAGCTCGGCAAAGATGACGATGCGGATAAATACAAAAAAGAAGCAGAAAAAGTACAAACCTACATCGAAAAAAATATGTACGACAAAGACACCGGTTTCTATTACGACCTGCAAATAAACGATGATGATTCCAAAACAAAACTGCTTGTCAATCGTGGCAAAGGAACAGAAGGCTGGATTCCACTTTGGGCGAAGCTTTCCGATGAAGACAAGGCAGCGAGCGTCCGTGAAAACATGCTTTCGCCAAATAAATTCAATACCTATGTGCCGTTCCCAACCGCATCAAAAGACAATTCACGATTTAGCGCAACAGAATACTGGCGCGGACCGGTGTGGCTCGATCAAGCATTGTTTGGCGTCGAAGCCTTGCAAAACTATGGCTATAAGTCAGACGCAACCTTCCTATCGAAAAACTTATTTAACCACGCGAATGGCTTAATGGGCAACGGACCGATTCACGAAAACTACGATCCGCTTACCGGAGATGGCCTGAGTACAAAAAACTTTAGCTGGTCCTCTGCCGCGTATTATTTAATGTATCAGAATACGATTGTAGGAGACGAAACGACCAGTCAAACCGGGATAAAATAAGACACAAAGAATAAGTGGGGCTGGGACATAACTAAAATCCACCTCTAAAAACCTAAAAGCAGGAACCTCTGTATAGAGCCATTATAAAAAATGGGGTATACGAGATTCCTGCTTTATTTTTCGTTCTAAAGATCCTTTTATCTCAATCTCACTCTTTTTTTCTGCCAACGCGTTGCCAAATCTTGTTTTGAATCCGCTGAAACGACAAAAACTGTCCACGCGAACGCTTAAGTTTCTTGTACCTTTTCGGGTTTTTCTGATAAAACTGTTGATGGAAATTTTCAGCTGGCCAAAAGGTGCTTGCCGGTTCAATGGCGGTCACGATGGGATGTTTGTACTTCCCAGATGTCGCTAAATCTTGCTTTGACTGTTCGGCAATTTGGCGTTGCTCCTCGTTTGCCACGAAAATAACCGGCCTGTAGCTACTGCCACGATCCGCCATTTGACCAAATGCATCCGTCGGGTCAGTCAGCTGCCAGTAAAGTTCGACTAGCTTTTTATAATTCCAAACGCGCGTATCGAAAATAATCTCGACCGCCTCCACATGCCCAGTATAACCGCCAAGCACCTGCTCATATGTGGGATTATCCATATGCCCGCCGGTGTAACCTGATATAACCGAGATAATACCGGGTTGCGTTTCAAACGGCTCGACCATACACCAAAAACAGCCACCAGCAAAAATCGCGCGCGCCTGATGTGGCCCGTCTTTCGCGTAATGTATCGCTAAGTCGAATGAACTGCCTGCCATTGGATCATCCGTTATTTTTAAATAAAAATCCGTGACGTCGGGGGTTAAATTATTTCTTAGAGCTAGTGGGCGAAACTCAGCTTCAAGCTTTGCAATCTGATCGTCAAAATTCGCCCCATTATCGATGCCCAGTTTGGCCGCCCGTAATAGAGATCGTTCCCAATCTCGGGTAGCTGGATTGAGCAGTAAATTGTAGAGGTCGCCGATAATTTCAGTTTGGTTGGTTTTCATTTTTAGAACCACCTTTGTGATTTGATTGCCGCTTTATTTGACATAAAGGTATAGTGAACCCTATCACATGAACGGATATCCTTCTAATTGTCGTCAGTTTGCGATGTCTACAAGAACTTTCGCATCATCCAAACGCGCCTCTAGTTCTGTCGAGAGCGCCTGGTCTGTCACAAGTTGTTCGATGTCTTCGATTTTCGCAAAAGTCGCGATGGAGCTTTTGCCGAGCTTGCTGTTATCAATCAGCGCGATTGTTTTTCGAGCTGTGGCTACCATTTCGCGCTTGAGTTCGACTTCGTATAGGCTGAAATCAGTTAGACCATCCGCAGCATTTAACGCGTAGGCAGATGTGAATAGTATGTCCACGTTCACCTTCTTCAAAAGCTCATGCCCAATCAGGCCTTCAATCGAATTGGAGCCACTACGAACAATGCCGCCAATAATGATAACCGTCAAATTCGGATTCTCTTTTAGCATCGTGGCTGTCGTTAAGCCGCTTGTCACAATCGTTAGGCGTTTCGTGGATTCTTTAATGAATTTCGCGAGTTCAAAACAGGTCGTGCTGGCGTCGAGAATGATGCATTGGTCGTCTTCGATGTATTCAAAAGCCGCTGCTGCAATGCGCTGTTTCTCGGAGCGGTGTTTCTTTTCGCGGACGGCGTATTTTTTATCGATATCGTCTTTTTCTTTCATCATGGCGCCACCGTGTGTTCGTGTGAGTAAACCTTGCTGTTCCATGGTATTCAAATCCGCCCGAACGGTTGCTGCGGAGACGTTTAGCTGCTCACTCAGTTCGTTGACGGACACTGTTTTTTGTTCTTGAACCCTATGTAAAATCTCACTTCGACGTTGATTTGCGAACATGGATTTTCACCTACTTTTTCATATAATAGTGTAATTCATCGTTTGCTTCTATTTACTTTCAATAAATCACACTTTCATTTTACCACATGCCTGCCAATAATTGTAGTATCTGGCAACCAAAAGAGAGTCTAAGCAAGTATGTATCACGCTCAGACTCTCTTTTATCAAACCTTTTGCAATGTCGCCAAAATCTGATTTGCTATTTTTTCAGCGGAGAAACCGAAGTCTTCGGCGAGTTCTGTGCCTGGACCGGATTTTCCGAATGTGTCGATGGCGATGATTTCACCTTTGTCACCGACGTATTTATGCCATCCTTGTGATGAAGCCATTTCGATTGCGATTCGGTGTGTGATTTCGCTCGGAAGCACGGCCTCTTGGTAGTCAGCGGATTGGCGTTCAAATAGTTCCCAACTTGGCATGCTGATGACGCGGGCGCCGATTTTTTCTGTCGCTAAGCGTTGGCGTACTTCCATTGCTAGCGAAACTTCGGAGCCAGTCGCGATTAGAAGCATGTCTGTCGTTGCGGTCGGTGATTCAGCTAGGATGTACGCGCCTTTTTCGACGTCTGTCGCGGCTTTCATGTCTGTCGTCGGTAGGATTGGCAGCGCTTGACGGCTGAGCACGAGCATAACTGGGTTTTCTTGTTGTGTTAGTGCGTATTTATAGCTGGCCACTGTTTCGTTCGCATCTGCGGGCCTTAAAACGACCAGGTTTGGCATTGCTCGGAATGAGGCTAGGTGCTCGATTGGCTCGTGTGTTGGGCCGTCTTCTCCAACCATGATAGAATCGTGCGTCATCACGTATGTTACTGGAAGTTTCATGAGAGCAGCCGATCGAATCGCGCTCCTTAAGTAGTCTGAGAATACGAAGAATGTCGCGCCATATGGCTTGATTCCGCCGTGCAAAGCCATTCCATTCAAAATTCCACCCATCGCAAATTCGCGGACGCCAAACCAGATATTTTTGCCTTCGTAATGGTTGGCGAGGAAGTCATCGCTGTTTTTAAGCATCGTTTTGTTGGAAGATGACAAGTCAGCCGAACCGCCGAATAGGCTTGGTAATTGGGACGACAGCTCATTTAAAAGGGTACCAGAAACGTCGCGGGTTGCCATTGGAGCATCCTTGGTCGTGTATGTTGGTAAAACGAGTGCCTGATTCGCGGTTTCTTGATTATCAATGAGGCGTTGTAGCTTCTCCGCTTCTTCCGGATAGTCGTTTCTGTATTTGTTGAACGCTTGGAGCCACTTCGATTCGCGATGGTTTCCTTTAGATAAGTAGTAGTCTTTTTGATAGCCGACTGTTTTTGGTAGTTCGAAAGGTTCTAATTCCCAGCCGTAGTTTTTCTTGATTTGGGCGATTTCAGCTTTGCCAAGTGGTGCTCCGTGCGCTGCGGCTGTTCCTGCTTTGCTTGGACTTCCGTCGCCGATTATTGTTTTTATTTCGATTAAGGTCGGTTTCGCGGTTTCGGCTTTTGCAAGGAGAATGGCGCTGTTGATGGCCTCGACGTCATTTCCATCGGGGACGCGCAATGTTTGCCAGCCAGCGGAGCGAAAACGCAAATCGATGTCTTCGGAAAAACTTTGCGAGAGTTCACCATCTAAGGAAATATCGTTGGAGTCGTAAAGCACGATGAGTTTTCCAAGTTGCAGATGGCCGGCGAGTGAGCTTGCTTCATAGGAGATGCCTTCCATCAAACAACCGTCGCCGCACAAGACGTATGTGTGGTGATTGATGACTTCGTGGGATTCTTTGTTGAACATCGCGGCCAAATGTGCTTCTGACATTGCCATTCCGACGCCCATCGCGATGCCTTGTCCGAGTGGGCCGGTTGTTGCGTCGACGCCTGGTGTATGCCCAAATTCAGGATGACCCGGCGTGGCGCTGTCTTTTTGGCGGAAATGGCGCAAGTCTTCTTTACTAACATCGTAGCCAAAAACGTGAAGTAGGCTGTAAAGTAGCGCCGAGCCGTGACCCGCGGACAAGATGAAGCGGTCACGGTTGAACCAGCTCGGATGCGCCGGATTAAATTTCAGATGGTTTTTCCATAAGGTGAACGCCATTGGTGCCGCGCCCATTGGTAGGCCGGGGTGTCCCGAGCTCGCCTGTTCGACCATGTCCATCGATAGTACGCGTAACGTTTTTATCATTTGTTGATCCATGAGTGACATATGCGTCCTCCTTTTATTGAATGGTGTAACCGCCGTCGATCACTAGATTTTCACCGGTGATTAAATTCGCGGCGTCGCTTGCTAGAAATAGTGCTGAGGCTGCGACTTCTTCTGGATAGCCAAAACGGCCGATTGGAATCTGTTTTTTCATCGCTTCGCCGACTTCTCCAGCCCATGCTTTCTTGCCGAGTTCTGTCAGGATAACGGTCGGCGAAATGGCGTTCACATTGATTTTATAAGGCGCCCATTCCATCGCCAAAACTTGCGTCATCGAAACAATCGCGGCCTACTCGCGCAATAGGCTACGTGTTTATCCAGCGCTACGACAGAGGCTTGCGATGCCATATTGACGATTTTCCCGCCACGACCTTGTTTTATCATTACATTTCCTGCTGCTTGCGCGATTAAAAACGATGCCTTCAAATTCAGCTCCATCGTCTTGTCCCAGTAGGATTCCGGAAGGTCCGCAGCTTTTTCGAGAAGCGCAATTCCAGCTGAGTTCACGACGATATCGATACTACCGAATTGTTCTACAACCGTTGCCATCACGCCTTCTACGATTTCTTTTTTGGTAATGTCCGCTTGGATGCCGAGCGCTCGTGCACCGCCGATTTGTTGCGCGATTTCGGCTACGTCTGGCTTAATATCGACGAGCACGACGCGCGCCCCTTTTTCGAAGAACAGTTCCACGATTGCCCGTCCAATCCCGCTTGCACCGCCAGTTACGACAGCCACTTTATCTGTTAATGCAAAATTTTTATCGAACATGTTTGTCACTCCTCGTTTCGATTTTTACTCTAGTACACTTTCTGGTAAACTTACGAGAAAATTCGTCAAAATCAGATAGGCCGATGTCGCACCTGGATCTTGATTGCCAAGAGAACGATCGCCGAGTCTACTAGATCGGCCTCGTTTGGATAGCAAATCGATGGTCGAAATCATGCCAGCTTCAGCCGCGACCACCGCTACGCGAAACGCTTCTTCAAAATTACCAGACTCGGAAAAAGCGTGTTCCAATGCGATTCGCGCTGGTTCCAATGTGTCAATCATCGTTTTATCGCCAACTTCGGCCTGCCCGCGTTCCTTCACGCCGCCCATAAATGCTAGCCAAAAAGCGGTCAAATCCGCATCATTAAGTACTTCTTTGCCCTTAATCACCTTCGCGCCTCGCAAAAACCCCGTAGCGTAAAGTGGGCCAACTGACGATCCGACAGCTTCTAGGAAGGTTTTCCCCGCCAGAATCGCCAATTTTGAACAATCTAATTCTTCCTGTTTTGCCAGCTCTTTTTTGATTGCCTGCCAACCAATCGACATGGTCACGCCATGATCGCCGTCACCTAATTTTCGATCGAGTTCGCATAAATAATCTTTTTCCCGTTCCATTGTTTCCGTTACGATATTTAAAAAGTTGCGAAAATCCGCCGCATAGTACATACTCGTCACGCCTCCTCATTTCTGAACATACATCGGGCAATCCGCCGGGTAATCGATGCATTCCTTTAGCTCCGCGTCTAGTTTTATCAACGTCACCGAACTGCCACCCATCTCAAGCGACGTACTGTAATCCCCAATAAATGACCGGTAAATCTTGATACCACGCTCGCTTAAAAGTTGCTCCACACGTCGGAACATAATTAGCAGTTCCATTCGCGTCGTCGAGCCCAATCCATTGATTAGCACCGCAACCTCTTCTCCCGTCGCGATTGGCATATCTTCCAAAATCGCCGTAACGAGACGATCCACTACTTTGTCCGCCGTCTCCAATTTACCTTTTTCAATACCAGGTTCGCCGTGATGCCCCAACCCGATTTCCATTTCATCCTCCGCTAGCGTAAAACTTGGCTTCCCAGTTTGCGGTAACGAACACGGTGACAAGCCCACGCCCATCGTCCGCGTCACCTCATTCGCACGGTTCGCAAGCCGCGTCACACCCACCAAATCATGGCCCAGCGCGGACGCCACACTCGCCACTTTCGTCACGAAAAATTCACCCGCGATTCCGCGTCGTTTTGCCATCTCGTTTTTAGGAGCCGAAGCAACGTCATCCGTCACGACCACAGACGCCACCTCAATATCATGCTCCAAATCAGCCATTTCCGCGGCCATCCCGAAGTTCATAATATCCCCGGCATAGTTTCCGTAAACGTGCACCACACCTTTGCCCTGATCAATCGCCTCCGTCACAGCAACAATCGGACCCGGCGGCGGCGATGCGAAAATATTCCCGACCGCCACACCGTCCGCCATCCCCGCACCAACGTAACCCATGAAAGCGGGCTCATGTCCCGAACCGCCGCCGATCAAAACGCCGACCTTATCCGCGTCAAGCTCAGAACGCACCAGCGCCCGCGGATTTTCCAGTTGCTTCACATATTGCGGAAACGCCTTCACGTAGCCATCAATCATTTCCTCCACCACATGATCCGCGTCATTGATTAACTTCTTCATCCTTCCACACTCCCCGTCTTCAAATATGCCTGTTCCTGACTCGAAATTTGATCAATTTTCCGTTTCGATTGGCCGCCCGCGAACGCGACATCCAGATACGCGTCCACAATTTTCTTAGCCAACTCGAGCCCAATCACTTTCGCGCCGAGCGTTATAATTTGTGCGTCATTGCTCAACTGCGCGCGCTCCGCCGAATACACATCGTGGCACTGCGCCGAACGAATGCCCGGCACCTTATTCGCCGCAATCGACATCCCGATTCCAGTCCCACAAACCAAGATGCCGCGCTCCACAACGCCCCCCTGAATCGCCGTCCCCACTTGAAACGCGATATCCGGATAATCCACTTCGTCCTCCGAGTAACAGCCGAAATCAACGACCTCATTTCCCGAGCCCTCGATGTACTCCCGCAACGCCTCCTTCATTCCAAACGCATTATGATCCGCACCAATTCCAATTTTCATTTTTCCAACACTCCAATGCAATTAATCCACCGTACTCGCCGGCACAACCAAATTCTGATTTTTCGGCAAGGTTACAAATTTCATCAAGAAGGCACTAAAAACGTAAAGTCCCGCGAACACCCAAATGACGCCAACCGTGCCAAGACTTCCAATAAAAATTCCCACGACAGCAGGTCCTAAAAACGTACTCAGCCCCGCGCCCAAATTCAAAATCGACATCGCCGCACCCTTATTTTCAGGAGCAAGCGTTGGCATAATCGCCGAAAGTGGCACGTAAGCCGCCAAACAAGCGCCGAAGCAACCCGCGATCAGCATCGTCAGCAAGAAGTTCGCGCCAGACCATAGCGGCACATAGTAAAACAGCACCGTAAACGTCGCGCAACCCATTCCGCCAAACCACATCACCGTATTCCGCCAGCCAAGCCGATCACTAATGACCCCGAACAATAAGTTAAAAATAATATTCACCGACCAAAGGCACGCATAGATTTGCAACCATTCCCCACGCGTAAAGCCAATTTCCATGAAGAACAACGGCATAAACACTGTGAAACCGTACGCCGCCGATGTATTAATCGTCCGAACAATACCGCCCATCCCGATTTTCGGCTTTTCAAAAGCGATCGTGATTCCCTTCAATAAATAAGCCATCGTTGGCCGTTCGCCAGTACCTTTTTTCGCTACTTTTTCACGGTTTAAGAAAATCGCAATCGTCGCGCCGACAACAACGAAGACTAGCGCGCTCCACAATGTTGCCATCTCACCTAAGTAAGGCAGCGCAATGCTTGAGTAGAGCGCCCCCAACACATTCAGCCCGCCACTATAGCAAAACCAGAAAATTCCGACCGCTGAACCTAGTTTTTCCGTAGGCGCTTCATACGCCACCCAAACAAGGAATGAATAAGCAAAAAGTGGATAGCCGAACCCACGAAGCGCATACGTCGGTATCATCACAAATAAATTATGACTCGGTAGTCCGACAGAAATAAAGAACACCGAACCGATGATAAAAATAACCACACCCGCCGTCATCACTCGCTGCGCCCCAAACATTTCCGATAAAACACCAGATAGCCAAGCCGCAAGCGCCGCCGCAATCCCGTATACACTAAACAATAACGCCGACTGTTGAATCGAAAGTCCGCCGCTGATTAAGAACGGCGACAACCAGCCCTGCTCTAAACCTTCCCCCATCATGAAGACGACAAGTCCCGCATATCCCATCATTAATTTTGGCGGCAAACCGATTCTGTTTGTTAAACTTTTCATGTCACGTTCCCCTTTCGATTACAAGTTTGGGTTCAATACGACCTTCAGCGACTCTGCACCACTTCTTACCAAATCAAAACCAGCCTTAAAATCCTCGAGCGGCAATGTATGCGTTACGACACCTTCTGTCGGTAAATCCCCATTTTGAATGCCTTCAATCACGAGTGGATAACAATACGGTCCCAAATGCGAGCCCAGCACGTCCAGCTCCTTCCGATCACTAATAATGCTCCAATCCACTGTCACCGGCTCCTTAAACACCGAAAATTCAACAAAAGTTCCCAGTTTGCGAATCAGCGTCAGCCCTTGCTCCACCGATTTTTGCGCACCAGTTGCTTCAATATAAATGTCGCAACCATAGCCGTCCGTCAAATCCTTAATAATCGTGATAACATCGTCCTTCGCTGGGTTCAGCACCATATCCGCGCCAAATTTCTTCGCAAGCTCCAACCGATCCTCAAACAGATCCAGAACAATCAATTTCTGCGGACCAGACTTTTTAATCGCACCAATCATGCCCAACCCAAGCGTTCCCGCACCAGCCAGCACCACGACATCGCCCAATTTAATATTCGCACGCTGCACCGCATGGAACGAACACGCATAAGGTTCAATCAAAATCGCTTTTTCAATCGGCAAATCGTCTGGAACCAAATAATTTATCGCTTCTTTCGTAAATTTCATATATTCTGCCATGCCACCGTTTACATTCTTCTGAAAACCGTATAAATCATGTTTTTCACACATCCAATACTGACCACGCTTACAAAAACGACAATCCCAACACGGCACAATCTGCTCCGAAATAACACGATTCCCAAGCTCAAACTCCGTCACCTGGTCCCCATAACCAACGACGTGCCCAATAAACTCATGACCCGGAATCATCGGCGCTTTTATGTATGCCGGTTGCTTCGCGTCGCCCCAAAAACTAGGAGCCCCGTCAAAAGCCTTCAAATCCCCCGCACAAATCCCACACGATTCCACCTTCACCAAAATTTCGTGAGGTCCAATCTCAGGAACAGCGACCTCCTCCAAACGATAATCACCAGGGGCATACGCAACAATAGCTTTCATTTTTTGAGGGATATCTTTGCCTAACACAACATTACCTGTTTTCTCTTGACACATAAGAACATCTCCTTCTTTTTTAGTAAAGCGCTTTCTTGATTACCTCCCCATTATATTTTTATTTCCTCACTTTGTCAATCATTTATTTTCATTTGCTTTCGTTTTCTATCGATTGTCACTAATTTCACTAAAACAACGACAAAAAAGCCGAAACAGTTATCGATTTGTACGTCGATATTTTGTTTCCGCTTTATATTTTCAAGAAGAAAGCCTTGTCTATTCTATTCTGCTAGAGAAATACTTTTCCTTACTTTTTTCTCCTACAGCCATATTCTAATCCAAATCCCCATGATTCAATAATTCACAAAATCTACAAATAGTCATGTATTACGCCGATTTAAGACGTTTTTCCTGAATAAATATTCTTTCACGTGAACATTCCGCCCTAGATCCTTCCCCTAGATGCATTTTCACCTAAAAAATATAATTTCAAAAAGCTATATACTGATATATGTACCAACGAAAAGGAATAGCGATTGAAACAATAAAAAGAAGGTGATGTTATGAAAAAGAAATTAATAGTAGTGGTTCTTATATTTTCTATGCTAATAGAGCCAACAAGTTTTTTCGTTCATGCAGCCGAGGAATCACCTAATGAAATACATCAAACTTTACTAGGAAGCACAGCCACAGATGCTGAAACTGCTGTAAATGATTTGTTTATTGATAATGACCCCACCAAAGAACTCAAACCAACGACCGATCAAGTTGCAATTGATGCAGCGCAAGCACAGGTAAATGCGGTAACAGATGCAACATTAAAAACAGCGCTACAAAAGAAACTTCAAAGAGCAAAAGACTTATTAGAAGTAGATGCAGCAAAAGCCTCCTTCCATGATTTTATCGTAACAGCGACTGGGTGGTCCGCACTAGTTGATGAGAGTCAAAGATTACGATTTTATTATACATTCTACCTCAATGATACTTATTGTTCCTCCTTTGACGGTGGCACAATGTACTATGGCGGCCAAAAAGTGGTTGGAAACTATCGTAATATATATCAAGGTTTGAATCTGAAGGACGGCGATATTCTTAAAGCAACAGTAAAAGTGAACGACAAGTTTTACACCATACAAACCATCACTGTCGACAGAACCTATGATAATGCAAAAGCAGCAGCCGACGCCTTATTCATTGATAACAATCCCACCAACGAAATCAAAACCGCAACAGACCAAAAAGCAATCGACGCCGCTAAAGTTTTGGTGGACAAAGTTACCGATCCAACAAAAAACGCAGAACTCAATGCTGAAATCGCCAAAGCTCAAGCTCAGTTCGATATGCGAACAGAGAAAGAGGCACCAACCGCAGATACGGTCATGCAAACGTTTGATAAAAACGCCGTAATCCCTGACGCTAGCACATTTTTGACTAACGTTCACGACAATGCAGATGACATTTTACCCAATAATATCACGATTAGTTATGTCACACCGCCAACGACAGCAAGCATCGGTGTTCGCACAACGCAAATCTCCATTAAAGATAGAGCTGGAAACACTACGATGAAAAATGTCAACTATATTGTCCAAGATGAGACGGTAGCGATCAAGGACAACTACGTCATTCATAGTGACGATATCCAGCTACAAACAAGTGAGCTAGCAAATAAGACTCCCTCACAAATCGCCGAACTTCTTCGTCAAAAAGCGGGTGTGCAAGGCTGGGATAGCGCAACTGCGCAAGACATCACGAATCAAATAACCTCCGACTCCCCGACACCTCAAACTCCTGGCTCCTTCGAGATTACCTACAAACTCGGTACGGCAAGCATCACTTCCAACGTCGTGATTACAGATAATACAACCTTCAAGTTTACCGCGACACCGGCCGATTTAAATTTTGAAACAGCTGAGATTAATTCTAGCGAAACAACCATTGCCCGCGCAGATACGGATTGGAATATTGGCGTGACGGATGCGCGAAATAATGGCACAGATTGGTCTATCACCGCCACGGTCAACGGTCCTTTTACAGCCGCCGATATGAGCTCCAAAACATTAGCCGACGCGCTTACTTTTACGACAGCAACGACAGAAACTAGAATTCGAGATAACGAAGCCTTCACAATTTACAATGGCAAATCAGGCGCCCAAACAGATACTAACGTCCATTGGGCAAAAGATCAAGGCATCCGGATGAAAGTCAACACAACTGGCGTTAAAGCAGAAACGGATTATGCAACAAGTATTACGTGGACATTGAACGACACGCCGTAAATAAAAATGATTATAAAGGATGTGATGCTAAGGAAATCCCAGGATATTTCTTAACATGATAGGACAAAAGGCAAAACCAAGTGATCTCGGGGTAGCTCCATCAAATCCTGGCACTTTAAAGGAGAACTTTATAATGACTTTCAAAAAATTCGCGGTAATCGGTTTAGTAACAGTTTCAGCAGTAGCAGCAACTTTAGGCATGGGTAATCACGCATCGGCCGCAGAAGTTGGCTCTGTCACCACAAACGGTAAAGTGAAATTCACAAAACAAGCAGAAGGTAGCGTTACACCGCCAGTCAACCCACTAGATCCAGATAAAACAATCGATCCAGACGGCGGCGAAGGAACTGGAACAACAGGCCCGCTAAATATTGCTTATGTTTCATCGTTCGATTTTGGCACGCAAGAAATTTCTGGGGAAACAAAAACGTACAATGCTAAACTTGATACAGTCAAAGTGGACGGTCAAAACATCGAAGTTCCAAACAGCGTCCAAGTAGCGGATAACAGAGGTAATAACGCTGGGTGGAATCTAACCGTTTCACAAGGCGGTCAATTGAAAGATGGCTCTGCGCGTAACTTAGAAGGCGCACAAATCGCACTGAAAAAAGGAACTGCCGTTACCAAAACAGGAACAGGCGTAACCGCTCCGACATCCAATCAAAATATCACATTAAATCCAAACGGCACCGCATCTATGGTTATGAACGCTGGAGCAGATCAAGGTATGGGCCAATGGGTCAACAAATTTGGCGCAGACAACACAGCCGCAGTAGATGCCGTAACATTAACAGTCCCAGGTAAAAGCGCGAAATATGCCGATTCAGATTATACAACAACGCTTACTTGGACACTTTCTGATACACCTGAATGATTAATAGCAAAATGAGTCCAAGTCATCACTGAAAAATATAAAAGCAGGAATCCCTGTATAGAGCCATTGCAACAATGGAGTATACGAGATTCCTGCTTATTTTTCATTCTAAAGCACATTCATCAGCCAAATAATAAAGAAAACGAGGAGAAACGTCGTTGTTCTCCAAAAAAACTTAGAGCCCTTCCAAACCAGCTGACCATTTGCCCCCTGTTGTTGCTCCCGATACGTTTCCACATCAAGACTAGCCGTCCCGTCCGTCAAAATATTAACAACAATCGGCGCCTGATTCCGCGTATTTATTTTTTCACGCAACGGAAAACTATACTCCACCCCACGAATCGTGAAGTTCAGCTCACACACCGTTGAATTCGAAACAGGAAGATACAGACTCCGCCTCTCCCCAATTCGGAAAACATTCCCCCGCTGACGCTGATCCCCACTTACCAAATATGTATCAAAAAGTGTATGCCTTGTCTTATTTTCTATTTTTATCTCATGAGCAATCACCGGCCCAGCAAACAAATCCGTCAAATGAGACATGCTTTTCACCCCTTCAATAATTTACCCTTTTTTATTCCCGTAAAATTTATTACCATGATTCGGACATCTCATATGGTATCGAATGAATAATCCCAACCAAGACATAACTTCCCGACATAGCACAATAGCCGTTGCGACCAACTCCCGCAAGGCTCCCCATAAACTTCCCCGCATACGCTTCATCCCTTTTTGATTTTAGAATCATTTATAACAAAAGGATTCGAAGCAAGTTCACTACATAACATAGAAAACTACCTGAATCCTTGTCACGAAACCCTATCACATTCATCTCAAAAATTAGTGATTTTGTTTTTATTTAGCAAATAAGACCCAAATATATCATTTTTATTTACTTAAGTGCTAGCCGAAGTAAGTTGTATGTTATATAATGGATTTAAGTCTTATTTTTCACTCATTAATTAGTTTTAACTTACTTTTCAAAAATTAATTCCACCAGAAAACGATTTCAGAAACTTAAAACTCTCATCTGGAAAAATTGTGTTGCCCATTTAGTCAGGCATCAATTACCCAAATTAGTGGATCCATCATGTGTATTTCACCCCTCTGCTGTTCAACCATTACATGTTCATATTATAGCTATTCTATATAGAATTGTTGTTTTTGTTCCTTATTTCCATCAATTCACATTAAAAATTGGAGGCGTTATCATGAATTTTGGAGCGACCATTAAGAAAATTAGAAAAGATAAAAATCTAACACAGAAAGAGTTATCCGATGGTATACTTACACGCTCACACCTTTCTCAGATTGAGACCAATAATTATTTTCCATCGTATGATAAATTTTTCTTACTTCTTGATAGATTAAATGTTGTTTTTGAAGAATTCCTTTTTATTCAAAATGATCAAAAGATGCACTTTAAACAGCAAATACGCTCAAAGATTAGTGAAGCCGCAAACTTGAATGACACAGAAAAACTTAAAAATTTGGCTGTTACAGCTAAAGACTTGCACGAAAAAACTGAAGATATTACTTACTATCACTATATGTTAATCTGTAAAGCTTTGATTTCATATAGCGTGACACATACAGTTAACGATGAGATGATTCAATTTGTGAATCCTATCAAGGAATATTTATTCAAGATGGATAACTGGTATTTGTATGAACTAAAATTATTTAATAATATTATCTACTCTTTAACAGTAGAGGAAGCTTTGTTATTTTCTCGTACTTCCTTAAAACGCCTAGATAACTTTCAATATTTTATGGAATTCCAGCACACAGAACAGCATATTTATTTGAATTTATCCACACTTTGCATGGAATATGAAGATTTTGATGCTGCTAAGAATTTTGCGGAAACAGCAATTGAAAAAGCAAAAAAGTATACCCTTGTATATGAGAAAGTTTGTTCAGAAATGAATCACGCTATTGCCTGCCTCAAAATTGGACAAGATTTACAGGCATATGAAACCATAAGGAAAAATATGCTCATCATCAATTATTTAGATTTTAATAGCTTACATTCACATTTTTCAAAGCTTCTGGAGAAGTTTAAAATTGAAGTGGAAATTTAAGCTTGCTATCTCTATATCGTCACCAAATAAAAACGATGATTACTACGCTTATTCACGCTAGCAGCCATCGTTTCTATTTATACATCTCCTAAACAAATCATCTACATAATGTGCCTAAACAATATTGGGTTACAATACTTTTGAATTATGAAATTAGCTCGTTACTCTGCCATACCCAAAACATGAAAAACCTTCGTAGTTTCCTTATCATGGTTCATAAATACAGAATATCAACGGAACGAAAATGCCCATAGGCACACGCATATTAGTGCCTTATTTCGAGGTAATGTCTGTGTTTTTTTGCAGATTTTCGTGTATTAATCGCTCGATATAAAGAATCCTAGGATATGCCGGTGCGTGTAATAATCTCTTTAATGGAATAATTTTCACTATCATATATTCTTAAAGAGACTGATAATTTTTCTTCATCTTATTTTTACTAGTTCGAGTTTTTGTTTTCTATGGGCTTTTTCGTTCCATGACTACTCTGGGGAAACCCTTCAATTCAAAGCATTTTAATCGCCATATAATGCGTCTCTACAACACAAAAACTAGATACCTCTAAGGATATCTAGCTCATTGGTCTTTTTTATAGCCATATTTTTAGTACATTTTTGCAGTACTTAGAATTATGCCCCAGTTCTCGCAATCGTATTCCTCTTGCTTTGAATAACTTTTCCGGTAGTAGCGTTTCTAACTACAATTATAGTATAACCAGCATATGTACCGGTAGGTTTATTTGCAAAATATACATACGTTATTACTTTAATTGGATATTGCGCCCCTACTTTTCCTGTGAACAGTTGTTTAACAATTGCTGATCCTCCCATAATTGTTAGAACCGCTCCTACTGTTTTACCAACAACACCTAATGTTCCTGCACCCAATCCAACAATAAATTTCGCTAGTTCATTCGCAGCTTGTTCTTGATTTTGTACCTTAATAGATTTAGTATCGATCTTTGATGATTTCAAGTAATGCCCCGAAATCGCTTTTGAGCAGTGACTCCACTGTTATCAACAGGAACATTTGCCCGCAATAATGGATTGCTTGGTAATACCGCAATCTCTTCTGGAACATCGTACTCTATTGCTCTATTTTCACTTTCTAAGCTATAGAATATTTCTTCCCCATTTAATTGGTTCTCTTCCTGTTCAACCGCTTCGCTAGCATTAACAAATGTTGGTAATATCGTTGTTAGTACCAAGGTGCTAGCAAGTACGACAGGTATAAAAATTTTATTCTTTTTCATTTCCAAACATCTCCTTTTTATGTTAATATAGATAATATAACATAATAGTATATTAAAATGCAATACTCTAAATATTTTAACTTGGAAGGTGATCTTATGAACATTAAGCAATTTGTGAAATCTAACTGGCTCCTCATTCTGGGGTTAATCTTTTTTATCGCAATATTTTCTTACGTTAGCTTTACTAGCCAATTTTTTTATTATCTATTAGTGAGTGGTGCAGGTATGTTAACTTTTATATTAATGATGTTAATAGACTACTGGAAGAATAAAGACAAGTATAGAAGAATTACCTAAAGTAGATTAAGAAGCCCTATCAATGATTCTTCCATTCCCAATAAGAGCAAAAAAGAGTCTAGGACAAACTCCCATGTCAGCTTACGCTGACACCAATCACAATGAAAAAAAGCTATCGACCTACAACTGTTTTTCTATCATAATAGAGATAGAGGAATAAGTTGTAGGTCGATGGCTTATTGAGGTTCTCCAAAACCTCGCGGGACAAACTGAACCGTCATGCTCATTTGTACCATTCATTACGCTTTCAAGCATGCGTATAAAAACGCGAGATAAAGCAAAAACGCCCTTCCCTTTACTTCGGGTAGGGCGAAAAATTTTGCTTTACACAAATCGAGCGAAAGCGTTTGTATTCGGGTTATGCCCCAGACCCTTTTTACTATTGCCTCTTCACGTCTATACTATCCCATCAAGATAAGGATTCAGAGTATCTAATCACTAATTATTTTATCCAAGCATAACCATACGGTGGCAAATCATATTTCCCATCGCGAATCTGTTCACCTGTTAACAGATTTTCCATACCCGCTGTCTCAATCGTAACTACCTGGTCGCTCACATTTGTGTAGCAATAAACATCGCCTCTTTTCAGTGCGAAAACATGGCTATCACTCGGGATAACTTCTTGTGGTTGATATGGATCGAACGCGGCTTCTGCTTGTCGGACTTTCGCCAATTTCTCGAGTCCTGTAAAAATAGCTTGGCGATAGGGGTTCGTTTCTAGTTCGCTTTGTAGTGTCGCTAAATCTAGTTTTTCACGGTTGATTCGTCTTGGGATTCCGGATGTTTCGGCGGCTTTTTTGTCGTTTCTTGAGCCGAATAGGGAATGATAGTAAATGGCTGGGACGCCCATGACGGAGAAGAGGATGTGATGGGCGGCGAGCATTTTTTGAATCGCTTGTTCGTCGGATTCGCCGGTGTTGCGTAGGGCATCGCTGTAATTGATGTTTAGTTCGTAGATGGATTTGCTGCCATCTGGATTGTTTTTATAGGAAATTTGACCGTCGTTTTGGATGACTTTTTCGGCTAGTTTTTCGCGGTCGGTGTCGGTTAGAATGCCTTCTGTTGGCGCATACAATTGGAACCCTACTAGAAAGATGCCGAACACCAGAACTTGGCGAGCAGCATCTTATTTTGTGCTTAATTTGATTTTAAATAGCTTACTTCAACGGTGGATATTTCACGTCTTTATCATTCTGCCCCGATCCATATTTAAACACCAGTAGAGATATATGATGTGGATAAGAAAACTTTTTATCGTAATTATATTCATAAGTCATCTCTGGGTCATCCTTCAACTTTACCGTAGCAACATATCCTCCGCCCTTCCAATCTTTTTTCATCTTCTCTGACTTTACATGATCATCAGATAGTCCCTGTTCTTGCATATAAGCGTTGACTGCATTTGTGGCCGTGTATTTTGGAATAGCAAAGAAAAATATATAACCTCCAATGCATAAAATAAATATAATTCCTAGTGTTAACCATAAATTTCGATGCTTCTTCATTTTAATTCACTTCACTTTCCATGAATGACTTCCAATGGTTTATTTTTAATTTCATAACACCCTTTGTATTATTTTTTTCGACTAATTCTATGTCATTACTTCCAAATGCCCAAACTTCATTTGTTTTCCATTTAACTGATGCTCCAGCCTTCCAGCCCTTATTATTATTCAAATAAAAAAAGTAATTACGATTTCCCGTAGCATCCTTCTGGTTTGCTGGTGCTTTATAAAAAGTAATCTCATTTACTTCCTTTTTTCTGGTGTAAGGTATCCCTTTGCAAATTCCTTTGCTATTTTATTTTCGATTTTCCTGTCTCTTATCAGCGCTTCTTCGTTCGTCTTATTCATATAGAGTTTGCCTCCTACCAATATAATAACGATAACAGTTACAATCAAAATCAACCATATATATTTTTTACGCATCATACATCCCCTAGTTACATCATAATAAAAGCGTGCTCTCGGAAAAATTCCTGGATTAGCTGTAATGTCTCTACTACCAAACGTTAACATACCTCGAATTTTTTGTAAACGATTGCCTTATTGCATGTATGTACGTGTTCCTTCAATCACCAGTGAAAGATTATCATTTATCCGCTAATTATTTTCTTTCCTAGCAAAAACAAGATTTCTTCCTCTCTTTTATGTCATAAAAAGAACCCACTACCTAAAGAAACCTTGCTTTATCGCAAGGTTTCTTCTATAACACGGTTATCTATTTCTATTTTTTATAAGCATTTTCGATACGACTTATAGCCATCACCTAAAAAAGCTTCTCCCATCGACCAAAAATTTTTACCTATCACTAATTATTTTATCCAAGCATAACCATACGGCGGCAAATCATATTTACCATCGCGAATCTGTTCACCTGTTAAAAGATTTTCCGTTCCCGCCTTCTCAATCGTAACTACCTGATCGCTCACATTCGTGTAGCAATAAACATCGCCTCTTTTCAGTGCGAAAACACGGCTATCACTCGGGATAACTTCTTGTGGTTGATACGGATCGAACGCGGCTTCTGCTTGTCGAACTTTCGCCAATTTCTCGAGCCCTGTAAAAATAGCTTGGCGGTACGGGTTCGTTTCTAGTTCGCTTTGTAGTGTCGCTAAATCTAGTTTTTCGCGGTTGATTCGTCTTGGGATTCCGGATGTTTCGGCGGCTTTTTTGTCGTTTCTTGAGCCGAATAGGGAATGATAGTAAATGGCTGGGACGCCCATGACGGAGAAGAGGATGTGATGGGCGGCGAGCATTTTTTGAATTGCTCGTTCGTCGGATTCGCCGGTGTTACGTAAGGCATCGCTGTAATTGATGTTTAATTCGTAGATGGATTTGCTGCCGTCTGGATTGTTTTTATAGGAAATTTGACCGCCGTTTTGGATGACTTTTTCGGCTAGTTTTTCGCGGTCGGTGTCGGTTAAAATACCTTCTGTTGGGCGCATGCCGATGCCATCATGGGATGCTAGGAAGTTGAAATAGGTCGCCGTTTTGCTCATCGGGGTGATTGTTTTTGCCCAACTTGTAAGGTGGGTCGCGTCGTGGGTCGTGAAGGCGTGCAACGTGAGTGGTGGCAACGGGAATTGATAGACTTGATGGGCTTCGTTGGTGCCATCGCCGAAATAGCTGATATTTTCTTTGTGCGGCACGTTAGTTTCTGTAATGATTTGTGCGTTCGGTGCGAAATAGTCTGTTAGCAAACGCCAAATTTGGATAACGGTGTGGGTTTGCCGCAGATGAATGCAAGTCGTGCCGGATTCTTTCCAGAGAAAACCGATGGCGTCTAGTCGAATGGATGTGGCGCCGCGCGTGATGTAGACAAGTAGCGTTTCGGTTAGGCGGATGAACATCTCGGGGTCTTGGATGTTGACGTCGACTTGGTCTTTGCTGAACGTGGACCAGACTTGTTTTTCGGTGGTGCCGTATGTGTGAAAAAGTGGGCTCGTTCTCGGGCGGACAACGTTTGTGGCGTCGAATCCGGGTTCTTTTTCCACGAAAGCATGTTCAAATCCGGGTTTTCCTTGTAGGAATTGTTGGAACCAGTCGCTTGATTCGGACATGTGGTTTGCAACGAAATCGTACATGAGTCGGTAATTCCCGGCGAGGTCGTCGATGTCAGACCAGTCGCCGAGTTCTGGGTGGATTTGCAGATAATCGGTCACGGAAAAACCGTCGTCGGATGTGTAGGGGAACATTGGTAGTAAATGGACGTCCGAGATAATATCGGCGACGGTCTCGTCAAGCATGATGCGCAAGGCTTGTAGCGGTTTTTGACCAGGTGACTGGATGCTGTCGCCGTATGTGATTAGGTAGATATTTTGCTCATTGAGCGCGGCGGCTTGTGGAATCGTTTGTTGTTCTTGTGCGTCGATGAGTTTTGCTAGACGATTGCTGATATCACTGCGTTTTGGCTCGTTGAAAAGTGTAGCTATGTGGTCGTTTAGTTGCTTATTTAAATCGGATCGCTTCATCGTTTTAGAGCTCCTTTATTTTTAGTGTTAGGTGGCTTTGTGGTGCGATCTCTGCTGGGCTATTGATTGGTAATTCGGCCATATTTACAGTGATATTTGCTTGGTTGGCCTCGATGTTGATTGGCTTGTCCGTTGGGTTGAAAGCGCGTAATATGATGCCGTCGCCGTCTTCTGCTTGTTTTAATGTGCTGAAAAAGGCGTCGTCGCTGATTGTGAGCAAGCTCGCGGACGTTGGTAAATCGCGCATCGCGGCTGGTTGTGGCAATTCGAAACGCTCCACTCGTTCTTCAAAACTATTCAGCGTTTGAAGGTGGTAGCTTAGTTGGTGTGTGCGGACGCGTTCGGTTGTGCGGAACCAATCGGCGGTCGTGAAGCTTGCTGTGAAGCGATAATGGTAGCTGAATTCCAGGTCGCCGAGCATCTGTGCGTCTGGTGTTTCAACGACTTTATTGTTGATACCAGAAGCGCGGCCGGGACGCCAAGCGATATTGTCTTTGCCGAGCAGCCCGACACTCCGGAAAAGCGTGAGGGCAAGGTAATCCGTGGTCGCTTCATATTCTTTCAACCCTTGTGTCACAACGCCAATCGCGCCTTTATCGCTGAGACTTACGGCAAAATTTTCAAGCGGATAAATCGGGACTGGTGCTTCGGCAAAACGGTTTTCGCGCCAGTTCGCAAAATGTCGATTCAGGTTAGCGCGGTTGATAGCAGTGAACGCTTGATCGGCGTAACTTGCCTCGCTATTCGGCGCTTCGAACCTGACGCGGATGCGATGGTTTTTCGTTTTATTAGTAAGGCGATGCTTGATGCCAAGCGTATCTTCGCCCTTTTTGAGTGTGAACGTGGTCTCGATTTCCGTCCCTTCACCGCGCGTTAATGTATGGCGAATCGTCATTTCCGAAACGAGATCTGATCGCTTCACCGCGATACATTCCGCCGCGCTTGCAAGGTCCACAATGTCCCCCGCAAGTGGAGAAAAATCATAGGAATCTCCGTCATCTGCTACATCTTCAAATTGCATGAAATTGGAGAGTTGCGCGCCGAACTTCGTCGTTAATTGTAATTTCCCAGCGACAACCTCGATTGTATAAAATTCATTCGCAATTTTGGCGTCATCTGTTGGCGCTAATAGATTTACAGCGCCTTCGATAATTTGCAAAACTTGATAGCTAAGCGGCTTCATCGCGATTTCGGCGCTTACAACCGTGCGATAGTATCCCGGAATTTCGACTTCCCGTTCCCCGCCTGCCGTCACCACAACTTTTTTTCCACCAGAAATGTAATCTTGAGACAGAATCGTTTGCGGGACAACAACGCCTGACATATCCGCCAAACATACCGCTTTTTCGTTCGTGAAAAGGACCGTCTCGACTTGTTTTGTTATCGCTTTTGGCAGCAAATGAAAAACAAGAACGGCACCCTGCTCCAATTCCGTCCCAATTCCGCGTGCGATTTGCTTTTTCAAAACGTTGATAAGACTATCACAAATACGCTCGGCCTGCTCCAAACGATGTATAATCGCGCGGTTCGTCTCGTCCGAATTACAACCGCCGATAGAATCATGCGCGTGTACATCAAATAACAGTTTAAAAACCTTATCCAGCCAGCGTTTCGGGTACGGCGCGCCATACTTATTCGCCATCACCGCCAGTGGTTCCAGTTGATGATATATTTTATCCTCGATTCGACTATTCGCGAGTTTAATATCCACACGTTGCGACCGAATCGTATTGTGAATCCGCGATTTCTGTGACGCCAGCAGTTCCCCCTCGATCACCGTTTCGAATTCCTCGTTCTCCCACGTGGCTTCCATAAACGTCTCATAATCCGACAACACGAAGCGATAATCTGATTGCTCGGCATTCAACGCCTCCACCGTCTCTGGAAAATGTTCACGCACCAACACCTGATCGCCGCCCGCTGGAAGCAACATGTGCGCCGTCGATGCATTCATTTCCCGCAACGTATCCAAAATCGGCGTCAACGTCCCCGACACATACTCCCCATCCGTCGCCAAAAATTTCCCCGGTCCATAGCCAAAATACATATAATTCGTTTTTACCATCACACCATCCGGAGCGACCCAGCGGAAATTCAAATCCGTCGCCACATCCTCCGTGTACAGACCACGCTGCAAAATCGCGTATTCCATCCCAAAAGACTGAAATATCGACGGTAAATACGCATTTTGTCCAAATATATCCGGTAAATAGCCGATTTTCATACTATGGCCCATCTTAGTCGCAGCACGCGATCCGTACAGTAAATTCCGTACAATCGACTCTTTATGCACAAGTAGCGTGTCCGTCTGCGTATACCAAGGCCCAACAAAAAGCCGTTTTTGCCTAATTAGTTCCTGCAATTGTTTCTTTTTCTCCGGTAAAATTGCGAGAAAATCCTCGATTACCGACATCTGCGCATCAAATACGAACGACTTATACGCCTCATCTCGCTCCAAAACATCGATTAAATGACGCAAATTTTCGATCAGCATCACGTTTGAATCTTCTATTGTAAAATACCATTCACGATCCCAATGCGCATGTGGCACGACGTGAACTGTTTTTTGTCTATTTGTCATTTTTAAAACCTCACAATCTCTATAAAAAAACGGATTGGGACCCCAAATTTCTGAGTCCCAACGTGTCTATTTAATAATCAATTTTTTCGCCATTACGTTCTTTACGTTTAATAATCGCATATCGAATGAAAATATTACCGAACGCGATGATCGCGACACCGACTAGCATGCCGACGAGATAAGCTGGTAAATTCTCAACAAGCGGCCAACCCCAGATAGCTGGAAGTGGTAACCATTGAACCGCGCCGAGTGCCACACCTGTACATGCGCCAGCGATTGCGCCAATAAGATTTAACGGAATCGTGATCAGCGGGTTACGAAGCATGAACGGAATCGCACCTTCTGAAATCGCTAGAAAACCGAGTAGGAATGATGTGTTTCCAAGTAAACGTAAGTCTTGTGAAAAAACGCGGCGGCCTACGACGAAGCGGTCAATAATCGTCGCCAAACCAATACCTAGCGGTGGAATAACGATCGCCAACACACGCGGTGTCAACGGGAAAATCCCATCTGCCGACAAGCCAATCGCAATCGCGCCCGCCGCTTTATTTACCGGTCCGCCAAGGTCAAACGCTGTCGCAGCCGCGATCATCGCCGATAAGCTCAGCGTTCCAGACGTACTCATACTCGCAATCGTGTCCGCAATCCATTTATTCAAATGCCCGAATACCGGATCAATAACGTATAAATTCAGAATAAAAATAACCAAAACACTGATTCCCGGCACGATTAGCATTGGCTTCATCGCCACCAGATTTTTCGATAATTTGACGCGTTGATTCAAGAATTTTGCAACGTAACCTGCTGTTAGACCCAGGATTAGCGCTCCTAAGAAACCGCTCGGAATGCCGCCTTCGATGCCCCAGAACGTGTAATGCAAGCCACCTGCGAACAAACCGCCCGCAAAACCTGCGATAAGTCCAACGCGGTCCGCAATCGCATACGCCACGAACATCCCGAACACCGGATAAATGAACTTGAAGAGCATATTGCCAAAACCGTCAAGGTAATGTAGGAATTCCTGCAAACCACCAACGCTATTGTACGTCGGATCGCCAATCATGCCGATATCAAGGCCCAGCGCGTAAACCCACGTCAGCTTCGCGATACCGAGCATCAAACCTGCCGCAACGATGAGTGGAATCATGTACGAAATCCCAGTCATGATGGCAGCCGTCATATCTGCGCCGACTTTTTTCCAGCCTGTTTTCTGATTTTTGCTCGCGACAACGCCTTCTGATTCTGCGCTCGCCTCCACTGTGCCATCTGGATCGGATAGGGAGCGAATCAGGATTTCCTTGGCGTGACGCAATGGATCTGCGACTTTGACTTCGACGTAATTTTTGCCGGCAAAGCGTTCCTTCTCCTTGACTTTCGTATCTACAGCGAACAGAATCGCGTCTGCGCTAGCAATTGCCGCCGCATCGTGTGTGTCTTCCATCCCGTTCGCGCCCTGTTTTTCGACACGAACATCGATTCCGAGCTCCTTACCGGCCTGTTCCAACGCTTCCGCCGCCATGTAAGTGTGAGCAATTCCTGTCGCGCAAGCCGTGACCGCCAATACCGATTTCCCAGCATATGCCGAATCGCCAGCCACTGTTTCCGTCACCGCTTCACCACCAAGCGCCTCAAAAAGTGTCTCTTTACTAGGCGCCGCAAGCAATCCGTCCAAATAGGAGGCATTCATCAAACGCCCGCTAAGTTCCGCCAACAATTTCAAATGTGTCGTGCCGGCTTCCTCATCTGGAATCGCTAACAAAAATACGAGCGAAACTTGATTCGTCGGGTCAACAGACTCCCAAACGTTCGCCGCTAATGGTGTTTTCAGTTTTGCCACAGTAAAAACGGCTTTGTTCACGACGCTCGATTTGCCATGTGGAATTGCCAAACCGCGCTCCATTCCAGTTGCCGAATGCGCCTCACGCTCCAAAACGGCCTTTTGAAACGCCGCTTTATCTGATATATAGCCTTCCTTGTCTAAATGATCCACTAAAAATGAGATTACTTCTTCCTTTGACGTAGCTTCGATGTCGTAGAAAACTAAATTTTGCGTCGTCATCTCTTTTAAATTCATTGTCAATCCTCTTTTCTAAGTTCATGAATTCGCTTACAGATTACCTTTCGAAAGTATAATCGAAGCATAGCATAAAGCAGAAAGCCTTTTCATACAGAATCCGTATAATTGTACGGCGCCCACTATGATTCTCTTTTAAATCGTGATAAAGTAGGAAATGAAGCGATTGGAGGTTTTTTGAATGGGAAAAGTAGCAGAACGTTTCGTCGAGGATATTGCAAATTTGAGCGACTCGGAGAAATACGTTTTTTATTACGCAGATAATCATATTGAACAGGTGAAAAATAGCACGCTAACCAATCTTGCCGAGATACTAAATACGTCCAACACCACGATTATCCGGATGTGCCATAAGCTTGGTTTGCAAGGCTTTTCGGAGTTCAAATTTATTTTAGCCAGTTTCAGCAATCAAAAAAAGACTCGCGAAAACGGGAGTCTCAAAGAAGATTATTTGGCCCAGCTGACCCAGACCATTCATGCGATTGACCTGCCAAAGATGGATTATATCGCCACGAAAATCCTGAACGCGAGCACCGTGATTGTGGTTTCTGTTGGTTTGACGAAGATGATTGGCGAATATATCGGAAAACGGCTGATTCAGGTGCAGAAACCAACGATGTACGCATATGAATCACATATTATTGACCTTTTGCCGAGCTTTATTAAGCCGAACGATGTTATTTTATTCGTTTCAATGAGTGGCGATACGAAAACGCTTGTTCAGGCCGCGAAGAAGCTCGAGTACAGTGGGTGTTTTATGTTTGCTATTACGAACCGCGGGGATAGTGCTCTGGCGCAGCTGATGGATACGAATCTGAGCAGCGATATCCCGACGGTTTCTTATGCTGGATATGATATTACATCACGCTCTGGGCTGATGATTCAAGCGGATATTTTGCTAGAAGTGTATCTTAAAAAAATGCTGGAACGCGGGTAAATAAAGTTTTCACCCCTCTATCACGCAACAATACGAGCTCATCGGCAACACCGTATCCACTCGAATCAGATTCGCCTGTGTCAACAGCAACTCCTTAAACTTCGCTGGCAACGCGTCTTGTTTTGCGATTTCATCCGCGATATGATTGACGACAAACGACGTCTCCCAACCTGCATCTTGCATTTCACGCGTCCAGACATCCCCTTCACGCGTCACCTGCCAACCTTGACTCTGCGCCATTTCCGCGATATCATCCGGTGTGATAAACGTCCGCACATTCGATTCCGTTTCAGACTTAAACGCCTCATATTGCGCTTGCACCAACACCGCCAACAAATGCGATTCTTGACGCGGATCTGTGAGACGTGGATTCCATTCCGCAAAACAAATCCGTTTCGCCCACTTTTTCAGGACACGAAACATTTCTAGAAGTTCGGTTTTGGAGCTAAAATACCAGGACGCATGCGAGATAACTGCAACATCGAACGTGCCCTCGTCAAACGCCAAATCGCCACGCAGAATATCTGTTTCCAGCTTAAATTCGATACGGCTTCCAAGCTCAGACTGCAATAAATGATACGTCGATTGCGCCAGCGTAAATGGTGCGCCGTAATCTGGTGACGCAATGTCCACCGCATACACAGAGCCAGTTTTGCCGACATGATATGCCAATACTGCCGTCGTATCGCCTTGCCCGCAACCAACCTCCAGCACCTTGTCGCCCTCTTTTATGCCCCAGAATTCCGCAAGCTTGATGCGATGCCCAGTTTGTACCGTTTGAATCTCATCCGACGCCGCATCCCGAAGCATGCACGCCACAATAAAATCTATATCACTTCTCATCTTCTCTCTCCAATCTTTTAAACGAATTTTTAGATTAAATATTTTCCTAACAGAATAATAATCAAAAATACCAACTTCAAGCAGCTGGTATTTCATTCGCGATTAATTTCATTATTCTGTTCTTCAAAAAGTTTTCCTATCCTTGCCTCCATAACACTAACTTCAACTGGTGGTATTATCATCGGAGACAAGAATATTTTTTCTGTGAGAAAGCCTACAATCAAACTCGCCTGCTCTAGAACTGGCTCAGTGAGGTGAATCCTTACATCACTATCCTCAGACAATTCCTCGATACCTGCAAGCTCGCCTTCAATTAGATAGGTCGCTTCTACCTCCAAATAAAGTAAAACATTATCTGTATCAACATCGTAAATGCTTTCTTTGTCAACAACAAATAATACGTTATTTTTACCTAAGCTAAATTCTATCTCATTCTTCCTTGAAAGTGAGCCTTTATCGACAGAAATATTGGTCTCTATTTTAGATAGCCTTATTTGCTTTATCGTCAAATCTAAATTTTCCATGGAGATTCTCCCTTAAAATTTGATACACTTGAATTTCCACGCTTCTCATGAATAGTTACATGCTTTCCACTAGACAATTTAGCTACATAAGATGAGATAGTTTGCGTTTTATTAGTATATCCTAAAATCTGCTCTCTCACTTTTTCTAACTCCAAAGTTTCTGGCTTATAGTCCGACTGACTGATTTTCTCGCCATCGATAGACGCAATGTTTTCAAGCATTTTCTCATATTTTGCATTCCCAGTTGCTTGAAATTTCCTATAAACAAGTTTATGGAACGCTTTTGGTATAGTTGCTAAAACAAATGTCGAATTATGATGATCTGTTTGAATCGCACCGCCTTCATATCTGCAAAGTGTTGCATGGCTTATCCCCAGTACATCAGCAAATTCTCTCTGACTCATACTATACATGTCTCTAATCATTTTGATTTCGTCAGGTTGCAATAATCCCTTAGCTGCTCTATAAGCTTTAAAATCTACTATATAATTATAATCTAGATTAGCGGGATCCTCTACTAGCCCCTCACAAACGGAACATTTCAAATATCTATGTTCTACCTCTAAATCTAAATCTCTTACTGTCACTATCTCCGTTATGAACTCCTCATCGTGCTTCGTTTCCTCATAACAATTCATACAAAATGTTTTCCTCATACTCTTACACCTCATTTATGTGGATACTTAAGTTTTCTTCCCCGTTCTGATTCATGGAAAGATATACAACAAAAACTTGGAGCATTCGGTGACGGAAGGTCGTGTATTTTAACATAAACTTCATATCCCTCTATATTAACTCCAAACACCCACACTCCTCCTTTTCTAGGACCACTACTACCTATGTTCATCTCTGGTCCAGAAACATAAAAATGATGGAATTGTATTTACTATTATTGAATTCAACATCCTTTCCAACTTTACATTTCCCGCGCGATTCTTTACCCCCTCTTTACAGAACCTCAAAACGAATCGGCATTTCGCTCGCTATAATAAGGCGTATGAGGAGGGGAAAAATTTGAATAAATTCGTAACTATTTCTGGTGTCGTCGTTGTTGGAAGCTCTTTGTTACTCGCAGGTTGCGGGCCTAGTGATGTGAACTCACTCGCCGCCAAACAAACCCAAACGCAGGTCAAGCCTGGTGGTCAAATTAAGCTCGACGGTGCGGTGAACATTCGCGATCTTGGTGGCTATAAAACCACCGATGGCAAAACGATTAAGTCCCACAAACTGATCCGCGCCGCTGAACTTGCCAATCTTTCCAAAAGCGACATCAAAAAGCTGACTTCTACATATGGTCTAGCTGAAATTATTGATTTCCGTACCGATTCCGAGGTGAAAGCGAAGCCCGATCCAGTCATCAAAAACGTCGATTACCTGCACGATTCGATTATGAAGGACAACGGTTCATCGACAAGCGCGCAAGACATGATCGCCAGCCTAGCAAAAATGGACAATCCCGAACAATTTCTAATCAGCGCTAATAAAAGTTTCGTCACCGACCAGCAATCGATCGACGGTTATAAACTTTTCTTCCAAGAACTGCTGGCGAATAAAAACGGCTCCGTACTTTGGCATTGCACCGCCGGCAAAGATCGCACTGGTTTTGGTACAGCACTCGTTCTCGCAGCACTTGGCGTCGATCAAAAAACGATTATGAACGACTATTTACTTTCCAATAAATATCGCGAGACAGAGAATCAAAAAACGCTCGACGCCCTCGCAAAACAAACCGATAATCCAAAAGTTCTGGCAGGTATGAAAGCCGTGCTCGACGTCCGCCCATCCTATTTAAACGCCGCGTTCGATGAAATCAACGCCAAATACGGCAGCACAGATGCATTCCTCAAAAAAGGGCTCGGCTTAACGAATAAAGATATCAAGGCACTCAAAAAAACCTATCTACAATAAATATAAAAATGTGATCAGTCCTCGCCAAATTTAGTGCGAGTTGCTGATCACATTTTTTCTATTCTAGTCTAATTTTTCGCCGTAGAATTTCTCTTTTGCTTTACAAATTGGGCATTTTATCTTGTGTTTCTCATGCGCGCACGACTCATCGCCGTTTGATGTCATCATCTTATAGGCTTTTTTCAGCAGTGGAATCGCGATAACAATCCCAATCAGCGTCATCAATGCGATAAAGCCAATGAAAATCAGCCCCGCCGCGATACCAATTACAAAAATTTTCTTCACCGTGTGTCCTAGATCAAAGCGTTCTTCCTCTTCCATTTTGAATCAGCTCCCTAGATAAAATTTCTTCCAATTTCAGCATAACACGTTACTTCTCAAAATCAAGTAAAAACTGACCGAGTCCGCCGGTATCATGATGACCTGCGACAAAATCCGCAATCGCCAGCGTCTCTGGAATACTGTTCTCCATCGCGACGCCCATTTTTGCAAGTTCGATCATACCGATATCATTCTCGTTGTCGCCAAATGCAATTGTTGTTTCCAAATCAAGCCAACCAGCTTCGTCCAAATACGCAAGGCCATGCGCTTTATCGATGCCAACATTCATAATATCAATCAGCGTCGTGCCAGAAGCCATCACGGAAAGTGGTAATTGGGCCAATGCTTCGCGCACCGCCACACGTTTATCCGCGTCATCCGAAATAACAAGAACTTTCAGCGCAAACTCACCAGAACGAACGATTTCTCCAACGACATCCTCCGTCACAGTCAACGGAACCCGCTCATTTTCCGGAAGCGTCTTATTCGCCTCGACGAACCCAGCAATTTTTCCAGTCACCGTCGGCCCAACAATTCGCTCCGTTGTGTAGACATGGTAATCCACGCCAAACCCGCGCACCAGCTCAATAACCTGTCCCAGCAAATCATACGAAATATCACTTTTCATCAGGATCTCGTTTTTCTGGAAGTCACGAACTAGCGCGCCGTTACACGAAATAACAGGCATCGTGATCCCCAACTCGTGAATAAACGGCATAATCGCCAAATCCAGCCGACCTGTTGCCAACACTAATTTTTTCCCGCGTTTCTGCCAATCTAGTAGCACCTCTTTATTTAAGGGTTGAATCACTGCGCCACCTTTTGCGAGCAGCGTTCCATCCATATCCGTTACAACTGTTTCCACAATCCATCATCCTTCCACACTCATTTGAAACGCCTCAAATAGTCCGACTCCGCTCTCTAAATGCATCAAAAACGGTGAATTCAGCAACACATCCAATTCGAAAAGTAGCGGCACATGCGTCATTTTTTCTTCGGTCGATAGCAAAATGAATAAATGAACCGCCTCGCCATCGATGAAAAACGCTTCCTTCACGTATAACATGCTCACACCAGGCTGGAATGACCCTTCCCGGTAATCCGTGTGCAATAATAACACGCCGCGAAATAAGAATAAAAGCCGTTTTCGCTCGCAAATATCGCGTTCAATTTGCGCCACGTACTCCGTTTTAATCCACTTCCGGTCAAGCAGTGGTTTCGCAATTTGCGTGAGCACCTCAGAAAATGACGTAACCTTTCGCTGTTCAAAAAACAATTCTTCCTGCCGAAAATCCGCTAATGTCGCGAGTTCTGAATGGACAACCGAGCGTTCCTCGTCCGAATAAAGCAATTCCACTTGGTCAAGCAGAGCCTCATCTGGGACGCCATTACTATTCGAATTATAAAGCAGTTTGCGCAACTTGTCACGCCTGCCCATCATTTTATCCGGCGTTTTTTTCACATTAAAAAGCCGTTTCTTATCCTCTTCCGACAGCACCGCACCAACATAAATCGTCTGCCCCGTCATGTGAATATAATGCATATCTGTCGTGATACAAAAATTGATTTTCTGCGTTAGAAAAGGCGCCATATCCGTCGTAAAAATACCTTCTAGCACCATTTCGGGTAAAAGCTGCTTCAATTGCGTCTCCAAAAGTGAATTTAACACATCTGCATAATCCGAAACGATAATTAACTTATCCGGCGCTTTTTTCAGTTGCTCTTTCACGATTGCCTCTTCGAAAAACAACGCAATCCCCGCTATTTCTTGACTGGTTAAACGTTTGGTGAAATATTTTTGGAACAGCCAATTAGAAGATAGCATTTGAAGCATTTTTTCGGTTAAGCCAAATACTTTTTTGTACTGTTTTGAAACTTCATGTAAGACCGGCGGATGGATATTGATTTGGAAAACATGGCGGTAGTAAATAACTTTGATGTGCGTTTGAATATTTTCAACGATTCGGTAGCGGAGTTTGAAATAAATGCCGGATATTTGCTCGAAGATCGTGACCATTGTCTCCGTTAATTGCACGAGTTCTTCAAACGGTGAGCTCTTGAAATGAACGTCCACATTTTTTTCTACGCAAAGAAGAAGCATGCCATAATAGAGTGCCTCTTCTTGTGGAACCGCCTGCTTAAACACACTCTGCAACTGCTGCAACATCGCCTCAGCCGCCTTGTATTCCAAGCGTTCCATAATAATTATTCGTTCTGAAAAAAGCCACTCTGGATGATTTCCCGCATCGCTCCGTCTAGCAAATAAAAGCATCGTTTGCGCTAATTTCTTCGCATCATTTCCGGAAATCTGCTTGTTCAAAATCTGCTCCGTATTGCGTAATTCCCGCTCCAATAACACCAATTTATCACAATTCAAATCGGCAATCTGCGCTAAAAAATGAAATGCCTGATCTTGCCCGCTGTCACCCATTTTCTGAACCGCTTGATAAATTTGCGTCCGACGCGCTCGTTCTTCTAAATCCATAAAATAGCCTCGCGCCTTATTCGAATGAATTTCCCGAATTGTTTTTAGCGCAGCAATATCTTTTACAATCGTATTTCGCGATACATCTAAAATTTCGATAAAATCACGCAAAAACCATTTTTTCGTTTCGAGTAAGATTAATAACTCTAAAATTTGGCGTCGTTCGCTCGTTTTCAAGCTGTATTTTCGTGTTTCCCGTCCTTCCAGCCATACCTTTATTTGTTCCGCTTGTTGCGCCTTAATTAGCAGTCCGCCACCCACTTTGCGCTCAACAGGTGGCAGATTAACTTGCCGAAACATGCTATCTAATTTTTCGGTGTAATAATAAATCATCCGTCTGGAAAGACCCGCAGCGTTCGCCGTCGCTGTAATACTCGAAATTTCAAGCCTTTCACTGAGAATATGGAGGAATAAGCAGTAATTCGTGTCTAAATGAAGCATTCTCATCGCCTACCTTCTGCGTTCTAATCCCATCATATCACAGCCACTAGCGTTGACCATAATAAGCATTTTCTCCATGCTTGCGATAATAATGTTTGTCCAAAAGATAATCCGGAATCATGCTCAAATTATGATCCAATTGCTCCGACTGAAACGCCATATCCGCAACCGTCTCCAAAATCAAACTATGCTCTACCGCTTTTGCCGCCGTTTTGCCCCACGTAAAAGGCCCGTGACTGCTCACGATCACGCCCGGAATCGCGCTCGGATCAAGCCCACGCTCAGTAAATGTTTTTGCAATCACATTTCCCGTTTCCCGCTCATAATCCGTACAAATCTCCTCATTCGTCAATTCACGCGTACAAGGAACCCTGCCGTAAAACGCGTCCGCATGCGTCGTCCCATAAGCCGGGATATCACGCTTTGCCTGCGCCCAAGCCACTGCCCACTTCGAATGCGTATGTACCACAGCGCCAATCTCCGCGAACTCCTGATATAAAACCACATGCGTTGCCAAGTCCGAAGAGGGCGCCAATCCCGACCCAATCGGTATTCCATCGAGATCCGTCACGACCATGTCCTCCGCCCGCATCTCCGCATACGCCACACCGCTTGGCTTTATCACAATAACGCCCAACTCCCGGTCAATCACACTCACATTTCCCCACGTCAACTTCACCAGTCCCGCTTTTGGCAATGCTAAATTCGCTTCAAAAACTTCCTGTTTCAGCGCCATTAAACGTGCCTCGTCCAACATCATCATAGCCAGCCTCCTTCATTTTCGGCATCAAAAACGCTAACGCTTCCCGAATCTCACGCCGCGGATCATCACTCGTTTCACTCCACATTTCAATCAAAAACGGCCCAGCGTAACCATTACTTTTCAGCGTCCTCAAACAGCCACCGAAATCCACACAGCCCGCGCCGAAAGCAACATTTTTAAACTTCCCAGGAAAATCCGCCGTCACCGCCAGCGTATCTTTCAAATGCACCCCCGCCATGTGAGGTAGCCCAATCGCAAGCTCCCGCCCAATATCATTCTGCGGCCACGCCGAAACGTTTCCGATATCAGGATAAACCTGCAACCAAGGCGACACAATCTGCGCTTTAATCTCCAAATACTTCGAAATCGAACTCATAAAAGGATCATCCATAACTTCGATCGCAAGCGTCACCTGTTTCGCCGCCGCCCAATCACACGCCTGTCTCAAATTCTCAATAAAAAAGTTCCGCGTACCGACATCTTTCGCTTCATAATAAACGTCATAACCCGCCAATTGAATCACGCGAACACCGATATCACTCGCCAAATCAATCGCCTTTCGCATCAGAATCATACCTTCCGCGCGCGTTGCCGAATCATGCGAGCCAAGCGGAAAACGCCGATGACCACTCAGACAAATCGACGGAATCCTAACTCCTGTCTCAAAAATCGCCTGCTGAATTTCCCGCCGTTGCCCCGCCGTCCAATCCAAACGCGCCAATCTCACATCCGTCTCGTCAATCGACATCTCCACAAAATCAAATCCAAGCTCGCCCGCCATTTCCAATCGACCCATCCAATCCAAATCAGCCGGCAACGCCTTCTCATAAATACCTAGAGGATTCGCCATCACCGCTCACCCCCAAATCCGCGCAATTTCCGCCTTAAAGTCACGTGCCGCCTGCCTCGGATCACTCGCATCACGAATCCCGCGCCCCGCAATAAACGTATACACATCAATCCCCGCGAAAAGTGGCAAAGTTTCCACTTCCAAACCACCAGTCACCGACACCTTAAAGCCCATCGAAACAAGCTTGCGAATCTTATCCAAATCCTTATCCGTCCAAGTTTCACCAGCAAGTAACGCGTCACGACTCTGATGATACACAACTTGCGTCAAGCCCGCCGCCATCCAAGCCTCCGCCTGCGCAAACGTCCAATCGCCGTACAATTCCACCTGCAAATCCCGCACCTCTTTTAGCGCAGCCTTCATCGTTGGAATCGTCGCACAGCAAATCACCGTCATCCAATCCGCACCAGCGTCCGCGCAATTTTTCGCAACCGTCCCGCCAGCATCCGCACATTTCGTATCCGCTAAAATCGTCTTTTCCGGGTATAAAGCGCGCAAACACCGCACAGCCTCCATCCCTTCCGCCAGGCAAAGAATCGTCCCCGCCTCGATCACATCTACCTCATCACCAACCAGCCGAATCGACTCCAACGCCTCACTCAAAACACCATTATCCAACGCGATTTGTAATTTCGGTAATCCCATTCTGCCCACTCATCCCTTCTCCGTCACATACTGCGTTATATCCGCCTCATCAATCAACGCCAAAACCTGCGCCACATCCGTCATCCCAGCTAACCGCTCAATCACATTCGGCAGCTCAAACACCGCCACAATCTGCGGAATCGCGACCCCCGTATGAATCTCCGCCGAAGTCGCCGCAAGCGTAATCAAAACCGAAACCTCTTTCCCATCCGAAAACGCGACCGGTTCCGCTAACGTCACCAGACTAAACGCGTCCCGATTCACACCATCCTCCGGTCTCGCATGCGGCATCGCCATCCCCGGCATCAACACATAATACGGCCCATAATGCACCGTCGAGTCAATAATCGCCTGCGCATATCCCGCCTCCACCGCGCCACTCACAACGAGCGGAGAAACGGCAACACGCACCGCCTCCTGCCAACTCCCCGCTTCCTGACCAAGTAAAATCGAATTATTCTCAACTAACGCCTGCTTCAAAGACAACATCGTCATACCTCCTCACTCACCAGCACGCCCAATTTCGCCTTAATTTCCGCATCATCCATCAAGTTATCCAGACCAACAAGTTCCCCCTTCGTCCGCCCATCCAACTCATGAATCAAATGCTTCGACGCCACCACGATATCGTACCCGCCAGCCTGTGATTTCGCCTCACCAACACTACAATAATCCACCTTAAAGTCCGCCACACCAATCTCTTTCAACACTTTTTCAATCTTCATTTTAATCACCATACTAGAACCCATTCCATTACCACACGCCGCTAAAACTTTTAACATTTTCAACATCTCCTTCAAATTTTATTCTAAACCTTGGTCGTACGCATTCCTGTCCTTCGCTCGTAAATATTGCAACCACGGAATCGCGAGCAAGAATACCACAATAATCACGAATCCGAAACGCCCTAGATAATCCATCGCGACCCCAGCCCATGGCCAGAATAGCTCGAAATCAATGTTTCCATGCCATCCGCCGAACTTGTAAAGCCCGAAGAATACCACCGCAAAAGCACTAATCGACACCTGCAAAATTCCCGACACAAACGAGCAAATCATCGCCGCCCGCGTCCCGCCACGCTTATTCGCATAAATCGCGATCGTCGCATTATCAAAGAACACCGGCACAAAACCTGTAATAATCAAAATCGGCGACTGGAACACAATCAACCCAATAATCGTGATAAACTGCCCCAATGCCCCGAAAATAAAGCCAAACAAAATCGTATTCGGTGGCGCAAAATTATACGTCGCTGCACAATCCACCGCAGGAAGCGAACCCGGTAAAATCCGATTCGAAATCCCTTGGAAAGAAGTCGTCAACTCCGCCACAAACATCCGCACCCCTTGCATCAAAATCGCTAAGTATACCGCAAAATAAAGCGATTGCGACAAAATATACATCGGAAACGAAGTCGTCGGCGTAAACAGCGGATTAATCTCCCGCAAATAATCTTCACCAAGCACCGACATTATAATCCCGAAGAAGAACAACATAAGCGTCCCCGTCGCTACGATATTATCATGGAAAATCGACAACCATTTTGGCAATTTAATATTCTCTAGATTTTTCTTCGGATCGCCTAGTTTTCCAGCAACCTTATCCGTAATCCAAATCGCAAACATCTGCTGATGACCGACCGCAAAACCAGCATTCCCAGTCAAACGCTGCGTCGGACCGACTGTTAAATTCGATGCCACAGCCCAATAAAGCCCAACTAACACACCGACCATAATCGCGCCCGTCATATTCCGATACTCAGGGAAAATAAAGAACACCATCCAAGTCACCGTCGTCGCCTGTTGTACCATGATGTGCCCTGTGATAAACAACGTCCGCAACTTCGTAAACTTGCGCAATAACACCACTAAAATATTCAGCACAAATCCAATCAACAACGAAATCATCGTCCACGAAGTCGTTAAGCCAATCGATTCCAGCGCCGCATTCACCGCGTTCAGTCCAAAATACGGATCAATAACCGCCGCGTCTAGCCCAAACCGATCTGACAATCCCGCCAAAATCGGCCGAAACGTCGTCACAAGTCCAGCCGCCCCAACATTCAAAATCATGTACCCAACCGTTGCCTTCACAAATCCCGCAAAACACTCATAAATCGGTTTTCGGAGCAACACATACCCAATAAAAACAATAATTCCCACGAAAAATTCCGGTTTCTGCAAAATATTATTCGCAAACCACTCAAAGCAATTCAGCAAAAAATCCATTCTTACCCACTCCATTCCTTAAGCTTATATCTCTATAAAAACGAAGGAAACGGCATATCCGCGTCCACAGTAAACACATCATCAAACCCGCGCGGATAGTGGTATTCCATTTTATCCTTGTCCGCTGGGAACGTAAATTTACCACCGACCTGCCAAATAAACGGCTTAAACTGATAATCCAAACGATCCTTTTTCGACTCCCACAACATCGTAATTTCCTTCGGGTCCGCCTGAAAATTCGCCCAAATATCATAATGCACCGGAATCACGACCTCCGCATTAAGCGACTCCGCCATTCGCAGCATATCAACCGACGTCACCTTATCCGTAATGCCCCGCGGATTTTCCCCATAAGCACCAAGCGCAACATCAATTTTATGCGCATTGCCATGTTTCGCAAATTGGTTCGAATAATGCGAATCTCCCGCATGATACAGCGATCCACCCGATGTATTAAATAAGTAATTTACCGCCACCTCATCCATATCCATCGGCATTTTCCCAGCCAATGTCACATCCTCAGGAACCGTCACCAGCGCCGTCCGATCAAATGCTTCCAAAACAACAATCTCAACATCCTTGACCTTCACAACGTCTCCCGGATGAACCACGATACACCGCTCCGCCGGCACACCCCAACCAGTCCAAATATCCACACACGCTTGTGGCCCAATAAACGGCACATCCTCCGCACAATTCTGCATCACAGCCGCCGCCGTATTAATATCAATGTGATCCGAATGAAAATGCGTCACCACAAGCGCGTCCAAATCCTTAATCGCAAACGGATCAATCACAAACGGCATCGTCCGCAAATTCGGCTGTAATCCCTTGCAACCACTCATCCGCTGCATCTGGTGTCCATCCTTCATCCACTTATTCTTGCGCGTCTGTTTCCCAGTCCCACACCACAAATCCACCAATAAATTCGTATTCTCATGCGTCTTCAACCAAATCCCCGTACACCCAAGCCACCACATCGAAAAACTTCCCTGTTCGACCTGCGTCTCCGCAATCTCCTCATTCAACCAAGTTCCCCACTCTGGAAACGTATTCAAAATCCAAGACTCCCGTGTTACCTCATTAATTTTCGCCATTCTACCCCAACTCCTCATCATTTTAGTAAGCGCTTTATTTATTGCTATACACCTATCTTACGAGAATTCCGCACACGAAAAAAGACCAACCTGTTCACAGTCGATGTGTACGAGGGTGGTCTTGTATTTAGCAGCTACTTTTTTTGCATGATAGGGAAAATAGCAATGGCTAGAAGACGAAAAAAAAGATGCGCAACTAGTACACATCTTCTTCCATAATATTGGCGGTACTCAATCTTCACCAACAAAATCTCCTAATTAGCATAATACCGAACATTCGGCAACGGGTTATACACACCTGCATTATCCGCAGCAAAAACTACAACACGATACTTTTTATTCTTCGGGTATTTGTTCCAATCAATCGTGTACGCAAAACCCCCGTAACCAGTTCCAAAACCCGCTTTCTGTATGTCAGCTCGATATTGATTCGCCTCTGTCATAATCGTGTCAACCACCGTATGCTGTTCATCATAAATGTTTATTTTAAGATTGGTCGATATCAACGTAGGTTCATCTGGATTCCAAGCCCATCCGATGATTTGTTTCGCGTCCACCCTATCTAAGTTTCCAAGCAAATTGGGTGTTGGTCCAAGAAATTTCTCACCCGATGGCAAATCAGAAGCTATGGCAATCGCGTGCTTAATTGGAGAAGCTACCGCACTTGCTTGTTGCTGAATATCGTACCGCGCAAAACCATTTTTATTCAGTGGAGTACTATTTTCTGTCATTTCAATCGAACGGCTATCTTGCCCTGTTGCCTTTCGGAAAGCTGCAAGATTCGTAAAACTATTCCAATCTTTAATCCCGGCTGTTTTAGTCGACCATTGAACAAATGTTGTCGCGCCTTCTAAACCAGTGCGATAATACACATTAGCGTTTATACTCACACCCATTTGGTTCCCAGTTCGTTGATACGTCTCATCTCGAAGCGCCACAACGCCTCCCCATGGACTCACCATTTTTGTTGGTAAGCCGAGAATATTGTTGGAAATTTTGATAGTGTTCACGTACCATGAAATATCTTTTGAATAGACGTGAGGTGCCCAATAACGATCCTTTTCCGGCTTGCGACTATCCTGTTGAATTAGAATTGACATCGGACTACCTGTTAGAGTGTTATTCCAAACTTCCATTTGATCCGAGTTAAAAATATGCAGACCATATCCTGCGTTATTATTAATCCGATTATTCGCGATTTTGCCCACCGAACTCAATTCAAAAGCTATACCCGTACTCATATTATTAGAAATTTCATTGTTCACAACCGTCGCGTCATAGCAATCTTCGTCAAACCACAGCCCGACTGATTTATTATCAACAATTCTGCTATTCGAAATCAATGTGCTATAACTACGGCTTAGTTTTATACCAGACGCAATCGGACTCATATTAAAATTCTCGAGGTTACTATTAGCGACATAGAGTTTATCGGCTTTTAAATTATGCGCTCGGTTCGTCCCAATTCCCAACAGACCGCTATTTGTCACGGTTACATTTTGAAGCGTCACATCCGCCGTACTAATTTGCAAACCAGTGGTAGCGCTATCCGTAATAATCACATTTTCCAGTTTGGAACCAATTGCTGGCTCAGAAATACGGACAGCGCCCAAATCTGGCACGGATGGCGCATAACGACGAATACCAACGCCGCGAACAGTAATTTTCGGAACATCCATCGATAGAGCTATTTGCAAATCACTTGCTCGAACTTCTTTGTTTGTCGGATCATCACCAAGATAGATTTTGTTGGTTGCATAATCCATGTAAAACTTATTCGGTCCTAGTTTATTGAGACTTTCCACCTGTTGCATTGCCTTCCCATTCATCCAAATTTGGTCTGGGTGGGCCGCCATCGGATAACTCGGATTAATATTTTTCCAATTCTCCGCTGTAAAATCTGGCGCGCCTTTTGTAAATGTTGGACTCGCATCAAATTTAATTGTCCAATTATCGTGAACCCAAGCCGCGCCTTCCTTTTTCCACCCTGTTACAGCGGACGAGCCATCAAACCAGACTTCCTCACCTGGATACGATTGAATAGTCAAACCCATGTCCCACATCGGCGCGCCTGTATCTTTCGTTAATGATTCATGATATGTTCCAGCGCGCAATACAATAGTCCCGCCTTCTGTCTGGATTATTTTTTGAGCGCGGGCGACCGTATCTACCGGATTGGTGATTGTTCCCGTTCCTCCACTACTCCCGCTTGGCGAAACGAATACGGCATCGGCTGGTATGGCATAATTAGTCGATCCTAGCGGTAGCGCGCCTTTGGTTAACACACTTGATGTATCCGCTGCCAATACTTTGTTGCCTGTTAATGATAATACCAAAAATCCCAATACTAACATACTGCAGACCGCTCCGGCTTTTAATAATTTAGTGATTTTCATAGACTTTTTCCTCCTTTTTATATAGTGAATCCGTGTTACCTCTATGTTAAAATAGCTATCGGGTTAATTTGTTACTCATTGAGCAAGAATGAAAACACTATTTCATACATCATTAATACATAGAAACGCCTAAACATATATAAAAAGCGCACTAAAAATTCTTATTCATAGCCTTGTTTGAGGTTTAAGTTCATCTTGATGGTATCTCCTTGCCTTACCATTTTTCATCACCCATTGGCTCCAATTCTTGTAACTTTGTTTGGAAAGCCTCGCCCTCGTAATTTGCGAATAAATCTTCAATAGTCAAATCACCAACTTTTTTTGTAAGAATCATTTGATTATCAACAACTTCAATAGTAAGACTGTCATTTTCCTGTATATTTAGAGCACTTAAAATATTATTGGGGAGACGAACAGCCTTGCTATTTCCCCACTTTTCAACACTCACGATGGTCATGAAAATCCCTCCTTCACTTATAGATTCAGTATAATATGACGCATTCTCATTCTTGCTTCTCTTGCTCACGTTTTTCAATCTCTGACACAGAAACCATGTTATGATTCAAATCTTTTGTATACGGAAACGAATCTCCCGTTGCATCCAGAGCTCCCTCAAAACGTTCATCATACACGCCTGCATCAAAAGATAATTTCTTGTCACCATTTACATATCCCATAATATGTGGAATCCCCGTAGGATTATGTACTACCTCAGTAACTGTTACAGAATCTATATTTTCATAATTATACTTCAGATATTTTTCAATTCTCGGCTTCTCTTCAGCAATCAATTTATTATCTGCTTCTTCTCTTGCTTCTTCCCGTTTATTTATTTCATGTTTCACAAATAACACACCCCCTGTTATACTGAATAGTAAAAGAATTCCAATACTTGCTAATATTATCTTGGTTTGCATTTTCATATAATCACCCTTTTCCATATATATCATATCACAAATTGAACTGGAGGAAATAGTTTTGGTAAAAATTACAGAAGAACAATATTTTGGACTAGCCGATAAAATATATAATACTACAGCCTTAAAAATAAATCCTGTACACACATTAACCCTCGTTGATAAACGCGAAATCCGACCTATAACTTTAAGTGACCTATCATCATGGGTAACAATCAACTCCATCAACAAAAAAAGTGGGCTCCAAGCTGCTGCCGTCGTTCCTTACCAAGAATACATAGACGTGTGTAGTGGAAAAACTAAAGAATTCACAAACATAATCTTCACATCCCGCGGTTCCGAAGAAAAAGCTGATTGGTCAACAAATCTAACTGACTTGCCAAAGAGTCAACTACCAAAACAAGAAAGTCAATTTAAAGAATACAATAATTTCGTAAACATCACGCTATCCAAACACACAACCAAAAACTACAGCTTCACTGGTCACAGTCTCGGCGGTGCACTCGCGCAATATGAAGCTGTCAAGCATACCAAACCCGCCGTAACCTTCGCGGCTGCACGTTCGTTCAATAAACTAACACCCGACGAACAGGCAAAAGCAAAGGATGGTGCATACTTTAATCTCATCAAGGATTTCCGACATCATGGCGATGTTGTAGGGCTACTTCCTCCCGACGCTTTCGTATTTACCAACAATATTATTCCAAAAATGGCGCGGCCAGTGATCCACTGAACGCTCATCTAACTGAAGGTTTCCGCAACCAATTCGGTAGCAACGGCGACACAAAACTTGCCATTTCTCCTGACGAAATTAAAGCGCTTGCGAATCGAATGAAAGATGTAGCAGCGGACATTGATCGCATGGTTCGCCTCATTGAAGATTTTCGTCAAGCCGAGAGTGACGCGGTCCAGAAAATGGCGCGTAAATTCAACGATGCTACATATGGCGGGGAGTATGATCTACTAAATGAAAACGATGTAGATGATGCCATGCACGACCTCGCTACCAACAAAACAGAAGGCGTCTACCGCTTCCACGATGAAGAAATTTTGCATGATTTACTTAATAAATTGTTAGAACGGCAGTATCATCTGCAACAATTCGCAAATGAAATTGGTAACGCGGGGCACCAAATGCAGCAAACAGATATCAACCTCGGTCATGATTTAGACCGTACGATTGGCAGTTTAGTTGGTATTGCAGCTGGTAACGCGGTTAATTTCTTCAAGTAGGCAAATAGAGACAATTGGGGGCACACAATGGATTTATTTCATGAAATTAGACAAATAGAAGTAGAGATTGCTAAGGCGATTCTGGCTGGTGCGGATGCTACGGTTGGCGCTTTAAAATCTCAGAAAACCGAATTCGAACGTCAGCTTCAACTTGCAGCTTTGAAGCGTGACATGTTGCGTGATGCTAATAATTTAGCCGAAGATTCTACTCATATCCTGCATGGTAAGGAAACAATGTTTGACGATTGGGGGCGAGAACTTACTCGTATTCAAAGTCAGCTGGGCATCTCTTTCGAAAGTAAAACGGGCGATGCGATTAGCTCACAATTACAAAATGAAATACAAAGCCTTTGCACAGATCGTGAAGAAGATTTCCTGGAACTTAAAAAATCCTGTAAAGTCAATATTCACATATAATCTATTCAAAAAAAATGTGTCGTATATTTCCCCAGTTTCCCCTCGACGTTACCGGAAATAAGCGTTTCCTCTACCTCCAACTCAAGGATAAAACACATGAAAGCATTGCTATATCTCGATTCCCATCCTTTCAAACACGCCAAATGCTGCGTTCAATCCCAATTCCTACATTAAAATTAAATGTGAACAAACTGTGAACTCGATAAATTTTGCTGTCAAATGTACATTTTTTCGCTAGCCAAAGAAATTGATACCTTGTACAATGGAAAGTAAGCATATAAAAAAGGGGAGACACTCATGTACCTAAAAGAAAAATCGATTAGCATCGCGCTAGTATTTGGACTAACTTTTTCAACTATCAGTCCTGTATTTGCCGAGGAAATGACATCCCAACAAGATTCACAGCAACAAGTTGGTTGGGCAACTACTGACGTCATAGCGAAACCTAATGTTCATGTAACACAGGGTTATTACATTATTCCAGCTGATTTTGTGCAAGTTTATAGCCAAGATCGCGCTCCAGTCCTAACTTACAAGGATGGTGTAGTAGCACAGAACGACACGGTGGGAACTTTTGAAACAACGATTTTAGTTACTTTCAACGACGGAACATCGAAGGAAATCACGGTTAGCTATACAGTGGACGCAGATCCGAGCGTAACACCTACGCCTGATCCAGACCCTGTAAAACCTGATCCTGAAAAACCCGTAACACCTACTCCTGATCCAGAAAAGCCGGTTACGCCAGATCCTGATCCAGTGGAACCTGTGAAACCTGATCCGGAGAAACCTGTAACTCCTGAAAAACCAGAAAAACCTGATCCAGAGAAACCTGTGGATCCTGAAAAACCGGTAACTCCTGATCCTGAAAAACCTGTAGATCCTGAGAAACCAGTGAAACCAGAAACGACTGAATTTGCGACAGCGAAAAACAATGTTACATTGGAACTCAATGATGCGACGGCTACTCCAAGTACTTTTGTAACGAAAGATGCTGCTAACGTGACACTTTCATTCAAAACACAACCAGTAACTAACAAACTTGGCGCACAATCAGTACAAATTCTGGCAACAAACGGTTCAGATTCAAAAACAATCACGGTCAACTACACAGTGGTAGACACAACGAAACCTGCTATCAGTCAAGATGGCGATGTTTTCTACGTGTGGCCTGGTGAAGAATGGACTGCCGAAGAATTAGTAAACGCAACGGATAACTCTGGTTATGTGAAAGTTTACTTCCAAAACGGCGCAACACATTTAGACACGTCAAACGTCGGCGCAGCGAGCACAGTTATTGTAGCTGAGGACGCTAGCGGTAACATTTCTACACTTAACTTCCAATATCAAGTTATCTCTGTGATGGGCATTATGCTTTATTCTGCGCCATCTGTTAACTTCGATATGAGTACAGACACAGACATTTACGGTGGTACTGAACCGGATACAACGCTTTTCGTTATTACAGAGGAAACCGAAGAAGTTCTTGCTGAAACACGCGTGGACTATTCTGGTAGCTACCATGCCGTTCTTGATCGCGCACTAAAACCAGGGGAAACAGCTTACCTGATTGCTGTTGATGATAACGGTGGTGTCAGTGACGTAACGCATTACACTTACGGCACGAAACAAGTTCAAGAAGTGAAATCAGAATCAATCTCTAAAGCTCCAGCAAACACAGAAACAGAGCAAACACAACAACAAGCGCAAGCAGCTGGAAATGAAATTGTACCTGCAAGAGTAGAAGAATTACCAAAAACAGGAGATTCAAGCACAAACGGATTTGTTGTCTTCGGTCTATTACTTTCTGCAACAGCCCTATTTTATATGAGAAAACGTTCATAAGAATATGAAAAGACGCAAAATCAGATTTTGCGTCTTTTTTTTGCGTTCATTTAAAGCTAATCAACTTCGGCAACCACTGCTCCCCCACTCCAACTGCATGTGTCTTGCTCCCATCCTGATTGAAAAACAGCAATAAATCCTCATTCCCAAGCTCCACAATAAGCTTTGACTTCTTCTTTTTCCGCATCAAAATCAGCGTCATCGTCTCTTCTTCCACCCAGTGAAACACCAATTCGTCCGTCAAAAAAATATACATCTCCAATCCTGAATTCTTATAGATTTCCATCAGATGCAACATTTTAGGATAATTGGAAGGCACATTTTTCACGAGTATGTATTTCTTTTTCAACAACATCTCCTCACACGCAAGCTCGGGAAACTCCATCTCAAAATCAGCAAGTTTCCAAATCTTCGTCGTGAACAGAATTGACAAATTGGTATCATGGAAATCCTGGCGTTGCAGTTTCTTCAAAATCTGTGGCTCAGATGAGGCTACATGAAATTTGATTTCGTCGACTCTAAATGGAAAATAATTTACTAATGTATCCACTGACCAACCTCCCAAAAGATATAATTATAACTTAAAAACAGCTTGATTTAAGCGCTTACGAACGAAAACGCTACATTCACGACTGAAATGGGCGTTCTAGGTATATGTCCATTATAATACAGTGGGGAACAATAAAAAAATATTTTAAAAGGGAGCGAGACATTTTTATGGGAACATTTCTGTTTTTGATCGGATTTTTAGGTTTTTTCTATGCAATTGTTATGTTGATTTTGAGTATCTTTATCCGCGGGAAAAAAATATTTAGACCGAAATTTAATTTGATTATTTTGGGTGGTGCTATAGTTTTAGCCATAATCGGTGGTAATTTAATGCCCACAACACAAACAGCGACTGAGCCTAAGCCCGAAGTAAAAAGCAAAGAAGTTCAAAATGATAAAGAGGCTAAAAAGCAAAAAGCTACGGAACAAGCATTGAAACAGAAGCAAGCTGAGCTAAAAAAAGAACAGGATAAACTAGCGCTAGCAAAGGTCGAACAGCAGAAAAAGGAACAAGAACAAATCGCAAAAGATAAAGTGATAGCTGACCAAAAAGCCAAAGATCTAAAAATTCAGCAAGAGCGACAAGCCAAATTAGCCGCGGAACAGAAAGCTGCTCAAGCCGCTGAGAAGGAGAAAGAAGCGGAAGAAGCACAGAAAGCAAAAGAAAAAGAGGAACAGCAACAACAGGCATTAAAAGAACAGCAAGAGCGAGAGAAACAGGAAGCACAAGCGAAACAAGCATCTCCTCCTGCAAGTCATGACAGCGGTGGTGGGACTCAGTACGTCGATGCCAATGGTCAAGGAACAATTAAAGGTAGCGTCAATGGCATTTACCACGTACCTGGTGGGACCTACTATAATCGTACCAAAAATGTCGTTGCTTGGTTCAAAACAACGGCAGAAGCTGAGGCTGCTGGATATCGCGCCTCCGAACGCTAGGAAGTATATAATAAACTGTATGAATAATGAAACCTATGTTCATTGTTTATGCAGTTTTTTCCTATTATACAGCAAATATCGCCAAACCAGTTATTTCGGTCTGACGAAGAATTTGCTTAGCTAGTTGATAATTTTTAGCCGTTTGCGATCTAGCTGTTTATTATTCGCGTTATACGCAATTAGCTCTACTTTATCGGTTAGCTTGAAATTCGTTTTTGCCCCTACATAATACACGAAAATGCCTTTTTCAAATTTACCACCCCAGTTTTTTGGAACGCCATTGACGATGAGTCGGGCCTTCACAACAGTTCCAGTGTACCGGCCTGTCATATAGATGCTCTTATTTCGGTACGTATTCGGTGTGATGCTGCCCTTCAAGGTGTTTAATATGGCTGGATATTTGCCTGGGAAATGGTTACCGACTAGTGCTAATTGTTTGATTCGCGGTATTGTCGGCAACTGCTCCCGCATGAGAAGGGCGTTTTTCGAGATGGTGCTGCCTTTGCGTGGTATAATATTATTGCCGGTGATCGACACGGAATCGACTGCTGTTTGGCCTAATAAGCTGAATATTTTTTGGTAATTAGCAAGTCCGTTTAGCGTAATTTGGTTGTTTTGGATGGCTAATTTCGCTACTTTTCCGATTGGGATGACGTCGTAATTGGCGGGTGCGGTGTCGGTGTCAATCCAATTATTGGAGAGATTCAGCTGGCTAACTACGTAATCGCGATTGTTCCTCCATGCAATGACTGCTGGACGGATTTTTGTTTTTTCATTTTTAATATGGTTCAGGGTCACATCGACACGAGCTGTATTGCCGTTAATCGCGATGAATTTATTCAAAACATTGTATACGCGATTGTTGGTGATCTTGAAATAGCCGCCATCGAGGACAATGCCTTCGTCTGGTGAACTCGTTTTCTGACCTTTATTGAAGTCATTGTTGTAAATATTCGCGGTCGGTATTTTCAGTAAATAGATACTATTATCGACAACATTATTAAATGCATTATTATGAATATTCAACCTACTAATTCTATCACCTTGAATGACGATTGCTTGATTCACTCGTGTAAATTCATTGCCGGAAATCTCATATTGATTCCCCTTGTTGCCTTGAATCGTGACGGAGCGGTTCAGATCGTTCGTGTTTCTCCCATATTGGTAACCATTGTCGAAAAAACGGTTATTTTTTATCGTAATATTTTGGGAATCTGTGAAGGAAATCGAGCTATCGGTTTTGTAATAGCCGTATTGTTTGGAGTATCCTGTGAACGCGCTGTTTTCGATTGTAATGGCGTTATTTTGTTCGAAATGGATAGCGCCGCGGCCGATTAGTGCCAAATTGAAGGTGACGTTTTTCACGGATTTGTTGTTAATTCCTGCTTGGTATGACAGAAGATATGGTGTTTTCGTGTTGCCATATCCTTTGAAGTTGGCTTTGATATAAGATCCACCTGGCGCGCCTTGGATGCTGCTTTTGACGTTGGTTATCGGAGCATTCACGACGTACGTCACATCCTTCTTATCTTTCAAAACGAGCGTTCCACTCCCGGCCTTCTCGAGTAATGGCTTTAGGTCTACCTCGCTCGCTGCTTGTGCGTGGATTGTATTCATGTGAAGGTACATACATATTAGGCTTGCCGCTACAATTAGACTAGCTACAATTGATTTTTTCATTCTAATTTCCCCTTAGATTCCAAACAGTATAGTTCCGATTGATATACTATTCCTGTAGCTAACTGTTATTTACCCTGCGTAATCTGAGGCAAAACATAGGCTTATTTCAAATTAGTTATGATTTATCCACAAAAAAACTTCCCCTAGAGTAGCTCGTTCGCTACTCTAGGGGAAGTTTAGTTAGATCCTGCTTGTTACATCTAACATTTTCGGGATTTCTGTGAACTTTTGTTCACATCCTTTGTTATTCGTGTGTCCATTCGTTAGAAAGTATCATTAGGAACTTTAAGATCATCAACCTTGTAATCTTTTTTCGTTCCCTTTGGAATAAATATAGTATACTCCTTTTTATGATTTTCATTTTTTAGAGCAACATACTACTAGACATAACATATGTTCCAAAAAGTTTATTCAGGGTATATATTCTATAAAGATGGCTTATACATACTTGTGATTTGATAAAATACTACCGAAATGTGAATTTTTTGTGAAGAATGAAAAGTTAAGAGATTTGAATAAACTGTACCAGTAGTGCTATTCATTCTTCCTTCCTATACTCCTATTAGCATTACTTATCATACACACGTATTATATTCTATCGCCCAAAAAGGAGTGGTTTCAATGTATGACAAGGAAACATTAGAATCTTACGCATCATTTTCGAATATTATGAAAATTTTAAAGAAGGATTCACAGTTCAATCAGTTTTGTAGGCAACGTCGGGTATCCCCAGGGACAACTGAAACTCTTGATAATACTCGAAAAACGTGTCTATTAATAGAAAGTGGTTACGTGAAGTCCAGTTTTTCAGGTGATGATGATACTTTTAGGGTTTTCTATATTGCTACGCCTGGTGATTTTTTAACATTACCTATCGTAACGGAGTATATTCCGCGATCTACTGACCTGTTAGCTATAAGTGACGGGGTTTGGTGGGAAATCGATTTTGGCTATTTGCGAAAAATGCTGGCGTTAGAGGATCCTAGAAACTATGTTATGTTGCAACACGCAGTGAAAATACGCTATAAAATGTATGTTCTAGCCACTGTACGCAGCCGTATTATTACTGCCGAACAACGCGTTTACTTTTCTTTAATGCGCTTATCTACTATTGGAATGCATGTCCAAAATAATAAAGTAGAGTTGCCACCATTCGTTAATTATGTCACTATCGCCCAGTTATCCGATGCCTCTAAGAGCTACGTCACGATCGTGCTAAAGAAATTGCGTGATGAAGGAATCCTCACTTCCACAAAAAAACCGTGGGTGATTGAAGACCTTGATGCTATCAAAAAATTAGCTGATTTCCCTGATATGCCATTGTTTTAAAGTGGTTTAGAATGGACAAAAAATAGTAGGTGAAACCATTTGCTGGTTTTGCCTACTATTTTTGTATTGCTTCTATATTATATTATTTTCTTCTGCGCAAGAACATCGCGCCGAGTGCTGCTAGTAGACCTCCGAATAGAACAGTTGATGTCGTGTTGCTATCCCCTGTTTTTGGTAAGGTTTTCGTTGGTGCAGATGGGCCAACTTTTATTGGAACAATCGGACTTACTACTGGTGCTGGCTTCACGCTTGGTGTCGTTGTTTTTGTTGGTGTAACTGGCTTCGCAGGGGCTACTGGCGGCGTAATCGGATCTACCGGCAGGATTGGTTGCGCGCCAACGATGACTGTAATCGTGAACTGTGTTTCGTTGCCATCGCTATCAATCACACTGTACGTCACATGATAAATGCCTGCTTGATTCGGATTCACATCGTTACTGATGACTTGGATGCTACTCGTGATATCGCCATCTTCCAAATCTTCTGCGGTAACACCAACTAGCGGATCAAACTTCTGGCCGAACGCAAGCGTGATATCCTTCGCATGGATGACAGGCTTTTCGTTCGTCAAAACAGTAATCGTATACGTCTGCTCCGTTGTATTACCATCCGAATCCGTGATGCTGTACGTGACATGATAAACGCCCGCAACATCTGGATTGACATCGTTTTGAGTAATTTGGATGCCCGCTGTGATATCGCCATCTTCTGTGTCACTCGCTGTAATACCTGCCATCGGATCAAAAGCACGCCCAGCTTTAAAACTGCTATCTTGTCCTGTGATAATTGGATTATCATTGCTCAGAACCGTGATAGTACTTGTTTTCTCAGCCGAATTACCGTCCGAATCTAGGACGCTATACGTGATATGATACTCTCCTGGCACATCGATATTGACGTCATTTGCGATAATTTTAACAGAATCGCTTAAATCGCCATCTTCCAAATCACTTGCGGAAACACCGAGCCTTGGATCAAATGCAAGATGCGCTTTTACCGTACGATCCGTTACCGTGATGATTGGCTTTTCATTCGTCAACACGGTGATAGTAACCGTTTTTGTTGTCGTATTTTTATCCGAATCGGTCACGCTATATGTGATGTGGTACGTCCCTGCAACCGCCGGATTCACATCATTCGCTGTAATTTTGATAGCGCTTGTCACATCGCCGTCTTCTAAATCACTCGCGGACACAATCGACATCGGATCGAAGGCAAACCCTGCTTTAAATGTCTGGTCGGAAACGTGAATTTCAGGCTTATCGTTCGTGCGTACATAAATGTGGCGTGTGGCTTTTGTGGTGTTACCATCCGAATCCGTCACCGCGTACACCACTTCATACAGACCTTCCGTTTTCATGTTGACATTGTTTGATACAATTTCGATTTTCCCTGTTATATCGCCATCTTCTAGGTCGCTTGCCGTGATACCTTCCAAAGAATCAAATGTATCGCCAACTTTTAAATAGACATCCTTTGTGGTAATAATAGGCGCATCATTGGTCAAAATAGTAACTTTGATCGTCTTCGTTGTTGTGTTATTGTCGGAATCGGTCACGCTGTAGGTCACGTGATAAACTCCTGCTTTTTCTGTGTTGACATCGTTACTCGTGACCGTAATTTTGCTTGTGACATCGCCATCTTCCGTATCGTTTGCTGTGACAGCTTTTTTGACATCATATGTTGTGTGGATTCGTTGAACAATGTCTGATGCTACGATTACCGGGGCATCATTGCTCGTTACTGTGACTGTGATCGTTTTCGTTGTTGTATTGTTATCGGAATCCGTCACGCTGTAGGTCACGTGGTATGTTCCTACTTTGGATGTGTCTACATCATTTGCTGTCACTTTGATGCCGCTCGTGATGTTACCGTCTTCCACATCGCTCGCCGTCACACCTGTCAACGGATTAAAAGTAGCTCCTTTTTTCAACGTTTTATCTGTTGCTGTAATTACTGGTGCGTCATTGCTTGTTACTGTCACGGTGATTGTTTTCGTGGTTGTATTATTATCGGAATCCGTTACACTATAGGTCACATGGTACGTTCCTACTTTTGATGTGTCTACATCATTTGCTGTCACTTGGACACTGCTCGTCACATTACCATCTTCTGCATCGCTTGCCGTCACGCCTGACATCGGATCAAATGTGCCGCCTTTTTTCACAGATATATCCGTAGCTGTAATCGCCGGGGCATCATTACTTGTTATCGTCACTGTAATCGTTTTTGTCGTTGTATTACCGTTAGAATCTGTCACGCTATACGTCACATGGTAGGTGCCGACTTTCGATGTATCGACATCGTTCGCCGTCACGCTTACCTTACTTGTTACATTACCATCTTCCGTATCGCTAGCAGTTACACCCGATAGTGCGTCAAATGCATCGCCCTTTTTCAGAGTTTTGTCAGTGGCAGTTATGATTGGCGCATCATTTGTTACTTCTAAATCCGTACCTAATGAGCTACTAGTGTACACTTTATCAGAAAAGCCTAAGTCTTCGTAGAGAACCTTCGTCTTTATTTCAGCCGCCGTCGTTTTAGCCAAGCCTTGGATACCGATACTAACAACTGGTGCAGTGCCTACGCTAAGTTTATCGAGGTTAACTTGCAACATATGAGATGCAGCATTATAAGTCACATTGCTTGTTGCAACGCCATCTACTAAAACAGAATCTGGCACGTAGCCTAATGATTCTGGTAACGGAATCTCTAATTGAATCTTCCCAGCATCCATACCACCCGCGTTATTTAGTGTGACATTATAACGAGTCGTATCTCCCTGCTTGATTTTTGTTTGTTCTAACGTATCGCTAACGGTTAGGACAGAGGGTGTCGAAAAAACGATATTGTCTAGATAGTTACCACGCGTTGCATCCCCATCAGACGTTGAAATTGCTTCAAATTGGAAACGTGTTGTTGTTTGTCCCTCAGGAATGGTATAGGTTCCTTGATATTCTTTCCAAGCTTTATTATCTGTTGACATGGTTGTAATCAGCTCTAACGCTTGACCAGGCGCGCCAAATTTAACATCTGCTGTATCTACACCGCCCCTACCTCTATGTGAAACTTTCCACCGAATTGTTTTTCCAGGAGTCGTTGCTACATCTTGATACAAGGCAGATACCTGATCCGCATTTAACTCTGCATATTGATCGCCATCCGCTGCTACTAATCCATTATAAAGTCGTTGGATTTCGATCAAATTACTCGTGCTAGTCGTCTGCCAACCAGGCACCAAGGAAGCGTCTAACTGGTCACTCTCTTTTGCAATAACTGGATCTTCAAAGCTCCCATTTATCAATTGTATGGTTTCATTATCCTCCGAGGTCTGTTTTAGAATACCTTCTGCTTTTGTCGAATAGCTCTGCGGACTTTCCGTGGCCATTACATATGTCTGCATCGGCATGCTGACTGTCATTACCAGTGCCGCCGTTGCCATGCTTATTTTCTTGATTGTCATTTTTTTATTCCTCCAATTTAATTTCTGTATGATTACTCCTAAAAACGTCCCTATTATTAATTCTCCTCGCCTATCACATCCTCTAGATCAGACACGTCCACAGCTGTCAATTGTACGACCTTTTCCGCAACTATGATAATCTTAGCAATATTACTAGAATAAAAAAATACAGCATTTCCTGTTAAGAGAGTCATATTTGTGAACTTTCCGCCATATCTCTACCACGCAAAAAAAAACAGGCTCAACCACAATCGTGATCTCACCTGCTATTTCTATAATTTAGTTAACTTTCCAAAACTCGCTGTTGCCCACTGTAAACGCTAAAACCGTCTCCACGAATAAAACCAACTGCTGTAATATTGAGCTCCCGCGCCATTTCTATCGCGAGTTCTGTCGGTGCCGAGCGCGATAAAATAATACCACAACCGATTTTCGCGGTTTTCACTAAAATTTCCGAAGATATCCGACCGCTGAAAATGATCGCCTTGTCTGTCATCGGGATTTCCGATTTCAAGCAATGTCCGTAGATTTTGTCCAGCGCGTTGTGCCGCCCAATATCCATCCGCACGCAAATCACCTCATCACGACTACAAAGCGCGGCGTTGTGCACACCACCAGTTTTGCGAAACGTATCCGAATCCGCCTCAAAACGCGACATCAAATCGAAAATTTCCGCTGGGCGGAGCACCAAATCCGTCTCATTCCGCGTCTCGACAAGCGATGCATCCGACTGGAAATAGAAATTCTCTCGCGATTTCCCGCAACAAGACGTGATGTAGCGCTTCGCACGATATTTCGCATTAAATTTATTCACAAAGTTCGCGCTGACCTTCGCGTGCCCAGTCGCCTCAACGATTTCCACACGATCAATATCCGCAACCCCTCGCACAATCCCCTCCGAAGTCAGGAAGCCAATCACCAAATCCTCCGCATATTCCGGCGTACAAACAATCGTCACCAGCTCCTCCTCATTCACATAAATCGTCAACGGATACTCAACAGCCACCGTCGCCACATCATCAAACATATGCCCCTCTTTAAAACGCCGAATCCCAAGCCCCGCAGTCGTCTCCATCATCGTCCCCACCTAACGAAAACCCCAGATGCGCGTTTATGAGCAACATCTGGAGTCTAATTTTTACTTCAATTCTTGACCTACGCCTTTCAAAAACGCTAGTCCATAGCGCAACGCCCGGTTCACATCAGGATCCTTCATCGCTCGTGCCAGTCCAAAAAGTCCCAGCGTCGTGTCCTCTTTCAAGCTCTCATTCGCCTTCGCCTGCGCGTTCGCAAGTCCCGCCAACATTTTCTCCGTCTGCTCCGGCTTCGTCTCCGTCAATAATTTACTCGTCATCATCAAATTATTAATCGCATTCGTCGCTGGTTCTTTCCGAGCCTCATTCAAAAATGTCGTCGCGATATCCTCTTTCGCCTTCAAAGCACTGTTCAACATATCCAGCGCCCCAGAATCATGCAACGCCTTCACTAGCTCCAAAACTTCCATGAAAGCCGCGTCATCCGTCGCAATCTGGTCCTTAATCGCCGTCATTTTATCCTGTTTTATCTGATCATCCGTTTTTTCCACACGGCGAATTTTAGAAATCGGTTCTGCCATCAAGATTCACTCCCTTTTTTACATCCACAGTTGCCACCACACGCACAATTATGTTTCGAAATCGGCTGGTAGTCCGCACGCGCCCACTTGCGTTCAATCTCCACACCATTTTGCGGGAATCTCGCCGCATTTCGTGGATTATGTTTCGGCAGCGGATTCTCACCACATTTTTGCAATACTTCCAAGTTTACCTTCGTTTGTTTGTAGGCCGGCGTCTTCGTCCGCACATCGCCCGCGCTCGACGTCAATAAGTTGACCGCCGTTTCGTGGCTGACCGAGTGCATTGGCAAGTAAACCTCATTCGCGCGAACCCGATCCGTCACGACCGCATGCACCTTAATGTGACCGTACGGCGACGTCAAACGCACCAGCGAACCGTCTTCGATACCACGTTTTTGCGCCAATTCCTTCGATACCTCTACAAAAACTTCTGGTAATTTGTAATCCAAGCCTTTCGTTTTATGCGTCATATTCCCTTCATGGAACTGCTCCAACAAACGGCCATTGTTCAGCGTTAGATCGAACTCTTTCGGGAATTCAATCGGCGCAATGTACGGCAAGACAGAGAATTTCGCTTTGCCATCTGGGAAGTTGAAACGTTCTTCATAAAGTAACGGCATATCAACACCGTCCGCCGAAACTGGCCAAACGAGGCTATCAAAACCTTGCATCCGGTCATAACTCACACCCGCAAAGAATGGCGCCAGACTCGCAACCTCATCCATAATCTCACTCGGATGCGTAAAGTTCCAGTTACCACCACACGCGTTCGCCACTTCTTGAATGATCCACCAATCCGGTTTCGAATCACCAAGCGGCTCCAATACTTCATATAGACGCTGCACACGACGCTCCGTATTCGTAAACGTGCCATCTTTTTCAAGCGAAGGCGATGCCGGTAAAACAACATCAGCAAATTGCGCCGTCTTCGATAAAAAGACATCCTGAACCACGAAGAAATCAAGTTTTGCGAGCGTATCTTGGACATGGTTCGTATTCGAATCCACCCAAGCCATCTCTTCCCCAATCAAGTACATCGCTTTAAGCGTCCCAGCCTCGATTGCATCTAACATTTCATTATTTTTAAGTCCCGGTACATCTGAAATTTCCACGCCATAAGCTTCCGAGAAACGCGCGCGAACTTCTGGATTCAGCAGCGACTGCACGCCCGGCAATACGTTTGGCAAGGATCCCATATCACAAGCCCCTTGCACGTTATTGTGCCCACGAAGCGGGTACGCGCCCGCGCCATGACGACCAAAGTTCCCCGTCACAAGCAGCAAGTTCGAAATCGCCGCCGACGTATGCGAGCCCGCGATGTTTTGCGTCACACCCATACCCCAACAAATCGCCGTGCCATCAGCCTCGTGCACCATTTGTGCCACATTTTTAAGCGTCTCAATCGAAAGCCCCGTCTCTTTTTCCGCATATTCAAGCGTAAACGGCTCGAGGAACGTCATGTAATCAGCCACATTCGAAATCCGCGCTTCCATAAACGGCGCATCATGCCAGCCCATATCAATCATATACTTCGCAACCGCCGTCAACCACACGAAATCCGTGCCCTGTTTCGGACGAATAAACAAGTCCGCGCGCTCCGCCATCTCATGTTTCCGAAGATCCGAAACCATCAATTTCTGGCCGTTCAATTTCTGCGCACGCTTCATACGACTAGCAAGAACCGGATGTCCATCCGCCGGCGAACAACCGACCAAAATCACAAGTCCAGCCGTCTCAATATCCTCCGCCGTTCCCGAATCAGCCCCAATTCCGACCGTATTCGTCAAACCATCCGACGCCGGCGCTTGGCAATAACGCGAACAATTATCCACATTATTCGTCTCAAACACCTGACGCGACAATTTCTGCATCAAATAATTCTCCTCATTCGTCGTTTTAGAAGAAGAAATAAAGCCAAGCGAATCATTTCCGAATTCATCACGCAAACTACCCAAACGCTCCGCAATCAAAGCAATCGCTTCTTCCCACGTAGCCTCCACAAACTCATCACCCTGGCGAATCAGCGGCGACGTCAAACGTTGGTCACTGTTCACAAAGTCCCAACCAAATTTACCCTTCACACACGTCGCAAATTTGTTTACAGGACCTTCACCAGTCGGCTCCACTTTCAAGATTTGGCGACCTTTCGTCCAAACCTCAAACGTACACCCAACCCCACAGAACGTACACACCGTTTTCGTTTTCTTCGTCCGCGTATCCCGCATCGATTTTTCCATTTCCGACAACGCGAAAACCGTTTGGTACGGCGGCTCCACTTTTTTAACCATATCGATCATTGGCTCCAGAACTTCCTCGCCAATTCCCGTCATAAACCCAGCTTGGCCGAGCATCGATTTCTCCATCAACGCGTTACAAGGACAAACCGTCGCACAAAGCCCACACGACACGCACGACGACATATTCGCCGGACGATCATCATCCCAAATAACCCGAGGCTGCGGCCGATCCCAGTCAATCGAAAGCGTCTCATTCACCTGCACACTCTGACACGCCTCCACACAGCGCCCACAAAGAATACACTGATCCGGATCATAACGATAGAACGGATGCGAAAAGTCATTGATATAACCCTTCTCACGGAATGGCCGTTCCTGCGTATCCACCTCAAGCAGTTCCGCCGTATTATGTACCCGACAGTTCCCATTATTATTATCACAAACCGTACAATACAACATATGATTCTCCAAAATCCGGTCCATCGCCTCAAGCTGCGCCTCTTTCGCCTTTTCCGAATCCAACTTAATCTCCATTGCATCCTTGAAATCCGTACTACAAGCCCGCATCAACTCGCCGTCAACCTCACACATACACGTATCACACGACTGAATCGCGCCCATTTGCTTGCTATAACAAATATGCGGATGATGCACACCCTCGTCATTCAAATAATCTAAAATCCGCGTTCCTTCCTCCACATCATGCGCCTTGCCGTTAATCTTCACCGTGACTTTTACCTTCGCATCCATCCAAAAATCCCTCCTTGAAAACTAAGAACTCGTGCCAATTAGTTAGAAACACTTGACCTACCTCACAAACAAGCCGAAAAATACCAAAACCCTCATCTTCAGGTAAGACATACACCTCGCTTTCCACAAATCGAGCGAAAGCGTTTGTATTCCGCAAGTTTGGCGGAAGCCGGAAGCGGAGTGTACATTTGGTACATGAGAACCGGAAGTCCGCCAAACTTGCGGAATGCGAGCGCTTGCCGCCGATTTATCCCGGCTAGGATCCCATTCCCTAGGAAGCGTTTCCATTCACTGCTTATTATATCAGTTATTGTGAAAATAGGGTAGTATAAAGTTAACTGATAATCGTTCTCAATCATGTACTGGCGCCTGTTTAGAGTCCTCGTATAGATTGTGAAACCCGTACTAAATAAGACTTAATTAGCATAACATAAATCCATCCAAATTTTGCATCTACTTTCGCCGTAAAGTAAACGCCCTGAACACATTCCCCATATCAAATAGTGCTACTAATCTTCGCAACTTTTTGAAGAAATTTATTTATTTTGCCTTCATTAGAACCTTTTACATAAGATAACGACGTATGTTTGTAAGTAGAAACACCACACATTTTCAGAATCTGCTTACTTAGAATTCGGCCATAATCCTTTTGAATAAAATTAGCATAAACCGCCGGCGTATCGTGCGTATTAATAATCCAAGCCTGCTTCCCTTTCAGCAGCCCAATCGGCCGAATCCCCTTATATTTATAAGCAAAATCCTTCGCGAAAACCTTATCAATAAACCCCTTTAAAATCGCCGGCGTACTGCTCCACCAAATCGGGTAAATAAAAATCAAAAAATCCGCCCAAAGAACATGATCTCTGTATTCCTTCGTACCGGCATCTTTATGTAAATCTCGACGCTTATTCATACTGTCAAAACGTAAAACGGGATCAAACTCCTCTTTATAAAGATCAATTTCTTTGACGATATTTTGCTTACCTAGCTCTTTTTCCACCGTCTTCTTGATAGCGTAATTTAAGCCTTCATGATTTGGATATGTATAAATTATTAGCACATTCATCATTGATCGCTCTCCTTATTTGTGAGTTAAGACACACTCTTTATACATGCTACTCTACTCCATAAAACAGCCCGATGCAACACAAGTATCAAAAAGGGGGTTGACTTCCAATAACGATGCATGTTAGTATTTATTCACGGATTACAAACGTAGTCCAAAGAGAGGAGGAATAAAATGGGGCATTTACCTAAAATATCAGAAGCTGAATTAGAAGTCATCCAAGTTATTTGGAACGAATCTCCACTGACAGCCGGTGAAATAATTCAAGCCCTGGAAAAAGAACACGATTGGAGTCCCAAAACAATACGAACGCTACTCAACCGACTAGTCCAAAAAGAAGCTATTTCCTCCCACCAAGAAAAAGGAAAACTGCACACGTACACCGCATTAGTATCTCGAGAAGATTACATGCAAAGCGAAACAAAATCCTTGTTAAACCGCTTTTACGGCGCAGCTTTCAAACCACTACTCGTGAATTTTATAAAAGAGGAAAAACTATCATCCGAGGACATCGACGAACTCAAACAACTCCTAGATGATAAAGCTGAATCCAATCCCAGAAAGGATAGATAGTTATGTTCCATATGCTATGGCATACGTACCTTCCCTCTATTTTTAACTGGGTCATCGAAACGTCTATTTTGGCAAGCGTGTTGGTCATATTCATTATGTGCATCCGCTTCGTCTTAAGAAATTGGCTAACACCGCAATGGAAATACGCATTATGGCTCATTCTTGTGATCAGACTCGTACTACCTTGGTTCCCAGAAAGCTCCTTTAGCATCTATTCCCTGCTACACATCACCCCAGTAGCAGAGCCAGTTGTCAGCCAAGAAAGTACAACGATAGCAACAGAAACCATCAAGGAAATACCAGTAATAGCCAAGGAAGTACCTGCTGAGATTGACATGCACACTATCTTTCTATTGATTTGGATACTAGGAATCCTGATTGCCGGAATTTTCATAATAATGACAAACAAACGTTTATATACCTATATAAGCAAGCAACCACTAATAACTGAAAAAAGAGTTTTGGACATTTATCAGCAATGTAAGCAAAATATGTCCATCGAAAAAGATATCCCGTTACACTATTCCGGAAAAATTTCAGCTCCAACCCTATTCGGAATGAGCAAACCTAGGATTTTACTTGATGAAAAACACGTAAATCATCTAAAAGACGAGCAACTAAAATACATTTTTTATCACGAATTATCCCATTATAAACGAAAAGACATCGGCATGAATTTACTGATGAATTGCCTGCTCATTGTCCACTGGTTCAATCCTATTCTTTGGTACGCCTGTCGTGCCATGCGTGAAGATCAAGAAATAGCCTGCGATAATCTGGCTCTGACTTTTATCAATCCCGCAGAAAGAATCGCCTACGGACACACCATTATTACATTAGTCGAGCAATATTCTACGTATTATCAGCCATCCACACTGGCACATTTCAGTAAAAACAAAATAAGATTAAAGAGGAGAATCATTATGATCAAAAAATTCAATAAAAAATCACAACTATTAACCGCAGTAGGTTTCATCGCAATTTTAGGAGTATCCGCGTTCTCTCTAGTAGACGTAAAAGCAGAGACAACCGAGTCACAAAAACAAGAAATGGCGGCTAAAATGAAACAAGAAGATGCCGTAAAACAAGAAGCCGCGGAGAAAGTGGCAAGCGGAGAGTATGACGAAAAAATGGCTGCTGATTACAAATTAAAAATGGCTGGAGAAAAGGCAACTGAGAACGCAACAGATGCAGAGATTGACCAAAAAATCGCTGCTGCTATGGCTGAAAAGAAAAGACAAATGGCTGAGGAAAAAGCCGCTGAATCAGATATTGACAAAAAAATGGCTGCCGCTACTGAAGAAAAGAAAAGACAGATGGCCAAAGAAAATGTAGCGAATAAGGCAACTGGTGAAGAATACAACGAAAAAGCGGCTGCTGATTACAAATTAAAAATGGCCCAAGAAAACGCAAAATAAGGCTTGAATAACTAAAAACAGACGATGCTCCCCATCTAATGTTCACCCCAAAATCTAGACTAATAATCTGATTTCGGGGTGTTTTATTGTCATTTTTCCGACCACCGCAAAGCATCCTGATTCATCCGTATAATCTCCTCATGCTCGCCAACCTTCGTGATAAAAAGCAATGACTGAATCCGTTCTGCCGTTGAAAAAAGATGATTATCCTGGTACTCCGACTCAATCGTATTACTATACCGAATCCCATCCAAACGCTCTATTTTATACGACATCTGATCCGTAACGATAAGCCCCTTCCCATCATAATTCGCTTTAATCCCATTATCCTCCCCATTCAATAACGCCGATTTTTGCAGTTTCGTATCGTACAAGTAAAGCCCGTTATCCTTGGAATAAGCCACCAAATTATCACCGACTGGCTTCAAATCACTATAATCCACGCCTAAATCATATATTTCGTAATTCCCAGACCTCAGATCATAACTCTTCAAATGCCCGCTTCCTCGCCGAATATCCTGATACCACATTTTATGCTCGGAGAAAGCCAGAACCGTCCCTTCCGCTCCAAGCTCATCAAGCTGCTCCTCCTCAACCGTTTTCAAATCATACGACATAACCAATCCCGTCTTCCCGCTAGACTCCAACCAATAACCCCGGTGACCTATCACATGAAAATCGAAAAATGAATGCGCATCACTACTGTTCCATTTCTTCAAAATTTTCTCCTGCTTTATGTCATAGATAACCGTCCGCGTCGCACCATCTGCGTCCGCCTCCACCCAACCAAGATAATCCTCGTTCCCAAAAGTTGAATCAATCCCGTCCATACCAAACTTCATCTTCTTAGACTCTGGCACTACCTCCATTTTCCCAGTCTGCTTATCAATCGCATAAACCGCCTTCGCGATTCTGTATGTATCCGTATCGCCTTCCGTGTCAATCAAAGTATAAATCTTGTCAGGCGTATCCACCATCGAATAAAACGACATCCCATCCTCACCAATATACTGCGTCCTATCGTTCTCCTTCACCACACGCATATCCTTACTATTTATTTTATCTATCGCAAATCCCACTCCCACAGTCAACAAAACCACCATCAAAGCCACGACTATCTTCCTATTCTTCATCATTACCCTCCTTATCGTTTACTCCGAACTCCCCATATAACCAACCAAGTAAGCGCTGCAATCAACGGCCCTACAAAAATAACCACAACCCAAGCCACATCCAACCACATCACCGGCATCGCGCATCCATCCGTCCCACAAGCCGTCCGCTCCAATCCAAAACGCTGAATAGAATCCACATAACCAACAAGCCGAATCCCAAAAAACAATCCCCAAAGCCCAAAAATCCCAACCGCCAAAAACGCGATTTTCACATATTTCCCTTTCATCAAATCCACCTCATTCCCTCACAACTTTAAAAATATACTTCCCATCAATTTGCGCAGGATATGTCTCCTTAACCGCCGTATTTTCCGACAAATATATTTTCAGCTTATCGCCCTTTTTAACATCATCCGCCTCGATTTCCTTCCCATCCACATCAAAAATACCACTGCTCTTATGTAACACAAACTTCCCATTACCTAGCCCAGAATCAGCGCCAGTTATCAACTTCAAATGCTCCACATAAAGCGACGAATCACCATCCTCATACGCCTCTCCATCGTACAGATTAAAATCAGCCTCCGTCTTCTCAGGCGAATACTTCACATCCGGCTCATCACTCGTTGACGAATACGGCACAAACAACACATCACCATCCTTCACAAAAAAAAGATACTCATACACAACATCCGCCGAATCACCACGCACCTTAAAACGCTTCACATAATCCCCACTTTTCATCCAATCCCACACCAATTTTTCATCATAAATAGCCTTACTCGGCACACCTTGCTCACTAACAAACGCATCGATTTCCCGCTCCGCCCAAGCCCTCGTATAATAATGCTTCCCCACCAAAAAGCCAACGACAATCACCACGAGCCCAAGCAACATCCAACTATACCTATTCCTCATCTCATATCCCCCTCACACTTCACGAATTTTCCAAAACCTACCCTAAAAGTATCACAAATCCCGCCCCCAAACAATGACAATCCGCACATCTTTAGGAAATATTTAATCCCCCCTCCAATCCTTAACAAAACTTAAACAACCAACAACACGCAAATAAAAATTTCCCGCTCCCATCCAATCCCCGAGCCCTTCCCACGCCCCTCCTCCCCCAACAATTATCTTGCCCCAACGCAACATTTTTAGGGAAACCCCCTTGACACAAAAAAACATCGATGCTACCCTGGAAGAGTCAAGAACAATAATTAAATGTATCAGCCTGCCCATCAGTCCCTTCCACCGCCAAGCCAAGTCCGTGTCTCCAAACTTCAGCGTGCCCACAAATGCTTAGTTGCTAGGCAAAAGTGAGTACCGAAGCGGAGCGTACGACTGTACGAGAGCATCGGAACGGAACTTTTAACGACGCAAATGAGCGTTTGTGGGCACGCTGACCTGTACGGTGAGGCTCCTATGTGAAAATACGCCACTGCCCAAAAATGTCCAAAGACGCCAATGGGTTGAACAGGGATTGTCGGATTAAGGCTTTCCATAACGTGGCTAAGAAACTTGTTTTCTTTACGTTGCATAGTGCCAAAACTTTAGCGAGGGGAATCTTGTGTTTTTTTGAGGCGCATATAAATTCTGAATCTCTGCCAAAGTCACTAGACAGGTAGGGATTTTTTGTGCGTAAACAAGCATGAAATGAAAATTCTGCTATTATGCTTATTATTGTCAAATTATATAGAACGGAGGTGGAGTAGCATGCCACAATTTCTCGAGGACGACCCTGCCGAACCTGAATCATCGAACTTAATACCAGACTGGAATGGCTTTTACTCCACCAGAAAACTAAAAAAGCCGTGACAGTTTAAAAACTGAATCGGAGGATAATACAATGAAAAAAGCACTAAACAAGTTACGCAATGAACAAGAGGTAAACCGGACACTACTCCAAGATTCCACAGCAAATAAAGAAGCAGCGATTACGAAATACAAAACAACGACCCAAGGCCTAAACGAAGTAGAAGTAACGAGACGGCGCACTAAATTTGGAAAAAACATCACCGCCGAACAGAAGCCAACACCTTGGTACCTCAATCTAGCCAAGGCTTTTCACAACCCATTTATTTATATTCTTGCCTTCCTGATGATTATTTCTTACGTGACAGCCGACATCGAGGCGACCATCATTATGGCTCTGATGATCCTATTTAGCGTCATTCTGAGCTTCACCCAATCGATGCGCGCCCAAAAAGCCAGTCTCTCTTTGAAAAATATGATTGAAAATACGACCGCGATTATTCGTGATGGCATGCAACGAGAAATTCCGATTGTTGATGTCGTTCCAGGCGATATTGTTTTCCTCTCAACTGGCGACATTATCCCAGCAGACGCGCGAATCATCGAAGCCAAAGACCTATTTATCAACCAATCACCACTCACCGGCGAATCGATTCCCGTTGAAAAATTCGTCGAAGCCACCGAAAAAAGCCTCAGTATTTTTGAACGAGATAATTTGGCATTCATGGGAACGGACGTGATTAGCGGCCAAGGAAAAGCGCTGATTCTAAAGACCGGCGACAACACCATTTTCGGCTCCCTGTCTCAAGAAGCTCTTGCCAAACGTGACGAAACCAGTTTTGATAAAGGCGTCAAATCGATTTCCAAATTGCTGATGTACCTCATGCTTGTCATGGTTCCAATCGTCTTTTTGATCAATGGCATCATGAAAGGTAACTGGACCGAGGCGCTTCTGTTCGCAGTCGCTGTAGCCGTGGGACTTACGCCCGAAATGCTGCCGATGATCGTCAACACCAATCTCGCAAAAGGCGCCGTTCGCATGGCCAAAAAGAAGGTCATCATCAAAGAGCTCAGCGCGATTCAAAACCTTGGCGCGATGGACGTTCTTTGCACCGACAAAACCGGCACGCTGACCAAAGATAAAGTCGAGCTCATCGAACACATTGATACGACTGGCGAAACGTCCGATAAAGTTCTAGCGCTCGCCTTCCAAAATAGCCACTTCCAAACCGGCTGGAAAAATATCATGGACCACGCGATCATTTCACACATGGAGAAAATCGGCGACAGCAAGCGTTTCACGACACCAGAAAAAGTCGATGAAATCCCGTTTGACTTTGCGCGCCGCCGTCTCAGCGTTATTTTACGCAAAAAGGACAGCCTGCAAATGATTACGAAAGGCGCGATTACCGAAATGTTCGACGTCTGCTCGCAGCTTGAAGAAAATGGTGCGATCATCGAGCTGACAGACCCAATCAAAAAGCGCCTCCACACGCAATGTGAGAAGATGAATCGTAACGGTATGCGCGTTATCGCCATCGCGACAAAAACGAAGACGGAAAAAGAATCTTTCTCCGTTATCGATGAGCAAAATATGACACTGATCGGCTTCCTCGGGTTCCTTGATCCCGCCAAGCCATCCGCGAAACCAGCGATCGCATCCCTGCATGACCACGGCGTTACCGTCAAAGTTCTCACAGGCGACAACGAAATCGTCGCGCAAACCATTTGCAACCAAGTCGGCATTCCATCTGAGAAATTCCTACTCGGCTCCGATATCGATTTCCTGTATGACGATGAACTCACCGAAGCAACGAGGACGCACCACATTTTTGCCAAGCTCACGCCAACTCAGAAATCCCGCATCATTCATCTGATTCGAAAAGACGGGCACACTGTTGGTTTTATGGGCGATGGAATCAATGATGCCCCAGCCCTGCGCAAAGCAGACGTCGGGATTTCCGTTGATACTGCCGCCGATATAACCAAAGACGCAAGCTCAGTTATTCTACTCGAAAAGAGTTTAACCATCCTAAACGACGCCGTAACGGAAGGTCGAAACGTCTTCGGAAACATTTTAAAATACATGAAAATGACCGCCAGCTCCAATTTTGGAAACGTGTTTAGCGTTCTTGTCGCCAGCGCCTTCCTGCCATTTTTACCGATGCTTTCGATTCACCTACTTTTGCAAAATCTCATGTACGATGTCTCGCAAATGACGCTCCCATGGGACAAAATGGACGAATCTTTCTTGAAAAAACCGCGTAAATGGGATCGTAAAAACATGTTGCGCTTCATTCTTCTGATTGGCCCGGTCAGCTCGATTTTTGATATTCTCACGTTCGCCATCATGTGGTTCGTCTTTAGCGCGAATACCATCGCCGAGCAAGCGCTGTTCCAAAGTGGCTGGTTCGTGGTCGGCCTGCTCACACAAACGCTCGTCGTACACATGATTCGTACCGAGAAAATTCCATTCATTCAAAGTCGTGCAGCCGCACCAGTGATGATTTCCACCCTAATCGTGATGGGTATCGGCATTATCATTCCATTCACGTCACTTGGTCACGGCATCGGACTCGTCAGCCTACCGCTTAGCTACTTCCCGTGGCTCATCGCGATTCTTGCCGGCTACATGATAACCGTCCAAATCGCCAAAAATCTCTACATCAAGAAATTCCACGATTGGATTTAAGTCGATGTTTACCAAGCAGAATCGCATCATACTTCTCGCTTACATCGCCACAGGAATTTGGAGTTGCCTCATGGTTTACAGCGCCAGTTACGCGGCCGCGGGCAACCGTTATGCCGTTTCCAGCCAACATTTCGCGATTCGCCAAGCCATTTTTTACGCGATTGGCCTCGTCTGCCTATTCTTCTTTGCCAAACTAAAAACCGTACCATTCTGTTCTAAAAAAACGATGAAATTAGCAGGCGGCATCGCTGTCCTCCTGCTAATTCTCGTCCTACTTACCGGCACAGCGACCAACAACGCCCAGCGCTGGATTCAACTTGGCGGTGCCACGCTTCAACCGACCGAACTCGTCAAAATCCTGCTCATCATCGCGACCGGAAACTTCATCGTGCATTACTTCAAAAACATGGCGCAATCCAATCGCGTCACCTACTTACTCATCAGTTTCATCCTATTTTGCGCAGGCCTTATCATTTTGCAACCAGACCTTGGCACCAGCTTCATCGTCCTATCTATTTTCGCCGCCCAACTACTCACATCCGGGCTGTCCGCGCGCAGACTCAGCCAAATCGCTATCACCGGCATCCTGTTCGCCGCCCTCAGTCTAGGCATCCTGTACCTACTTCATCCCAATTTTTTCAGTCAAGCTCGGCTCGGTCGTTTCGCGTTCCTTGATCCGTTCAGCAAAGCCAATCTCGACGCTTCCTATCAACTCAGAAACGGCTACTACGCGATTGCAGACGGCGGCATATTTGGCAAAGGATTCGGCCAAAGCGTCCAAAAACTCGGTTTCCTGCCCGAATCCCATACCGATTTTATCAGCGCGGTCATCTCAGAAGAACTCGGCATCATCGGCATTCTCGTGACCCTAACTCTCATCCTGTTTTTCATCTGGAAAGCCTTTCACATCGCGCTCCGCAGCCATTCCGCATTTGACACGTCGATTTGTATCGGTTTTGCGACCTGGATCGCCGTCCAAGCCATCCTCAACCTCGGTGGCGTCAGCGGTATGATCCCACTCACCGGCGTCCCGTTGCCATTTATCAGCTTCGGCGGCACCTCCATTATCACCCTATCGTGCGGCGTCGGATTTCTGATCAGCGCCGAACGCCAAATAACCCTCACAGAAAGAAGGAATATCCATGCAAACCAACAATAGACTCCGCGAAAGCCTAGTCGTCCTCATCTGCCTACTATCCATGATCGGCTGCCTCGCAATCTTCATGGCCCAACAAACCAACCAATACGACACCAACTTCTTTCGCATGCAAATCATCTTCATCATCGTTGGATTCACCGCCGTATTCCTCCTATCAAAACTCGACATGACCTTCGTCCGCGCCAAAATTCTCTGGGTATACTTCGCGATGCTTATCCTGCTTGCCGGTATCCTCATCCCAAACCCACTCGTATCCGAAATTAACGGCGCCACACGTTGGTATCAGCTGGCCGGCTTCTCCTTACAACCGTCTGAAATCGCCAAATCCATGTTCATCATCGTCATCGCCCATTTTGCGGCAAAATACGAGCGCATCATCTGGAAGCAGCTACTCATCACGTGGTCACTCGCCGGCGTTGTACTCCTTTTAATCATGAAACAACCCGATCTCGGCACCACCATCGTCTATTTCGTCAGCGCCTTCACAATCAGCATCCTAGCCCTGAAATCCACCAAACTCATCATTACCATCCTAACATCACTCGTTGTCGCAGTAAGCGGTGGCCTCTATCTCGTCGTCTATCACGTCAATCTACTCGAAAAAATCGGCTTCAAAAGCTACCAATTCCGGCGCGTCCACACGTGGCTCGACCCAGCAAGCGATCCCAATTCCTTCTATCAAGTCGACCGCTCCCTCAAAGCAATCGGCTCCGGAACGATGTCTGGCAGCAATTCACCGTACGTCTACATCCCAGAAAGCCACACCGACATGATTTTCAGCACCATCGGCAACCAATTCGGCTTCCTCGGCGCCAGTCTGCTACTCATCCTGTTCATGCTCTTCATCCACCAACTCATCATCGCCGCCCTGCATATGAAAAACAGTTTTTCCACATACGTTATCGCTGGTTTCGCCATGATGTTCGCCTTCAATATTTTCGAGAATATCGCGATGACGATTGGCCTCATGCCACTGACCGGGATTCCGCTTCCGTTTATTAGTTATGGCGGTAGTTCGACGCTTGGTAATATGATTGCGCTTGGCGTTATTCTTGCTGTTATCAAATGCGATGATACGAGTCTTAGCCGAACCTAATCCAAAAATCATGTGTCGTAAAATCCATAAAAAAATCGATAGAAATCACACAACATACATGCGATTTCTATCGATTTATCCACGTTATTACTTACCTCTTCTACCTCGTAAAATGACAACCATACTTGCAATTAACCCAAAACCAAATAATACATGTGATTCGTTACTATCTCCAGTTTTTGGTAATATGTTTTCTGAACTTCTCATAGCTGTTGGTTGTTTACTTTCTTTTATCGGTGCTTTTTCCCCCGAATTCCCTTTTACTTCAAGAACTGGTTTCAGCGGTTTATTTGGTTTATTCGGATTTACTTTGCCAGGTGGTGTTGTTCCTAAGCTTGTCGATGGGTATATTTCAAGTGTTTTTTCTTCACTGATAACAACATCGCGTCTAGAGGTTGCGCATCGGCGCCGTTGTTCTTGCCTTTGAGATGGATTTTGAGAATCGTGTCATCTGTTTTTTTAGCTTTATCAAGTTTAACTACATCTGTGACTTCAATCGCTACACCATCTACTTTTTTCGTCATGTTGGTTGACTCTTTTTTGGCGACGGTTTCGGATTTCGGTGTGTTATCTTTTGTATCGTCTGCGGTGTTCCCACATCCACCTAGTACTAAGGTTAGAGCTGCGAGACTGGCAAAAATAGTTGCTTTTTTCATTAGGATTGTAACCTCCATGTAAGTATCGTATTTAAAAGGGAAACTCTTAACTGACATAAGCCAGTTAAGAGTTCGAGAATGCGATTATTTAGCGACAACCGTTACTGTTGTACCTGTATCTCCTGGAATTTGTGCGCCAAGATCGACAGTGATTTTATCGCCGGCTTTCAATTTACGTGATACTCCTGTTTCGTCTTTAAAGAAACGGCTGTAAATTTTGAATCGACCGTTTGAACCGATACCACCTGCTGTTACTGCATCGATGTTTGCTTGTGGTGTTACCGTACGTTGTGCTACGCCGTTAATGGATAGACGTAATACTTGTGTTCCTGTTGGTACTAAACCAGTGATATAATCAGATTTAGCTTTTACTGTGTCGATAATTGGTTTAGCTGCTTGACTTACTGTTACACTAGTTGCTAAGTTCGCTGGTGTTTTGTTACCATAATCGACTGTTACGATGTCACCTTGTTTCAGACGTAGATTCGATACAGTACCGTCTGAAACGAAGCGGCTGTAGAATGAGAAGTTACCGTTAGCATCTGGTGCGACCAAACGTTGAGGTACTCCGTTGACGATTAAACGTACGGATACTGTGCCTGCTGGTGCTTTACCTGTAATTGCTTGTTGGAATGGTGCTACACTGTCTACCATTGGTGCTGTTGCTGGAATATAGTTTGCTACTTTTACAGTTGTAGATGGACCTGTTTTAGCAGAGTTCTTTTGTGCTACAGTGATGACTGTGTCTGCTTTTTGTACTGGAATCGTTACGGAATATTTACCGTCAGCGCCGATTGTAGCTGTATACGTTGCTGTTCCGATTTTGACAACTGCTGTTAATCCTGGTGTTCCTTTACCTGTAACGACTGTGTCTTTATTCGTTACGTTATTAACAGTTGGGGCAGTTAGGACTGCATTTTTAGCATCCAATTTAGCTTGTGCATTATCGATGTCTTTTTGTAAGTCTGCTTTTACTGCTGGGTCTGTTACTTTGTTTACTAAGGCTTGTGCCGCGTCAATTTTTGCTTGATCTGTTGTAGTTTTAATGTCTTGACTTGGATCATTGTTCATGAATAAACCATCTACTGATGTTTTTGCAGCTTCTTGTGCTGCTTTTTCTGCTGCTGCGGCTGTTGCGGCTTCTTCTTTTTTATCTAGTTGGTCTTGTGCCTTGTCGATGTCTTTTTGTAAATCTTCTTTAACCGCTGGATCTGTGATTTTATTTACTACCGCTTGGGCTGCGTCAATTTTTGCTTGATCTGTTGTATCTTTGATGTCTTTGCTTGGGTCATTATTTACAAACAATCCGTCTACAGCTTCTTTACCAGCGGCTGTTGCTGCATCAGATTCTTTTTTATCTAATTGAGCTTGAGCATTATCGATGTCTTTTTGTAAGTCTTCTTTCACTGTTGGATCTACTACTTTATTTACTTCTGCTTGTGCCGCATCAATTTTTGCTTGATCTGTTGTATCTTTGATTGGTTTAGTTGGATCATTGTCAACAAATAGGCCATCTACTGATACTGTTGCTGTTTCTCCTGTTTTGTCGATAACAGTTTTTTCAATTACATCTGTTCCACTCGTGATAGTAACTGTTTGCCCAGGAGTTGGTTTAGTAATATCAATGCTAAATTTACCAGTTGAATCCGTTGTACCGGAGTATTGTTTTGAGCCAATTGTTACTGTTACAGCTTGGTTTGGTAGGCCTATTCCTGTCACTTTTGTTGTGTCAGAAGTAATATCATCTACCATCAAACTCGTTTTTTGTGTCACTTGAACATTGCTGAATTTAGCGCCGTAAACTGAAATCAATGAAATATCGGTTGTTGTACTCGTAGCAACAAACTCAAGAGCAAAATTAGAGTTATTCTGATTCCATGGTGTACTTCCTTCAGACAACTTATTTTTATTAGAATCCATCACTGTTATTATGGCCGCCCCACCTGGAGTCCATGATAAATTATCCGGATTTTGGTACCAAGGTGTGTTTATACCAAGATTACTTTTCACAGTATATTTTTGACCTGGTATTGTTTTAATAGTTTGCTGTACACCTTGTGCCGATTGACTGTAGTTCCTTGGACCATAAAAAGATATACTTTTATTTCCATCTTCTGAAAAGGAAATATAGTTACTATGATCACCTATGATGGTTCCATTTTTTCTAAATGATTCTGAATACTGATATTCAAAAGTACTCGGCTTAATATCTTTCACACGCGTTTGATTATGATTTACTATTCCATCATACGTAGCTGTTACTGGTGTCCATCCAACATACCCTATACCATTCGCATTAGTTACAAAATCAGGATGTGCCAATAAATTAGTTGAGTTAGTTGAAGCTGTTTGTGTTTCTAATTGTCGTTCTGCCTTGTTTACTGTTACTTCTTCCGCATTTACAATCGTAGCGAGTGGTTGTGCTACTACTGAGAATGCGATTGTTGCTACTGCTGCTGTTTTCAAAGCCTTTTCATTAAATCGTTCTTGTTCCCTTTGTTAGTTGTTGAATGTGTCATTATATTTTTCAATCTCCTTCAAATTTGGTTTTTTTTGCTTTTCGTTCTGCTTTCTTACTACTTCTATCGATGTCGCTGCCTGTTCCCAAGCATCACCGCCCTTCCAGTTTTTCATTTATCTATCATACATGGGCTACCTCTTTCTTATTCAAAATGAATCGGTGCTCATCTATTTCAAAGATACCTTCCATTTCTAATTGCTTACAAAGACGTGAAATATGTTGACGGGAGGCTCCCATGTAATTCGCAATAATCTGTTTTGCGAAAATTTTCGGTAATTTTATTTGATTAAGACAGTCTTCTCCGTATAGTCCTCCTAAGTGAGTCAATATTCCAATCAATTGTTCTTTTGTATCAAGTGTTAGCAACGTATATTTTTCTAATAGTTCCATATTCATCATTTTCATATAGTGATAGAGATAGAATGCGCCTTCTTGAGAGTACACCAGTTTACTTATCACTTCTTCCTTTGAAAAACGCCAAGCTACTGTATTTGTTAAAGCGATCACACTAACAAATGATTCTTCGTTTCCCATTATATCGCTAATACCGACAATATCATGTTTACCAATAAAGCTCATCGTATGCCCTTGTCGCGACGATTCACAAATACCAGCTTGAATAAAATATATGGAATCTTGTACTTCATCTTCCGAACAAAGTATCTCTTTTTTATTAAAAAAAACTTTTTCTCTGTCGATCGGATAATAATTTTTGTCAGACAGCACTTTCAATAATTGTGTACTACTAAACGCTTGTTCAATAACACCTTTATCAAAGAGTTCCAAATAACTAATAAGCCTTCACTCCTCTCTTCACTGCCTTTCGCTATATTTATCTTATCATGTACTTTTTTACGTTGATGGAACTTATGAGACGGAAAATACATTTCTTTTCGTACATTTTGTGACGCGTATTTTTATTTTTCATGTCTAACTAATATGTTCTATTACGACTAGCTTGCCTCTTATTTGGGTAGTTATAATAGAGACGAAGCGCGTTGTGTATATTTCATTATTCCGTTTTTCTCTTGTTTTCTAGAATGTTTCTTTTCGATGAACCTAGTATATCTTGCTTTGTATTTTTCTGCTTTTTAAGTGTGATACTGATAAAATTCCACAAAAGTCCTACCATACCTAAATCAGTATGCAAAGCTCTTTTTTAAATTTCTAAATACGTAAAAAAACGAAAATAGGCTCTATAACGCCTTCTTTTTGAACTTTTTGTGAACAATATAAAAAGCATCAAATTTCGCTACACCACACCTTTTTTGGTACTGATAAGCTTTATTGATACTTTTAAAGGTATGATGTTAACTTAAAAAAGGGGATGATATATATGTATAAGAAAACCGAGTTAGAATCCTACGCTTCCTTTTCCAACATTCTAAAAATCCTGAAATCCGATAAAAATTTCAACCAATTTTGTACGCAGCATCGAGTCGCTAAGGGGACTAGCCTCACGATAGACGACAATAGAAAAATTTGCTATCTATTAGAAAGTGGATATTTGCAGCAGCGTTTTATTGGGGAAGATGGCGTGAGTAACTATTTCATCAATTTTCCTGGTGAGTTCGTAACCTTGCCTATTATAGAAGAACATATCCCTTACGAGACGAATTTTTCTTTTTTATCAGACGCTGTTTGGTGGGAAATTGATTTTGAGTATTTGCGAGGGGTATTACGAACAGAAGATCCAAAAAATTTCATCATACTTCAATTTGCAGTAGAATCACGCTACCGGCTTTATACTTTAGCGACCATGCGTAAAATGGATGCAGAAAAACGCGTCATTTTTACGTTACTCCGATTGGCTCGTTTCGGCATGCGGGTGAAGGAAGATCAAAGGGAACTGCCTTTATTCACAAGCTACGCGGTTATTGCTGATATGTCCGATACATCAAAAAGCTACACAACAGCAGTACTGGCCAAACTGCGTAAACAGGACATTCTCGTCTCTCAAAACGCGCCCTGGATTATCAAGAAAATGGGTGTGCTTCGAGATATTCTTGGTACGGATATTGAAGAGAAGCCACCTTTTTAAGCAAATAAAAGGTATGACCCATTAATGGTTAAGGACGTATCACTCATACAGCGCAGAGTTCACAATACAGTAGCAATTATCCCCAAACGACAATAAGAAAGTATAAGGCTATTTCTAGCGCGAACTGAATAGGAAATCCTAATGATAATACACGCTTGAAAGCTTTCTACAAAACGCAAAAAAAGAGCTTATCCATGATGCCAACTTTGGCAATCCTGAACAAGCTCTCTTAGAAATAGTGAACCACATCGATACCTACTACGACACAAATCGAATGTAGCCTTCTCTACCATTTCTCTCCGGCCGAATGTGAGAGGAAATTTGCTTAAGTTCTCTTACCTTTATGTCCGCTTTTTCTTGACAACTCCAAAACAAACTATGGCGTTCTAAGTATTTTTAGTCAAAATAAAATTCGCTTAGACCTCTGCGGTTAAATACGGAAATACATGATGTATGAATACTGCTTTAAAACAACTCGGAGAAGAAGCAGATTATCCGATTCCAAGAGAAGCGATACTAGAACCCGTGTAGTTGCTAGATCGTACTCTTTTTGGCATCAGGACTAAAAAAAGCCCCCAAAAGTTAAGCAAAATAGCTAACTTTTGGGGGCTTTATACATCATCAGATTTTGATACGTAAATTCTTACTTAGAGAACTTGGTCGTGAATCTTTTTGACAAGTATCCCTTTCTTACGCTTTACGCATTATTTTTTTCGACTTTTTCTTGCCTAAAGCTAGGAATCCTGCTGCCATAGCACTCAATAATACGCCAAACAGTGTTGCAGTTGTTGTTTCTGTATCTCCTGTTTTTGGTAGTTCATGTACGTCAGAAGTTGCTGGCGTGATTTTTACTGGTTTTTCAGTAGTTGGCTGTGCAGGGACACTTGGAGTTGCTGGTTTTGCTGGTATTTCAACGCTCGGTTTTGTAGGAGCACTTGGTGTTGCTGGTTTTGCTGGTGTTTCAACGTTCGGTTTTGTAGGGGCACTTGGTGTTGTTGGTTTTGCTGGTGTTTCAACGTTCGGTTTTGTAGGAGCACTTGGTGTTGTTGGGTTCTCTGGTGCTAATACCGGCGCTGCCAACACTTCAATTGTGCGTGTATATGTGGTTGTATTTCCATCACTATCGGTGACAGTATACACAATTTCATATGCGCCAGCTTTATTCATGTCTACATTGTTCTTGATGATTTGTACTAAACCTGTGATATCTCCATCTTCTGCATCTGTTGCTTGGATTGCTTCCATTGGATCAAAAGCTGCACCTTGTTGTACTTGCGTTTTGTCTTCACCTGTGATGACTGGCGCCTCTGTCACAATGACTGTACGTGTAAATGTCGCTTCATTTCCATCTGCATCGATGACTTTGTACGTTACTTTGTAGCTGCCTGGTTTGCTTGTGTCTACGTTGTTACTTTCTACGGTGATGTTTTTTGTTAGATCGCCATCTTCTTTATCTGTTGCTGCTATGCTGCTCATCACGTCAAATAGGCTGTTTGGATTTACTTTTGTTGTCGCTTCTCCTGTGATAACTGGTGCTTCTGTTACGATAATCGTACGTGTGAATGTCGCTTCATTTCCGTCTGAATCAATGACCTTGTAAGTCACTTCGTAGTTACCTGGTGTTTTTGTGTCTACGTTGTTGCTTTCTACTGTGATGTTTTTTGTGATGTCGCCATCTTCTTTATCTGTTGCTTTCATGCTGCTCATCGCGTCAAATAGGCTATTTGGATTCACTTTTGTTGTTGCTTCTCCTGCGATAACTGGTACTTCTGTTACGACGACTGTACGTGTGAAAGTTGCTTCATTTCCGTCAGAATCGATGACCTTGTAAGTCACTTCATAGTTGCCTGGTATTTTTGTGTCTACATTGTTGCTTTCTACTGTGATGTTTTTTGTTAGATCGCCATCTTCTTTATCTGTTGCTTCCATGCTGCTCATCACGTCAAATAGGCTGTTTGGATTTACTTTTGTTGTTGCTCCTCCTGTGATAACTGGTGCTTCTGTCACGATAACTGTACGTGTAAATGTCGTTTCATTTCCATCTGCATCGATGACTTTGTACGTTACTTTGTAGCTACCTGGTTTGCTTGTATCTACGTTGTTGCTTTCTACGGTGATGTTTTTTGTTAGATCGCCATCTTCTTTATCTGTTGCTTCCATGCTGCTCATCACGTCAAATAGGCTGTTTGGATTTACTTTTGTTGTCGCTTCTCCTGTGATGACTGGCGCTTCTGTCACGATAACTGTGCGTGTAAATGTCGTTTCGTTTCCGTCCGTCCGCATCCACAACTTTGTAAATCACTTTGTAGCTACCTGATTTGCTTGTATCTACGTTGTTACTTTCTACGGTGATGTTTTTTGTTAGATCGCCGTCTTCTTTGTCTGTTGCTTTCATGCTGCTCATCACGTCAAATAGGCTGTTTGGATTCACTTTTGTTGTTGCTTCTCCTGTGATAACTGGTACTTCTGTTACGATGACTGTACGTGTGAAAGTTGCTTCATTTCCGTCAGAATCGACGACCTTGTAAGTCACTTCGTAGTTGCCTGGTGTTTTTGTGTCTACATTGTTGCTTTCTACAGTGATGTTTTTTGTTAAATCGCCATCTTCTTTGTCTGTTGCTTTCATGCTGCTCATTGCGTCAAACAGGCTATTTGGATTTACTTTTGTCGTTGCCTCACCTGTAATAACTGGTGCTTCTGTTACGATCACTGTACGTGTGAATGTCGCTTCGTTTCCGTCTGAATCAATGACCTTGTAAGTCACTTTGTAGCTGCCTGATTTGCTTGTGTCTACGTTATTGCTTTCTACAGTGATGTTTTCTGTGATATCGCCGTCTTCTTTATCCGTTGCTTTCATGCTGCTCATCGCGTCAAACAGGCTGTTCGGATTCACTTTAGTCGTCGCTTCTCCTGTAATGACTGGCGCTTCTGTCACGATAACTGTACGCGTAAATGTCGCTTCGTTTCCGTCTGAATCAATGACCTTGTAAGTCACTTTGTAATTACCCGGTGTTTTTGTGTCTACATTATTGCTTTCTACAGTGATGTTTTTTGTGATGTCGCCATCTTCTTTATCTGTTGCTTTCATGCTGCTCATTGCGTCAAATGTACTATTTGGATTTACTTTTGTTGTCGCTTCTCCTGTGATGACTGGCGCTTCTGTTACGATAACTGTACGTGTAAATGTCGCTTCATTTCCGTCTGAATCAATGACCTTGTAAGTCACTTTGTAGCTACCTGATTTGCTTGTGTCTACGTTGTTGCTTTCTACAGTGATGTTTTCTGTGATGTCGCCATCTTCTTTATCCGTTGCTTTCATGCTGCTCATCGCGTCAAATAGGCTGTTTGGATTTACTTTTGTTGTCGCTTCACCTGTGATGACTGGTGGTTCTGTTATGATAACAGTTTGTGTGAAGGTAGCTGTATTGCCATCTGAATCTGTCACACTGTATAGAATTTTGTAAGTGCCTGGTGTATTAATATCCACGGTAGATGACACGACTTTAATCTCATCCGTAAGATCACCATCTTCTTTATCCGTCGCCGTTAATAGAGCTTTACCGTCTACTAATTGACCTGGATTACTAGTGATAGTTGCTTTTCCTGTGATAACTGGTGGCTCTGTTACAATGACCGTACGTGTGAATGTGCCCTTGTTGCCATCTGAATCTACTACAGAATAGGTGACGTGATATGTTCCTGGTACGCTTGTATCGACATCATTGCTCACTACTTTAATAGCACTTGTCAAATCACCATCTTCTGTATCGTTCGCCTTCATCGTACTTTTCGGATCGAAGGTAGCTCCTGGATTTACTTTTGTAGTCGCATCTCCTGTGATAATAGGTGCTTCCGTCACAATCACGGTACGCGTAAACGTCGCTTTGTTGCCATCGCTATCCGTCACACTATAAGTCACGTGGTAAGTCCCAACAGTACTTGTATCGACATCATTCGTTACAACTTGGATACTATCTGTCAAATCGCCATCTTCTTTATCCGTCGCTTCCATTGTACTTTTCGGATCAAAAGTCGCATCTGGATTCACTTTAGTTATCGCATCTCCTGTGATGACTGGCGCTTCTGTTACGATGACAGTACGCGTGAATGTTGCTTCGTTTCCATCTGAATCAATAACTTTGTACGTTACTTCATAGTTGCCTGGTGTTTTTGTATCGACGTTATTGCTTACCACAGTGATGTTTTCTGTGATGTCGCCGTCTTCTTCATCAGTTGCTTCCATGCTGCTCATCGCGTCAAACAGGCTGTTCGGATTCACTTTTGTCACGGCATCACCTGTAATCACTGGTGCCTCTGTTACGATAACTGTGCGTGTAAAAGTGCCTTCATTGTCATCTGAATCTTTCACAGAATAAGTGACATGATACGTTCCTGGTGTACTTGTATCGACATCGTTACTTACTACTTGAATTTCGCTCGTCAAGTTACCATCTTCATCATCCGTTGCAGACATCGTGGACATCGGATCAAAGGTACTATTTGGGTTTACTTTTGTCACGGTATCACCTGTGATTGTTGGAGCCTCGTTACTGCTTATGTCCGTATAAACAGTATTGGATTTAGTCGTATATGTTTTGTCTGTTAGCCCCGTATCTTGATGTGTCACAGTCGTTTGCGTCGGAATAGCGGTTCCTGAAGCGATCGCCTTAACATCGAAAGTAACCTTGCTAGTAGCACCATTTTGAATATTTCCAACCGGTACCGTTAACGTTTTTGTCGAAGCGTCATATGATGCTGTCACTGCCACACCATCCACCATGACAGTGTCCTCTTGATATTCCATTTCTTCTGGAATCTGTATCGTCATGTCCGTACTTTGAGAAGCCATTCCACCTGTATTTTCAATAACAAATTGTGGTTTATACGTTTTATTAGCTTGCATAACAGTTGGCATTCCGTTTTCCACAGCCAGTACGGATGGTGCTATCACTTTGATAGACGTATCTGTACTATCCGCCGTATAAACATCCTCATCAAAATTTTCATCGTTATAGGTCACTGATGTATCTGGTGTCGCTGCGGTTGCAATAGTCTTCCCTGTTAATGGAATCGCGATATCAGCTTCTGCATCTTTGTCTAACGTACCAACAGAAAAAGTCAATGTACGTGTCGCAGCATTGTATTGTTCATTCGATATCGTAGTGTTACTTGACGATAAACTACCTGCTGTATAGGTCAGTTCTTCCGGTATCTTGACAGTCACTGTATTGTTAGCAGCCGGCATACCACCTACATTGGCAACATGTACATTATAATCCACCGCTTGCGCTATTCTAGTAAAACTTTGGGAAAATTCCCCGCTGACCTCTAATTCTGATGGTACTGCAAATCGTACATTATCCAGAAAATTACCTTGAGCTTGATTACCACCAGCAGCACTTACCGAACGGAATTGAAAACGTGTAGTTGTTTGACCTGCTGGAATCGTATATGTTCCTGTGTATAGGCCCCACTCGAATCTATCGTCGACCATGTTCGCTTGTTGTACCAGCGTACCATTTGGTTTCCCAAACTCTACCAAGGCAGTATCCTTTCCTAGTCTTCCTTTATGATAGACCTGCCAACGCACCTTTGTTCCTGGCGTTGTTGGGATATCTTGATACAAAGCAGCCGGCTGTGTTCCATTTAATTCTGCCCATTGTTTTCCAAAAGGAGTTGTTACATTTGGCAAACCAGCATCCTCATTGAAACCATTTTTCAAAATATCAATAAGATGATCCGACGCAGTTGTATGCCATCCTGGTACTTCTGTTTCATTAAACGTCGTAAAATTATGAACGGCTGCTGGATTGACCAGTGGATTCTCAAAATCACCATTTATTAAAGCTGGAACCTCTGTTTTACTAGAGATTGTTGTTCCCACCAGTGTAGTAGATGTTGTTTCTTCCGCTTGGGCCAATACATTATACGGCACGTTAACTCCTGATATAATTGTCGACGCAATAATAGCACCTGTTACTATCTTAATCGTTGCTTTTTTCATTATAAAATGACTCCTCTACATTATATTTTATACCAATCAAAATGAACGCGTAACTATCTCTCTGCTCCCATAAATAAATTCACTGCACCTATTTAGGACTTATACAATGTTAAAATAATCGCCTATACTACGATTGGCGACAAGCAAGATGTATCTCTTGTTAGCACACTGCATCAGTTACCATCAATGTCGCAATGTTTAATCTCTCCACGGTTGAGTATATCAGAGAACGTAGAAGCATATCCGATACGAATGCAATTTTTACTCCTCTTTATTTGTACGTTCTGTTACAACTTACAAATAAACATTTTTTCGTTTGTTTATCGAGTAGCACGTCTTGCTGTTGAAACTAGTATACCACCATAGCCCCTCAGCCACTTTCCAGCCATAAAAATCGGTAGGTCAAATGTTATACTCACTTACCCCTGAAATTTATCTACACATACTCCCCTTAATCCAAATAAAAATGTATGTACCAAGTGTGGTATAATTTATTATATAATATGTGAACATTTCCTGTTTTGCATTATACGAATAAACGTGTCAATATCTGAACGTTTTTACCAAAATGGTACTATTTCGAAACTTTTTGTTCGCGAGAGATAGAGACTATAATAACGAAGGGAGGGGCCTATTATGTACAGACGAGAAGACTTTGAAACATTCAGCTCCATTCAAAACATTATTAAGCTCCTAAAAAAAGACAGTGCATTTAATGAGAACTGTTTTCAGGAGCGCCTTAAAAAGGGCAGTGTTGTCGAATTCGATACTTCCTTCAGGGGCGATATTTATATTATAGAATCCGGTTTTATCAAACTTAACATTGATCGAGATTACGTGAATGCTTTCCAATTCATTCTTAGCCGCAGTGACATCCCATTGCTAAGGACCTTCACCGAAGATAGTCCTCACCAATTTGTCTGCTCAGCGCTAACTAACGTGATTTGGTGGAAAATAGATTACGATTTCTACAAAAAAATTATGCTCATAGAAGATCCCAAGAATATGCTGCTTATTCATCAGCTAGAAAAAAAACAAAAAGAGCTAAACACCAACTACATAAAAGGTGTACTTAACTCGCGTAAACGTATTTTATTCACGATTTCTCAGCTAATGGAGTACGGCATCTATCCTAGTAATAACCGTCTTGAATTACCGAAATTTCTAACCTACTCCTTACTAGCAGAACTATCCAACACATCCAGAAGCTACGCAGCCGACATTCTCCAAGATCTACGAAAACGAGATATCTTCTATTTTCAAAATAAGCCTTGGGTCATCAACGACGTGAAGCAGTTCAAGGAGATTCTAATTGAAGAAGGCGTCCCACTAATTTAGAGTACACACAAAAAAGCTAGCAGGAAATTGATCTGCTAGCCTTTTTTGCCATATTATCCGTCTGCACTAAAAATCAGTCCAAAATCACCTTTTTATCCTCATCCGGAATTTTTTCAATACGACCTAAGAACACCGTAATCGATAAAATCCCAATCAGCATCACGACGCCCGCCACAACGAAAGCAATCGAAAAGCTTCCCGTCGCGCCGACGATAAACCCAGTCACAATCGGAGCTGCAATCGCCGTTAAATTCCCAATAAAGTTCATAAATCCGCCAACCGTCCCAACCGAACCATTCGGCGCCAAAATCGACGGCATCGACCAATTTATCGTAGATGCGATACAAATTCCCGACACCGCAATGCTAAAATATATAATCGCCGTCTGCGTATCCTTCGTCGTTGCAGCCCCAATCACCGCGAGCCCAAGCAACATCCCAATCGTCAGAAATAATTTCCGAACCTTCGACGGATCAAATCCCCGCTTAATTAGAAAATCAACGAGAAGTCCTCCAATCAGGATACTAGACAACGCACCGCAAGCCCATGGAATCGCCGTATATAATCCCGATTTCATAATATCCAAATGAAGCTCCCGCATCAAATAGTTCGGCAACCACGTCAAAAACAAGAAGAACGAATAATTATACGCCGCCGCCCCAATCGCCAATGCCCACAACTTCCGCTGCTTCATCAAGTACACCAAGCCACTTCCCTCACCCGGCGCGACCTGTCTTTGCACATCGCTCGACTGAATATAATCCAGCTCCTCCTTCGAAAGCCGCGGATGCTCCTCAGGGTCCCGATACAGCATCCAAAACCAAACACAGTACACAATACTAATCAGCGCCGTCACAAGAAAAGCCTCACGCCAGCCCCATTTTGCAATAATAAAAGCCACCATCGGCACACCAATCACATTCGATAGCTTCGAGGACATATCAAACATCGCCGTCGCAAACCCACGTTCCTTCAGCGGAAACCAGTATCCCGTCGCCTTCGAAGCCGCACTAAACGCCGGAGCCTCCGCCACACCAAGCGATAATCTCAAAATAAATAATGGCAATAACCCACTAATAAACGCCGTAAGTCCCGTCGCAAAAATCCAAACAATCGAACAAACCCGATTCAGCCACTTCACCCCAATTCGGTCCAGCACCACACCCATCGGAATCTGCATCAACGCATACGTCCAGGAAAAAGAAGATAATAAAATACCAAACATCGCCGGCGAAATGCTAAGTTCATCCATCAAAACTTGGCCTGCAACCGTCAAATTAATCCGATCAAAATAGTTCACCAAACACCCGAATCCAAGCAATAAGCCGATCCAATATCTAAATTTTTTCTTTGTTGTGATAACTTTCCCTAATTCTATCTGCTTCTCCATCCTTTTCCCTCCCAGTCTCACTAATGAAGTCAAACCTCTCGCGAAAAATTTCTCCCAAGAGGCACTTACCTATCCATTCAAACTTTTATGCAACAACGTCAACACTTGGCGCAACTCATCCACCGGAACCTGTCCAGGCGCTGAAACCTTTTTGGCCGCTCCAAACGTCAAAGCCGATCCAAAAATTTCTCCAGCCAAGCGCGAAATAACACCCGTTCCCGCCATCGACATCGTAATAATCGGACGATCCGCATACTTTTCACGCATCGTATTCGTCGCACTAAGCAACGTCAAGACATCCGCCGCCGATTGTGGCATCACCGCAATTTTAGGCAAATCCGCGCCTATTTCCTGCATCTTCACGAGCCGCGATACAATCTCATCCTCACTCGGCGTCTTATCGAAATCATGATTCGACATAATCACCTTCGCACCCGCCCCGTGCACAGCCGCCACAAGTTGCGCCACTTGCCGCTCACCCGTAAACAGCTCCACATCCACGATATCCGCCATGCCAGTCGCCGCAATTTCCCGATTCAGAGCCACATAACTCGCCACCGAAAAATCACGCTCACCGCCCTCTTTCGCACTCCGAAACGTGAAAATCAGCGGTATCTCCTTCAAAATCCCCCGAATCTCACGCAACATCTCCTTCACTTTCAACGTGTCCGCGACGTCCTCATAAAAATCCACACGCCATTCCACGACATCCAAGTCAACTTCCACCAACATCCGCGCTTCCTCCACTAATTGCGCCGCCGTCTCGCCGACCATAGGAACGCAAATACTAGGCGCACCCTCACCAATCACGACACCTCTCACTACAACAGTCCTCATATCCGCTTCCCCTTTCAAAAAAGTAACGCCTTTATATCCTCGACCGGCATTTCTTCCCCAGTCCAAATTTCAAAAGCCTTCGCACCCTGCCATAACATCATTCCGAGGCCATTCACCGTTGTACATCCAACCTCATCCGCCATCTCTAACAAGCGCGTTTTCGCAGGCACATACACGACATCCGACACAATCAAATCAGGACACAAATACGACACATCCGGCACAACACTCTGCCCCACAAGCGGCTTCATCCCAACCGAGGTAGCATTAACAAAAATAACACTCGTCCCAATCTCACTCCGTAGCGCCTCCAAATCCGCCAAATCAAAAAGTCTCACCTTACAATCCGTCTTCGCATTAATATCACGCACCATCTGCTCCCCACGCTCGTAAAACGCATCCCTCCGATTAAAAATCGAGATTTCCTTCACGCCATCAAGCGCCGCCTGAATACAAATCGCCGTTGCAGCACCACCAGCGCCCGCAATCGTCATTTTTTCCCCGATAATATCAATCTCAGCTTCCGCGAGTGCCCGCATATATCCCGTTCCATCCGTAATATGCCCCGTCAAAACGCCGTCATCATTCACAACCGTATTCACCGCGCCCGCAAGTTCCGCAGCAGGAGACAACTTATCCAAATGCCCCTTCACCAACACCTTATTTGGCATCGTCACATTGCATCCACGAATCCCCATTGCCCGAAACCCCTTCACAACATCTCCCAACTGCTCCGTCCCAACATCAAACGCCAAATACACATAATCCAATCCCAATTTTGCAAATGCCTCATTATGCATTTTCGGTGATAAACTGTGAGAAATCGGCGTACCCAATAACCCAATCAACTGCGTCTTCCCAGAAATCCGCTCCGTCATACTAAAAACACCCTTCCTCATTATGTATACTATTCCTTTGTCAGCAAAATCAGTAAATTCATCCGACTCCACAATCATACCAGAAACAGCCACCATTTTTCCAGTCACTTTATCTAGTTTTTCCTATTAAACACCAACAAGCGTCCCAACACCATACGTCACAAGCATCGTCAACATCCCAACAACCATGTTCCGCAGCACCGCATTCCGCTTCGGCGCCTCCCCTAAATAAGCACTAACATACCCCGTCAAAGCAAGCGCAATCAAAACCACCACAAACGTAAAACCAATCCGAATCCCCGGTGGCAACAGTAAAATCGTAAGTAGAGGCAGAATCGCACCCAAAGAAAAAGAGATCAAAGAAGACAACGCTGCCTGCCATGGATTCGCAAAATCGTTCAGTTGCAAGCCAAGTTCTGCCTCCGAATGCGCCGCTAGTGCATCTTTTTCCATCAGTTGCGTTGCTACCTGCTTCGCTAAATCCGCCGACAATCCCTTTTCTATATAAATATCCGCCAATTCTTCCAGCTCACCATCATAATCATTCGCCAACTCCAATTTTTCCTTATCAATAACCGCTTCTTCCGTGTCTTTCTGCGTACTAACCGAAACGTATTCCCCACCAGCCATCGACAAAGCTCCAGCTACAAGCCCTGCAACCCCAGCAATGAAAATCGTCCCCACATTCGTCGTCGCACCAGCCACACCAATAACAATACCAGCGACAGAAACAATCCCATCATTCGCTCCAAGCACACCCGCACGTAGAATATTTAGCTTCTGACTCATCGTCGAATTCTTCAAAAACGCATCACCTCATCCTATAAATCATTATATCGGACTAGAACCATTTAAACAAGAAAGCGTAGCAGCTAGGATCTGGACGCACAAAAAAGACTTACCAGATAACACCGATAAGTCTTTTTTGCATATGTAAAATCGTGAATAAGGGTCTCCCCTTGATTCACAACAAAAAAAAGCCTGCGCTTCTCTCCACGCTTTTTGCGAGAGAGAAGACACACAGAGCTAGACAAAGTCGGCGAACCGCTCTATCATAACACTCCACTTGCTTTAACACATGAATTATACTAATTCAATGATAACCATTGGTGCGCCATCACCGCGACGAGGACCTTTTTTCATGATACGAGTGTATCCGCCTTGACGTTCCGCGTAACGTGGAGCAACATCATCAAATAATTTTTGTAAAGCGTAAACTGGACGATTTTTTGTCACAGTGTTACCATCTTTATCTTTCACTTCTTTTTGTACCACGTTAACAACTTCGTGACGTACAAAAGCAGCTGCTTGACGACGAGAATGCAAGTCTCCTTTTTTACCAGAAGTGATCAATTTTTCAACGACAGAACGAATCTCTTTAGCTTTCGCTTCAGTTGTTTCGATACGTTCGAAAACGATTAAATCAGTCGCTAGATCACGTAGCAATGCTTTACGTTGCGATTTAGTACGACCTAATTTTCTGTAACCCATGGATTTCCCTCCTTCACAAAGTAAAAATTAATTTTCGTTTCGTAAACCTAAGCCAAGATCAGACAGTTTCACTTTAACTTCTTCTAAAGATTTACGACCCAAGTTACGAACTTTCATCATATCATCCTCAGATTTGTCAGCTAATTCCTGTACTGTATTGATTCCAGCGCGTTTCAAACAGTTGTAAGAACGAACAGATAAGTCCAATTCTTCAATTGTCATTTCAAGCACTTTCTCTTTATGGCTTTCTTCTTTTTCAATCATGATTTCCGCTTTTTGGGCTTCATCTGTTAAATCAACAAAAATATTCAAATGCTCTGTAAGAATTTTTGCTCCCAAGGAAACAGCTTCTTCAGGGCTAATACTTCCGTCCGTTAAAACGTCAAAAGTTAGCTTATCATAATTCGTGGATTGTCCAACACGCGTTGTTTCCACTTGATAGTTAACACGGATAACCGGGCTAAAAATCGAATCAACTGGCAACACACCGATTGGCATATTTTCACGTTTATTTTGATCCGCAGGCGTATAACCACGACCACGTGCCGCATTAAGGCGAACATGGAATTTCGCGTTATCACTAAGAGTACAAATGTGAAGATCTGGATTCAGAATCTCAACATCGCTATCATAGTTAATATCGCCAGCAGTCACTACCCCAGGACCTTGCATATCAATTTCCAAAGTCTTATCATCTTCGGCATACACTTTAAGTGCAAGTTTCTTGATATTCAAAATCATGCTTGTTACATCTTCTACTACACCTTCGATTACAGAAAACTCATGTAACGCTCCATCGATTTGGATAGATGTCACTGCAGCACCAGGAAGAGAAGATAACAGAATACGACGTAAGGAGTTACCCAAAGTTGTACCATATCCACGCTCTAGTGGCTCTACAACAAACTTTCCATACTTGGCATCATCGCTGATCTCAATCGTCTCGATTTTCGGTTTTTCAATTTCGATCATTCAAATTTACCCTCCTTCAAAACGTCTCTTTGGCTAAGATCCTTATGAAGAATCTCGTGACAATAGTTCAAAGTTGCGAACAAAATACGACTACTTAGACACGACGACGTTTTGGAGGACGACATCCGTTATGAGGAACTGGAGTCACATCTTTAATAGCAGTTACATCAAGACCTGCCGCTTGAAGAGCACGAATCGCTGCTTCACGTCCTGAACCTGGTCCTTTAACTGTTACTTCCAAAGTTTTCAAACCATGTTCTTGTGCAGCTTTTGCACACGTTTCAGCCGCTAATTGCGCCGCGAAAGGTGTTGATTTACGAGCGCCTTTAAAGCCTAAAGCTCCAGCACTTGACCATGCTACTGCATTACCGTGCATGTCAGTAATCGTTACAATTGTATTATTGAATGTAGAACGAATGTGTGCAATACCAGCTTCGATATTCTTTTTCACACGACGTTTACGAGTATTAGTTTTACGTACCATTCACAAACTACCTCCTTTACTTACTAATAATTATTTCTTCTTACCTGCGACCGTTTTTAATGGGCCTTTACGAGTACGTGCGTTATTCTTCGTGTTTTGTCCACGAACTGGTAGACCACGACGATGACGCATGCCACGATAAGAACCGATTTCGATCAAACGTTTGATATTCAAGTTCACTTCACGACGAAGATCACCCTCAACCTTAATTTTGTCAACTAGTTCACGGATTTTACCAAGTTCTTCTTCAGTCAAATCACGAGTACGAGTATTTTCAGAAACACCTGCTTCTTTTAATACATCTTTAGCCGTTTGGTTACCGATACCATAGATGTAAGTCAAAGATATTACGATACGCTTTTCGCGCGGAACATCAACACCTGCAATACGTGCCATTTATAAAAGCACCTCCTCTTATCCTTGTTTTTGTTTATGTTTCGGATTTTCACAAATTACCATTACTTTACCTTTTCTGCGAATAACTTTACATTTCTCACAGATTGGTTTTACTGATGGTCTTACTTTCATGTAGATATACCTCCTTGTTTACTAGAGAAAATGTCTCTATAAACCGATTGAAAAATAGCTGGCGAACCAGACCGGTATATAATTTCATTTCCGATAATTTCTTATTTAAAACGGTAAGTGATTCTGCCACGTGTCAAGTCATACGGGGAAAGTTCCACCGTTACTTTATCACCTGGTAAAATACGAATATAGTGCATACGGATTTTGCCAGAAACTGTAGCTAAAACAGTATGACCATTTTCTAGTACAACTTTGAACATCGCGTTAGGCAATGTGTCTTCCACTGTACCTTCCACTTCGATTACATCTTCTTTTGCCATAAGTTGCTACCTCCTTACTCTTTTTAACTGGACCATTTACAGGTCTGCCATTTCTTTTCGCGTAAAATTTTATTACATGAAAAAACGCTAGACATACCAAAATTGTTCCCCACGACAAGGAATTAATTTTATACATCTTCAGACAATCGGTAAAAGTACGGTCCCGCAAAAATGGAAGTACAAGTGCATCTGGCTCGAGTTCGAACGCCTTCATATCACTATTTCCAGTAGCATTCCTATTTATCCAGATGATCTTCAGACAATCTCTCGTTCATCATGTTTCGCATAGTTGTTACTCACTGCACTGCCAATTACCCATTATACTACAAAACAAAACATTTTGCACTACATAGGTACCGACTGTAAAATAAGCGATGATTTCTTAAAATGAAGCTAGAATCTTATCTACGTCTTCGAACACAACATCAATGTCTTGCTCTCCGTTAACCGCAAATAATGTTCCTTTTTCACCGTAAAAATCTAACAATGGTTGCGTTTGTTTGATATTAACATTTAAGCGATTTTCCACAGTTTCTGCTTTATCGTCTTCACGTTGGTAAAGAGTAGCACCATCGATGTCACAAATCCCCGCTTGTTTGGGAGGATTGAAAACTTCATGATACGTTTTACCACATGTTGGACAAATCCAGCGACCAGTCAGACGTTTCATCAGGCTGCTTTTATCAACTTGAATATTAACAACAGCATCAAGCTTTGTTCCAAGGTCCAAAAGAATACTTTCTAATTCCTCGGCTTGCTCAACAGTACGTGGAAACCCATCAAGCAAGAAACCATTCTTAGCATCATCTTCAGCTAAGCGCTCACGAACGATACCGTTTGTCACATCGTCAGGAACCAAATTGCCGCTATCCATAAAGGATTTAGCTTTCAGACCTAATTCTGTGCCATTTTTTATTGCTGCGCGGAACATATCCCCAGTTGAAATGTGAGGAATATTGTATTTCGCTACAATTTTTTCAGCTTGTGTACCCTTACCGGCACCGGGCAGTCCCATTAACACTAGTTTCAACTGTATCGCCCCTTTATTTAGTAGCACGTCGGGGCATGAGGTTTAACACTCCTGCCGACCCACGTGTTTATTTGATAAATCCTCGGTAATTTCGTTTCACAAGTTGTCCTTCTAGTTGTTTTGTTGTATCAAGGGCTACCCCGATAACGATCAGCAAGCTCGTACCACCAATGGCGATAGATTGCGGAAGATCGAATACAGCTGCACCAATTGTAGGCATGATTGCTACTACAGAAAGGAAGAGTGCACCAACAAAAGTTAGACGATAAAGCACACTAGTAAGATACTCTTGTGTTTCACGGCCAGGACGTTTACTTGGAATATATCCACCTTGTTTCTTCAAGTTATCTGCTACTTTCTCAGGATTCACTTGAATGAACGCATAGAAGTAAGTAAATGCGATGATCAAGGCAACATACAGACACATACCAATCGGTTGCGTATAGTCAAAAATTTGTTTTAAGACTTTTACAACTTGACTGGTTGAGTCAACGAAGGCAAAGCTCAAAATAGTTTGTGGTGTAATGATAAAGGCACTTGCAAAGATTACCGGTATAACCCCAGCAGAGTTAAGTTTAAGTGGTAAATGCGTTGCTTGCGCTCCACCAGTTTTTGCACCAGCGACACGTTTTGAGTATTGAATTGGAATCTTACGCAATGCTTGTTGGAAGTAAATAACGAGCACAATGATCGCTAAAACTGCCACGGCGATTGCAACAAGAATCATAACATGCATGAACAGCTGATCACCAGCATCTTCAATTTGCGAAGCATAGAGAGAACGCATGCCATCAGGAATACGAGCTACGATACCAGCAAAGATAATAATGGAAATACCATTACCAACGCCACTCACAGTAATTTGTTCACCTAACCACATCAGGAACATTGTACCAGTTGTAAGAACAACCGCAATTGCTAAGTATTGAGGGATAGAAGGATCAATAATAAAGCCAGAACCCGCCAATCTATTGAAACCAAAAGCCATACCGAATGCTTCGACAAGCCCTAGTCCAATAGTTAAATACCGCGTCAATTGGTTGGATTTCTTACGTCCCATCTCACCTTGTTTTGACCACTCAGTAAGTTTGGGTACAACATCCATTTGTAATAGTTGCACGATAATCGATGCGGTAATGTAAGGCATAACACCCATCGCGAAGATCGAGAAGTTCTTCAGCGCACCACCATTGAAAGTATTCAAGAATCCTAAAATTCCTGTTTCCATCGATTTTTGAATTGTAGCTGCGTCCACTCCCGGTACCGGAATAAATGTTCCGATACGGAAAATGATAAGCATAGCTAACGTAAACATGATTTTCTTACGAATGTCTGCAACTCTGAAAAAATTGATCAACGTCGAAAACATTAGATCACCTCAGTTTTTCCACCAGCAGCCTCGATAGCCTCTTTAGCAGCTGATGAGAATTTGTTAGCTTTCACTGTAAGTTTTTTCTCGATTGCGCCGTCAGACAAAATCTTAATTCCAGATTTTGCGTTACGGACGATACCTGTTTCAATTAATAATTCAGGTGTTACTTCTGTACCATCTTCAAAGCGATTTAAAACATCAATGTTCACAACAGCATACTCTTTGCGGTTGATGTTTGTAAAACCACGTTTTGGAATACGACGGAACAATGGTAATTGTCCACCTTCAAAGCCTAGGCGTACACCGCCACCTGAACGTGCTTTTTGACCTTTGTGTCCGCGTCCTGATGTTTTACCGTTACCAGAACTCATACCACGACCAACACGATTACGCTCTTTACGAGAACCTTCTGCAGGTTTAAGTTCGTGAAGTTTCATGTCAAGCACCTCCTCCTATTTACGATTTTATTCATTTAATATTTGTAGTAATAGCTTAAACTTCTTTAACGTCCACTAAATGACTAACTTTAGTGATCATCCCACGAATTGCAGGATTATCTTCTTTTACAACAACAGAATTAGTTTTTCCCAAGCCTAGAGCTTGAACTGTTTTGCGTTGTGGTTGAGGGCGTCCGATTAAGCTACGTTTTAGAGTAATTTCTAATTTCGCCATAACTTTATTCCCTCCTTATCCTAGTAATTCTTCAACTGTTTTGCCGCGTAATTTCGCAACATCTTCAGCTTTTTTAAGTTGTTTGATACCGTCAAAAGTAGCACGAACCATGTTGATTGGTGTGTTAGATCCTAGTGATTTACTAGACACATCAGCAACACCAGCTAACTCAAGGACAGCACGAACTGGACCACCAGCAGTTACACCAGAACCGGCGCTTGCAGGTTTTAGGAGAATTTCTCCACCACCAAAATGACCGATTGCTGTGTGTGGGATTGTAGTGTCAACAGTTGGTACGAAGATCATATTCTTCTTAGCATCGTCAATTGCTTTACGGATAGCATCTGGAACTTCTTGTGCTTTACCAGTACCGAATCCAACATGACCGTTCTTATCTCCAACGACTACGAGCGCTGAAAAACGGAAACGACGACCACCCTTAACTACTTTCGCAACACGGTTGATAGTAACTACGCGTTCTTCTAATTCTAATTTGTTTCCATCGATTTGTTGAGGCATGTAAGTTGTCCCTCCTTCTTTTTAAAATTCCAATCCATTTTCACGAGCAGATTCAGCTAGAGCTTTTACACGACCATGATATAAATAACCACCGCGGTCAAATACAACAGCTTTAACGCCTTTTTCTGTAGCGCGTTTTGCAACGATTTCGCCTACTTTTGTAGCAGCGTCAACTTTTGACTCAGCTTTAGGGAAATCTTTATCTACGTTAGATGCGCTAGCGATTGTTACACCGTTAACATCATCGATAAGTTGAGCATAAATGTTCTTGTTTGAACGGAATACGTTCAAGCGTGGACGAGCTGCTGTTCCAGAAATCTTAGAACGAACACGACCATGTCTTTTTTTACGCACTTTATTTTTGTCGATTTTGGTAATCACACGACTCACCTCTTCTCTTAGCTTTATGCGGCATTATTTACCGGTTTTACCTTCTTTACGACGTACAAATTCGCCTTCGTAACGGATACCTTTACCTTTGTAAGGCTCTGGTGGACGTACGGAACGGATATTTGCAGCCAATTCGCCAACGTGTTCTTTGTTAATACCGCGAACGATAACTTTCGTATTCGCTGGTACTTCAACTTCAACACCTGGACGTGCTTCGAATTCTACTGGATGTGAGTAACCTACGTTTAAAACAAGAGTAGTACCTTGTTTCGCTGCACGGTAACCGACACCAATAAGCTCAAGAGTTTTTTCGTAGCCTTCAGATACACCGACAACCATGTTATTTAGAATAGCACGTGTCGTACCATGAAGGGCACGGTGTGTTTTATTGTCAGAAGGACGAGCTACATTGATCTCGTTGCCTTCGATATTGATTGTAATATCAGGGTTAAAAGTCTTAACTAGCTCGCCTTTAGGACCCTTAACAGTTGCTGTTGAACCATCTAATGTTACTGTAACACCAGCTGGGATAACAATTGTTTTTTTACCTATACGGGACATTTATTGCACCTCCTTGTGATTTTCTTGTCTTACCAAACGTATGCTAGAACTTCTCCGCCCACTTGTTTCGCGCGAGCTTCTTTGTCAGTTAACAAACCTTGAGAAGTAGATACAATTGCAATACCTAAACCGTTAAGTACTTTTGGTACCTCATCAGCTTTAGCGTAAACACGAAGACCTGGCTTACTGATACGCTTAAGTCCAGTAATTACACGCTCGTTAGCTGCACCATATTTAAGGAAAACACGGATTGTACCTTGTTTGTCGTCTTGAATATACTCAACATCACGTACGAAGCCTTCTCTTTTAAGGATTTCAGCGACTTCTTTTTTAATTTTTGAAGCAGGAACTTCTAATTTATCGTGACGTACCATATTGGCGTTACGAATACGAGTTAGAAAATCTGCGATAGGATCTGTCATCACCATGAAAAATTTACCTCCTTCCCATTATTGGGTTTTTACCAGCTTGCTTTTCTGACGCCGGGAATTTGTCCTTTATAGGCAAGTTCACGGAAGCAGATACGGCATAGTCTAAATTTGCGAATAACGGAATGTGGACGACCACAACGTTCACAACGAGTGTAAGCTTGAACAGGATGTTTCGGTGTGCGTTTTTGCTTCGCGATCATTGATTTTTTAGCCACGTTTGCGCCTCCCTACTTATTTATTGATTACTATTTGGATTACTTTTGAAACGGCATTCCAACATGTGTCAGTAATTCTTTTGATTCTTCGTCAGATTTAGCAGTAGTAACGATTACTACGTCCATTCCGCGAACTTTACTTACTTTATCGTAATCAATTTCAGGGAAAATTAATTGCTCTCTAACACCTAGCGTGTAGTTACCGCGACCGTCGAAGGCTTTTTTAGAAACCCCACGGAAGTCACGAACACGTGGTAAGGAAACAGTAATTAATTTGTCTAAGAAATCATACATGCGGTCTCCACGTAGCGTTACTTTCGCACCGATTGGCATTCCTTCACGAAGACGGAAACCAGCGATTGAATTTTTCGCTTTTGTGATTACAGGTTTTTGACCAGTGATTAGAGCTAACTCTTCCACTGCACTATCCAAAACTTTCGCATTTGCTGTTGCATCACCAACACCAGTGTTGATTACGATTTTGTCGATTTTTGGTACCTCCATTACGGAGTCATAATTGAATTTGCTCATTAAAGCAGGAACAATTTCCTTAAGATATCTATCTTTAAGGCGATTCATGTAATATTCCCTCCTTCCTCAAATACTTTTATTTAGTTGCGTCTTTTATAACTTCACCGGATTTTTTAGCTACGCGTACTTTTTTACCATCCTTGATTTCACGGTTCACACGAGTTGGTTCACCAGTCTTCGGATCGATAAGCATTACGTTAGATACGTGAATCGGTGCTTCAACATTTAAAATTCCACCTTGCGGGTTAACGTTTGATGGTTTTGTATGTTTTTTAACCATGTTAAGTCCTTCAACGATCACGCGATCTTTTTTAGGGAACGCAGCGATAATTTTGCCGGATTTACCTTTATCTTTACCAGTAATAACTTGAACTTTATCACCTTTTTTGACATGCATTGGGTCTAGCACCTCCTTGAGATTGAAACTACATATTTTAAAGAACTTCTGGAGCTAAAGAAACGATCTTCATAAAGTTGCTATCACGAAGTTCGCGAGCAACAGGTCCAAAAATACGTGTTCCACGAGGACTTTTATCATCACGGATTATAACACATGCATTTTCATCAAATTTGATGTAAGAACCATCTTGACGACGTGCTCCACTCTTAGTACGAACGATTACCGCTCTAACTACTTCACCTTTTTTGACAACGCCACCTGGTGTTGCTTGTTTAACAGTACACACGATTACGTCACCAATGTTCGCAGTTTTGCGTCCTGATCCGCCTAGTACTTTAATTGTTAATACTTCACGAGCACCAGAGTTATCAGCGACTTTCAAACGACTTTCTTGTTGAATCATTAGGATACCCTCCTTCCAGACATACAATCAGGAAATTTATTTTTCCTAGTAAAACTATTATTACGAATCACGATTTAAACTAATACAGCTTTCTCAACAACATCTAGTAAGCGGAAACGTTTAGTCGCCGACAATGGACGAGTTTCAGCAATGCGTACTAGATCGCCTGTTTTAGCTACATTATTTTCATCATGCGCTTTGAATTTTTTAGAATACTTCACTCGCTTGCCATAAAGCGTGTGTTTCTTATACGTTTCAACAACGACAGTGATTGTTTTATCCATTTTGTCGGATACAACACGTCCTGTATATACTTTACGTTGGTTACGTTCAGACATGTATTAAAACCTCCTCCTGAATTAATTTTAGGCAAGTTCTCTTTCACGAACGATTGTTTTCATACGAGCAATCGCTTTGCGTACTTCACGGATGCGTGCAGTGTTTTCCAATTGGCCAGTAGCTAATTGAAAGCGCAGATTGAAGAGCTCTTCTTTTAGAGATTTCTCTTTATCTTGAATTTCAGTAGTTGACAATTCACGGATATCAGTTGCTTTCATTTGCTTCACCACCAATTTCTTCGCGTTTCACGATTTTTGTTTTAACAGGTAGTTTATGTGCTGCAAGACGTAATGCTTCGCGCGCTACTTCTTCAGGTACACCTGCGATTTCGAACATGATTTTGCCACGTTTAACTGGGCTTACCCAACCTTCCGGAGCACCTTTACCTTTACCCATCCGAACGCCGATTGGCTTAGATGTGTAAGATTTATGAGGGAAAATTTTAATCCAAACTTTACCGCCACGTTTCATGTAACGAGTCATTGCAATACGGGCAGCTTCGATTTGACGGTTAGTGATCCATGAAGCATCAACTGCTTGAAGACCAAACTCACCAAATGCTACTTCTGTTCCGCCTTTTGCGCGTCCACGCATGTTACCACGGAACTCACGACGGTATTTAACACGTTTTGGAACTAACATTATTATTTTCCTCCTTCCACATTTGTTTTCTTCGTAGGAAGGACTTCACCACGGTAGATCCAGACTTTAACGCCTAGTTTACCATAAGTTGTGTCAGCTTCTTCCCATGCGTAGTCGATATCGGCACGCAATGTATGAAGAGGAACTGTTCCTTCACTGTAATGTTCCGCACGAGCGATATCCGCTCCACCTAGACGGCCGGAAACTTGAGTTTTAATACCACGAGCACCCGCACGCATAGTACGTTGGATTGCTTGTTTTTGTGCACGACGGAACGATACACGGCTTTCTAATTGACGAGCGATACCTTCAGCAACTAATTTAGCATCAAGATCAGCTCTTTTGATTTCTACGATATTGATATGAACTCGTTTACCTGTAAGTTCATTTAGGTTTTTACGTAACGATTCAACCTCAGATCCACCTTTACCGATAACCATTCCTGGTTTAGCAGTGTGGATTGTGATGTTTACACGGCTTGCAGCGCGTTCGATTTCGATACGAGATACAGAAGCATCTGATAAGTTTTTCGCGATATAATCACGGATACGTATATCTTCATGTAAGAAGTTCGCGTATTCTTTACCAGCATACCATTTTGAATCCCAATCACGAATGATACCGACACGCATACCAATTGGATGTATTTTTTGGCCCACGAATTATCCCTCCTCGACTTCAGATACCACGACTGTGATGTGGCTTGTACGTTTATTTATTGCGCTTGCGCGTCCCATTGCACGTGGACGGAAACGTTTCAATGTTGGGCCTTCGTCAACGAATGCCTCAGAAATTACTAAGTTATTTACATCTAAATCATAATTGTGCTCAGCGTTTGCGATTGCTGATTTTAAAACTTTTTCGATAACCGGAGAAGCGGCTTTCGGCGTAAGTTTTAGAATAGCGATTGCTTCGCCGACTTGCTTACCACGTACTAGATCGATTACGAGTCTAACTTTACGAGGAGCAATACGAACAGTTTTTGCAACGGCTTTTGCAGTTGTCATCAGGATATCCTCCTCTCAATTAACGTCTTGTTTTTTTATCGTCGCCCGCGTGACCACGGTACGTACGAGTTGGTGCGAATTCACCTAATTTATGTCCAACCATATCTTCTTGGATATAGACTGGAACGTGTTTGCGACCATCATATACAGCAATCGTTTGTCCAACGAATACTGGGAAAATTGTTGAGCGACGAGACCAAGTTTTAATAACTTGTTTCTTTTCGCTTGCATCAGCTGCCTCAACTTTTTTCATCAAATGATCATCTACAAAAGGTCCTTTTTTCAAGCTACGACCCATGTCGGAACCTCCCTTCGCATAGTCAGGAATCGGAAAGCTTGAGCTTGCCCGTTCCTGCTACCTATAAATTCGTTTAAATGACAAATCCAATTATTTTTTCTTACGACGACGTACGATAAATTTATCGGAGTTATTGTTTTTCTTACGAGTTTTATAACCAAGTGTTGGTTTACCCCAAGGAGACATTGGTGATTTACGTCCGATTGGTGCTTTACCTTCACCACCACCATGTGGGTGATCGTTCGGGTTCATTACAGATCCACGAACTGTTGGGCGTTTACCCATCCAACGTGAACGACCTGCTTTACCAATGTTGATAAGTTCGTGTTGTTCGTTACCAACTTGGCCGATAGTAGCACGACAAGTAGAAAGAATCATACGAACCTCACCAGAGTTAAGACGGATTAATACGTATTTGCCTTCTTTACCAAGCACTTGAGCACTTGTTCCAGCTGAACGTACTAATTGTCCACCTTTACCAGGTTTCATTTCGATATTGTGGATAACAGTACCCACTGGAATATCTTTAAGTTCTAGCGCGTTACCAACTTTGATATCCGCCTCTGAACCTGAATAAATTGTTTGGCCTACTTCTAAGCCTTTCGCTGCGATGATGTAGCGTTTTTCTCCATCAACGTAGTGAATTAATGCGATGTTAGCAGAACGGTTAGGATCGTATTCGATCGTAGCAACGCGTCCTGGAATACCATCTTTATTACGTTTAAAATCGATCACGCGGTATTGACGTTTATGTCCTCCACCGTGATGACGAACAGTTAACTTACCTTGGTTATTACGACCAGCCTTCTTTTTCAGAGGACGTAGTAAAGCTTTTTCTGGAGTACTTGTAGTAATCTCAGCAAAATCTGAACTCGTCATGTGACGACGGCCGTTTGTGGTAGGTTTATACTTTTTAATCGCCATTGTATTCCCTCCTCTATTAGTTCAATTCATAGAAGTATTAAACTTCGAAAAATTGGATTTCTTTGCTATCGCCAGTAAGTGTCACGATAGCTTTACGACGCTTGTTTGTATAGCCAGCGTAACGGCCCATGCGTTTCATTTTACCTTTGTAGTTCATTACGTTTACTTTCGCAACTTTCACTTCGAAAATTTCTTCGATAGCTTTTTTTACGTGCGTTTTAGTAGCGCGTGTATCAACTTCAAATGTATATTTCTTGTCGTCTAAAACACTTGTTGATTGCTCAGTGATAATTGGGCGCTTAATGATGTCGCGTGCATCCATTATGCAAGCACCTCCTCTACTTGTTCAAGAGCTGCTTTCGTGATAATTAACTTATCATGTTTAGCAACATCTAGTACTGAGATACTTTGAGCTGGAATAACTTTAATGCCTTGTAAGTTACGTGCAGATAGTTCTACATTTTCACTTTCATCGGCTACTACTACCAATGCTTTTGTATCTACAGAGATATTTTTAAGGAAAGCTGTGAATTCTTTAGTCTTAGGAGCAGAGAAAGTTAAACCTTCTAGTACTACTAGGCTCTCTTCTTTTACTTTAGAAGAAAGGATCGATTTGATCGCTAAACGACGAACTTTCTTAGGTAATTTGTAAGCATAGCTACGTGGTGTTGGGCCGAATACGACTCCACCTCCACGCCATTGTGGGGAACGAATCGAACCTTGACGGGCACGACCAGTACCTTTTTGACGCCATGGTTTACGTCCACCGCCGCGTACTTCTGAGCGGCCTTTTACTTTATGAGTTCCTTGACGTAAGGAAGCTCTTTGACTCAAAATTACATCAACAACCACTTTTTCATTTGGTTCAATACCGAAAATAGTATCGTTAAGTGTAATTTCGCCAGCTTTTGTTCCATCTTGTTTCAATAAAGCTACGTTGGGCATTTTGTTAGTCCTCCTTTCCAATTAAATTATCTTGCTTTGTTAGCTGTTTTGATTTGGATAAGTGCTTTTTTAGCTCCTGGAACATTTCCTTTTACTAAAAGAACATTTTTCTCAACATCAACTTTGACGATTTCTAGGTTTTGGATAGTGATTTGATCTCCACCCATACGACCTGGAAGTAATTTATTTTTGAATACACGGTTAGGTGCTACGGGACCCATTGAACCTGGGCGACGATGGTAACGAGAACCGTGGGACATTGGTCCACGAGATTGGCCATGGCGTTTAATTACACCTTGGAACCCTTTACCTTTCGATACGCCTGTCGCGTCAACGATGTCACCTTCTGCGAATACGTCTACTTTAATTTCTGCACCAATCTCATACTCGTCTAAGTTTACATCGCGTAATTCGCGAATGAAGCGCTTAGGAGTAGTATTGGCTTTTTCTACATGACCTTTTTCGGGTTTGTTTGACAATTTTTCGCGTTTATCCTCGAAACCGATTTGAATTGCTTCATATCCGTCCGTATCAACTGTTTTCTTTTGAAGTACTACGTTAGCACCTGCTTCGATAACTGTTACTGGAATAAGTTCGCCGTTTTCAGTGAAAACTTGTGTCATCCCTACTTTTCTACCTAAGATTCCTTTGGTCATGAGTCACACCTCCTGTTATTTTGGATTTTTATTATAGTTTGATTTCGATGTCCACACCGCTTGGTAAGTCTAAACGCATAAGGCTATCAACAGTTTGTGGTGTTGGATTAACGATATCGATTAAACGTTTGTGTGTACGCATTTCGAATTGCTCACGTGAATCTTTGTATTTATGAACCGCACGCAAGATTGTGTAGATTGACTTCTCTGTTGGAAGTGGAATCGGACCAGATACAGAAGCACCTGAACGTTTCGCAGTTTCTACAATTTTCTCAGCCGATTGATCCAAGATACGGTGATCATACGCTTTTAAACGAATACGAATTTTTTGTTTTGCCATTATTTTCCCTCCTTCTCGCCTACTTTTAAAATAGACATTCTCCGTGAAAATCTCCTGGACACTCGCCATGGCAAAGCGGCCGGGTGTGTCAGCAACCTCTCACTTCATCACATCTACAGCCCCAACTAGTGGGGGTGTTGCACGAAATAGACAGAGCAATGCCTGTTCATTTGCACTTTATCTATTATACACGTCCGCCCTAGTAATTTCAACGATTTTGCGAAAAAACTTTTTTATTGCTGATTTTATGATTTTTAGACACGCAATAGATCCTCAAAAAAAGCGAATTAAGATAAAAAATTACGCTTTACGCAAATTGAGCGAAAGCGTTTGTAGTCAGGGAGTTTGGCGGAAGCTGGAGAGCTGCGTGTACAACTGTACATGAGAACCGGAAGCCCGCCAAATTCCCTGAATGCGAGCGCTTGCCGCCAATTGATTAGGATTATTATGAAATTCTTAATGTCACGAGAGCCGTGGTAAGTGCAACCAATACGAAAGCTGCTACTAAATCGCACCAATGCCAATGTAGGATTCGGAACCTTGTTCTTTTTTTATCGCCTTGGTATCCTCTTGCTTCCATCGCGTCGGCTAGGTCCTCTGCTCGGTTGAAGGAGCTGACGAATAGCGGGATAAATATCGGCACGACGACTTTCATTTGTTCGAATAGGTTTCCTTCGCCAAAATCGACGCCTCTTGCTCGCTGGGCTTTCATGATTTTATCGGTTTCTTCCATTAAGGTTGGAATGAAGCGCAACGCAACGGAAATCATCAAGGCAATATCTTGAACTGGCATTTTGAAAATTTTAAAGGGCCGTAGTATGTAAGCGATAGCGTCTGTCAGGTCCATAGGCGTCGTTGTCAGCGTGATTACCGTCGAGATGAAGATTATCAGCACGAACCGAACGAACACGAACATGCCGTTAATGATGCCGAATGAGGAGATGGCGAATGGTCCCCAGCTAAAATAGATGGTTCCGCCGCTCGTGAATAGGGCCTGTAGCAGCACCGTAAAGAGGATTAGCCAGATGAGTGGTTTTACTCCTTTAATGAAAAAACGATACGATATCCCCGTCATGAAAATGACTGCAAACGAGAAGAGCGTTAGTAAGGCGTATGTTTGCCAGTTGTTTGCGAGGAACAGAATACCGATGAAGTAAAATCCAGCAATTAGTTTTGTTCTTGCGTCTAAACGATGAATAAGGGATTCCCCAGGCATAAAGCGCCCAAATATTAATTTATCTAGCATCAGAAATCCCCTCTTTTCTCATTATATATACTTAAAGATTAAACTTGCGGCGAGACAAACGACAATCGCGCTGTTCATGACAACGAAATTTTTGATGGAGATTACGAATGTTTTCGCTTTGACTTGCTCGGCGTTGAATTTCTGTAAATTTTTAAATACTGGGATGATCGCGATGAGCGTTACGAGCATGATTGGGCTAAGGAATCCGATGATGACGGAAACAATGATAGCCGCAAAAGATGCGTAGTAGAGCGCGTTGAAGAGGATTACCGCGTATTTTTTGCTGATGTAATATGGCAAGGTGTAGCGGTGGTTTCGGATATCTTCCTCTAAGTCGCAAATGTTATTGGCAAGCATGATGTTCGCAATCATGAAAATGCATGGCAAGGATACGACGGCAATCCGGATAACTTCTATTAGATTCACTTTCACAGTAACCCATTCGCCCGACCAAATCAAGTTTGCAATTCCTGCGTCGTAAGCATTCACGTAAATCGCTAGGAACACGATGCCAAATCCCATCGTCACACCGGAAAAAATTTCGCCAAGCGGCATGCGCGACAACGGGACCGGACCGAATGTGTATAGAATCCCGATACAAAAGCAGACAAATCCGACGAGCAAGACGAGCAAATCTGTTTCTACAACAAGCCAAACGCCTAGTCCTGTCGCAATCAAAAACATAACAAAAATCGTGATGATTACCGTTTTCTCCGATATTTGTTCTTGCCCAATGACATTACTCGTGGTCCGGTAGTCATAATCATGATTGTTCGTGGCTTTCCGGTAATCCATATAATTATTGATAGCCGTCGTCGTCAAGTCGAAAATCAACATCGAACCAAAGAAAATCAGTGTGTTTTTCCAATTAAATAAATCGTATTGATATACCGCGAATAACGTACCAATTATAAATGGAAAAACACTTGCGATCTTCGTCTGGATTTCTACCAATTTCAAAAATGCTGGTATCGACACTTTATTACACCCCTTTTTAGTCCGCCATTTGGAAATTCTTATCGGTTAGTTTGAACTTCCCTTTCAAACCGGATGTGATATATACTTTCTTCTCTTTACTTACAAAAATCGCTTCCACACCTTTGTATGTTTCGATGAATTCCATTCCGCCTTTGATACCTTTGGAGAACGTAGCTGTAGATAGACCGTCGCCATCAATCGATTTTTCAGAGACGATGGATACGCCTGCAATATCGTTGTCGAATGGATAGCCTGTTTTCGGATCGAGTAAATGATGATATTTCACGCCATCTACTTCTAGGAAACGCTCGTAAATTCCCGATGTAACGATGGATTTGTTCGCTTCTGGAATGGTTCCGATCACCGTACCACGCGATTCGAATGGATCTTGAATGCCGACAACCCAATCGCCGCCTTTAGGGCTATCACCTTTCACGATGATATTGCCGCCTAAATCGATAATGGCCGTCGTTACTTTATTTTCATCTAAAACTTTGGCAACTTCATCCGCAATGTAGCCTTTAGCGATGGCACCTAGATCCAGCTCCATGCCCTTTTCTTCTAGATAAACCGTCTTTTTAGCATCGTCTAGTTTCACTTTTTTGTAATCGATTAACGGAAGAACTGCATCAATTTCCGCTTGGCTCGGTTTTCTCGCGTCATCAAAGCCGATGTGCCATAGAGAAGTCAGTGGGCCGATAGTGATATCGAAGCTACCACCCGAACTCGCGCTATACTTCAAGCCTTCTTTAATCAGGTAGTAAACATCATCGTTCACCTTCACAGGATTTTTACCTGCCGCCAAATTAACCTTGTCCACTTCTGATGTTTTACCGCTATCGCTCGTTGTAATTTGCTTGTCTAATTCCTTTATTCGGTCAAAAGCTTTGAGAAGAACATCCTCTTTTCCTTTGTCGTAAATTTTAACTACATTGATTGTCCCCATTAGAAAATCAGTTTTTGTATATGGTTGGGAAAGAATTTCTGAGTCATTGTCCTCTGATGCGCTACTTTTCTTCGTATCATCATTACCACAAGCCGTAATAACAGCCGCTAAAAGCACCAGCGTGATTAACATATAAAATTTCTTCATTTAAATTGCACCTTTCCGATTTGGAATGAGATATAGTATGACCGTGTCGCTATTTTAATGTATCGGTGATTGGAGTCTTTGTCAAGAAAGTCGAGTAGCCCCAACAAAAAAGGCCCCAGAGTTTTCGCTCTGAAGCCCCAGACTGTAAAAAAACGCTTTAAATGATACTTCTCTAAAATTCAGCGTGTCGACAAATACTTAGTTTCTAGGCAAAGGCGAGTACCAGCGCGGAGCGTACTAGAGTACGTGAGCACTGGAACGGAGCTTTTAACGACGAAAATGAGTGTTTGTCGACACGCTGAGGATCCAGAGTTTTCGCTCTGAAGTCCTATACGTTACTTACTATTTACTTATTCAGAGTCTACTTTGTTGTAAACTTTAATCATGTCTGTGTTACCAGATTGAGCTGCATTGTAAAGTTGTGCCGCGTAGATTTTGAATGCGTCAGATGAATGTGTCGCACCAGTTACTACTGCAACGTCTGCTGGGTTTTGTTTGTCAACAAGCGCTTTGTTAAGTGTTGGAATGTATTCTTGTGGACCTACACCAGTTTTTGCTTTCATGTTTTTCTCGTAGTCAGCGTCGTCTGTTTTCAACTTGCCGTCTTTGTCTACATAGTTGTAATCAGATGTCGTAATTTTGCCATCTTTTACTTCCATGTTGAACACGACACGGTAGTTGTTCGCATAGTTTTGCTCTTCTAGAGAATATTTACCATCTTCTAATTTCGCGCCATTGTTGATTTCAATTGTCGCTGTGTCTGCACGTTGCGCCGCTTGGATCAATTGGTTTGAGTAGTTGATGAATGTATCAGAAGAATGAGTTGCTCCTGTTACTACTTCTACGTCTGTTGCTGATTGTTTAGATACTAGAGAGTCATTCAAAGCTGGGATGTATTCTTGTGGACCTACACCAGTTTTTGCTTTCATGTTTTTCTCGTAGTCAGCATCGTCTGTTTTCAGCTTGCCGTCTTTATCTTTGTAGTTATAATCAGATTCTGTAATTTTATTATCTTTAACCGTGATCGTCATGAAGGCTTTCCAACCTTTGTCGTCAAAGTTCTTTTCTTGCAATTTGTAAGTACCATCTGTCATTGTACCGTCTGTTTTAGCATCCGCTTTCTTCGTATCCGTCTGCTTCGTGTCGCTTGATTTGCTGTCGCTATCGCTGCTATTATCATTACCACACGCTACTAACAACATGCTTGAAGCCATTACTGCCGTCAGGGCCATTACCAACTTTTTCTTCTTCATAAAATTTGCTCCCACCTTTTAAAATATTACTTGTGATGACATGAACAATGAAATTGACACGAAACCAACAAGCTCACCTTAATTCCACTTAAATATAACATTATTGTCTCAATTTGTCTACACACAGTATGCATGAGTCGAAAACCAAGAATTTTCAGAAAGTGATTCTGTTCTTATTTTGCAATGATTTTTTAAAATTTTTCCCACTCAAATGGGGTTTGTTGCCCTGTGAAGGTTTTCACCTATAAATTCGCGTTTGCATCACATTTTTTGAGGGTAAAGACCCTAGACAGCCTTTGTTCTATCTGTTAAACTGGGTTAGGTTATTACTATTATGTTTTGGAACGCAGGACTTATAATTTTTGTGAATATACTTACAAGGAGTTGAGAAAGCATATGCCTGAAAAGAATATTGTTTTAATAGGGGCGGGATATGCAGGTGTACATGCGGCTAAGAAATTAGCGAAAAAGTACAAGAGAGACGAATCAGTAACCATCACGTTGATTGACAGACATTCTTACCACACGATGATGACTGAGTTGCACGAAGTAGCTGGGGGACGTGTTGAACCAACAGCGATACAGTATGATTTGCGTCATTTGTTTAATCGTACGAAAGTGAAATTAGTGACGGACAACGTAACGCACGTTGATCACGAAACGAAAACGGTGACGACGGAAAATGGTAGCTATCCGTTTGATTACCTCGTTCTTGGCATGGGTGGCGAGCCGAATGACTTTGGAACGCCTGGTGTTAGCGAACATGGATTCACGCTTTGGTCTTGGGAAAATGCGGTTAAGTTGCGCGAACATATCGAAACGGTTGTTCATGACGCTTCCGAGGAACAAGATGTAGCGAAACGCAAAGCCATGCTTACTTTTGCGATTTGTGGTTCTGGTTTTACTGGGATCGAGATGGTTGGGGAATTGCTTGATTGGAAAACGCGTCTTGCGAAAGATAACAAGGTCGATGTTTCTGAGATTGAATTAATTGTTGTCGAAGCAGCACCAACGATTCTGAACATGCTTGATCGTAAGGATGCTCAAAAAGCAGAAGACTTCATGCTGAAAAAAGGTATCAAGATTATGAAGGATGCTGCGATTGTTGAAGTTAAAGCGGAAAGCATCGTTTTGAAATCTGGCGACGAAATTCCAACGCATACATTAATTTGGACTGCTGGTGTTCGTGCGAATTCTGATACGAAAGATTACGGTATGGAGACAGCGCGTGCTGGTCGTTTGAAAGTCAATGAATACATGGAAGCTGAGAAGTTCGAAAACACGTACGTCATCGGTGACTTGGCTTATTATGAAGAGGAAGAAGGTAAGCCGACTCCTCAAATCGTTGAAGCTGCTGAGCAAACCGGGATGACTGCTGCGAAAAGCATCATTTCTGAAATCAGCGGGACAGAAAAAGAAGCTTACAATGGTAAATATCACGGTGTCATGGTTTCGATTGGCTCCAAATACGGTGTCGCTAACCTAGGCGGATTACGCTTGCATGGTTGGTTCGCGATTTTCATGAAACACATGGTTAACCTTTACTACTTCTTTGGAATCCGTAGTGGCTATTATATGGCGCAATACGTTTCCCATGAATTTTTCCATATTCGAGATAACCGGAATATTTTCCGCGGTTGGACATCGCGTTACGGTAACGTGCTTTGGACATTGCCGCTTCGTATTTATGTCGGTTGGTTCTGGGTTGACGAGGCTCTTTCTAAGATTTACGGTGAAACGACGTGGGATAAAGTTAGCCTGACGAACTTGAAACCGTTATTCCAAGGACTCGGACCTGATTCATGGTTAACTGCGACAACTTCAAAAATGCCATTCGAATGGTTGCAAACAGACGCGACATCCGGTGCGTCACAAGCGGCCGGCGATGCTGCTGGAGCTGCTGCAACGAACGTAACAACACCAATTTTCGCGCATATGCCTGGTTGGTTTGAGTGGATCATGAAACTTATCATGCCAAACCTCGACGTTGCTCTTTTCATGCAAAAAGTCGTTCCGTTTGTAGAACTTGCCATCGGTCTTGCACTTGTTGTCGGCTTGTTCACTTGGTTAGCTAGCATCGGAAGCGCTGGATTCCTAGTAATGTTCACCCTTTGCGCTATGCTTGGTTGGGACAAATTCTGGGCGTTACCAGCTTCGATCGCTTTACTAAATGGCGCTGGACGTACATTTGGTTTAGATTATTGGGCTATGCCTTGGTTCCAAAAACATCTCGGGCGCTGGTGGTACGGCAAGGAAAGTTCCATCTACCGCGACAAATAATTTTATACGATTCAATCATAGCGAAAGGCAGCCGAAAAACTGCCTTTCGCTATATATTTTTGCGTGAGTGTATTACAATGAAGATAAAGCTAGTTAGAGGGGGAAAAGAAACGTGAAGGAATATCTACATATGGTGAAGCGTTGGGATGTCATTATTGTTGTGCTTTTGACCGTGCTTTCTTTTTTGCCTCTAGCTATTTTTACATATGCGAAATCGCAAGAACCTGCCCCACCTGCTGGATCGGAGTCGAAACTGGTCGCTGTCATTAAGGTCGACGGTAAGGAGTATAAACGCGTCGATTTAACTGGGCACACGGGTGTTGATACGTTTAAAGTGACGGCGGATGATGGTGATTACAATGAAATTGAAGTGAAAGATGAGCGGATTCGGATTAGCGCTGCAAACTGTAATGATCAGGTATGCGTTCGTGTTGGCGCAATTGGAAAACTCGGCGAAACAATTGTTTGTTTACCGCATAAAGTCGTGATTGAAGTGCAGTCGACAACCGGTGAGACGGAGCCTGATGATGGGATTGTTATTCCGTCTTAGGGACAAGGGAGGTATGTGTACATGACAAAGAATAAGCGTTTAGTTTATATTGCTTTACTGGCAGCCCAAGCGGTTGTTATTAGTTTACTGGAACGCGCCATACCGTTCCCATTCGCCTTTGCACCTGGCGCTAAGCTTGGTTTGGCGAATATTATTACGTGTATTTCCTTGTACACGCTATCCACGAAAGACGCTTTTATGATTGTATGTATTCGGCTCGTCTTGGCTACCTTACTGGGCGGAACAATTTCGACGTTTATGTATAGCGCAGCCGGAGCGATTTTGAGTTTTGGCGGTATGTGGTTAGTGAAGAAGCTGGGACCAAAGCGCGTGAGTATTATTGGGGTCAGCACGACTGGTGGGATTCTACATAATGTTGGTCAGCTCGTAATTGCAAGTTGGATTGCTGGCAGTTGGAACGTTATGCTCTACTTGCCTGTCCTCTCGTTTATCGGTATACTATCAGGGATTGCAGTTGGAATCGCGGCCAATTATTTAATTAAAAATGTGCAAACGCTACGTGCTTTTAATAAAACGAATGAACCTATCCAAAACTAAGCGAAATGAGGATGAATTATGCAACTTCACCCGATGTGGGACGCCTATCCAAATCTGCAAACCGATTTGAAAGATGTACTCACGACTATCGAAAAAAGTATTCAAATCAGAGATAAACAGGTTGAGAAAAATGTGAAAGACTTGATTCATGCTGGTGGTAAACTGTTGCGCCCAGCTTATGCTTTACTTGCAGCGCAAATCGGCCCTGATCATGATCGCGATCGTGCTATTGCAGTTGCAGGTGCCCTCGAAGTTCTACATATGGCGACGCTGATTCATGATGACGTTGTGGATGACGCTCCAACAAGACGCGGCATTCCAACGATTCACTCGAAATATGGGCGCAATTACGCGGTTTACACTGGCGACTATCTATTCTGCATCTGTTTTAAAATTTTATCGAGTCATGCGAACTCCGTTGAGAATATCGAATTTAACAGCAAAAACATCGAGAAAATCCTGATGGGTGAATTGGATCAAATGCGGATGCGCTATGATATTAACGTGACGGTGCGCCAATATTTATCCCGCATCTCCGGAAAAACAGCGCAACTTTTTGCCCTAAGTACTTTTTCTGGTGCATCGCAAAGTAAGGCGACACGTTTTCAGGTACGCAATGCTTGGAATATCGGGCATTATCTTGGAATGGCTTTTCAAATTATCGATGATGTGTTGGATTATACGAGTTCCGACGATGGACTTGGAAAACCAGTTTTGAATGATGTCAAACAAGGCGTCTACACACTTCCACTTATCTATGCGATGCAAAAACATCCATCTGAATTCCAACCACTACTCGAAAAGCAGCTCGACATGTCAGACGAAGATTTGGAGCAATTACTCGTGCTCATAGCGAAATACAAAGGTGTAGAGCAAGCTTTCACACTAGCCGACAAATACACCAAAAAAGCGTTACGAGAAATCAAAAAACTCCCAGCAGGCGCTTATCGTGATCAAATGTACGAACTTACATCCTCGATTTTAAAAAGGAACATTTAATCCTAATACGGATTAAATGTTCTTTTTTTCTAGAATATATTCCACATAGCTTTTCCGATCCTGTTCCGCTAATTCGAAATAATTATTTTCAAAAGCAATGATCCCATCCTCTTGTACCAAGAATTCCAACTCATTTCCATCAAGCATTTTTAGCACAACATGCCTTTTATCTACACTCGCACTATATACCGGATTCTGTAACGGTTTCGCCCTTTCCAAAGCTGAAATCAACTTTTTAGCCACCTCTAAATTCGCTACATCTTGAAAATCCTGTTCTACAAACAACCAACTCTGCGCTGATTCATACTTTATACCTTCTACAGTCGCGTCAATTTCCCTAAAATTCAGCAATTCGCCAAACTTCACCGACATATCCATCGAATTATTAGTAAGCATCACAAAATCATCTCCCTGCTCGACCACTAATTTATACGCAGGATTATACATTTTTGCATGAAATACATTTTTACCCGCCACGTTCGCATGGAAATCCGGCACTTTCCCTTCATCATTAAACGCTTCCTCTGAAACCTTCTTTGTTGTGCCAATCTGTTGACCTACCATGGTTATAGGTAGCGCGCGTCTAGGTTCACCCCACTCAGCGTAATCTTGATTTCCATACTTCATCTGCACGTATTCACCTGACATGTCACCCTCTGCGTCAGCTAGCGCCTTATACATCTTCTCAAACATCGCATCCTTCTTCAACTGCACTTCAAAACCAGCAACTGTCACAAAACCGTTTCCATCCATTGCTAAAGCTACATTCGTGCCATCTTCCAAATGAATGACGAAGTTCTTAGTCTCCGTTTCCTCACTAAAATAAGTAGCCGATCGTTCCTTGGAATCTCCTAATTTAGACACAAATTTTTCTAGCAAAACAGTATCATCCATTGTTCTCGTTTCATATTTCACTTGGTATGTAGCATTCCTTATATTCCTAGCAACTCTATAGTTATCGAGCAAGCGCGCTATCGTGCCAGGATCCTCTTTTTCAAATACAGCTATTTCAAGACCATTAAAATCTTCTCTTAACCCTATAATTCTCTGCGATTCTGGATAACCTTTCATTGTATAAATATCCATCACACCATAAGTGGACGCCAATTCAGGCATATCCTTGCCGCCCTCTTTCCAGTCATCATAGTTATCGATACTTTTACCTAACTTCTTCCCTAAAAGTGACTTGATTTCCGCCTGCTTCAACTCCATGTTCGTATAAGAATATACCTCTCCTTGATGCTTCACTGCCCCAGCCCAATCAATTATCATGTGCTCCTTGTTATGCTGATAATCAAATGCTAAGTAACCAACCCCTCCGATAATTAGCGCCAAGAGTCCAGCCATCGCCACTTTCCATCTCATCGTTGTCCCCTCCATAAGAAACCCATTTCACCAAATATACCATCCAAAGTTTCTGTTGTCGACGCAATTAGAGTAACATTTAGGAAATCTTAAAGTCTGCATAAAAAAATGGTTCTATAATAAATGTTGGGGTAGAAATTAATCTGCCTCAACATTTTTTTGTTCTCATTTCAAGACAAAAAAATACACAGTAATATCAACATCCGTTAAGATAAAAGTGACGAAACCCAATCCAAA
>NZ_JABJVM010000007.1 GCF_013820765.1 Paenilisteria rustica
TTGGATTGGGTTTCGTCACTTTTATCTTAACGGATGTTGATATTACTGTGTATTTTTTTGTCTTGAAATGAGAACAAAAAAATGTTGAGGCAGATTAATTTCTACCCCAACATTTATTATAGAACCGTTTTTTTAATATAGTGGAAAGAAGAATTGCAATCAGCCGCGCAAGTAAGGTGCAATTTTTCATGAAAACCTATACAATAAGGGTAGAACGATAGATAAAGGAGGGGAGCGGTGCACTCGCAAGGTGTTACTGCGAATAATATGGCGAAAATAATTTTTGTAAGAGATGAACAAGATGAATTTCAAGCATATGATTTCCTACACAGTTTGATTAAAGAACAACCTTTAATGTCGACCCTTTTATTGCAAGGCCTGATGCAGCTAGAGAAGGCGGAAACGAGAAAATTAACAACGGGAAAACAGGTTTTACCGGAAGTTCATTTGACTATCGGTAAAAACCAGTCGTACTCGCTACAAACGAATAAAATCGAAACATCCGTTGACCAGCCGATTGAGGAAATGAAAGTCCACTTCAAAGATAAGAATTGCAGGATGCTTTATTTCACGGCTTTTTCGGATACAGAAACGTATTATTGCTTTGTAAAAGGCTATTTTAAAGATCGCAACCCGTTCAATGATAAAATGGGCGCGTATCGGGAAGAAGTGAAGCGGATATTCCTTCGTCGTTCGGAAGCGAGATTGAGCATTGGCAAGGATGATTATGAATTCGAAACGTTGAAGGAATTGGCGTGGGAGAACGAAGCGATTGTTCATTATTTGGATAGTTTCTCGGCTCGTTTAGGTCAATTTATTTTTGCAAAACGTGTGAAAAAGAAATGGTCGCAGTTGGATCTGGGGCTGAAATCGGATTTGTCACCGCTCGTGATTTCGCGATTGGAAGCAGGAGATCCGGATATGAGTGTTCGTATGTATCAAAAGGCATGTGAGGTGCTGGACGTTTCGACGGATTTCACGGATGATCATTTGACGATTAGGTAATTATTATAGCAAAAGTGGGTTCCTGGTGATAACTGGGATCCTTTTTTTGTATTCATGGATATTTTTACACGGGTTCACAGTCTAAATCTATACATCACCAAAAATAGTAGGCAAAACCATGGTCGTGGTCTTACCTACTAATCTTTTTGAACAAAATTTATGAGATATTTCGTAGCTAAGACGATATCGCAGAATTTATAGCACAACAGCGCTATTCTCGATAATATAGATGAATTCTACTAATTTGCTCCATAGACAAGCTCACTAATCATATCCCAATCATGGTTATTTGGAACCCGAGCAGTTCTATACGTTAAACAGCCCAGGTCCTCGTCGTCATCTTTGTAGTTATGGATGACAATATCAATCCCGAGTTCTTTCACCATCTCCTTTGTAATGCGCTTATTAGCAATCATGGTCACTTGGAGGTTATTATTAACAAAATTGTCTATTAAAATCTCGACATAGTTTAAATAGGCTACTTTACCATCGAAGGCAAAATAGATATTTAGCTCTGGCAAGTCATGCTTATAAACAGCATAATAAGAAAACATGGTTAAGTTAACTGCGATATCTTCTAAAAAAATCAAGTTGAATTCTTTAACAAGCGGGCTCTCACTTAGTATATTAAGCCAAGATGTATAAGATTTTGGGTGGCGAGATTTGATGTACTTATTAATTTCATAATAATTTTTCTGGAATACTGGAGTTACTTTGCTAATTAAATAGAGATTTCTCAAATAAAATCCAAAAATTTCATTGATAGCTTCATTTTCATATTGTAGAGACATCTTTTTAAAAGCGTCATCTAAGAAAGTATGGATGAGATTACTAATATGGGAATCTAGCGGATAATCATCTGGATTCCGTAGTCCTTCGTGATAGATGTAGTTATCTAATAATAATAAATCCATATATGCAATTTCATCTTCTGGGATGTCTGATAGGGGGACATCAGGTAATAGAATCTTCGCTAATTTGTGTATATATACATAAGATGGCGCTTGCTTTTGAATATCTATCAACTGCTGATCAATTTTAATATAGTGACCTTGAGCCACACGCTTGTTGAAAACTGTAATCCAATAAAGCAGGCTTCGGTGATGGATATGCGCTTGGATAGTTGTGTGCTCCATAAAATGATTATACGCCTCTTCAAAAATGGCAAACTGTTTTGGATTAGGCTTATATTCGGGATGTACATCGTCCGTATTGTATAAATAATAAAAATAAAAAAATCGGATATTTTGTTCAGAGCCTACAATAGAGACAGGTGTGAGTGTAAGCTCTAATTCATATTCTTTCAATATTTTTTTTAAATGATTTAAATATCGGTATAACGTTGAAGGAGATAAAAATAATTCATCGGCCCATTCATCTATGGTTAGAAAGATTTCATCATAGATACTGTAGATTATTTTAAAAAGAGGCGATTGCTCGGACACATGCAATATTAAGTTATCAACATCGTGTTCTCTGCTGATAACATAGCCAGATGTCTTTACCAATTGAAATGTATCCTTTTCAGGTAGAATCTCATCTAAATCTTTTAAATCTCTGGAAAGAGTGCGTGTCGTAGTATCTAAATCATTTGAAATTTCTTCTAAACTAATTGGGTAATGCGCATCGTAAATTGTTTGAAGTAACTTAATCTGCCTTTTTATCTTCTTATCTGCTACGAGCTGTAGAAAGAAATGGTTCATCTCTTCACCTCCATATTTAATATAAAATTGATAACACAATAAATAGGCTCAACCTTGATAATTAATGTTAACAATTATAATCCTTACTATAGAGTGCAATAGAATGTAGAACAACTACTCTATACATACAAGTACAGTATACCACCAAGTTTAAGTACAGTGTTATTGATAGATAAGCCATCTAGAAATTCAGGTTGTCTTCTGAAAGGAAGTTAGTTTATGGCTACCAGTTGCCTACAGAGAGCGGGTTGTTTCAAAAATGTCCAAAAAAATCGAAATTAATGATTACCAGGTTTTAAGAAATCATGGTTAAATAAGTGTAAGAGATAAGCGAGCTGATCGTTTCGAATCAGGGCTCTTATTATTACTGCTAGATTCAAAAGTTCTTAAAATAGACACAAAAACAAATAAAAGTATAAAATTATACAACGATTTTTATGAGAATAGCTGGTAACATAAATTGTAGGAGGCGATAGTATGAGCTTAACGGGTCTTTACTCTAGTAACAATATACAAAGCGACTTTCAATCAAAAAAATTATTAGAGATACTTCTAGACGATCAAATATTCCCGATTAAAAAGAAACATATAGTTTTTGGGAAATCAGATAAAATAGTATTAACCGATGGAAATAATAGTTCTTCAATCTATGTCTACGCGGTTGAGAAAGGTATGGGTGCACTAATCCTTGAATCCAATATTATCGATTTTATTGGTGAAGATGGATTCATTGGTCTGCATCATAGCAATTTTATGAACGATTCTAAACTGCACGCTGAATCATTAACAGGAGAGTTAGTTACATGGCGTTTTGAGCTTCAAGATGTACTTGCAAAAATAATCAACATGCAGGAGGGTTATCTATATCACTATAATTACATGAGAGAAACGTACGAACGGTATACAATGAAACTGAGAGCTATAGGTGAAGATAATGACGGGAAGGTAGCCATGTTACTTTACTCCATAGCAAGCTGGTTCGGTATAGAAGCAGAAGAGAAAGATTTTGTTGAACTACCAAAAATATTCACAAGAAAAGTGCTAGCGAACTATATGGGAATAAGCCATACAACACTAAGCACTGTAATAAGGGAACTAGCAAGGCAGGGAGAAGTCATATCTAAATCGCAACGCTTGTTAGTACGTGTTAAAAAAAGATAGAATATTCATTTTGGTACACTAAAAAATATTAGGGATCGAAATCAAGGTTCAATAATAGCGGTATAGTTCTGCGAGATATTAAGGATATAACGAAATAGCCGTTAATATTATGTGTTTATTAAAAATAAAAATTCAGTTAATTTAGAGAGGGTGTACATTATGAGAAGAATAAAACGTTTGATTGATTCAAGCTAAGCTTTTGAATTCAGTCCAAAAAAATAGTTGCGCAACTATTAATAATAAATAATTTAAATAAGAGGAGGACATTTATTAATGTCAACGAAAAATAATATCGTCAAAAAAAGTGGGAAAATTGCCCTAGCAACTGTATTGATAGGTAGTTCATTATTGAGTACCTTACCTGTTAACGTATTCGCAAGTGAGGCAGCACTTAAGAACGCCGCATTAGCAGTAGCACCAGCCAATGCAACAGAGGTAGCAACATTTGCAGAACTGAGAGCAGCATTATTAAGCACAAGTGTAACAAACATTAAATTAACAGCAGACATTAGAGTAACAGCAAGTTTTAACTTCACAACAAACAAAAATCTATACGGTAATGGACACACAATCGATATGAGTCGGTATAGAATTGGTATTTCCAAAGTAGATACTGTCAACCGTATAGAAGATTTAACAATCACTAACCAAAATATTTATCCCTTATTCTGGTCAGATGATAAGGGCGTACAAGTGACTTATAAAAATGTAACTTCTAGCGGTGAACAATTTGTGTACAACGCTTATGGTACAACTATTCTAGAGGGAGACATTAAAGCAACTGCTACATTAGAAGAAGTGTATCAAGGAACGAACCTTTTAGTTAGAGAGGGAGCAAATGTTGATTTCTCATCCATTGAATCTAATGGGAAGGCACTTTATGTATATGGAAATCTAACGCAAGAAGCAAACTCTAACATGAAAGTTAATTCGAAATCATATACACTTTATGCATCTAGTGGTACTGCACAAATTTCGATAGCAGGGAATATGGAACTGAAATCTGCCAATAAGCAAGCTATTTACGCAGTTGGCGGAAGTATGGTCGTCAAAACAGGAGCTAAATTCAGAGCTGACGCAGGTGACACGATTGAAGAAGGTATTTCTATTACAAACGGTGACTTAATTGTTCAAACTGGCGCTGATTTTATTGCGACTTCTAAAGGCCGACAAGGGACAGTTCAAACAGGTAAAACAACAGTATTTGAGAATGGTTCGAATTTTGCTATTACCAATACAAATGCAACTGGATCAGTCTTTGCGAACTTTGCTGGCGCTTCAACTAAGGTTAACATCAATTCTGATAAAGGCTTATCCACATGGGACTACGGTTTTATCTACAATGACAAACCAACGCGTAACTTCAACGACTTTAAAACAGGAACATTTGACTTGTCTGGTTGGGATAAAGGTAACTTAAGTCAAAAGAACTTAATGTCAAACAGTGCGCAATTCCAATCACAATTTGTAAGTAAAACGACAGGTAAATTATTTGGTGGTAGCTATGCCTTAACGAATATTGCACAAACAACAATTGAGGATCTTACTACCGATTCAACGCATGTAGTCGGCTTAGCAGAGCCAAACGCAAACCTTGTTATTACGAATGCGGCAGGAGCAACATTAGGGACAGGTAGAGTAGGATCAGATGGTTATTATGACATTACAATTCCTAAACAAGCTTCGGGAACAGTCGTAACAGCAACAGCAACCTCTAATGGTATTACTTCATCTGCGACAACAACAGTCATCCAAGCAGCTATCGACCAAACAACAATAGCGCCTGTCACAACAGATTCAACAAAAGCAACAGGGACAGCGGAACCAAATGCAACTATTGAAATCAAAGCAAATGGAGAAGTCATCGGTTCTGGAAAAGTAGGATCAGACGGAGCATACAGTATTACAATGGAACAACAAGATGTGGGCACAAGAGTCACAGCAACAGCGACAGTAGGAGCAGCAACGTCTTCTGCAACAGCAACAGTAACACAAGGTGATCTTGATCAAACAACAATTGCAGCTTTAACAACAAAATCAACAGTAGCAGAAGGAACAGCACAAGCAAACGCAACAATTGAAATCAAAAATAGTGCGGGTGACGTACTTGGATCAGGCCGCGTAGGATCAGACAGCAAATACAGCATCACGATTCCAAAACAAACAGCAGGAACAGCCGTGACAGCAACAGCGACATCAAATGGTAAAACATCTACTGCGCAAACAACAGTCATTCGTGGTGAGATTGATGAGACAACAATTAACAAAGTAACAACAGAATCCACGACTGTTTCAGGAACAGCAGAAGCGAACTCAACAGTTGTAGTGAGAAATCAAGATGGAACACAACTTGCAACTGGCCGCGTAGGATCAGATGGCATTTACAGCTTTACAATTGCGAAACAAGCAGAAGGGACTGCTGTTACGGCAACAGCTACGTTATTAGGATTTACATCAACAGCATCGACTATTGTAGAACGTGACGGCATTGACCAAACGACAATAAACCCACTTACAACAGAGTCAACATCTGCAACAGGAACAGCTGAACCAAACGCAACAATCGTTATCAGAAACCAAGCTGGTATACAACTTGCAACAGGTCGTGTAGGATCAGACGGTATTTACAGCTTAACAATTGCTAAACAAGTAGAAGGTGCAGTTATAACAGCAACAGCTACTTCTGGCGGTAAAACATCAGCTGCAAACACGACTGTTGTACGTGATGGAATTTTAGCTACAACGATTGACACACTAACAGCTGACGCAACATCTGCAACAGGGACAGCTGAACCAAACGCTAGCATTGTGATCAAAAATGCGGCTGGCACAACAATTGGATCAGGAACAGTTGGATCGGACGGCAAATATAGCATCACGATTCCAAGACAAGGCTTGGGAACAGTTATAACAGCAACAGCAACGAAATCTGGTAAAACAGCAAGCGGTTCGACAACCGTAGCAGCAGGTCAAGACATCGTGAAAACAACAATCGACGCCCTAACAAATGAATCTACCTCTGTTTCAGGTGAAGCAGAACCAAACGCTAGCATCGAAATCAAAAATGCGGCTGGCACGACAATTGGATCAGGGACAGTTGGATCAGATGGCAAATATAGCATCACGATTCCTAAGCAAGCCGGAGGAGCAAGCGTAACAGCAACAGTAACGAAAGATGGTAAAACATCAAGTGCTTCAACAACAGTTACAAGACAAGCAGCAGGAACAGTAGTAGTCACTGCACCATATTATGTTGGACACGATGCAGGTATTCAAGCAACTGTTTCTGGTGATGCAACAAAAGTATATTTACAAGTCGGTAACACAAAATATACAACAGTTTCAGTAAATGGAAGCTTCTCGTATTACGCGAAAGACAAAATCGCAACAACAACACAAGACGCGTACATCGTTGCTCTTGACGCATCAGGTAAAGAACTATCGCGTGCAAAAGTAACCTTGAGAGACGGTAATCTATTAGTGGGAGCCGTAACACCAAAAGAATTCATTGTTGGCGCAGACAGCTTTGTGACAGGAACGTACACTGGTTCTGTTACAAGAGTAGCGATTTCAGTCAACGGAACGGTATATCAACCTGTGGGAGTGTTAGGAGCAGGAGCCTTACAGTATTACGCAAAAGACAAGATTACAAGCAAAACAGATGTAGTCAAATTGATTGGTTACAACTCAGAAGGCACTGTTATTGATACAAAAGACGTATCTATCGCTGGCCCAGAAAGTTTAGTTGGCGCAATCACAATCAATCCAGATCACTTCGCTATTTCTACCGATACCTTTATTAAAGGTACATTCACAGGAAACGTGAAGACAGTTTCTCTCGTTGTGAACGGTGTAGAATTCGGTAAAGTAGGCGTGTTGGATGCAACAAACTGGCAATATTACTCTAAAGGTAGAATTTTGAACCCAACGGATGTTGTTTCTGTGAAAGCATACAATGCTGCTGGAACGCTTGTTGACACGAAATCGTTGACAGTAACTCAAAATCCTGCTGGACAAAGTACGATTACTCCAGTCGCGTTCAAACTGAAAACAGATGCAAATGTCACAGGTACCTTCACTGGTAGCGTGAAATACGTGGCACTTAAAGTCGGCGATAAAGTTTACGATAAAGTCGGAGTATTAAACGATACAGAGTGGAGATACTATGGAAAAGATAAGATTACAGATGCAACAACTCCAGTTTCTGTTATCGGTTATGACAGCACAGGCACGCAGATTGCAGAAGAATCAATAACTATCACACCAGAAGATTCATCTACGCTTACAACAAACACGTATACAATTGGTGATGCTAACGCGACAGGAGCGTACACAGGAACAGTGAGATATGTTGCTGTTAAAGTCAATGAAACAACATATGGCAAAGTTCCTGTCAACGCAGATGGCAGTTACAAATATTACATCAAAGATAAAGTAGCGAGCAAAGACGATGTTGTAACGGTTCTTGGTTACGACACAACAGGCGCGATTGTGGCACAAAAAGTAGTCACTATCGACTAGATCTAGTAATAACAATTAACTAAATTTCAAATACGATTGGGTGTGATGGCTAAATAAACTTTAGTCATCACACACTTTAAAAAAATAACTTCGAAAAAAATAACAGTTTATATAAAAATAAGAGAACATAAAGGAGAACCATATGCTAAAAAAAGTTATATTAATCGCGATGTCCGGAGCCTGTGCCTTATCACTAGCCGCATGTTCTGCGTCCGCCTCTAAGGAAGAAGCATCAAAAACAACACAAGAAACAAAAGCAGAAAAAGAAACAACCTTCCCAACAAAGACGGTAAATAATATGGAGATGCAAATCAAAGGTATCGAAACAACGGAGAACGGTAAAGGTGACAAAAATATCGTACAAATAACAATGGATTTTAAAAATGAAACGGGCAGCAAATACGGTATCGGTGGCAATGACTTTATTTTCAAATCTGGTGACAAAACGTACCAAGTGAAAGCAGATGCCAACAATATCGGAACAGAAATCGCAGCTGACAAAACAGTGAGCGGAGCCATCAATTTTGAATTACCGAAAGACGTAAAATCTGGCGAGTTTTCCTACCAACCAGTGACATTTGGCAAAGAAAAACCAAAAGTACTCGCAACATGGAAAATTTCGATTCCGAACAATAAGTAAATTTTAAAATCTATGAGGAGATGATTCTTTGAAAATCGCAGTTATTGGATTGGGTTATATAGGTTTACCGACGGCTATCATGTTTGCTAATCATGGTCAGAATGTGATTGGTATTGACCTGAAAGAAGACGCGATAAACATGCTTAACGCAGGAAAAATTCACATTGAGGAACCAGGACTTCAAGCAGAGCTAACGAAAGCCTTATTATCTGGGAATTTTAAAGCACAGTTAAATCTAGAGGAATCGGATGTTTTTATTGTCGCTGTGCCAACGCCGAATAAGGCCGATGCCTATCTATCATGTGATTTAACACATGTTGTCGACGCGGTCAGCAAAACGATTCCTTATTTAGAAAAAGGAAATGTCATCATATTAGAATCTACCATCGCACCACGCACGACAGAAGATGTGGTGAAGCCGATGTTGGAAGAAGCAGGATTTATCATTGGGCAAGATATCTTTTTAGTCCATTGTCCCGAGCGCGTATTGCCTGGGAAAATTATTCATGAGTTAGTGCATAATAACCGCATTATCGGTGGCTTGACGCCGGCTTGTGTCGAGGCTGGAAAACAAGTGTATGGCGTGTTTGTTCAAGGAGAACTCATCGAAGCATCAGCGGGTGCTGCGGAACTTTCAAAACTCATGGAAAATACATTTCGTGACGTCAATATCGCGCTTGCGAATGAACTTGCCAAAATTGGCGATACGCTCGGCATCAACGCATTGGAAGTCATCGAGATGGCGAATAAACATCCTCGCGTGAACCTGCACGCGCCAGGACCAGGAGTTGGTGGACATTGCCTAGCCGTGGATCCGTACTTCATTGTCGCGGCAACACCTAGCAACACACCACTGATTCAGCAAGCACGCGCCATCAACAACTCGATGCCAGACTTCATTGTAGCGAAAGTAAAGAACTTCATGGCAGACATCGATGGCAAAAAAGTGGCCGTGTTCGGCACGACATATAAAGGTGATGTAGATGATATCCGTGAAAGTCCAGCGCTTGAAATTATACAGCTTCTAGAAAAAGAAACAGATTTTGAATTATCCGTTTTTGATCCGCATGTAAAAGCACCTTGGATTGAGCCTGAGTTTGAGAAAGCGGTAGAAAACGCAGATTTAGTCTGTATTTTAACGGATCATAGTGAGTTCAAAGCGGTGACGGCAAGTCAATTTGAGGGTATGAAACAACACTATATTTTTGATACAAAAAATGTTATTCCGGAGTTAGAAAAAGTGGCGATTTACAATATGGGAAACGTATATGAGATGCGAACAAACAGTAAAAAGTTAGTTCCAATAGCGGAATAAGCCAGGAGGAAACAATGGAAGATAGTTTAAATGTAAAACAAATATGGGACCTTTTGAAAAAGAATAAATGGATTATTTTTATAAGTATGTGTGTATGTGCCTTGCTTATGAGTTGCTATCTGTATTTCTTTTCGACACCAATCTACCAAAGCGAAACGCAGGTTTTGATTAATCAGTCTGTGCCCCAAAACACCATTGTACAATCACAGGATGTCCAGGCGAACTTGCAGCTTATTAACACGTACACCTCGATTATCATGAGCCCGCGAATTTTGGCGCAGGTGTCTGAAAACATGGATGATGTGTATTCGACAAAAGAGCTGGAGCAAATGATTCAAGTGAACAGTACTTCGGATTCGCAAGTCATCAAGATTAATGTAGAGAGTGCAAATGCTAGAGATGCTGTCAAAATTGCCAACGAAACAGTCCGTATATTTAGTAAAGATGTTCCGAAAATAATGAAAATTGATAATATTTATACGCTATCCGAGGCTAATTTAGATGACGATGCAGCGCCGGTCAAACCACACAAAGCCTTGCTGATTGCTGTTGCGACACTGTTAGGTATGATTTTGGGCATTGCTATTATGTTCCTTCGTGATCTATTTGACCGCTCGATTAAAACAGCAGAGGACGTGGAAAAAACTTTGGGGCTTCCTGTACTATCAATGATTAATGAAATGAAAGATGAGGATTTATTTGAGAAAGCACCAAGAGCAAGACGAAAGAAGCGGAAAGGATAATGCCAATTGAGTAAACAACAAGCAACCAAAAGAAAGTTAATTACAGCAACAAATCCAAGTTCGCCAATCGCGGAACAATTCAAGACGCTCCGAGCTGGTATCCATTTTTCTTCGGTGGATAAAGAGTATAAATCGATTTTAGTCACGTCACCAGAGCCAGAAAGCGGTAAATCGACAGTGTCAGCGAACCTAGCCATCTGTTATGCCAAACAAGGAAACAAGACATTATTAATTGATGCAGACATGCGAAAACCGACAAGTCATCGGACATTTGGCATTCATTATAACATTGGCTTATCCGACGTGCTTACGAGCAATGGAACGGACCTCCAAGATATGCTCCACCAAACAGAAATCGATAATTTAACCGTCTTAACGAGCGGGACGATGGTACCAAATCCGAATGAATTGCTTGCCTCTAAAAAAATGGAGCGCTTGATAAAGCAATTCACTGAGCAATTCGATCAAATTATTATTGATACCCCACCTATTTTAGCTTCATCTGATGCCCTTGTTTTAACCCCCTATGTAGAAGGCGCGATCGTCGTCTTGCGAAGTGACAAAACACTAAAAGAACGTGCCAAGGTAGCCGTGCAGCAACTTCAAAAAACGCATATTCCAATTATAGGAACGGTTTTAAATCGTGTGAAAAATAATGCAAACAATTATTATTACTATCAATAAAGGAGATTACAATGGAGTCTACAAAAACAGTGGCTAAGTCCACAAAAGCAGCTGCTAAATTTTATCCAATCGTCAAACGAAGTATGGATTTGCTGGGTGCCGGCTTCGGTTTACTTGTTCTAACCCCCCTTTTTTTCGTGCTAGCCCTTGCGATTAAGCTAAGTGATATCCAGGCCCCGGTGTTTTTTAAACAAGAACGTGTTGGCAAAAATGGCTCGCGTTTCATGATGTATAAGTTTCGGACAATGATTCCAAATGCGGAGGAAAAGCTCGCAGAACTGCTTCAATTTAATGAAGTAGAGGGCGCGATGTTTAAGATGAAACAAGATCCCCGCGTGACGAAACTAGGTCAATTTTTAAGAAAGACGAGCCTTGATGAATTCCCTCAGCTTGTTAATGTATTAAAGGGGGACATGTCGCTCGTTGGACCACGGCCGCCGCTGAAACGCGAAGTCGTAGAATATTCCGTACGCGATTACAGAAGACTGTCCGTGACGCCAGGATGTACGGGGTTATGGCAAGTCAGCGGGCGCAACGATGTCAGTTTTGCGGAAATGGTGAATTTAGATTTAGAGTATATTCAAAAAGTGAGTTTTTCGCTAGATATCCACATATTACTCCGAACGGTGCGGATTATTTTTGTCCCAAATAAAGCCTATTAAGTTAGAGGAGAAGTGAAAAATCGTATGACTCGAACATTTTTATTAGGTAGTTATGTGGATGCATTGACGATGAAGGAAACATTGAACAAGGTAGAGGCGATCATTCGGATTGGTAAACCAGTGCAACATGTGGTGATTAATGCCAGTAAGATTAATTTGATGGCTCAAAATGAAGAACTTGCGGACATTGTTAATGCGTCGCCGCTGATCAATGCGGATGGTCAATCGATTGTCTGGGCGATGAAATTCCTTGGACATGAGGTGCAGGAAAGAGTTGCTGGTATTGATTTGTTTGAAAATTTAGTTAAATTGAGTGCAGAAAAGGGCTTCCGGGTGTATTATTTCGGGGCTCAAGAGGATGTCGTGCAAGAAGTCGTCCAGTTACACCAACAGAAATATCCGAATCTTCAAGTAGCTGGGTATCGAAATGGTTATTTTGATGAAGTAGAGTCCGAAGAAATTGCGATGGATATCCGAAAATCAAAAGCCGATATAGTTTTTGTCGCTTTTTCCAGCCCTAAAAAAGAACAGTGGGTTCATGCTCATAAAGAGATGATGGGCGCGCCATTTGTGATGGGTGTCGGCGGTAGCTTCGATGTGATTGCTGGTGTGACGAAGCGCGCGCCGCAATGGATGCAAAAAGCTGGGCTGGAATGGTTTTATCGCTTTATGCAAGAACCGCGTCGGATGTTCAAACGCTATTTTGTTGGCAATTTGAGCTTTGTGCGGAAAGTGATGAAGGAAAGGTGGAGGAAAAAAGATGTTCGCTAAATTGACATTTTCAGTGCTAAATGTTGTTCCAATGCCAAACCGGCTCGCTTTTGGGCGGATCATTCGTCAGCTGAAGAATCAGATGGCACGTGCTTTCTTTGGTAGCTGTGCGAAAAATAGTAACCTACGTCCGAAGCTAAAATTGCGCCATCCGAAAAATATTCATCTTGGAAAACGTTCGTCGATTGGGGACAATGCGCGTATTATTGCGACTGCTCCTGTTTATATTGGCGATGATGTGTTGATGGCGCCAGATGTTGTGATTTTGACGGAAACGCATTGTATTAATGGGAAAGAAAAGATTTTGGATAGCGGAACGACGCAAAAATCCGTTTTTATCGGGAATGATGTTTGGATTGGTACGCGAGTGACGATTTTAGCAGGAGCGGAGATTCCAGATGGTTGTGTGGTAGCCGCGGGTGCTGTAGTTCCAGCTAAAAAGTATCCGCCATATAGCGTGATTGGCGGGGTTCCTGCCAAAGTGATTAAACAAGAGAGGTAAGATACTAGTGCTCAAAGAAACGAAGATATTTATGATTCTCATGGCTATTTTTCCTGTTATTGATGCGCTGAATGGCTTTGTGTTGTCGGCGGGAATCAATCTCCCAATCGGTATTGCGTATCGACTCGTGTGTATTAGTTTTCTAGTTTTTCAGATTGCTAGAAAGGGCTTTGCAAAAAAACTATACACGGTTCTGTCTGTCGCTTTGATTTTTTGTGGTGTTATTTCGCTTTTTATTCAGACCATCGTTTTGCAAAGTGATACGCCGTCGTTCTTGTATGATTTGACGAACATGACGAAGTTTTTCCTTTGGGTGTTAATTCCATATTATGTGTATCAGCGCGCGGATTTGTTGAAAGAGGCTAGTTATGAAAAGATGTTTCTCGCGATTAGTACGTTTTTCACGCTGGGTTTATTGATTCCGTACGTGCTTGGGATTGGAAATCAGACGTATGAGGCTTCGGAGGCAGGCTATAAGGCGTTCTTCTTTGCGAATAATGATACGACGATAGGTTTCATTGTGTCGGCGACTTTTACTGGTTGGTATTTGTTTAAACAGACGAAGAAGACCGGAGTGTGGACGCGTGGATTGTTGGCGCTGCTTTATTTGGGCAATTTGCTAGGTTTGCTTCTGTTAGGGACAAAAACGGGCATTATATATGGTGTCGGATTAACGATCGTGTTACTCCTACGTTTCTTCTTCTTGCAAAATCGTGTCGGAATCGCTTCGAAGTGGGGTATTGGGATGATGATTTTCGCGGTCGTGACTTTCATTACGATACAGGGTCGTGCGTTTATTTTAGAGACGGTTTCAGGACTTGTTCAGCGGTTGACTTATTTTTATAACTTGTATAACGGCGATTTGCTACGCTTTATCACGAGTTCGCGCAGTGAATTTTTGGATACTGCTTCTGCCTCCTTTATGCATAGCGGCAACCTCATGACGCAACTTTTCGGCTTTGGTTTTAGCCAACGTGTGACGACATGGGGGCTGGGCGATCTTGTAGAAATGGATTTCTTTGATGTATTTTTCTCCCTTGGGATTGTGGGGCTCCTTGTGATGATTGGCCTCCTACTCTTCTTCTTTATACTATCCTGCAAAAAACGAAGCATTTACAGCGTGCTATTTGTTATCCTCCTGTGTTACGGCGCTTTTGCCGGCCACGTCTTATTTTCTGCCCTGTCATCCACGTTATTCGGCCTCGTGTGCGGTGGCTTATTCTTACAAAAAGAAAGCTTGTGTGAAAAAGAATGAAAGCTCTTGTTAAACGATTGATGCAATTTGCGATTGGTTCCTTGGGTTCTGCGATACTAAATTTGATGACAATTCCGGTAATTACGTTTTTCATTTCTCCAGAAGAATACGGCAAAACAAGTATGTTCATGCTTGCGCAGACGTTGTTGATTTGCGTCATTTATTTAGGCTATGATCAAGCTTTTGCACGCGAGTTTTACGAGTATCCGAATAAGAGAAAACTGTTTAGCACGGCCATGATTGTTCCGTTTTTGTTCTCCGGGATTATGATTGGATGCATGTGTTGGTTTGCCAAGCCGATTTCTGTCTTTCTTTTTGGAAGCGAGGTATACCGCCATGCGGTGTATCTGATTGCGGCGTCGATTCCGTTTCTGATATTTGAGCGATTCTTATTTTTATACATTCGGATGCAAAACAAGGCGTTGGAATTTTCGCTGTTCAATATTTTAGTGAAATTGAGTATCTTGCTTTGTACGATTTTTTTCCTCACTTATTTCTCCCACACGTTTATCACCGTTGTTTATGCCACAATAATCGGCCAGGTGATTGGGGATGCGATTTTGATGATTCGAAATGTGCGGATATTGTACATGAATCCAATTAAGACCGACCCTGATTTATATCCGAGATTGGCGAAGTTTGGATTGCCAATTGCGCTAGCGACAGTGATTTATAGCTTGTTTGTGATTATCGATAAATTGTTTATTCGTTATTTTGGTGATTTCGAACAATTGGGATTATACACAGCTGCTTTTAAAATTGCGAGCGCACTGTTGATTTTACAGACGACGTTTTCGAATTTTTGGATACCCACGGCGTACGAATGGTACAAAAAGCAGAAACCAATGCACTATTTTAAATTGGTGAGCGATAGCATTATGTTTCTGATTGCCTTGTTATTTATGGGACTATTGTTGTTTAAAGGCGTCATCATGATGATTTTATCGCCCGAATACAGCGAAGCGCAGTACATCTTCCCGTTTCTTTGCTTCTATCCGCTGATGATGACGGTGAGTGATACGACGAACTTGGGGATTGTTTTTCTGAAACGAAGCTCGCTGAATATTCTGGTCTCTGTTATTGCGCTCATTGTGTCGGTAGGCTTGAATTTTTTACTTGTGCCGAACTATGGTGCGATAGGGGCTTCGATTGCGACAGGTTCCGCTTACATTGCCTTTTTCTTAGCGCGGACGTATTTTTCGATGCGGATTTGGAAAGGTTTTTCTGTAAAAAGCCATTTGATGACCACTTTATTACTCGTTGTCGCTGCTAGTTTCAATATTATAATTCACACGGTTTGGTTAATCTCGATTATTAATGTAGCTGCATTGTTGTGCATTGTAATCATCTACATCCCGCTATTACGCACGCTATACCGATTGTTTTACGCCAAACCCACTACACAAAAGAGAGGAATTGAAGCATGAAGATACTCGTTATTTCCAATATGTTTCCATCAAAAGAGTACCCATCTTACGGTATTTTTGTCAAAAATCACGTGAAGTTGTTAGAAGAGGCATCAGATACAATTGAGATGATTACGATGCAAAAAGAGCTAAGCAAAATCAAAAAATTGTGGCTCTATATCCAGTTTTACCTCCGCATTTTTTTCACGTTATTGTTTAAAAAATATGACCTTGTTTATTTGCATTATGCGTCTCACAGCGCGATTCCGATTTTAGGTGCTAAATTTTTGAAGCGAAAATTAAATCTCGTGGTCAATCTCCACGGTAGTGATGTATTCCCAGAGACACCGTTACAAGAGCGCTTGCAAATATGGGTGGCGAGACTATTGAAAAAAGCGAGTCATATCGTGGTCCCGTCGGATTATTTCAAACAAAGTGTGGTTAAACGTTATCAGCTAGCGCCTGAAAACATCTGGATTTCACCATCTGGTGGCGTCAACCGTACTTTGTTCACACCACAGGATACAGCGCGAGATACCTCGGTTTTCCATGTGGGCTATGTCGGGCGTATTGATGTTGATAAGGGCTGGGATGATGCGCTTCGTGGCTTTTCTGAATTTAAACACCAATCGAACCAGCCGGCACAACTTATCATGATTGGAAATGGTAAGGAAAATCCTCAAAAAGAAGCGCTTATTCAAGAGTTGGAACTACAGGACGATGTTCGTTGTTATGATTTATTGCCGCAAGAAAAACTTGTTGCGTTGTATAATGAGATGGATGTCTTTGTTTTTCCAAGCCGCAGAAAAGGCGAGAGTTTAGGACTTGTAGGCATTGAAGCGTTGGCTTGCGGCGTCCCAGTTATAGGTAGTCGGATTGCTGGCATTCAAGGCTATCTGGTAGAAGGAAAAAATGGCTACTTCTCAGAGACTGGAAATCCGTATTCCATCGCAGAAAAATTGCTGCAATTTTATGCGAATAGTGAGGAAGAGAAGAAAGCGTTACGACACAACGCCTTTGATTCCGCGATTCCTTATGATCAGCAGCATGTGAAAAGAGAGATGTTAAATATACTAGAAATTTTAAAATAGATATCCGTAATATATAAATAGAGAAGAACTAACTCACAAAGAAGCGCTAAGGTTATAAGAGGTATAACAAGCAGAGTATGTTCAAAACAACAAAAAAGAAAACATACGTTCTCATTTGCTTGACTTTACTCATGAAAACCATTAGAATTGAAGCTTCACGCAATGAAGGTGAAGAGGGGGAAATTGCTTTGAGTAAAACAATAACAGCGCAAGAAAGACAGGATTTTAAGACTATACCGATTGTCACGGCTTTTCTAATTGCAGGATTTATAGGCTTGTTTAGTGAAACGGCTTTAAATATGGCACTTACGGATTTAATTCGTGTTTTTGATGTAAGTTCAGCAACGATTCAATGGTTAACAACAGGATATTTGCTGACATTAGGTATTTTAGTACCAGTTTCAGGACTTTTATTACAGTGGTTTACCACGCGGAAATTATTTTTTGCATCTGTCGGATTTTCGATAGTAGGAACGCTAATCGCAGCATTGGCACCAGATTTTGGAATCCTAATGATAGCTCGGGTAATCCAAGCTATTGGAACAGGACTTTTACTACCATTAATGTTCAACACGATTCTGGTTATTTTTCCGGAGCACAAACGGGGATCCGCGATGGGGCTTATCGGACTTGTTATTATGTTCGCGCCCGCAGTGGGACCAACGATTTCAGGCCTAATTATTGAGAATTTAACGTGGAACTGGATTTTCTGGATTGCCTTACCATTCTTAGTTTTCTCCTTACTTTTTGGACTGCGTTATATGAAAAATGTATCTGAGGTTACGAAGCCACGGATTGATATTTTATCGATTGTTTTGTCGACGCTTGGTTTCGGGGGCATTGTGTACGGCTTTAGTAGCGCTGGTGAAAGTGGCTGGGGCAGTGCGCTTGTTATTACAACGATGATTGTCGGCGTAGTTAGTTTGGGCTTATTTACTTGGCGCCAACTGACAATGGATCAGCCGATGATGGATTTGCGCGTTTTCAAATTTCCAATGTTTACGCTTGGATTATTGATTGTTTTCATCGCGTTCATGATCATCTTATCAACAATGATTTTATTGCCACTCTATTTGCAAACAGGACTGGCTTTAGCGGCATTTTCAGCAGGATTAGTACTTTTGCCAGGTGGGGTCATAAACGGCTTGCTATCACCGGTTACGGGCCGTCTGTTCGATGCATTCGGTGCGCGTGTGCTTGTTGTGCCAGGATTTATCGTGTCGGTCGTGACTTTATGGTTCTTAACGCAAATCACACTTGAAACAACGGCCGTTACAATCATAATTTTGCATAGCGCACTCATGATTGGCGTATGTATGATCATGATGCCGGCACAAACAAACGGCTTAAACCAGCTACCACCAAAAATGTATCCAGATGGTACAGCGATTATGAATACGCTACAACAGGTTTCAGGCGCAATTGGTACAGCGGTGGCAATCACGATTATGTCAGCAGGTCAAAAAACATATATGGCCGCCGTGACGAATCCAGGGCCACAAGACCTAGCCGCTTCGCTTGTCGAAGGTTCGCGTAATGCGTTTACATTCGGCCTCGTGATGGCGATTATCGGTCTAGTTATATCACTATTTCTTCGTAAAAAAGCATAAAAAGGAGCCGTGTCGATGAATTTTAGACGCGGCTTTTGTATATAATGAAATTTATTTTCGCATAAAGTAAGACTAAACCTTGTTTTTTTGATAGAATAGAGAAGGAGAAGTATAAACGACACGACGCATGGAAGTTCGGCGATTAATCACGTGGAATGCGTTTTGATGCTATAAATATGTGAGGGTTGGTGAAATAGATTGAGCAAAGTGATCGCACTGGCAAATCAAAAGGGTGGCGTAGGCAAGACGACGACATCTGTTAACTTAAGTTCTAGTCTTGCGTTTCTAGGTAAAAAAGTACTGCTTGTGGACATCGATCCTCAAGGGAATGCGTCGAGCGGAGTTGGCATCAATAAAGGTGAGATCGAGCATTGTATCTATGATGTGCTTGTGGATGACGTTGCACTCAAAGATGTTATTAAACCAACAGCGATGGAAACATTACAAGTGGTTCCTGCTACAATTCAACTTGCTGGAGCAGAGGTTGAGCTTGTTCCCGCGATATCACGTGAAATTCGTCTGAAAAAGGCGATCGATTCGGTTCGCGATGACTATGATTATGTGATTATTGATTGTCCGCCATCCCTAGGCCTGCTTACGCTAAATGCGCTTACTGCCTCTGATACGGTTTTAATTCCAGTTCAGTGTGAGTATTACGCGCTAGAAGGCTTAAGCCAACTATTAAATACAATTCGGATTGTCCAAAAGCATCTGAATGAAGACTTACAAATCGAAGGAGTATTGCTGACAATGCTAGATGCTAGAACCAATTTGGGCATTCAAGTTATTGATGAAGTGAAGAAATACTTCCAAAATAAAGTGTTTGAAACAATTATTCCGCGTAACATTCGTTTGAGTGAAGCGCCAAGTCACGGCAAACCGATTATATTGTATGATGACAAATCTCGTGGGTCGGAAGTATACGTAGAGCTTGCAAAGGAAGTGATTGCTCATGGCTAAAGGATTAGGAAAAGGAATTAGCGCGTTGTTTAACAATGTCGATCAGAATGAAGAAGCTGTACAAAACATTCCTGTTAGCGAAATCCGCCCGAATCCGTATCAACCACGTAAAACATTCGATCCTACAGCACTTCGCGAATTACGCGATTCTATCAAACTTCACGGTATCTTGCAACCAGTTATTTTACGCAGGTCGGAGGCAAAAGGTTACGAGCTTGTAGTCGGAGAACGCCGATTCCGCGCAGCGAAAGAAGCTGGGTTAGAAGAGATTCCGGCTGTTGTTCGTACGTTAGATGATCGCGAAATGATGGAGTTAGCCGTTTTGGAGAACTTGCAGCGTGAGGATCTATCCGTACTTGAAGAAGCAGAATCCTATGATTTATTAATGAAGAATCTTGATATGACACAAGCGAAGTTAGCTGATCGTCTAGGTAAAAGCCGTCCTTATATCGCAAATATGGTACGTTTGCTTTCATTGCCAGCAGAAGTTCAGGTGATGCTTCGCGATGGTTCGTTATCGATGGGTCACGCTCGTGCATTGCTTGGATTGAAAGATAAGAAGAACATCAAACCAGTCGCTAAAAAGGCAGTGGCTGAGGGTTTTACGGTTCGCCAATTGGAGAAATTAGTCGGCGATTTAAACGGCAATGTTTCACGTGAAACATCTAAAAAACAAGAAAAAATCCCCGTTTTTATTAAAGAAAGCGAATCACAATTACGTGATAAATTCGGAACAGCGGTTTCTATTAAGCGCCGTGATAACAAAGGTAAAATCGAGATTGAATTTTTATCTGAGGATGATCTAGGTCGCATTTTAGAAATTTTAGACGTTCAGTTTGATGAGGATTGAGGCGTATGGAACAGACTTTTAATCTAAATGATATTGTTGAAATGAAGAAGCAGCATCCGTGTGGTACCAATCGCTGGCGTATTATTAGACTGGGTATGGATATTCGGATTAAGTGCGAAGGTTGCGGACACAGTGTGATGATTCCAAGACGCGAGTTTACGAAGAAAATGAAGCGGGTTTTGGAGAGAGCTGAGTAAATAAAAGCGTTGAATGAGTGCCTGAGCGGTCCATTCAACGCTTTTATTATGTAATGGAAGTAATAACAATGCTGATTCCAAGCATGAGAACGGTGCTCGTTAAAACGCTAGCAAGAATGTGACGTTTTTGAGTGAAATTCAGCAATGCTACTGCTAAAAAGGAGAGAGCAAGTAGGATTTGAATCCAAATAGGGTAAGCAAAGCCTTCTTGTGTTTGAATAATGCTATATATTATATTTATAAATAGGATAGCATATATAGCAAGAAAGACACTAGATATTATTTTTGAAATAGTCATTTTCATAGCTGTTTTATCCTTTCTTTTTATGTATTATTGTTCAAAAATCATTTAAAATTAAACACGAAAAGCCAAGACACTACCGATTTTCGGATAGCTATCTTGGCTTTCTCTGATGAAAATATTACTTCCCACCAAATAAATCTTTAATTCCACTTACGATATTTCCAACATCACCAAGCGATTCTGTGACGTTTGCGTTTTCTGTTACTTGGTCAACGAGGCCGCCAGCTTGTTCGCTGATTTGGCCTGTGATTTCTTCGGGGTTGATTTGTTCTGTTAAGTTCTGTGCTTGTTCTGTGAGATCTGTTGCGCCGCCTGTTACTTGATCGACGACGTCACCTGCACCGCCGAGTAAATCTGTTACTTTTTCTGTTGCCATATCTTTCAAAAAATCGAATAAAGCCATACTATCGTCTCCTTTTGTGCGATTTTCATAGACTGCGGTTCCCAAAAAAGTACGCAAAAAAGACCTTACGTAAGAAACGTAAGGTCTCGCAAACAATGATATCATTGCTAGTAGAGCCGGGGTTGCCCCGTACTGACGACTCTACTATTACTGCTACTCCCCTTATCGGGAACGAGAATATGAATTACCTTTAGAATAGCATGATTTCACGCCAAGTGCAAGGCCATCCTTATTTTGTTAATTTGAAAGAGCCCATTGTTTTGAAGTCATACGTGACGATGGAGTTATCGCCTGCGAATGATTGGACGGATAGATTGGTTCCAGATCCAGATAAGAACGCGCGTAGGTTTGTTGCTGTGTAGATTGCGTCTGTTGTTTTTGTGCCTAGCGTTAGTGTTTGTGCTGTGTTGAATTGCACGAAACTACCTGCACTTACGCTGAAAATGTTACCTTTTGCATTGTTTGATTTTAAGTATACGTTTGCTACATCTTTAAAATCAATCACGGATTTAGCTGTTTTGATAAGTTGTGTTGATTTAGCGCCGCCATTTAGGATAAAACTAGCATCTTTTTCAACGTCAAAACCTGTGGAAGCATAGATTAGGCCTGCTGTACCGGCTGCGTTTTGAGTGAATTCTGTGCTTGAGTTAGCGCCAAATGTTGCTTTTCCATTCATATATAGTGCGACATCTACAGAGTTTGTTGTAAGTTTAGAGCCTGCTTCTGTCGAGAAGAATGGTGTTGCGCCAGTCATGTTGAAGACTTTTTTCGCAGATGTGATATTAACAGTCGCGTTTTTGCTAACGTAAACTTTCGGATTAGCTTGTGCCATTAGGAAGGCGTCAGCGGTTGTTGTAGCCGTGAAGTCAAGGTTTTCACCGAATACGATGGTGTTTACTTTTGCGATTTCGAGTGTGGATGTTGTTGTTACTTTTGTTGTACCGTAGAATGATACACTACCTTTTGGTGCATAGGCGAGTTGTTTACCAGTGAAATCTACATTATTAAGCAAAATTTGTCCCAACGTGTCGGTGCGATAGATTCCGTATGAACCAGTGGATTCAATGGATAGATCTTCAAGTGCGATGACACCCACTTGCTTTGCGTTGATCACATATTTCCCCATGTCTAGTTTGTGATTATTACCTAGAACTAGCGGGTTATGTTGCCCTGGAATGATGATATCGCTTGTCGCTGTGATGTCTGCGCCAATGGAGATGATATCTGTTGGTGATGTTTCCAAAGCATTTTTTAACTCTGCAAAAGTAGTGACAGTAACCGTTTTGACTTCGGCTGCTTGTGTTACGACATTAGAAATATTTCCCCCAAAAGATAATGATGTTGGCGCGATGAGAACCGCTGCTGCTGTTAAAACGGATAAACCAAGTTTTGTTGTTGTTTTCATTTTTTTCTCTCCTTTTTGTTTTTGGTAATGCAAAATTGGCCAAAAATGCAACTCCAGCCATGATACCATGTTGTAGCCGCGTTTAGGGGTGACAGTTGTGTGGATAAAAATCGAATAAAGTATGAACGAATGCGATTGATTGCGCTTTCTTAGTTATATTTATTCTTTTTTGAATCAAATATAGCTGACCAGGCGTATTTATGGGTATACTATCATACTTTTTTGACTGAGTGATTGGCGATGAATTGGGATTTGTAAGCGCAAATAGTTGTTTTCCGAGCATATGTTTTGTAGAATGGAGTTAGTATTACTTTATAATTATTATAAAAAACGGAGGTTAGATGAATGAGTAAAAAACTAACAACAAACCAAGGTGTTCCAATTGGTGATAATCAGAATTCAATGACAGCTGGGCATCGTGGTCCTACATTATTGGAAGATTACGTGTTAATCGAGAAGCTAGCCCATTTTGATCGTGAACGTGTTCCGGAACGTGTCGTACATGCTCGTGGAATCGGTGCGCACGGCGTATTTACAGTTAAGAATAGTATGAAGAAATATACGAAAGCTGCATTTTTACAAGAAGAAGGGCAAGAGACAGAGGTTTTCGCTCGTTTTTCTACTGTAATTCATGGCTTACATTCTCCTGAAACATTGCGTGATCCACGTGGTTTTGCGGTTAAATTTTACACGGAAGAGGGAAATTACGATTTTGTTGGTAATAACTTGCCTGTATTCTTTATTCGTGATGCGATTAAATTCCCGGATGTTATTCATTCTTTGAAGCCAGATCCAAGTACAAACATGCAAGATGCGAACCGTTATTGGGACTTTTTCAGCTTGACTCCTGAGGCTACGACGATGATTACATACCTATTTAGTGATGAGGGTATTCCTGCTTCGTTCCGCCAAATTCGTGGTTCGAGTGTTCATGCTTTTAAATGGACGAATGAAGAGGGCAAAACAGTTTACATCAAAATGCGTTGGGTGCCAAAAGCGGGTATCGTGAACCTTTCGACAGACCAAGCGGCGCAAATCCAAGCGAAAGAATTTAGCCACGCGACTCGCGATCTTCATGAAGCGATCGAAAACGGCGATTTCCCTGAGTGGGAGCTTTACATTCAAGTGCTTGACCCTGCGGACATCGATAACTATGATTTCAACCCGCTTGATGCGACGAAAGATTGGTTTGAGGACGTATTCCCGTATGAGCATGTTGGAACAATGGTGTTGAATCGCAATCCGGAGAACATTTTTGCGGAAACGGAATCGGTTGGTTTCAATCCTGGCGTACTTGTACCTGGAATTTTGCCATCTGAGGATCGTATGTTGCAAGGTCGTCTGTTCTCGTATTCGGATACGCAGCGTCACCGCGTTGGCCCGAACTACTTGCAACTGCCGATTAATAGTCCAAAAGTGGATGTGAATAACAATCAGCGGGATGGCGCGATGCCGTTCAAACAGCAAACGAGCTCGATTAACTATGAGCCAAATAGCTATGATACGACGCCAAAAGAGACGCCACGTTATGTGGAAGATGAGCAAGATTTGATTGCTGGTAAAGTTGGTCGTTTGGAGCAAGAGAAACCGAACAACTTTGGCCATGCGCGCGAAGTTTGGAACCGTTATTCTGACGGTGAACGTGATGCGCTAGTGAACAATATTGTTGGCGATTGGGAAGGCGTTCGTGAGGATATCAAAATCCGTAACCTGCGCAATTTCTATCAAGTAGAACCAGTATTTGCAGAACGCGTGGCAAAAGGAACTGGCGTTGACTTGGAGAAACATATTGCTGATTTGAAATAATATAGGATGGACCGATGGGGCGCGATGCTCTGTCGGTTCTTCTTACATATAAGAGCACTTCCATGGTAAGGAAGAGGTCAGTAATCTAATATTAAACTAGTTTTTGTCGTATCTTTCTGGGGAATAAGATAGGGAACGCAAAAGGGAGATGAGGCATATGATTCGATTTCTAAAAGACCATTGGCTGATGCTGATTATTATGATTGTTGGCTTGCTTTTCATTATCGTGCCTGTTTTGACGCGGAGTATTGATAATGAGCTGACGATTGACGGAATGTATAATTTTATTGGTTCCTTCTTTGGAATTATCGGTGCTGTGATGCTTGCTTTTAGTGAGACGAAGCAGCAGAATAAGGCGTTACGGGATGAGATTGATTTGAATGCGCGGAAAGAGCGGCAGATTCAGGCTGAATTTTTATACAAGGAATTGCTTTTTCAGAAGATAGAGAAGACGTATGGTTTGCTGAATACGGCGATTTATAAAAATGAGGAAATTATGAGTTTTATCAAGGATATTGGGCAGATTTTGGAGAGTGAGAAAATACGGGCGCGGTTGATTGAGAATCGAAATGAGACGGAGAAGTATATTCATGAGATTGAGTTGATGAGTATTTATTTTCCAGATGATTTGGAGAAGGTGAAGCTGATTGTGTCGACGTTTAATTATAGTAATAAATATTTGAGCACGATGGAGCATGAGCTTTTGGTTGGGGATTCGAAGGGGTTTCGCAAGGAGTTGGATAATTATAATGCGGTCGTGAAGCGGTTGGTGCAGGTGATGGACGAGCTGTCGATTGATATGTTGGGGAGCATGAACGCGGAGATTAACAAGCTGAATGATATTGGAAATACGGTTTAGGTGACGTATGGCAAATTCTTGTGTCTTTTTAGTCGGAAAACCTTTATAATGGAGACATGAGTGTATTATAAAATGAGGAAAGCGACTGTGCTTTTCGATCAAAGGAGTTCATTTAAATGGCATTAACAGCTGGTATTGTTGGTCTTCCGAACGTTGGGAAATCGACACTTTTTAACGCAATTACGAAATCAAAAGTGGAAGCGGCAAACTATCCTTTCGCGACGATTGAACCGAATATGGGAATTGTTGAGGTTCCTGATGCGCGTCTGAATAAATTGACGGAGCTTGTGAAACCGAAGAAAACAGTACCTACAACATTCGAATTTACGGATATTGCAGGGATTGTGAAGGGCGCGAGTAAGGGTGAGGGGCTTGGTAACCAGTTCTTATCTCACATTCGCCAAGTGGACGCGATTTGTCACGTAACGCGTTGTTTTGAAGATGAAAACATTACGCACGTGGAAGGCCGTATTGACCCGCTTGATGATATCGCGGTAATTAATCTGGAGCTTATTTTGGCGGATTTAGAGACGGTTGATAAGCGTATTAGCCGTGTTGAGAAGCTAGCAACGAAACAAAAAGATAAAGATGCAATCGCGGAATATAACGTTCTTTTGAAGTTGAAAGAGGCTTTGGAGAATGATAAACCTGCACGTTCGATTGAGTTTAATGAAGATGAGGATAAAATTGTTCGTGGATTGTTCTTATTAACTCGCAAACCGGTATTATACGTAGCGAACGTTGCTGAGGATGAAGTTGGCGATCCAGATAACAATAAATACGTGCAACAAGTACGTGAATTGGCTGCTGGTGAGGGTTCTGAGGTTATCGTTATCTGTGCGCGTGCGGAGGAAGAAATCGCTGAGTTGGATGATGAAGATAAAGCGGAATTCTTGGAAGCACTTGGAATTGAAGAGTCTGGCCTGGATCAATTGATTCGTGCGGCGTATACGCTACTTGGCTTGTCTACTTACTTTACGGCAGGTGTGCAAGAAGTTCGCGCTTGGACATTCCGCAATGGCATGAAGGCTCCGGCCTGTGCTGGCGTTATTCACACCGATTTCGAACGTGGTTTTATCCGTGCCGAAGTGGTTTCGTATGATGATTTGTTAGAGCATGGTTCTGAACAAGCTGCAAAAGTGGCTGGAAGACTACGCTCGGAAGGTAAAGAGTACGTGATGAAGGATGGAGACGTCGTTCATTTCCTATTCAACGTATAAACAAAAACCGGATTCACTGGTCAGCGTCATAGACTAGTGAATCCGGTTTTTTTATGTGTGAATGATGACCCGTTTTTTCAAGAAGATGACGCATACGAAGGCGATGACGGGAAGTAGCGCTAATAATAGTAAAGTCAGATTTACGTTCAAGTATTTTATGAGCGATCCAGCAACAATCGGCACGAGTAACGAGGATAGCCCGGTAAAGATGCTTAGCGCAAATAATTGGCTGGTCGACTGCATTCGTTCTGTCGTCATGTGGAAAATTAGCTGTTTCGATGCAATCATGATGATCGGCGTGGTTAAGAATTGCAATCCACTCAACAAAATAATGACCCAGACGTTCTCTGTGAGTGAAAAACCAATAAATTGCGTTGTAAGAGCTACGGCACAAATCATCAACAAGGTAAAATTACTATATTTGCGCAAAAAAGTAGCTCCGAATAAATAGGCTGGTATCTCAAGCAACGATTGAATCGACCATTTATAACCGATTTGTAAGTCGGAGGCACCGAGTTGCAACATTTTATCGACCACGGTGATGTTGTTCGCAATGATGACGCTGTAAAGTAAAAATAAGATAAAGACTAACAAACGATAGTCCCTATTAAAAATAATTTCCTTGAAATCGGATAGCGTTACTTTTGCGCTATGTTGGGCAGATTTACCGACGTCTTTCAAAAAGAAAATGAGTATTAAACTAAACATGGATAATATAAAAATCCCAAAACTAAGCCCTGTATAACCAGCTTTTGCGATTAAAAAGGACAATAAAATACTACCGCAAGCCCAGCCGATAGAGCCGAAAGCTTTGATAAATGGGAAGTTATTTCGTAGGTAAGGGCTACTTTTCAAAATCCAGGTGTCGCTTAGTCCAGTACAAGTATTAATGAGGCCACCACTGATTGCTAGCAATAATAGATGCAGGAAAAAGAGCTTGGATTCCGTTAGATAAAACAGGCAGGTAGTTAGTAAATAGATGATCATCAGCACGACAATAAATTGCTTAATCGTTTGGTATTTATCCGCGAAAAACCCGATGAACATCTGTAAAAAAATCGTAATTAAGGCATAGGAAGACAATAAAATACCGCGTTCCATTTCATCATAGCCAATCTTTGATAAAAACGGAGTAAATTGCGTTAAACCAAAGGAAAAAGCCATATACATGCATACATAAAGCCAGCTAAAAAGTCTTCGTTCTCTTTCTTGATTCACAGAGAAAATCTCCATTCCGGTTAAGTTATCGATTCAATATGGGACTGGCAAATCTCATTTACAAGTCAGTACAGCAGTTTCTCCACCGACAACCATTTCATTGAGAGCCATTGGTACAAGCGTTACGGCATTGTTTGACATCACTATCAAAGGTGTGGTCAACTGCAAATGGTGCCCCGCCATTAGGGCAAGGTCAATTTCCAACAACTCTGCGCCTGCTTTCACTTTTTGACCGTTTTCGACGAGCACATTGAATCCTTTTCCAGCCAATGTCACCGTATCAAGGCCTACATGGATTAAAATCTCCATTCCTGATGAGAGCGTCAGGCCGATTGCGTGCTTAGTGTCGGCGATGAACGTTACTTGTCCATCCGCTGGTGCCACAATTTTACTATCAGTCAGGTCAAAAGCGATACCGTCACCCATCATTTTAGTGGAAAAAACTTCATCCGGAACTTCCTCTAATGAAATGCATTTTCCGGTGACAGGAGAGAGCAGAATAGTCGTTTTTTGTTTCTTTTTTTTGAATGAAAACATCTTTATTCCTTCTTTCTATGTAATTTATAAGCTAAATCGGATAATACATACGAATAGTGAGATGAAAAGCGTATATCCGCTGAATAGAAGCATCCATTTTTGCGGTGCTTGTTTTAGTCCATTCCAGCTAATTCGGAATACAGTCATGCCGTATTCTTTTTTTGCGAACCATAGTAATAACCAGCCGCAAATCAAGTTCATCGTGAGCAATTCTGTGACTATTAGGGCTAATAAAGCGATTTTAATGAGATCTTGACTTTGTGTATTAGCAAGTGATTTTTTCATATTCCTAACAATAAAGGCACAAAAGAAGAAGCTCAAAAATAAGATGAAGTAGAGAGCGTAAACGGGATTTAGGCGTACAGGTTCCATCATATCAGCGCCCGTTTTCCAAGATACAAAGCCTAATAAGCTCAGGAATAGCAACGGAAAAATGATGAAAAGGAGTTCTGTGACGTACAAAATTTTTGTTGAGGTAATCTGTATTTTTAAGGTTTGGAATTTGGATAGAACGATGGTTTTCATTTGTAGCACTTCCTTTCGTGATAGTAACATCCAGCTGTCGGGTCTGGGACATAACCCAGATAAATCGGCGACAAGCGCTCGCATTCAGGGAATTTGGCGGACTTCCGGTTCTCACATACACCAGTATGCTCCGCTTCCAGCTTCCACCAAAATCCCTGAATACAAACGCTTTCGCTCGATTTGTGTAAAGCGAAATTTTTCGTCCTACCCGAAGTAAAGGGAAGGGCGTTTTTGCTTTATCTCGCGTTTTGTCCCAGACTAGACGGGATGCTTATTCTTTTATTTTAGTTCAGGCCAGAATTCTTTATTTACCTCGATGAAGTCGTCCAAAATATCTTTGGCTACTTTCGCGCTTGGAACGGTTTTGCTCATTGTTAGGGATTGCCAAACTTTTTGATATGAGCCTTCAATCCAGCCTTCGATCGCTAATTTTTCGGAGGCAATTTGCTGTTCCATTAAGCCTTTTTGGAAAGTTGGGATTTTGCCCATTGTCAGTGGTTCGTAGCCGTTTTTGCCTACGATACATGGGACTTCAACCATCGCGTCATCGCTGAAATTGCTGATTGCGCCGTTGTTTTCTGTGATGAGTAGCATTCTTTCTTTAGTGTTGAAAGTGAGTGCTTTGGCTAGGTCGACGATGAATGATGCGTGTTCGTTAGAGTGCAGTGTTGTGCCTTTCGCGGTTCTTGCCTCGACGATTCGAGCGCATTCTGCAAATACTTCTTTTTCACGACCATCGATAATTTCGTTTGCGCGTGTATATTCTTTGTTAGCATGTGCCACTGTTTCATCGGCCATCAAATAATATTTTAAATAGGTATTGGAAAGGAATTTAGGCTCGATATCAAGCAATTCTTTCCCAGCGCGCATGGCGTCTAACCAGCTTGCCTCTTTATGTTGACCAGCTGGCGTGTTCTCTGTGTAGCCTTGTTTGCCAACGTGAGCTTTAATTTTTTCCATGAGGTCGTTGCCGTCGTGGTCTTTAATACTTGTCCACCAACCAAAGTGATTTAGGCCGAAATAACGGACTTCCATCGCTTTTCTGTTTTGCAGCCCGATTGCCCGAGCCATAATATCTTCCAAACAGATTGGCATATCGCAAATGTTGATGATTTTAGAGTTCGGTCTTAAACGGCGAGTTCCTTCTGCAACAATGGCAGCGGGATTCGAGTAGTTTAGCAGCCAAGCGTCGGGAGAATATTTCTCCATATAGTCGACTAGTCCGATAATTGGGCCGATAGAGCGCAGGCCGTATGCGATTCCGCCAGGTCCGCATGTTTCTTGTCCTACGACGCCGTGCTTGAATGGTATTTTCTCATCTTGTTCGCGCATGGCGTATTTCCCAACGCGTAGTTGTGCCATGACAAAGTCTACATCTGTGAAGGATTCTTCGGGATCTGTAGAATAAGAAAACTCGATTTCTGGATCGTATTCTTTCACGATGATAGCGCAGGCTTCGGCTACTTTTTGTTGGCGTTCTGCATCGTTATCATATAATTTAATTTTGCGTACTGGGAATTCCTTGACTGATTCTAGAAGCATAACTACGATTCCTGCAGTATAAGTACTTCCTCCACCGGCGATTAAAACAGAACTTTTTTTCATTTTTAAAAACTCCTCTTCTTATAATAATTTTTCGAATTCATCTCGTAAGGATGGGACGGATAGGCCTACAATAATTTGAATAGCGCCTCCGTTTTTGACTAAACCTTGGGCTCCGACTTGTCTAAATACGGCATCGGAGGCGACAAGATCGGGATCTTTAACGGTCAGTCGGAGTCTTGTAGCGCAGTTTGTCACGTCTACAATGTTGTCTTTTCCTCCAAGGTATTCGAGAAAGTGCGCTGCTTTATCCGCGTTAGCATTGCCTTTCCCAGATTTCTTCTCTTTGTAGTCGGACTTACTGTACAGCTTCATTTCATCGCTTTCGTCTTCTCTACCTGGCGTTTTCAGATCCATTTTTTTGATGAGGAAACTGAAAATGAAGTACCAGATGAAGATGAACACGACACCGATGGCAATTTGCGTCAGGTAGGTAGGCCAGTGGTATTTCCAAAGCGGTAACCAGTTGATGGCGAACCAATTAATGAGACCACCGCCGAAATCACCAACGACGCCAAATGCATAGGCGACTGTAGAAATGGTTGCGGCAAGTAGGGCATGAATGACGAATAAAATTGGTGCAAAAAATAGGAATGTGAACTCTAGTGGCTCTGTAATTCCCGCGAAAACGGCTGTTGCAGCGACGGGGATCATCAAACCTAGTACGGCTTTGCGTTTTTCTGGTTTAGCGGTTTTATAGAAGGCTAGTGTAATTCCGATGGAGCCGAATACTTTCGACATGCCGGATAGTGCGAAACCGCCTGCAGGGTACATCTCTTTTAGCGTGTGTTCGGTTGTTTGGAATTCTCCTAAATGTGTTGCCCAGTAAGCGGCCATACCACCTGGAACGACGGCATTATCGTAGGCAAAAGGAGAATAAATGAAGTGATGTAAACCGGTCGGGATTAGAATTTTTTCCAAGAAGGAATATATCCAAACGCCGAATACACCGGATGAGATAAAGAATTTTTGCATATCTAACATGACTGATTGGAAGTGCGGCCAGATGAAGGCGAATAGAAATGCAACCGGTAACATAACTAGGAATCCTAAAATAACGATAAAGGATGTGCCGCGGAAAACGCCGAGTACTTCGGGTAATTCTTTGTCGAAATAGCGATTGTGAAGATAAACGACAATCCCGGAAATAATAAGTGCACCAACCATACCTGTATCTAGTGTTTTGATGCCGGCGATGTTAGCAAGACCACTGGTACCGCCCACTTCTTGTGTCATATCTACACCGAAAAATGAACTCCATGTTGTGAGTATAGCTGATAGGAAATAGTTGAATGTGACGTAGGTAACCAAAGCTTCTAAACAAGCGCGCCCACTTTGTGATTTTGCGAGGCCGATTGGTAAACCGATGACGAATAGTAGGGGAATTTGTCTGAATACCGCCCAAGCTCCCTCAGCGATGACATTCCACATTTTAAACCATAAGCCATTTGGATTTGCAAGACCTCCCATGATATCAGGATTCATAAACAAGATTGAGAAACCAACCACGATACCTGCAAAAGAAAACAGAAGGGCTGGGGCTAGCATCGCGCCTCCAAAACGTTGAATCTTTTTCATCATATCTTTTGAAAACCTCCTTTTTATTTTTTAAGACGTCTATGTGCTTTATTCTAGCGACTAGTCTGACGCTTTACAATCCCTTTAGGCGTTTTATCTCCTAGTTACAAGAACAGGAATATTTCACAAAAACTGTGATATTTCACAATCGGGTCGCATGGTTAAGTTTTTAGTGATACAATATGTATGAAAACGCTGACATAATTGATGGAGTGGGGAATGAGTGTAATGAGATTAGAGGAACTAGTGAATAAAAATTATGAATTGCTGAACCAAAATGATTTGCATATTTGGAAGTATATTCAGGCACATAAAAAAGCTTGTAGCAGTATGAGTATTAACGAAATGGCTAAGCTGTGCAACGTTTCTCGTACAACGATTCTTCGCTTTGCAAAGAAGCTTTCTTTAGAGGGTTATAGTGAGTTAAAGGTGCATTTGAAATGGGATTTAGAGTACAGCATTAACATGGCAGATGAAGTAACAGAGGTAATTAGCGGGGGTTATATTGATGTCATTAATGAAATAACGAAAAAAGATTTCCAGCCAATTTGCAGATTAATTTATGGGGCTGGTCGTGTCTTTGTATTTGGTTCAGGAGATTTTCAGATGGCTGCGGCAAAGCACTTGAAGCGTCTATTTTTGCATGGTGGGGATTGCTTATACGATGTGGATTCGATTACGATTAATAAGGAATTTTTTAAGATCGTGAAACCGAATGATTTAGTGATTTTAATCTCGCTAAATGGGGAGTCTGAGGCGATTGTTTCGACGGCTATGGAGTTGAAATTAATGGGCGTACCAGTGATCTCGATTTCAAAAATGAAAAATAGTACGCTAGCGAGACTGAGTGCGGAGAATATTTATATCTCAACGTCAGAAATTCATTTTGACAACCAGAGTACACATTCATTTGAAGCTACCGCGGCACTGTATATAGTCGCCGAATTGTTGTTTGTTAAATATAATTTATATAAAAATCAATTGAGACAAGGATAGAAAAATGCCCCATATCGATTGGGATATGAGGCATGCATATATTATATTGTTTCTTTAAATAGAAAATCTAAAATGATATCGCCAATCCGCCGATTCTCTCCTTGGTAGGGGAACGAGTGGATTTGTATTGCTGGGTTGAAGTTGAGCTCAATCACAGCATAGGGGCCGTTTGCGATTGTTTCACGTGAAACAATGATATCAACACCGCAAAGGTTGGCGTCAACGGCTTTGGCGCATTTGATCGCTAACTCTTGATAGTACGGGTGAATCAGGTCAGTAACGTCAATGCTGTCACCGCCAGTACTTATATTGGAGTTTTCGCGTAGATACACGATTTGGCCTTCATCGGGAACGTCCGACATGCTAAATCCTTGCATCGAGAGCATGAGCGTTTCTTCTGGCCCTTTTTGGATTATTTCTAAAGGCTTGAGATGATCGGTGCCGCGCAATGGATCTAGATTCTTTTCATCGATGAGTTCGGCAATAGTACGAATACCGTCGCCAGTGATATTGGCTGGGACGCGTTTTAGGATACCCGCGATTTTACCGTCGATAACTAGGAAGCGGTATTCATCACCAGGAATATAGGTCTCGATGATGACGGATGAATCGTAGCTAAAAGCGATTTTTAGGGCTTCTTCGTAGTTTTCTTGGGTGAATCCGTCTTTGAAAATGCTAATTCCGATGCCAAAATTGGTTGACTTCGGCTTGATGACGATTGGTTTATCAGCGAATAGTTCGAAGCTCGCACGCGCAATCTCAATGTCTGAAAAATTCTGACCTTGTGGGACTTCAATGTTATGTTCGGCTAGAATTTGTTTCGTGACGACTTTATTTTCCATGATGAGAGCGCTAATGTAGCTGTCGCGTGCGGTTTTTGTTGCTTGTTTAATATATTCGACTTGATTTCTTTTTTCGAGACGAATGAAGTTTTCTTCGCGATCTAGGAGTTCAATGGATAATCCTTTTGTTACCGCGGACTTCAAAACGATTTGGGTTGAGAGTTCCATATCTTCGTAACCTATGAGCTTGTATGCGTTCTGCAAGCTTTTTTGTAGGTAGGTTTTTGCTTTTTCAAGGTTGAAGGATACGAATGATTCGGATGTTGTTGTGATTTGTGACGCGATCGTTTTCTCTGGATGTTTACTTATTTCGCGCTGTGCTTCAATGATACTTTGGAAATCGGTTGTATCGGTTAGTTTTGCGACGTGCTCCATTTCGGTTAGGAGTTTTTCAACTGCTTGGTCGAATGGGATTTCTGTGCCGTTAACGTATATATCTGGCTTAGTTAAGCCGTTGCTAGCGATTCGCTCTTCGTTTTGGTCGGATTGTTCTTGCTGTATTTTGTCAAAAGCGGTACTTTCGGTTAACAGTCCTGTAACTAGGAGTAGCTGGATAAAATGCAGCGTTTCTTTCGTGATGCCGTTTGGGTCGAATGGGTTTAGGTCCAACGAGCGGATCTCGATGTATTCGACACCGGCTTTGGCAAGGCCTGCGAGTGATTGATCGGTATGGGCGTTTTTCAACCGAATGGGGTTGTAGAGTTCACGCATACTGTCGATTTTACCTTGATTAATCCACGACTCGATGCTTGAGATATAACCATCAAAGCTGTCGTAGTCGACGTGGAGGGAGCATTTGTTTTTATACCCGGCGTGACTGTTGCGTAGAGAGATACCGTTGTTAAGCGCAAGGTCAGATGTTTCACGTGAAACTTCGTTGTCGGGAGTTTTATTCAGAAAATTTGGCAGATAAACAGGGCTTGCTCCTGTAAGATAGAGTAGGAACCAGCGATTTTGCATGAAATATTTGGCGACTTTGAGGTAAATCTGGTTTTTGAAGTCTTGTAGAGTTTTTTCGCCGCCCATGCTTGTGTGTAGTCGTTCTAAAAAATCATCGGAGAACGAGAAATTATAGTGAATACCTGAGAAAAGTTGAATTTTCTTGCCGTATTCGCGGGCTAGATGCTCACGGTAGAGTCTGCTCGCTGAATTCGGGTCTTGATAAACAGCTATTGGGATATCTTGTTCTGCTGGAAGGATTGGCGGGTTGCTACTTGGCCATAAATATTCGTCACGAATCCGGTCTGATACGATATTTTGCAGGTTTTCCATAGATGTATATACTTCGTCCACAGAGCCGCTGACGGGTGTAATCATCTCGATTTGACTTTCTGAAAAATCGGTTTTGATATAGGGGTTTTCTTCTTTTAGGCCAAATATGGCGGGGTGTGGTGTAAGTGATAAATTTCCGTTTTCATCTACTCGCACATTTTCTTTTTCAAGTCCAAAGTTTCCATTAAATAGCCTCTTTTTCAAATCGGCGTGTTGTTCTAGTATTGGAAACAGATTGTCATTTTTATATAACACGATTTCACCTTCTTGTAGTCCATTTTGTTCAATAGGTTTATCTTACAATAATTATGGTCAATAGTATAGAAAATGGTTTTAGATTACCAACATTTCGTGATGAAACATACAAGAAATATTTTTGAAACATTTGTAATAAAACTCTTTACTTTTTGGAGTGTACTAGTTATAATGGGACACATGAGGAGAGTGATGGGGATGTATATGTTAGATTCTCAAAGCCATGTTCCGATTTATGAGCAAATTGTAGCCTTAATTAAAGGTTACTGTATCAGCGGAGTCTTACAGCCAGGCGAAAAATTGATGAGCGTTCGTGAAATGTCGACGCATATTTTAGTAAATCCAAATACGGTGGGTAAGGCATACAAGGAGTTAGAGCGACTGGGGATTATAGAGACCAAGCTTGGAAAAGGCTCGTATGTAGCGTATGCTAGTGATAATAGGCCGAACGAAGAGGCGCTTGCTTTATTTAGACGGAATTTAGAGGAATTAGTTTTGGAAGCGAATTATTTACGGATTGAGGAACAGGAGCTTCAAAATTTTGTGAAGCAACATTATAGAAGTTTGGAGGGGGAGAATAGATGATTATCGACGGTGTCACGAAGCGTATTGAGGGAAATTTGGTGTTAGAGGACATCTCCTTTGAACTGAAATCGGGTGAGATTACTGCGCTGATTGGACGGAACGGCGTTGGGAAGACGACGCTGTTCTCGATTATCGCGGGGATGTATTTGGCGGATGCAGGGCACGTAGCTATTGATGGCTATGACTTACGCAAGAATCCAGCGCTGAAGAAGAATATTTTCTTTTTAGAAGATAATATGAACTATTTTAATTCGTATAGTGTGAAAGCAGTTGTGAAAATTTATAAAAATGTCTATGCCACCTTTGATGAGGCGTTTTTTGATACGTTAATGGAACGCTTTGAATTGCCGAAAAAAGCGAAGGTCATGTCTTTTTCGAAGGGGCGCAAGGCGTTATTTTTCATGATTTTGGCTTTTTCTTTGGATGTGCGTTATTTGTTGCTGGATGAGCCGATGGATGGGCTCGATGTGATTGTGAAGAAGCAGTTGTTGCAGTTCATTTTGGAGACGGTTGCTGATCGGAAAACGAGTGTGTTGATTGCCTCGCATCGCTTGGATGAGCTGGAGCGGGTGGCGGATCGGGTGTTGGTTTTGAAGGGGACGACGCTAGAGCTGGATTATTATTTGGAGTCGTTGCGTGATACGGCGTTGAAGCTTCAAGTGGCTTTTAAATCGAAGCATGTGCCGGTGTTTGTGAAGGAAGAATCAGAGCTTTTGCAGCGGAATGGGCGGATTTATACCTTATTGGTGACTGAAAATACGGATGATTTCGTTAGTAAGATCAAGATGGAGGAACCGATTCTATATCAGGAAATGGCGATTACAATTGAGGACGTTTTTACAATTCGATTGGCGGATGATAAGGTCGATTACTACGAGATGTGAGGGGTGAGGAGCATTGTTTAATAAGCACATATGGTTGAAGGAGTGGCGCGGTGTACGGTGGATTGCGGTCATTTTGATGTTGTTGTTTCTTTATGCGCAAACTGGTGGACTTTACTCGGATGCGGATACTTGGCAAGAGAGATCTGATTATTATCAGTCGAATGGTTTTCAAAAAGAACAAGAGGCGGCTGGAGATGCAAAAATGTCTCCTGATGATGTGAAAACAACGCTAACGTTTAGTTATTTGACGACGGGGTTTCCGGGTGATATATTTTCAACACAGTACACGATGTCTCAATCTTACTTTGCGCTAAGTATTTTGGTTGTTATTTTAGGGCTGGCGATGGTTGGCTGGGAACGTTACACGAGGAAGGATCACTTCGCGTTGGCGGCACCGTTCAAGCGTAGTAGTATGATTGGAACGAAACTATTGCTTGGTTTTCTTGTGATTACTGTCGCTTACGGGGTTAGTTTATGGTTGGGATTGATGCGGTTATTTGATGTGATTCCAAGCGAATTTATAGATTTAGATATGCAAAAGGTATACTTAGGACTGCTTGGTAATTTGGGAGCTTTTTTATTGCTCTTTGTGGTAACTATTTTTGTTGGAACAATTATGGGAGAACTATTGTCGACTGTTATTGCACTGCTTATTATCACGATTATGCCGCGGTATGTTTATGTGGTTTGGTGGACTTTCATGCAACTATTGCATCCAGATATTAGTGCCGATAAATTTTCTAATTGGACGTCCTACACGAATGTATTTCTTATTTTTGGAAATAGTGAGTTTGAGTATGGGCCGTTTATTTGGCAGATGATTTTGCTTGTTTTGTTTGGAGTTGGTTCGGTATTTTTCTATAAGCGATATTCGATTGAGAATAATGGAAAGGTTTTGGCGTTCTCGTATTTGCGAATTCCAAGTGCGATTTTAGTATCGTTCGGTGGGGCGATTTTGATTACTAATTTTTGGATTGGTGGAGGGGCAGCGGAGGGTCCAACGCTAACAAGTTTGTTCATTATAAGTATCGGATCGTTTATTGGGTGTTTGGTTATATGCTATATGGTACTTTATAGGAATGCGTGGGTTCGGAGATAGGAGGGTTTTTATGTGGCAAAAGGGACTGTGGTACAAGGAATGGCGGGGAATCAGGTGGGTTGTTCCACTTGTTTTTCTCGTGTTTTTGTTAGCTTTTTTTGTTGGTTTGGTGAATGAGTCGGATGCTTGGAATAAGAGTCAGGCTCATTATAAGTCGGAGGATTTTCAGGTGGAGCAGGAGCTTGATCCGGATTTTGCGATGACGAAACAGGAGATTCGGGATGATTTGACGGTGCGCTACTTGGCGTATGAGACGAAGTTGTCGAACAAAGTGGATCAGTATACATATTTTTTCTTTAGTTTTACGGTGAGTGTACCGTTTACATTGACGCTTGTGCTGGCCGTGATTCTGGGGATATGTTCGGTGATTTTGGAGCGATATACGCGCGGGAATCATTTCACAGCGGTGATGCCTTATTCTAAGAAAGCGATTCTTGGCGTGAAGGTGCTGCTTGGTTTTGCGGTCATCACGGTGAGTTATTTTGTAAGTTTGGGGTTGGGTGTGTGGTACTTTATGTCCCGAGTTCCAGCAGAGTTCGTTGATTTTCACCACCAAAAATTAATTATGGACGTGCTGGGGAGTTGGTTGGCATATTTATTGTTATTCTTGCTACCGATTGTTGTGGGTTATGTGATTGGTTCTCCGCTTGGTGGTATTCTTGCGACGGCGGGATTGGTGTTGTTGCCGGGTACTATTTTGGCGTTTGTTAGGCATATCGAGACGTTCATACAAAAAGGTGCCTCGGGTGATTTGTCGTATTGGAGCGATTTTTGTCGGATTTTGGAGCCGTTGGGATTCATTCGGCCAGCTTATGGACCGCTCATTTTGCAAGTGGGATTATTGGTTGGAGCACTGGTTTTTGCGAGTGTTGTCGCAGAGCGCGAGTCACTTGAGACGAATGGGAGATTATTTGTTTTCCCAAAAATGCGGGCATGGGGAATTGGGATTGCAGCGATATTGATTGGGATGTTCGTGGCGAATATGGTTCAGGATTTTGTGAAACTGTCTGGAACGGCTGGTTTCGTTGGGTTTTTGGCGATATTTGGTGTGAGCATGATGGCTTCTGTGATTGTGGGAATTCGATTTACTTATGGGAAACGTTTGTAATTTTTCATAAATATATTTCTACTGGGAAGTATATTGGGTTATAATAGAGGTAGTATGTTTGAGGGAGGATTTTATCGGTGACAACAGAAGCAGAAACAGTGAAGCCTGAGATTGGCGAGATGAAGGCGAATTTGACGAAGCGTAACTTGCAATATGTTCAGGAAGTGGAGAAGCATCTTCGCGAAACGGGGCAATATGGTGAGGAGCAGCAAGCGAATTTGATTTATGAAATGGCGGAAAAGGTGCTTGAGAATCAAAAACAAGGTGTGACGGCTCGGAAATTATTCGACGTGACGCCTACGGAATATGTGAAAGCGTTGACTGTGAAAGCAGCGCCAACTGGTGAAGTAGCTGGGAAATGGTGGATTGCGCTGGATGGCGGATTGCTCGTACTTGGAGCGATGATGTTGATCAGTGGTGTGAGCGCGATTTTCCAAGGGCAAACACTTGGATTGGCTGTGCTATTCGTGACATTCCTTGTCGGTGGTGGTGCGATGATGGTACTGCGGAAATATGCGGGTGCTATGCGTCAAGGTGAAAAAGGTGGAACGTGGAAGTATCTCGCGATTGCGATGGTTGTTATTCTTGTGTGGATGACGATTATGACGGTTGTGCAGGTGGTTGTTCCGGCGAAATGGAATATTGCGTTAGATCCATACCCGACTGTGATTGTTGGTGTAGCGCTATTGGCATTACGTTTCTACTTGAAGAGAAAGAAAAATATACCGAATTTATAAATGATAATGATGCTGTTTCTTAATTAGGAACAGCATCTTTTGTATAGAAAGGATGATTATAATGGTAGAAAAACTGAAGATATTTAATTTGGAGCATCAGCAAATTGGGACGGCGAGTCGGGATGATGTGCATCATAAGGGGCTGTGGCACGAGACGTTTCATTGTTGGTTTGTGTCGGAGGACTTGACGAGGATTTTTATTCAATTCCGAAGTGAGCAGAAAAAGGATTTTGCGGGACTATATGATATTACGGCGGCGGGGCATTTGACGGAGGACGAGACGGTTTTGGATGGGGTTCGTGAGGTGAAGGAGGAGCTTGGTGTCGATGTGGCTTTTGATGAGCTGGTATCGCTTGGTGTGATTGCCACGAGCTATGTTTCGCCGGGATTTGTGGATCGGGAGTTTTGCCATGTGTTTTTGTATAAGTTTGCGGGGAATTTGGCGGATTTCAGGTTACAGGAGGAAGAGGTTGGCGGCATGGTGACGGCGGATTTGCAGGAGTTTCGGTCATTTTTCAAAGGGGAATCGGATGGGCTTCGTGTGGAGGGATTTAAGTTGCGCGATGCAGGAGTTGAGATTGTGAATGAGGTGTTGGGGACGCGCCAGTTTACGTTGGAGGAAAATGATTATTATGGAAAGTTAGTGCGTGCGATGGAGCTGCGGAATATTTTGTAATTATGTTTCGGATGTAAGGTTTAAGGATATAGTCAAATAGACTGGTTTCTACTATATAAAATTATACTGGGGTATTATTGTTAGGAAAATCATAGAAATTCTATGTTCTGGACGGTGTACTCTTATTTTAATTTGTGGGGTGAAATCGGTTACTATTTCATACTTAGTTTACAAAACAGAAGGGAGGTTTACGATGAATGGTCTAGCGAAGGTACTTTTTGTCATTGTTGGTCTGGTTGGGATGGTCGGAAGTGCTGTTTTTGCGGGAATGGCTTATCAATTAGGTGTATTTTCGGATGTTGTGACGGAATATCAGGAGAAAATGTGGTTTTCTAATGTCGCGATATTTGTTGGTATTCTTATGTTTGTTATTTTCTTCATGTTCTTTTTCATCGGACTTTTGACGAAAACGAGAGAGCGGTCGATTGTGTTGCCAACGAAATATGGTGATATAGAGATCACGAGCAAAACGATTGAATCGACGGTGATGTATGTTGTCGTGGAGGAGAATATGTTGCGAAATCCTGTGGTGTCTGCGAAATTATTTAATCGTAAAAAGGCAGTGAAGGTCTTTGTGATGGGAGACGCTATTCAAACGTCGAGGCTTCAGACAAATGGGGCTGAGTTGCAGAGTAAGATTGAAGAGAAGTTGAAAGATATGTTAGAGATTGAGCTGGTTGAGGCGGATATCAAGATTCATAAAACAAATAAGCGTGAGGCTAAAAGTAGTCATGCGCGTGTGATTTAGGAGGGATACAATGAATTTACCAGAGCTTTTGCAACCGTACAAATGGCGTATAATTGGTGTCATTGTAGGACTCGTTATCGCTATTTTGTTTATGACGATTGGTTTCGGATATACGTTGTTAATAGTACTTATTACTGGGATTGGTTTTCTGATTGGCAAATGGAAAGACGGTCAGTTGGATATTAATGATTGGTTGAAATTTTTAACGAAATAGGAGAGGATGATTGAAATGGTAGAAGCTATTAAAACGAATGAGGTTGAAGTACGCAAAAATTCACTAACTTTTGATGATCAAGTCATTAAAAAAATCACTGGTATCGCTGCAAATGAGGTGGATGGTATTCTGGCTTTAGAGGGCGGTTTTATTAGTGGCTTGACGGATAAATTCAAAGCTAAGGGCGACATTACGAAAGGTATTAACGTCGAAGTTGGCGAGAAGCAGGTGGCGATTGATCTTGTTGCTACTGTCGAATATGGCAAGAGTATCCCTGCTATTTTTGAGGAAACGGTAGTTAAAATTGAGGCGGCGATTGCTAAAATGACTGGTTTGAAAGTTGTTGAGGTGAATCTAAATGTGAGTGATGTGAAGACGAAGCGTGAGTTTGAAAGTGAGATTAAGGCGGAGGTTGTGGAGCCGTCGGGTAGAGTCAATTAAATAGTGAGCGATGCGTGACTTTCGATTTCGGAGGTTGCGCATTTTTTGATTATTTCCCGGGAAATATTGTGATCGGGTAGCTTTTCGGTGGGGAATATGACATAATAAATTCGTGAAACCTTTATTAGAAAGGGCGTATAGCGAATGTTTCCTTATGAGATAGTGAGCAAATTTACTGAGACAGAGTTGCATTTATACAGATACATAATGGATAATCCGGATAAAGTAATGTACATGCGTGTTCGGGAGTTGGCGGATGAGACGCATGTGTCGGCGGCTTCGATTGTTCGTTTTACGAGGAAACTTGGTTATGATGGGTTTTCGGAGTTTAAGGTGCAGTTGAAACAGGCGTCGAAGGAGAAGGTCAGGACGAAGACGGCGGACACGATTGAGGTGTTGGAGGAGTTTTTTGAGCGGACGTTGCGACGGGATTATGATGTGAGCTTGGATAAGGCTGTGGACATTATTGATGACGCGCAGTTGGTCGTGTTTGTGGGGATTGGGACGTCGGGAATTCTTGCGGAATATGGCTCGCGTTTTTTTTCGAATTTGCAGAAGCGGACTTTCTACATTAAGGACCCTTTTTACCCGAATGCGGCGCAGCAGTTTGATAATGCGGTGATGGTAATTTTATCGGTTTCTGGGGAGACGCCGCAAGTTATTTTGCAGGCGCAGAACATGAAGCAGTATGGGAGTAAGATTATTAGCATTACGAATTCTAGCAAAAATACGTTGGCCGGGTTATCGGATGTTAATATTCCATATTTTGTAACGCAGGAAATGATTCATGAGACGAATATTACGACACAGATTCCGGTTTTGTTTTTGCTGGAGGCGATGGCAAAGAAGACATATAATAGGCACCAAATATAGTTTTGAGCATAATCCAAATAAATCGGCGACAAGCGCTCGCATTCATGGGATTTGGCGGACTTCCGGTTCTCACATACACTAGTATGCTCCGCTTCCGGCTTCCACCAAATCCCATGAATACAAACGCTTTCGCTCGATTTGTGTAAAGCAAAGTCTTCGTCCTACCTGGAAGTATGGGTTGGGCGGTTTTGTCATACATCATAGAGTTGCATTTTTAGATTTCTGTTAACAACAAGTGATGATATACTGCGCCGAGCAGGCCGGCTTGGTTTTTATGTGAGACGAGTTCGAGTTCGGTGTCACGTAAGCCGAAGAAGGCCATGTGGTGTTTGAGCTCGTCTAGGAACGTTGGCCGGTCTGTGATGCCGCCGCCAATGAAAATGTGACTTGGATCGAAGCAATAAATCAGGTTGTATAGGCCGGTGCAAAGTCCTGTGTAGAAGTCGTGGATTAGCTTCTCGGCGATTGGTTCGCGTGCGTCGTAGGCTGCGAATATTTCTTCACCTGTGACTTCGTTTAGGCTTTTACCTGTATGTGCCGCGTATTGACGACGCAAAACGAGCATAGTTGTCGTTTGATTCATCGTATAGGAACCAGGTTCGTAGCTGCCAGGTCGGTCGCTAAATAGATAGCCGAATTCGCCAGCGCGGAACCTGGAACCGCTGTAAAGCTTGCCATCAATGAAGATACCACCGCCGATGCCAGTTCCGATTGTCATACATAAAAAGTTATCTAAGTCTTGCGCACCGCCAACCCATTTTTCACATAAAGCCACGCAATTGGCGTCATTTTCAACGGTGACGGGGAGGCCTGTTTTTTCTTCTAAGTATTCGCGAATGGGGAAGTTATCGAAGGCACGGATTGCGCCACCCATCGTGATAAAGCCGGTTTTTGGATTGATGTAGCCGGGCGCGCTGATTGCAACGCCCGCCACATCGTGTTTTTTCGTATACTCTGAAATCCCTGCTAATATCAGTTCGCCGTCAAAATCAGGGATTGTCATTTTTTCGTGTTGGAGAATATCGCCTTCACTCGAAACAACGCCCATCTTCAAGGTTGTTCCGCCGATATCAAATGCTGCCAGGTTTTTCAAATTAGTCAACTCCTATTTTTCAGTTGCTGTTGCGGATTCAGTTGCGTTTGCGTCCATTTGTGCATCACTCGCGGCTACTTTATTGGATACGAGCACGAATGGTAGGTAACAAATGGTTGCGACGGCCAAACAGAGTAGTCCGACGAGCAGTGCGAGCCAATTTCCACCGGTACCAAGGAACGGAATCAGTGGGCCCGGTGTTGTCCAAGGCACTTGATACGCGACTGGCGGAATAATTTTGAAGTGAATGAAGAAGTAACCGATTAGTGTATTGATGGCTGGGACAAAGATGAACGGAATCACCATGATCGGATTCAGCACGATTGGAAGACCGAAAATAACTGGTTCGTTAATGTTGAACAAGCCCGGCGCAATCGATAGTTTCGCGATATCGCGGTGATCGGCACGTTTGGAAGCGAAGAAAATCGCAATCAGAAGGCCGAGCGTCATTCCAGAACCACCATAGTTCGCAAAAGCGTCATTTAGACCTGCCCAAGTTGTTGGATAAGGCGCGCCCCATGCGGAACCGTGCTGTGCTACATAGTTCAAGTTTGCCAAGTTAGGCTCTGTAAAAATGGTATCGCGGATCGCAGCGATCGTGTTCGGACCGTGAATCCCGAGAACCCATAGTAAGTTGGAAATAAAGCCGAGTAATAGGACAGAATAAATATTCGTACCCATGTCTTTTAGTGGCGATTGAATAACCGTATAAACGAGGTCATGCAAGCCTTCTGGAGCGATTAAAGTGATTAGATAGTTCAAAACGGAGAACAAAATCATCACAAGAATAACTGGAATCAAAACTTTGAAAGAACGAGAAACGGCTGGCGGCACTTGGGCTGGCATTTTGATGGTCAGTCTCGGTGCGCGTGCAAGACGGCTGAAAACTTCCCCAGTAATAATACCAACGATTAGTGCTACGAACAGGCCTTGCGCTCCTAGGAATTTGGTAGTCATGTACGCTTGGTTTTCGACAACAAGGTAAGGCGTGTAGATGATGAAAAACGCGCCGATTGCTGTTAAACCGCATAAAAGATCATCCTGCTGGAAAAAGATAGCGAGATTTCGTGCTACTAAAAAAGTGATAAGTATGGCCATAATATTGGTTGAACCTTGCAGAACTGGTGCGAAAATAGCCTGAGCGTCCGCGAGATTCGGGAAAATCTTACCTAGAAATAGGATTTTAGCGATAAAACCATCTGGACTAAGCACTGCGAAGTTGATTAAAAGGATAATCGACCCTGCCATGATTAAAGGGAAAACTAAAATAAATGCGTCACGAATGGCAGCAATATGCCGCTGTGAATTCAATTTGTTGGCAACGGGTACAAGTGCTTTCTCCATACCATGTTCGAACTTTGTCATTAAACTCATAAAATGAACCTCCATTTTTGAAAAAGCGGTTGTTAACGCTTTCTTTTGTTTGTGATAGACCAAGTTTGCAAAACGCATTTGGGATACGTTTCGCAAACTTGACTCCCTAACTTTTACTCTTTAATCAAATTTGCCCCATTTTCTTCAATCGTCTTTTTATACCAGTAGAAACTGTCTTTTTTATAGCGTGCTAGCTCTTTTTCATCATTTTCATCACGGTCGACGTAAACGAAGCCGTAACGTTTTTGATAGCCGTTTAGCCAGCTGAGTAGATCTGTGAATGACCATGTGCAGTAGCCGAGCATTTCCACGCCATCGGTAATTGCTTCTTGAATCGCAATGGAATGGGCGCGAATGTAGTCGATGCGGTACTCGTCATGGATTTCGTTGCCTTCTTCTAATGTATCATATTCGCCGAGCCCGTTCTCAGTAATAAGTATCGGCAAACGGTAACGACTTGCGATACGGCGAAGGCCAACGCGAAGACCGGTCGGATCGATATCCCAATCCCAGTTCGTTTTTTCAAGATATGGATTATTCACGTGACGGTAAACGCCAGGAAGTCCGCTTTCTTGTGTGGAGCCTTTTTCACCAGTAGTGTTCATTTTACCAACGCCAACGCCATCTAGCGGGTTCGCCGCGTTCGTCATTGTGCGGTAGTAATTGACACCCATGAAATCAGGTTTTCCTTTTTTGAGAAGTTCGGTATCGCCTGGTTCTAAGTCTGGTGCGAAGCCGTTTTCTTCGAGCCAATTCCAAACTGCGATCGGATATTCGCCCCAAGTGTAGACGTCCATCCAGAGGTGCGCGTTGAATTCCTCGCTGTTATCAGCCGCTAGCGCGTTTTCAGGCTTGCCGTCGATCGCATAATTAGGTCCGTAGGCAAAACTTGGACCGATTTTGCCGTCCATGCCTAGTTCGCGGAATTTTGCGATGGCTGATGCGTTGGAAAGATTGGCGATGTGATTGGCTTGGAACATCCGTTTGTCGTCAGTTAGGCCAGGCGGGTGTAGCGCCAATTTGTAGCCGTGCGAGATGAAAACGTTCTGTTCGTTCAACGTAACCCAGTATTTGACGCGATCGCCGTAGCGCTTGAAGCAAACCTCGGCGTAGTCGGTGAAATCTTGGATAATACGACGCGATTCCCAGCCACCGTACTCGTCTTGAATGGCTTGCGGGATATCCCAATGGTAAAGCGTGATGACCGGCGTAATGTTGTTTGCTACGAGTTCATCAACCAGTGCGTCATAAAACGCGAGACCAGCTTCGTTCGCTTCGCCATGGCCTTTCGGGAAAATACGACTCCACGCGATCGAGAAGCGGTAAGCTTTCAGACCTTGTTCAGCCATCAGCGCGACGTCTTCCTTAAAGCGGTGATAGTGATCGACTGCCACATCGCCGTTCGTTCCTTTAAAAGTTTTGCCAGGAATGCGGACAAATTCATCCCAGACAGACGGGCCTTTACCCTCTGTGTCCCAAGCACCTTCGACCTGATAAGCCGCAGACGCCGAGCCCCAAAGAAAATCTTTTGGGAATGGTTTTAACGTTTTGTGTTGCATAATGCACCTCCGAAAAATTATCGAGCTTGATTAGAAAGCGGTGTTGCAGGCTTTCTGTATGATTTAAATGTAAACGGTTTCGGTTGGAATGTAAATATGATTTGAGGAAATGGGTTGATGTTTCAGTGAGTTGGAATATGTTTCATGCGGGGAACACCTTGTTTCATGTGAAGGGATAATATCTAATATTTAGGGTGATTTTCGGCGTTCAGGATCAAAAAACGAGCGTTTAGGAGTGAAATGGTTTTTTGATTATTTTTTGTGATAAAATTTACATCGGTATCGAAAGTATCTATTTCAAAGTTGGGAGACTTTTAGTATTTACAAAGCGAACGTATATTCGTATAATGGTAAAGAAGTCAAGAAAGGTGGGGATGCCATTTTGGAGTGGTTTATGCGGGATGTAGCTGAATTGAGTAAATTCATAGTTAGAAAAACAAGAAAAAAATAATTTATTAGAAAAAAACGAAAAAAGCATTGTTTTCCAAGGTTAATTATGTTACTTTGTAGTTTGTTGAAAACGCTCACCAAAAAAAGAGATGGTAAGAAAAAATACAAAAAGCGGAGGAGTTTTTGCATGAAGACGTGGCTGAAAAAGGGGTTATTAGTGTGGTTGGTTTTTGCGTTGGTTGTTTCAACATTACCAGCATTTGAACCACGCGCGGAGGAAACAAAGGGGGATGCGGCACCGACACCGAAAACGACGGCGGAAGCGAAGCCAGTGGAAGTGGTTGAGGAACGCACGGAGAATGAGCTTGTTTTTGATAATCAGAATGGTTCTTTCACGAAACAGATTTTTACGGAACCGGTCAATGTGAAGGAAGATGGCGAGTGGGAGCGGGTTTCCAATGACTTGGTGACGACGGATGAGGATGTCATTGAGGCGGAACGGACGGAGATTCAAGCGCAATTCCTACCGAAGATGGAAAATGGGAAATATAGTACTTTTGGAGAGGGAAACGAAGCGATTACGTTTGGTTTTGAATCTGCGGAAGGTGAGAACGAAAAAACAGCTGTGACGGACGTGGAAGCTAGCGTCGATGGCAATGAAGCGCGATTTAAAGAGGTGTTACCGAACACGGATTTGCGAAATTTACATTTTAACACGTCTGTGAAGGAAGACATCGTCGTTAATGAATATAATGGATTTAATACGTATAATTTCCGATTGGACACGAAATTGAAAGTGGAGCAATTGGAAGATGGTTCGATCAGCTTTACGAATCGCAAGGGCGCGGTGGTGTTTGAATTGCCGAAGCCGGTGATGTCGGACTCGAAAATCGATGAGAAATCGGGCATCGCGGTGAGTTCGGATGCGGTGGAATTCAAGCTGGAGGCGTTGACGAGTACGGTTTATTCGTTGCAAGTGGTGGCGGATGCGGACTGGTTGAAGGCGGAGGATCGGGTGTATCCGGTTTATATTGATCCGAGTGTGCAGCTGAAAAAGGTGACGGATGCGCATATTGCGAGTGCTTACCCGACGGCGAATTATTCGGGAAGCAAGTTGTGGGACGCAGGTCAAGGCGAGTATACGATGTCGGTTGGTCAATATGACGGCACGACGGGGATTAATTACGCGTATATCAAGCCGGATGTGTCGTCGCTAGCGAAAGCTTCGATTGAATCGGCGACGTTTAAAGCGTATGCAAAATGGCATTACTATCCAGCATCGCCGAACTTGGTGAAATTGGATGAGGTGAAGAGTGCCTGGACGCCGGGTGCGGTGACGTGGAATACGAAACCGACAGCGACGAACATTGCGGAGACGAATGTTGGACGCGGGCAGTGGGCCAGTTTTAACGTGAAAGATACGGTGCAGGCATGGGCGCAGGGCACGCGGGTGAACTACGGTTTCATGATGCACACGACGAATACGCAAGGTTTTTGGAAAAAGTTCACGGCGACGGAAACGGGGACCAATGTACCGTATTTGGAAGTGACGTATACGTATGCGAAACCGGCAAAAGCGGTTGCGAAAACGTATTCGAATGGACCGGGAACTGGCACGGGTTATATGGATTTGACGTGGAACGCGGTGCCAGGTGCGACGGGTTATAAAGTGATTATGGCGAATGGGTATAATTATGAGCAAATCCCAGTCGGCAATGTGACGTCGTGGTCAACGAAAGGCAAGGGGATTTTCCCGACGCAAGCCGAGCTGGATGAAGGTGAATTTGATTTTCACACAGATGGCAAGGGTGCAGAATTTGCGAATGATCCACGGGAACTCTATGAGAACGGCTTCCAATATGGCAGTACGTTTGGCTTACGGAATCAGCAAAAATACATCGTTCGGGTTTTAGCGACATTCCCAGGTGGGGATAGCCCGACGTCGGATATTACGGATGTGTACATGCCGATTGAGACGCCAGCAGCACCGACTGGGAAAGCGTACGCGAACTTGGCCGGCACGAATACGGGTTATGTGCAAGTGAACTGGGCGCCTGTTGCGAATGCAGAAGGTTATATTGTGACGATGTTCGACGGGAAAAAGGATGTCGAATTTGATGTTGGGAATAAGACATCGTGGACGACGCAGCATAAGGGACTTTGGCCAACGCAAGCGGAAATTGCGGCTGGTGGCTGGGCGTTGCATACGGACGGAAAAGGCGCCGAGTTAGCGCAAGATCCTTCGCCGGTGTATACGAATTCTGGCGGAACGTTAGGGCATTTGAAAAACTATGCTTTCCGAGTGAAGGCATATACGAAGACAGGACAACAAGGTGCCAGCACGATTTCTGGGACGTACAAAGCGACGATTCCGCTTGTTGGTTCGCAGCAGGGAATGGTGGATTATTGGACATCGATTCCAGTTATTGGCGGCGAAGTCAATGCGACGAACGGGAATTTCTTGTTCAGCGAGACGGATTTTGAGTTGGAAGGACGCGGGCCGAGCATTAATATTAGCCGAACGTTTAACAGTCAAAATGACCAAGTCGGCTTGTTCGGGAAAGGTTGGACGAGTACACTGGAAACACGCGTCGTGGAACAAGCGAACGGCGATGTGATGTTGTATGAATCCGATAATAAAACGCAATTGTTTATGAAAACGGGCACGACGTATGAGGCACCTGCTGGTGTGTATAGCGAACTGACGAAAACGGCGACGGGCTTTTTGATGGTGGAGCAGGATAAATCGGAAGTGGCGTTTAATGCGACGGGGCAACTTTTGAGTGAGAAGGATCCGAATGGGAATTTGTTGACGTATACCTACGCGAGTGGGAAGTTGACGGGGATGACGGATGCGTCTGGTCGGAAGGTGAGCGTGGCTTACAACGGTGCGCAGATTTCGAAGGTGACAGGACCGGAGAACCGTGATGTGACGTTTACGTATGATGCGGCGAAACAATTGACGGCATCGACTACACCGCGTGGGAAGGCGTATCGTTATGGCTATACGGACGGCTTGTTGACGGCGATTTATGATCCGAAGCATACGGAAGCGACGCCGTACAAGACGGCGTATGAATATGCGGATAAGAAACTGGTGAAGGTGACGGATCCAGTTGGTAAAGCGACAACGCTGAGCTATGCGCCTGAGAAGCGTGAGGCGACGCTGGTGAACGCGAAAGGTAAGAAGACGGTTTATACCTACAATCAGGCGGGAAATCCTGAGAAAGTGATTGTGGACGCGGATGGCTTGAAGTTGAGCACGACGACAAGCTATGAGGCGAATAATCTGATTAAAGAAGTGAGTCCAAAAGGGCAAGAAGAAACGTATACGTATGACGCGGACGGGAATGTGACGTCGGTAACCGATCCTTATGGGACGGAGAATTATACGTATAATGAGAATAATGACGTGATTTCCGCAACAGATACGGAGAATCGCGAAACAACAACGGCATACAGTGGCGCGGATGCGGTATCCGAGACGAATCAAACAGAGGCCAACATGTCTTCAGTGACGCAATACGATGCTTACGGAAACCCGATAAGCGGAAGTGGTGAGCTATCCGTTGCTGGGAATTTAGTGTTGAACAGTGGTTTTGAAAGTGGAACGGCACTCGCTAATTGGAAAATGATCCAAAGCAATGCGACGGGCGGTTTAAGTTTTGACAGCGCTGAAAAAGCACCAGGTATTTTAGGCGGAAGTGGCGCGCTGAAAATCACGAGTGAAGGTATCAATGCGGAGAAAGGGTATACCGCAGCGACGCAATATATTGATGTGGAGCCAGACACAACCTACACATTAAGTGCGTCTATCAAAACAGCGAATATGAGCAATTCCGATGTCTTTCCAATGGTACGTGCCCAAACTGCCGCTGGGAAAGATGTGACAGATGGCACGGCATGGCACTCGAACCGAGCGGCATCCATTCAAGGGAACCGTGGCTGGTTGAAGCGCCAAGTTACGTTCACAACGACTAAAGAAACAGGGAAAGTCTTGTTGTATCTCACTGGTGAACAGATGGCTGGATCGAAAGGCAAGGCTACGATTTGGTATGACAACGTGCAACTAGAAAAAGGCAGTATCGCGTCGAGTTACAATCCAGTCGTGAATAATAGTATGGAGAAAAGCACGGAACTGACGGCAGAAGGTTGGTCGCGCACAGGAAATGCGGCGTTAACTGCCTTACGTGTCACGGATGAAGAAGGATTTAGTGGGGCTAGCTCTGTACAACAGGAGCGTAAAACGACGGCAGAAGCCAATGCCTATCTCGGCCAAGTGGTACCACTGAACCAAACAACAGCAAAAGCCGTTACGATTACAGGGATGTCTAAATCCGAGAATGCGAAAACAAGCGGTACAAACAAAATGAGCGATGACTATGCGCTATGGGCCGATGTGAAATACACAGATGGCACTAACGAATATGTCCGTGCGAAATTCCCGCTTGGAACGAATGACTGGAATCGAAGTGCTGTTGTCGTAAAAGCAGCGAAATCAATTCAAACCATTCGCGTGTCGACGATGTTCCAAAACGGCGTGACAGGGAAAGCTTGGTTTGATGACATAAGGATTCTCGATGGCGAAGTGATGACGGAGAATACGTACGATGCGAATGGAAATTATGTGGTCGCTTCGTACGACGAAGAAAATCGCAAATCCGCCTTCACGTATGACGTCTATGGCAACAAACTCACCGAAACCGATGAAAAAGGGAATACGAAGAAGCTCGAATATAATGTCGATAATCAATTGACAAAAACAACACTGGCGAACGGAACAGCTGTGGCATATAAATACGATGACAACAGCAATACTACCGAGAAATTCGTAACCGCAGACGGCAAAGAACAGCAAAATAGCTATGCATACGATAGCGACAACAAAGTCACCCAATTCACAGACGCTCTAGGTCGCAAAATCAGCTACGAATACGATGCCAATGCGAACCAGACAAAAGTTACAAAACCAAACGGTGACACCATTGAAAGCATCTATGATTCCGCGGACCGCGCGACAGGTGTGAAATGGAATGGTCAAACGGCTTTCAGCTTCCAGTTTGACCCGAATGGCAATGAAACGAAAGTGACTGACGCACTATCTGGCATGGTACGCGATAAAGCCTATGATGATGCCGACCGTATCACAAAACAAACAGAACGTGGCGGTAGTGTTTCCTGGACATACAAAGACAAACCAAGCAAAGACAACAAAGGAAAAACCGACAAAATCAATGAAGTTGTTGTCTCGCATGGTGCGCACAATTACAAAGCAACCTATGACTATAATGCCTTAGATCAAAATACAAAATTCAACGATGGCTCCCGTAACTATTACCTAGATTATGATGAATTTGGGAATGTCAGCCAGTATATCAACGGAAATGGCGTTGGAACGAGCTTCACCTATGATGCCACGCAAAAAGTACGCGACATCCAAATCGGTAACAAACTTGGTGATAGTGTATTTGAAGAAAGCTACACGTATGACGCGGCAAGTAACCGAACAGCCATTGACAATAAAAAAGCCGGAAAGACAAGTTACGAATATGACGCGATCAACCAGCTAACCAAAGAAACACTGCCAGATGGTACTGTCAAAACCTACACCTATGATGGTTTTGGTAACCGCACAAAAGTGACCGATTCGAGCAAGACAAAAACCATCGATGCAAGTTATAATGATGGGAACCAGTTAACCACATGGAATGGCGACAAGCTAAGCTACGATACAAATGGCAATCGTCTAAGCGATGGTAAGTACACGTACACATGGGACACTGCAGACAAACTAACAGCCATCACGAAAAAAGGCGAGTCAAGCCCATTCGCAACATACAAATACGATGACGATAACCGTCGTATTGAAAAAACAGTCAATGGACAAACAATCAAGTATTACTATGATGGTGATAGTATTGACGTTCTGTATGAAACAGACGGTGCAGGAACGGTTCAACGCCAATATGTTTATTCCGATAGTAACGTTCGAATGGCAATGAAAGTTGGTACAAAAACAGTCTTTTATCACTACAACGCGCATGGTGATGTGGTTGCTCTGACGAATGAAGCGGGTGACATAGTGGCAGAATACAGCTACGATGCATGGGGTAACGTCTTGCAAGCAACTGAGACAACTAACGAAGCCAAACAAAACCCATTCGGCTATGCTGGCTATACGTACGACAAAGAAATTGGTATGTATTACTTGATGGCTCGCTACTATGAACCAGAACAAGGCATCTTTATCAGTGTCGACCCAGACCCAGGTGATGAAGATGACCCACTAACGATGAATAGCTACAATTATGCCAACAACAACGCAGTAATGCATATTGATCCAGATGGACATTGGGTATGGCTGGCGATTAATGCGGGATTTGCAGCATATGATGGCTATAAGGCTTACAAGAAGACAAAGAGTTGGAAAAAAGCTGGAATAGCAGCAGCAAAAGGAGCTCTTGGTGGGGGTAAATTTAAACTAGCAAAAAAAGCTCTTAGAGGAGCTAAAAAATTATATCGGTTTGCCAAACCCAAAAATTATACACCAAAAGGCGCGGGAAGAAGAGGCGCTTTCAGAGCCGCTAAAAGGAAATTTGGAATACCTATGTCGCAACATCCAACTAGTGTTAAACCTGCAAAAAACAGGCAGGGTAAAGGAATACCGGGACGAGACTATACATTTGGAAAAGGTAAGCGAAAGAGAGTTATTAGAGACCATTCTGGCGGACATAGGTATAAAGATGATCCTTCGCAAAATAGAGGGCCTCATTTTAACGGTAAAAATGGTCGTCATTATGACTATTTTGGAAGGTTGGCATGGTAATTATGAGTAAAGTATGGACTGAATTTAAGAAAAATGGACTAAATCCAGAGCTGAATTGTGTGGCGATAAATGGTATTGAAATGGAAATTGGTCAACAAAACTATCAGAGGTATTGTATAGAAATACTAAGTGATATCTTACCTGGGAATTCTGATATGAATTACTTCGCTCTGATAGTTGAAGAGATAGAATTCCCCACACGTGTAGATCATTATAAAAAGGTTTGGAGGAAAAATAAAGATGTTATTAACAGTACGGAGTGTAGCTTATCTCAAGAATATGCAGAGGAAATAGATGGGGTAACTTTCTTTTATGGAGTTGTTGAAATTAAGGATAATATATCCAAAAATATAATGAGCATAATTAATGGAATCCCAGATGCTATAGTCTTTGGTGAAATGACAAAATTGGAAAATTTAGATATACCAGCTATATTTCAAGATGAGTTTATAAAAGTGAATAGTGATGATACTTTTACACAACGTGATTATCCAATTTATTTTCAGATGATGGATTCTGGATTTGAAATATGTCTTTATGTTTTTCTTTCTATTCCTTTTTCATCAAATATAGAAGGGAATGTTGAAATAGATACGGAAAGATTGAAAGTTGAACTGAAAGAAATAGAGAATGAAAATTGGACAATCGATGGGAAAAAGGTTTTTATCTTCAGTATTCATGATAATAGGTTTGGAATAGTGGGAGATGGAACTGTAGTGCCAGACTTCTTTTGGATGATAGGTTGCATTGAAGAAGATGGGCTTTGGGTAGATTTGTCCAGTGGGAATCATTGTGTCTATGAACAAACAGATCAAGGAATATTTTTGCTGTTTGATGAAATAAGGAGTTTTGTTGAGGCATGTAAGAGTTAATTAGGTTTTGATGAAAATAGTATCAAATATGTTCAAGGAGGAACAAAAAATGTCCACAAAATTCATGTATGAACGTTTACTAAAATGCCAACAGGAGCAGAAACTCGTAGCTATCTACACCGTTCGCGAAGCAGATTATTTCGAGGCGGGGTACATCGAAGCGCTCACTGCAAGCGACGTCATGTTCCGTGCAAGGCGCGCGGATGGCTATGAGGAAGGGTTTGTCGTGCTACCGCTGGAAATGGTGTATCGCATCGAAATCGACACGGCTTTTCTGAAAACCGCAGAATTACTCGCGAAACAGCTAGGCCAACCGAGAAGTCCAGCGTTCTTTGACAAAGCACCAAACAAAAAGCATTCGCTATTCGAAATTGCGGTGGATCATGTGTATCAAAATGAGGAAATCGCAGGTATCGAAATCCTAGGAGACGAGGCTCAGGTTGCGGGGATTATCGTTGGGAGTGATTATGAAGGCTTGGAAGTCAGTCTAGTCACCGATGAAGGACGCCCAGATGGCACTTGCTGGATTAAAAAAGAAGACATTATTGCGGTTCGTTTTGGCGGTAGCGTCGAGCAAGATATGATGCAGAAACTTCGGAAGCAAGCGAGGTAAGATGGGAGTAGGCTCTTCTCGGGATTTGGAGGAGAGCTTGTTTTTATAGTGCGCTCAGAATGTGCAAATGCTAAGTGGTGACAGTTCCCTATAGGCTTAGCAATAGTATATGAAGAGAGAGAACCAGCGCTATTTCTAGTATATACAAGGATAATGAATTGCAAGCTACCGAAACAAGTGCATACTTTAAATCAGTCACTACAAAACTTTCTACGAAATAATGACAGTGCGCTTCTTCAAAAAATCGAGTCCAATCGTATCGTTGTAAAAGAAGATTTATTAGGTATACAATAAGGTATAGAGCCACTAATAGGAATTACCAAGGGGTGAATTAAGTTTTAATCTAGTGGAAGACAAAAATAAATATGCTAGGTATATAATTGTTCACCTACTATTTAAAATAATGAAGAGGTGCTTAAATAATGAAAATTGCGTTTATTTGTATTCATAATTCGTGTCGGTCACAGATGGCGGAAGCATGGGGTAATAAATTATTAAGTGATATCAGCGAAATTTACTCTGCGGGTACGGAAGAGTATCCCGAAGTAAAGCCGTTAGCAGTAGCAGTTATGAGTGAAGTTGGGATTGACACATCAGATCAGTATCCAAAACTATTAAAAGATATTCCTCCAAAGCTTGATATTTTGATTACTATGGGATGCGGAGTCGAATGTCCGTATGTGCCAGCCATTTACCGAGAGGATTGGGGTTTAGATGATCCAAGTGGTGGTCCGATTGAAGACTTCCGTATTACGCGTGATTTAATAGAAGAACGAGTAAAGCAACTTAGAGAAAGAATCCTAAATGGGGATCTTAAGAATAAGCTTACAAAGTAAAAATACTATATTTAGCAAAAAAGTCTATTCCAGGTTATGAACAAAAAAATTCTTTAGAAATAAAAGTGGTGTTGCAAATTTTTAGTTTTGCAACACCATCATTTTACAAATTATGTGGAATACTAATAGCTTTTTTTACTTTCATCAATAAACATGAACACTTCATTTACAACCCTATCTGGGCAGTCAAGTTCCATCAGATGGCATTCACCACCTAAGATTACCGCTCTACTACCTTTTGTATTCCTCATTGCGTACATATTACTATCGAAATAATCTTCAAATAGGGGATCGATTGTACCAAACATATATCCTACTGGAATGGACATGTTCTCAAGTGCCTCTTTGCACGCTTCCTGAGTTGCCCATATTTTTTCAGGTGATGTGGCATACTCTTCTATTGCCGGATTCGGAGCACCGCCACCGAGTGCAGCCATTTCTTCCATTTTAGCTTTCAGACCTTCAGGTTTTCTCATTGCTACAGCCATCATCTTAGTAGGATCCTCTCCATCAAGTAAATCAAACCATTTTCTACTGTTTTGCTTGCGAAGATGAGGTGCCAAATAGAAGCTAGAAAAGGTTTCTAGTACTTCTGGATGTTCTTTTACAAGATACCAGCCCGGCACTGTACCATGACATTTTCCATTATAATGAAATTTTGTAATACCTAATTTTTGAGAGAAGTCGTAAATATCTTTTCCCCATTGCCTACCCCAGTGTGTTGTACCATCTGGATTCAATTCATCGGTAATACCATCAAAACGCATAACAACACCATATACATGATATCTTTTAGCAAGTCCTTCAATTACTGGCATTAGAGTGTGAAAATAAAAAGCACCTGCAATCAGCACCTCTTTATTCTCTTTGCCATATTCACAATATGTGAGTTCAGCACCATTATCCAGTACAACTGATTTACTTTCACCTTTAATTTTGTTAGCTTCCATGTTTCTTCCTCCTCATTTATAAAATATAATTTTTTTAATATCTCTATATTATAAAGATTTTTGAATTATTACAATGGACAGTATCATACTATGTGGTATAATAACTATACATGTAGTTCATAAAAATATAATATTGTACGAAAGGAATAAAAATGCCTAAAAAAGAAGACTTAAGAGTAATTAAAACGAAAAAAAATATTGAATATACTTTCTTTGAGCTTTTAAAGACGATGCCTTTTGAAAAAGTAACAGTTAGGCTAATTCTTGAAAAGGCATTAATTAGTAAAGGGACTTTTTATAGCCATTATCTTGATAAGTATGACCTAGCTGAGAAAGTTGTTCATCAACATTTAAGCAAGTTCCAAGCCGGAGTGGCAGAACGTCTCGAAGGAATCCAGAATAACGAAGATTATGATGTATTGTGGAGTTCACTTCGCGAATCGATATCTACAATTATCGTAGATATAAAAACTTTAAAGAAACTACGTATTGAGGATATGGACATTGAAACAAGCATAAAAAATATTTTACAAGAAGAATATGTCAGGTATGCAGAAGTCCAAAATATTCAAATAAAAAACATACGTTTACAATCAGCAATCATTGCGTCGCTTGCAATAGAATACATTACCTACATTCAGGAATATGATGAATTGATTGAAATGCCTGATTATATTCAAAGTATTCACGAGATTTCTACCCAATATCTTTCCTACCTTAAGCATACAAAAAAAACATAGCTATGAAATACGCTCACTTATTGTTAGCAGAGTAAAATAAAGAAATGAGTTTTATTTGGAGATGTGCTGACTTGATTCCTATATTGGCAACATAGCAAAAGATATAAACCCGAATTCGAAATTGCGGTGGATCATGTGTATCAAAACGAGAAAATTGCGGGTATCGAAATCCTAGGAGACGAGGCTCAGGTTGCGGGGATTATCGTTGGGAGTGATTATGAAGGCTTGGAAGTCAGTCTAGTCACCGATGAAGGACGCTCAGATGGCACTTGCTGGATTAAAAAAGAAGACATTATTGCGGTTCGTTTTGGCGGTAGCGTCGAGCAAGATATGATGCAGAAACTTCGGAAGCAAACGAGGTAAGATGGGAATAGGCTCTTCTCGGGATTTGGAGGAGAGCTTGTTTTTATAAATAATACGATTTTGAGAAGAACGAGAGGTTACTGTATGCAGATTTGTATCTATTCAATTGCTATATTAGTATCTGGCTATTTCAAGAAAAATTTTAAGTGAGGACACTGAATAATCATTGAAATGTGGTGAGATCTAATTTTGGTGATACTCTACATAATCGTCACTATATGCAACGATAATGACGGGAGCACTCGTTATATTTTTGATAAAATCGCTTTAAGGAGGTCATAGGAGTGGATACAATTAAGCAAATGAATCTAGCTATGCAGTATATTGAAGCGCATTTGATGGACGAAATGGATTACAAAGAGCTTTCGAAAATCGCGTGTTGCTCGGAGTATCATTTCAGACGGGTCTTTTCATACCTTGCAGGAATGCCGCTTAGCGAGTATATTCGATTAAGAAAGTTAGCCGTAGCAGCCATTTTGATAAAAGATAGTGATGACAAAATTATCGATATTGCGATGCGTTTTGGCTATGAATCGCCTGATGCTTTTACCCGAGCGTTTCAGTCGATGCATCACGTCACTCCTACGCAGGCTAAAAAAGAGAATACGCACTTAAAAACTTTTCTGCCGATGACCTTCCAATTGAAGATACAAGGGGGAAATATAATGGATTATCGGATTGAAACAAAAGATGCTTTTAAAATTGTCGGGATTAGCAAGCGCATTAAACTAGTGTATGAGGGCGTAAATCCGCAGATGGATTCTATGTGGGCAAGCCTAAAACCAGAAGATTTTGTGGCGTTGAAGAAACTATCGAATATTCAGCCATCGGGAATCATTTGCGCTTCAACGAACTTTGGTGAGGGTAGGGAGGAAGGCGCTGAGTTAGATCAATACATTGGGGTTGCTACGACGATGGCCGTTCCGGAAAAATGGGAAACTTTAGTGGTGGAACCTTCAACTTGGGTAGTGTTTACTGCGTGTGGAGAATTTCCTAAAACATTGCAGGATGTTTGGGCAAGGATTTACTCAGAATGGCTCCCAACATCGGGTTATGAAGTTGTTCCGGGACCAGAAATCTTGTGGAATGAGAGTCCTGATACAAGTAAACCAGATTATAAAAGTGAGATTTGGATACCTGTTGTGCGGAAGTAGTTTTGGGGAGGGCATGTTTCATATTGTCTATAAGTAAAAACAATGATTTGTACACTAATACCTTTAATTTGTCTATATAATCCAATTCTATATATGCTAAAATTGTTTTGTAAGCGCTTTTTTGAAATTTTAGTTTTATTTAGTGTGCCTTGGGGAGATTAGAAGACAAAACTGAAAAGGGGTTTTTTCATGAGTAAGAAGAGCTTGATTGTTTCACTTGTTTTTGTGTTATGTGTTAGCCTGATTCCGATGTTCGCGTTGCCATCTAGGAGTGTGCAGGCCGAGGAGCAGCTCACTAATAAGAATTTTCTAGTTTATTACCGGGCTTGGCGGGATGTTGAGATGAAAGGGGTTAATACTAGTTTGCCGGATGAAAACTGGATTAGTATGAGCGATATTCCGTACGGGATTAATATCGTCAATGTTTTCAGTTATGTGCCACCAGGTCAGGAGGCGCTCGCAAAACCGTTTTTTGATAAGCTAAAAACGGAATATGGGCCGGAATTGCACGCGCGTGGGGTCAAGCTGATTCGTGGTTTCGACTATTCGAAACTGTTGACAGTACCGCATGCAGGGGATTTTCCGACTGAGAAAGAATTTGATGATTATGCCAAAGCTCTACTGGCGGAGTTGATGACGCCGTGGGGATTGGATGGGCTGGACATTGATATGGAAACGCATCCAAGTGCGGCGGATGTGAAAATTTCCGATGGTGTTATCAGAGCATTATCGAAATATATTGGCCCGAAAGCGAATAATGGCACGCTCTTTTTATACGATACCAATGCAGAGACAATGGCTCCGTTTCAGAATGTGAGTGATAGTTTCGACATGTTGGCTTATCAGCAGTACGGCAGTGGCACGGACAGAACCGAGATGTCGTCGAACGCTTATGCTCCGTACATTGCGAAAGATAAGTTCTTGCCTGGCCTCACTTTCCCAGAGGAGCAGGACCGGAATCGCTGGTTTGATACGAAGCTTCCATATGAGGATTCGAACATGTATAAGTTGGCGAAGCACGTTCGGGAAAATAATTTATCAGGAATGTTCTTGTATGCCTTCGATCGAGATGGGAAAACTTACAACGAGCCCGATATAAGTAGTGTCACGCCGTCGAATTTACTGTGGACGAAAACGGCGATTTTAGAGGTCAATGGTTATTCTGTAGAAAGCGCGAAAGAGTTGGCGAAACATCATTTGAAGCGTATTCAGTACAGTAAAGCTTTGACTAGCGCGAAAGTCACTGAGCTTGAAAATCTTATTGATAAGGCGAGCAATCTTTATGAGGTGAACGTGGCCATTCTAGGCGCTAATTTTGAAACGGCGATTAGTCCAAGTTACGACCCTATTTTAGAGAAAAAACTGACGCGTATTTATCTTTCAGCAGCATACGCGGCTATCGGCCAAGCTAATTTTATCCTAGATAACGTCGAAAATAGCGCAGACAATATTGTGGCGTTAAAGAATGCTAGGGACGCGCTGACGAATCTTATCGGTGGAAAAGAATATTCTGAGGCAGAGGTTAATCAGGCAGTGGCGGATCTTGAGAGCAGAATCGACGCGATACCTCAGCCTGCCACGGCGATTTACCAAGATACGAACGGCCAAGAAATTGCTGAGAATGCTCAACTTACTGGGAAATTTGGTGACAGTTACGAATTCGCAAAAAAAGATATTCCGGATTACACATTGCAAGAGGTAAAAGGCGAGAGTAGCGGTACATTTTCAGAGATTGCGCAAGAGGTAGTCTACACGTACGCAAAAAATGCACCGGGGCCAGTACCAACACCAACATCACCAACTGTGGACAATGTTCAGGATGTGAAAGTGGAAGCGGCGGCAGTGAAGAGCCCAGAAAAAGTGGGGCAACTTCCTGAAACTGGTGATGAGTCATCGAGTCAATGGCCGGTTTTCGTTGGTTTATTCGCAATCCTAGGATCTGTTGCTGTTCTCTATAGAAAAAATAAGGTTTGACAATTCAAGCGGAACCTAGTATTCTAAAAGCATATTTTAGAAACGGAAAGAGGTGAGGAATCCATGAAATTCTCGATAGCACGTTTGAAGTTAGTTGCCAATTTATGCAGTATCATCCGTGCCATTTTTTCCATCTTTTCAGTTACAGGACACAGGTCTGTCCAATTTGCGTAACTGAATATCGGAAAAATAAGAGAAGCATGGATTCCTAACTGAAAAGCTAAAATGGCTCGTTCAGCTCCGAAAAAAACTGGAACATCTGCAGTGAAAACCCGGTCTTGGTTTTTGCGAAAGATGTGAAGATTTCGAGGAGCTAGCCATTGAAGCTAGATCTAAACTGAAAAGCTAAAATGGCTCGTTCAGCTCCGAAAAAAACTGGAACATCTGCAGTGAAAACCCGGTCTTGGTTTTTGCGAAAGATGTGAAGATTTCGAGGAGTTAGCCATTGAAGCTAGATCTAAACTGAAAAACTCAGGGCTAATCCCAATTCGAAACGGAGTATGTATCCTTTCGAACGCTGAATCTGACCATTGTGCCAGGCTCTTAGGGATTTGCTTGAGTTTTTTTGTTGTACATTTAGATATGGATTGTTTCACGTGAAACAATGAAGTGCTGAAATGGCTCGTTCAGCTCCGAAAAAAACTGGAGCGGCCGCAGTGAAAACCCGTTGTTGGTTTTTGCGGAGGGCGAGAAGTTTTCGAGGAGCTAGCCATTGAAGCCGGATCTGAATGAAGTGCTGAAATGGCTCGTTCAGCTCCGAAAAAAACTGGAGCGGCCGCAGTGAAAACCCGGTCTTGGTTTTTGCGGAGTTAGCTAAGGGAGGGCAGTTTCATTACATGCAACTGCATATTGAGGTTCTAAAAAAGCAAATGACGCTTTTCAAGAACCACAACAAAGCCGGATCTGAATGAAGTGCTGAAATGGCTAGCTCAGCTTTGCAAGAACTAGAGCCACAGGATGAAATGCTTCTCGAACAAGGATGAGGAGTAGGAATTATGACAATAGTAGCTTTAAATAATATAACAAAACGCTTTACTGGGGATTTGATTTTAGAAAAGATTAGTTTACAGGTGGAGCAGGGGGAACGAATTGGACTCATCGGTCGAAATGGTGAGGGGAAAAGTACGATCCTAAAGATTATCGCGCGAATCGAGATGCCGGATGAAGGAATTGTTTCGGTTCAGAAGGGCGCGACGGTGGGATTGTTGGATCAAATGCCGAGCGTGACGGGAACAATGGTTGTGCGTGATTTTCTGAGGACGGCGTTTGGGCATGTGGTGGCTTTACACGAAGAATTGAAACTGATGGAGAGTCGAATGATGCAGGATACGAGCGAGAAGTTACTGCAAAATTATGGCGAAAAGCAGGCACGCTTTATCGAGCTTGGTGGCTACAATTTGGATACGGACATGGATAAAATTTTGCATGGGCTTGGGATTCCACATTTGGCGGATAAGGCTTGGGAACAGTTGAGTGGCGGGGAACGGACGAAGGTGTCGCTTGCCAAGATGTTGCTTGAGGAACCGGATTTGCTATTGCTTGATGAGCCGACGAACCATCTGGATTTAAAGGCGGTGGAGTGGTTGACGCAGTTTTTGAGGGTGTATGGTGGAACGGTGTTGGTTGTTTCGCATGATCGGTATTTTTTGGATGAGGTTGTGCAGAAGATTGTGGAGCTCGAGAATAAGGAATTGATCACGTATCACACGAATTTCTCGGGGTATTTAGTGGAGCGTGAGGAGCGGCTGCTCAAGGAATTCAAGGATTATAAGGATCAACAGAAGAGAATCAAGAAGATGAAACAGGCTATCAAGCGCTTACGGCAGTGGGCGATGGAGGCTAATCCGCCGAATGCTGCGTTGTTCCGCCGAGCAAAAAATATGGAGAAGGCGCTGAATCGGATGGAGGTTCTGAAAAAACCAGCTTTGGAGCAGAAGAATATGCGGCTCGAATTCGAGGAGTCAAAACGTAGCGGGGAAGATGTGGTGATTTTCGATCAGGTTGGCTTGGAATTCGGGACGCGCATTTTGTTTGAGAGCTTGGATTGGCATGTGAGACAGAAGGAGCGGATTGCGATTGTTGGCGAGAATGGGGCTGGGAAATCGACTATTTTGAAGTTGATTCTTGGTGAGGTACAACCTGATATCGGGACGGTGCACGTGGGGTCGAGCGTTGATATTGCTTATTTATCGCAGCACATGGATGTTGGGGATGAAAATCAGACGGTCATCGAGGCTTTTCGTGATAAGGTCGCGGTTGTTGAGGGGGACGCGAGACATATGTTAGCGACTTTCTTATTTTACGGCGAAATGGTGTTTCGAAAAGTGGCAAACTTGAGTGGTGGCGAACGGATGCGACTTAGTTTGGCGCAGTTTATGAATCAGCCGGTGAATACGCTGCTTTTGGATGAGCCAACGAACCATTTGGATATCGCGTCACGGGAAGTGCTTGAGGAAGCGCTACGGAATTTTGAAGGGACGATTATCGCGATTTCGCATGACCGTTTCTTCATGGATCAGATTTTCGATAGGACGGTTTGGTTGGAGCAGGGGCAAATTTTTTCATATGGTGGAAATTATTCGTATGCTGCGCAGAAGAGAAAAGCAATTGTTTCACGTGAAACATAGAGACTATATACCTATGTTGAAAGAACGTGAAAAACGGCTGTAACTCCTTTCATATCAAAATAGTTAGCTGATGGTCTAAAAGTCAAACTAGTTCAGAAAAAACTGATAATTGCAAGCCTCTTGACATATGACGCTATTTCTTGTAGCATTTATCTAATTAGCAAAATCTATCGGCGTAAACGAAGAAGAATTGTGAGCGATTTTTCTACTATAGAATGGCTTGTAATTTTGGAACGGTGACGTCAACCAAATTTGAAGGAGTGTTGCGACCCATGTGGGAGACTAAGTTTGCAAAAGAAGGTCTTACTTTTGATGATGTATTGTTGGTACCGGCGAAATCGGATGTGCTGCCGAATGAGGTGGATTTGAAAGTTGAAATGACGCCGACACTTAAGCTCAATGTACCGGTTTTCAGTGCGGGTATGGATACGATTACGGAGGCCAAAATGGCGATTGCGATTGCGCGTCAGGGCGGCATCGGGGTTATTCATAAGAACATGACAGCCGACGAGCAAGCAGGGGAAATTGAGAAGGTGAAACGTTCGGAGAGTGGTGTTATTATTGACCCATTTTACTTGACGCCAGATCATAAAGTATTTGACGCGGAGCATTTGATGGCGAAATATCGTATTTCGGGTGTACCGATTGTTAATAATGAAGAAGATCGCATTCTTGTTGGGATTTTGACCAACCGCGATTTGCGTTTCATTACAGACTATTCGATTGTGATTTCTGATGTGATGACGAAGGAAAACCTAGTTACAGCACCAGTGGGCACGACCTTAAAGCAAGCTGAAAACATCCTACAAAAGCACCGTATTGAGAAACTTCCACTCGTGGATGATAATGGTGTTTTGAGAGGTCTTATTACGATTAAAGATATTGAAAAAGTGATTGAATTCCCGAATTCGGCGAAGGATTCTCATGGTCGTTTGCTTGTTGCGGCAGCAGTTGGCGTGACGCATGATACGCTGAGCCGTGCGGAGAAACTGGTCAAAGCTGGCGCAGATGCTATCATTATTGATACGGCGCATGGTCACTCGCAAGGTGTTTTGAATAAAATTGCGGAGATCCGTACGGCGTTTCCAGACGTGAACATTGTTGCTGGTAACGTGGCTACGGCTGAGGCAACGCGTGAACTTTTTGATGTTGGGGTGGATATCGTGAAAGTGGGTATCGGACCTGGTTCGATTTGTACGACGCGTGTGGTTGCAGGTGTTGGTGTTCCTCAGATTACGGCGATTTATGATTGTGCGACGGTTGCGCGTGAGTATGGCAAAACGATTATTGCGGATGGTGGAATTAAGTATTCTGGCGATATCGTGAAGGCTCTTGCGTCTGGTGGACACGCGGTTATGATTGGTAGTATGTTTGCTGGAACCGACGAAAGTCCTGGCGAAACGGAAATTTTCCAAGGTCGTCGTTTTAAAACGTATCGTGGTATGGGAAGCCTTGCTGCGATGGAGAAGGGCTCTAAGGATCGTTATTTCCAAGCGGATGCGAAGAAGTTAGTTCCGGAGGGTATCGAGGGTCGCGTGCCTTACAAGGGCTCTCTTGCGGACGTGCTGTTCCAACTGATTGGCGGGATTCGTTCTGGGATGGGTTATTGTGGTTCGGCCGATTTGCGTCACTTACGCGAAGAGTCCCAATTCATTCGGATGACAGGCGCGGGCTTACGTGAGTCGCATCCACATGATATTCAAATTACGAAAGAAGCACCGAACTATAGTATTTCTTAAAATAAAAATAAAGCGTCCTAGGCTTGATGAGACTCGTAAATCTCATCAAATCTAGGACGCTTTTTTGTATGGCTAGTTTTTCCGCGTTCTTGCTTCTACAAATAGTAAGGAAGCAAGAAGGCATAAAAGTAAGCCAGTTAGTATTAAATTGCGCTCTGAGCTGTCACCGGTTTTAGGTATTTTTGACCCTGTTGTTGTTGGCTCTATCATGTTTGTCGGTGTGCTCGTTTCTTCTAGCGCAGGTGCTTTTTCGGCTGGATCTTTGGTGGTTGGTGTTTCTATGTTCGGTTTTTCTGTATCTGGAATCACTGGTGTCGGGTCATCCATTGACGGTGGTGCTGGTTGGAACGTAATCATATTTTCCATCACGACTTTCACCGGAGCCTGATCGTCGCCGAACGGGATTTCAAAAGCGACCGGCGTGCTGTCCATTGTGTAGCCAGCAGGAGCCGCGGTCTCGACGAAGCTATACTTCCCAGGTTTTAACCCGTCCACTGCAAAAAATCCGTTTGCATCCGTTGTGAGGCCTTCTTGTAAAACGCTACCTTGCGCGTCTAATAAGTTAAAAACAGCGCCTGCTAGCAAAATCGAATGGTCAGATGCACTGACTTTTGTTAGCTCTACGGAACCATTTTTCATCGTGTTTTCTTTAACTAAAGAAACAGGCGTTTGATCATCGCCAAAAGCAATTTCAAATGCGAGTGGAGTGCTGTCTAACGTGTAGCCAGTAGGTGCTCCAGTCTCGATAAAGCTATATTTCCCTGGCTTCAAATTGGAAACTTTAAAGAATCCATTCTCGTCTGTTATGAGACCTGATTGTAAAACAGCGCCTTGCTCATCTAACAAGTCAAAAGTAGCCCCAGCAAGCGTCATCGCGTGGTCTGCTGAATCAACTTTTGTCAGTTCCACCGAGCCATTCTTCATCGTGTTTTCCTTGATTAAAGAAATAGGCGTTTGATCATCGCCAAAAGCAATTTCAAATGCGAGTGGAGTGCTGTCCAAAGTATAACCAAAAGGTGCGGCAGTCTCGACAAAGCTGTATTTTCCAGGCTTCAAATTAGAAACTTCCAAAAATCCTTTGTCATCGGTGGTAAGTCCTGATTTTATAATTGTGCTGTGTGCATCTAGCAAATCAAAGGTAGCTCCAGAGAGTGTCACTGCATGGTCGTCCGAATCAACTTTTGTCAGCTCAACAGCGCCATTTTTCATCGTGTTTTCTTTAACTAACGTAACAGGAGTCTGGTCGTCGCCAAATAGAATTTCAAACGCGATTGGCGTGCTGTCCAACGTATAACCAGAAGGCGCGGCGGTCTCCACAAGGCTATACTTCCCTGGATTCAAATTCGCAACCTTCAAAATACCATTGGCAGCTGTAGTCAGGCCAGTTTTCAAAATCTTACCTTGTTCATCTAGCAAATCAAAAGTAGCCCCAGAAAGCGTCACCGCGTGGTCCGCTGAATCAACTTTTGTCAGTTCCACGGAACCAGTTTTCATAATATTCTTTGTTTGTAATAGAATCGGGTCGGTATCTTGATCGGTAATTGTCACAGATTGGGGTGTGCTATCAAGTACGTAACCAACCGGCGCGGATGTCTCCATGATTGTATACGTGCCAGTTTGTAAAGCCGCTGACAGAAGAATGCCGTCTTTATCCGTCTTACCTTGGAAAACTACCGCACCGCTCGTATCTGTGATGGAATATTCTGCACCAGCGACCGGTTGACCAAAGTTATCCGTTTTCATTACTTGGATTCGGCCATCGTATTTCTTCGTCGCTACCGTGTTGGATTGAATAGTGTTATTGGATACGTTCATATACGCCGAGTTTAGAAGGGAGTCACCAACTTTTAATGTAGAGACATTCGCTTCAAAAGCCCAGCTATTACTACCGTTTTTCGGCGTGTCGACAAGGGTTGTTATCGTCACCGAATCGGCGTCATATTGAATATCGAATTTGCTCGTATCATAATCTAGTATCGAAGTAATATGAATTCTGGAATCTAGCGGATCAGTAATGACAGTGCCCGCTGGAATGCTCGCGCCGTCTAGAGACATGAGTTTTAGCGTGTAAGTTAGTGTGTTTTCATCGTAGTTCAGAATTTGTTTGTCCACGCTTTTACTCAGAACATAGCTCGTGCCAAAATGCTGAATAGCCTTAACCGGCAAAGTTTTCTGAATCGCATTTGCGTTAGATGCAGTAAAGTTCGCGGTGTTTACTTGCTCACCAAGGTCTGGATCATCTACTTTTAAAGCGTATTCAATAAAGTAGGTATCGTCCGTGGTCATGTCGCCTAAGTCCACTTTAAATGTGCGAGTCGTCGTGTCGTAACTAATCTTATCTTGGAAGTCAGCCGTTACGTATTTATAGCTAGTAACAATGCCTTCCTCGTCAAATGTGTTCGCTTTTAAAATACGGATATTTTCAACAGTTATGCCATTTCCTGAAATACCCGAATTTTTATTAGTTGCTACTAAAGAAGTCCCAACTGGCAGGGTATCAGTGATAATAACACCATTCAGGGCCACTTTTTTGTAATTTACGACAAGCTGGAATTTGTTATTCTCAGGAGTTGACGTATTTAAAACCGCAACATTGTTAGCGTCAAAATCCCCTTTATACCACTTATCAAAAATAGGCTTTATAATCGGGTTCTTTTTCGTGACATCAACAGTGACGTCATCGTGTTTTGTTGCATAATCAACGGAAAAAGTCTGGGTGTCATTATGCGCATCGCCAATTGTCAATATTGGTGCGCCGAACTTAATCTGAAAAATACCATGAAAGGCTTCATTCGAGGCAATCAAGGTGGTATCAACAGAAATTAAAATTTTGTAATTCGTATCGTCTGAGGTCACACTTTTCAACTTGAAGGGCACTGGTAAATCAAGTTTAGATGTAAAGTCAGTGACGCTATAAACGATGTCCTTTGGTATAGTCACGGTAAGGTCGCCATTCGCTGGTGTGAGAGAACCGGCGCTACCGGAAAGGTCAATTTGAAGGGCGATTTCTCCGCGGTTAGTAATGGAGCCAGACGGAACGGTAATCGCCGTTTTGATACTATCTGTGGAAGCCGTATTTTGGGCAGTTACGACCAAACTAAATGACTGTAAAAATAAAACAAGACACATCAAGGTTATCAGGTATTTTCTTTTGTTTTTCATTATGCTTCTCCTTTTATGGAAATTCTTTTTTTGAAAAATCTAATTTAAATCTAGGAAGGTAAATAATGTAGAAAATTGGTTATAAAACTGTGTGCTATAGCCTACCTTTCTAATTATATTTTTGAAAAAATTAGTACAAATTTCATTGTTATTTACTTACAAAGTAAAATGTTAGCATATACGGGGAGAGGTGTAAAGGTTGTTTAAACAAGGGCATTAGACTTTATGTAAATAGGTATTTTAATTGTAAAAAACAACACGATGATAGCCTTCGTTTGTGTGATAGGTCTTACTAAAATAGGTTTTTCTACTTGGTTATGTGATGGAAACATGTGCACCTTACTACTCGGGAGGAATGTATTATGTCTAAAATGTGAAATTTTTATAAACTGGGAATTTGTGCATATTTTAGGGGGGGTTTCTATTTGTTTACGATGTCTGTGTCGTGGTATATAAAACTAGCGCAACACGAAAGACTAACAGGGGGAATGTTGGTCTTTTTTGTGAAAATGATTAGGGGGATTGTAAAGTGGGGAATTATCGAAAGTGGCTTGTTGGAATGGTTTTGGTCGTGTTGTTGAGTGTTGTGAGTGTGTCGGCGGTTTCGGCGGCAACGACGTATTACACGACGGGGAGCTTGACGGTGCGCGCTGGGGCTGGGACGAATTATAAGGCGGTTGGCTGGCTAGCGAAGGGTGCAAAAGTGAGCAGTTTAGCGAAAACCGGGAAATGGCATCAGATTATTTTTAAAGGAAAGAAAGCATATGTGTCGGGAAATTATTTGACGACGCGGGTTGTGAAGCCTGTGCCACCACCAAAACCGACTCCGAGGGTGTTACTTAATGTGCCGCTAATTGCGCAACGACCGCAGTTGCCGACGGGTTGTGAGATTGTGGCGGTGACAATGATGCTGAAGTATAAGGGTGCGAATGTGGACAAGGTGAAGTTGGCGCGCGAGATGCCAAAACACGCGAGTAATCCGAATTTAGGCTATGTCGGGAATCCGTTTACGCGTTCAGGATACACGATTTATCCGCCTGCTTTGATGAAATTAACGAAGAAATACGCGGGTTCAGCGGTGAATCTAACGGGTGCTGCGAATGCGACTTTGGAGAAGAAATTGAAATCGGGACGACCTGTCGTTGTGTGGACGCGGATGCATGGTTTTAGCGTACATTCGGTGACATTGACAGGCTACGATGGTAGTTATTATTACTACAACGACCCGTGGACAGTGAAAAAGAACGTCCGAATTTCGAAGGCTTCGTTTAATAGTACGTGGAGTGCTTTGAAAAAGCGCGCGATCAGTTACTAAATCAGGGGTAAAAACCAATTTTGAAGGGCTTGAGATCTGTGAAAAAATGGATTTCGCAAAAGCCCTTCTTTTGTTTGGAGAAAAACGGTATACTAGAGGGATAGAAAAGTTTGCACGGGAGATAAAGGTAGGTGCTAGTGGAAAATGATAGAACAATATTGGGGTAGATCGCAGCAGGTTTTGCAGGAGAGCTTTGGTTATTCGTCGTTTCGCGATGGGCAAGAGGATGTATTGCGCAACCTTTATGCGCGTAAGGATACGTTAGCGATAATGCCTACTGGGGGCGGGAAATCGCTTTGTTACCAGATTCCAGCGCTCGTTTTGGACGGCTTGACGATTGTTGTTTCGCCGCTGATTTCATTGATGAAGGATCAGGTGGATGCGCTGAATGAGCAGGGGATTCCAGCAACGTTTGTGAATAGTTCTTTGACGGGAAATGAGATTGATAATCGGCTGTGGGATGCGGAAAACGGGGCGGTAAAACTGCTTTATATCGCGCCTGAGCGGTTGGAGACGGCGAGCTTTCAACGGTTAATAGACACGACGGATATTGCGCTTTTCGCGATTGATGAGGCGCATTGTATTTCGCATTGGGGACATGATTTTCGTCCGAGTTATTTGACGCTGTGTGATACGTTGGATCGGATTCATCCGCGCCCGCTTATTATTGCGCTGACCGCGACGGCGACGCCAACGGTTTCGGATGATATTATGAAGTTGCTGGATATTGGCCCAGATAGCATTGTTCAGACGGGATTTGCACGGGAAAACTTGGCTTTTCAGGTCGTGAAGGGGCAGGACCGTGATAAGTATCTGCTCGATTACGTGAAAACGAACGGTGAACAGTCGGGAATTGTGTATGCAGCGACGCGTAAAGAGGTGGAGCGGCTGTACGAGATGCTGACGAAGAAGGGCATTCCGACGGGGAAATATCATGGTGGGATGTCGGACAAGGAGCGCAACGGTTGGCAGGAGAAATTTCTGTATGACGATGTGCGCGTGATGGTGGCGACGAATGCGTTTGGTATGGGAATCAACAAATCGAATGTGCGGTACGTGATTCATTATAATTTGCCGCGAAATGTTGAGGCTTATTATCAGGAAGCTGGACGTGCTGGGCGTGACGGCGTTGCGAGTGATTGTATTTTGCTGTTTGGCCCACAAGACACGCATATTCAGCATTTTTTGATTGATCAGTCGGAAATGGACGAGGAACGCAAACAGAATGAGTATGCAAAACTGCGTCAAATGGCGGGTTATGGCTATACGGAGATTTGTTTGCAGAAATATATTGTGCAGTATTTTGGCGAGGAAGGCGAGAACTGCGGACGATGTGGTAACTGTCTCGATACGCGCGAAGCACAGGACATCACGATTGAGGCGCAGCAAGTGTTTTCATGTATTAAAAGGATGCAAGAACGGTTCGGAAAAGTCATGGTGGCTAAAGTGCTGACAGGCTCGAAGGATCAGAAAATCCAGCAGTGGCGCTTGGAGGAGTTATCAACGCATGGTTTGATGAAGGATCGCTCGCAAAAAGATGTGCTACAACTGATTGATTATTTGGCGGCGGAGAAGTATTTAGCGTATACGGACAGCCAATTCCCATCGCTAAGACTGACGAACGAGGCGGTTAATGTGCTGCTTGGCAAGGAGAAAGTGACTCGGAAAACGGCCCGGAAAGTTACGAAAGTATCGATTGATGTGGATGAAGGTTTGTTCGGCGAATTGCGTGAAGTACGTCGGGAGCTTGCATCGAAACACAAAGTTCCACCGTATATTATTTTCTCTGATGAAACGTTACGGCAAATGTGTGAGTACTTGCCAAAAGACGAAGAGGCATTTTTGGAAATCAAAGGTGTTGGTATGAACAAGCTTGAGAAATATGGCGCTGAATTCTTAGAAGTGTTGCAGAAACAAGCGTGAAAAAAGCAGTATTTGGACGGTTATCGAGTCCAGATACTGCTTTTTTTTCGTTTAATTTTGATTCGTAATTCTGACATAATTCGCAAGGCTACCGAATGTGTTTTTCAGTTCTGCCGAGCTTGTTGTTAGTGTCCCCATGTTTTTGCCGCTTAGAATATTATTAAGTTGGAAAACATCGACGGAATTCCAACTTTGCGTGCTGCCCGTTGCATTCCAGACGCTAACTTTCCCACCGTAAATACTTATGGAACTGTTGCGGTGGGCGTACATGAAGCTCGTTTTAGTTGGACTCTCGAGGTTCAGATACATGGCGTGATCAAAGATGTAATCAATGCCGTAGCTGAACGAAAAGCCTTCTGTTGCCTCTGTGGTTCGAACATCAAATACTGCATTTGGAGCGACTTCCACACGCGCATTTTTAGTGGTGTATTCTGTACGTATCATTGGCCGAGCACCACTTGCCGTGAAACTAGCGCCGTCCGCAATGCTGATTTTAGAGAAGCCGTAAATCGCATTTTGTCCATAACCTGTGCCCTTACTTCCAGGATACAGCTCGACTTTTGCTTGAGGTTCTACGATGAAATTTTTATCGGTGTTGCCAGTACCCATCGTGATAACCGTCGAGCCACTTTCGTTAGATGAACCGCTGCCCTCCGTGGAGCCGTAGTAATAGGCGCCGGCCTTGATGGTCATATTGCGAACGTAAACATTGCTGCCCGTCGTTGATTTAATGACATTGTGCCCATCAAAAGTCACCACAGCGTTGAGCACATTATTACGAATAAAGAGAGTACCATTAAACGTGATGTTCTTCGCGTTAATATTCATCCCATAGTTGCTATTCTCAGAAGTCGCGCTATAAATACTTCCGTAGGCATTCTTACCGGCGACATTACCACCAAAAATGTCAAATTGAATGCGTTTCCCAGCTGCGTCATTTTTGCTTAAATAATAATTGGCGGTGTCCATCGTGAAGCCGTTCAGATTTAATCTTGTGTCCCCAGAAAGCTGTAAATTCTTTGTAAACGTAATATTATTCATCAATTTTAGATTCGTCAACCCGCTTGCCAGAGCCGCTTCAAGGTCTTGCGCGGACATGATTTCTGTAGGTTTTGCCGCATCATAGGAAAAATCAATACTTCCTAGACGCGCCAACTCCACACTCGCTGCGGTAGAAGGGCGGCTAAAAATGAAATAGACATCATGCGTACCCTTAATAGTCGTTGTCGGAATTGTGTTCAGCGCCCAAGTATTCACATTTCCTGTTTGTTTCAACGTCGATGTCCCAATCGTTGTCCCCGTTGGACTATCCAGTTTGACTTCAACCGTTGTGGCATTATAAGGTACTGCTACCGACATTTGCAAGTTACCAAGGTATTTATCAAAGTTCACATTTTTGTAAGAAACCCAGTTTTGCGTCGAAATATTGGATAGAAATAGCGTTTTGTCAACGGTTGTAGGAATCGCATTAATCGCCCCATAACTTGTATTATAAGCATTCGCTGCTACTTTTCCTGACAATTCCGGTTGCTCTCCAGTTATCGTATGGTACACATTGTTTGCTAAAATCGCAGCGCCTTTCCCATTCGGATGCACATTATCAGGCACAAACTCCTTCGCACCAATCGTCGCCGTCTGATTATCGATAATCGAAACATCGACATTCGCTTTTTCAGCAGCCTCCACAATTTTAGGCAAAATTTTATCCATATTTGCTTGATTAATCGTATAAGCCATGTTAAATACAACCGGTGGTAGCGCCGCATAAACAATAGGTTTCGTCGCCAAATTCTTATATTTATTAATCAATTTCACGTAATCGCTGACAAACTGATCGATTTTCGCAAAATTAACCGGTTTGGAATCATTCGTTCCGAGTTGAATAATCACGACATCAGGATTAGAAGCGAGGCTTTGCGTGTACTGAGTCGTGCGGATATACGGATCATTTCCACTCTCCAGCAACGTTTTCCCACTGTTTCCGTAATTCGTGACATTGTAATCCGCACCAAGTCGATTGTTCAGCTGCTTCGGATAGGAATTATAAGCAACATTTTCCACGTTCATACCATATGTGATACTATCGCCAATCGCGGCCACATTGACCGGCTTCGTATTCGCAAAAACATGAATAATACCCTTTACCGTGTGCTGTCCATTTTCAGTTGTTCCATATATAACATGTTCCCCAACCACATCAAAAATTTCTGGATTGACAGCATCCCACGTCACTTTTGCCTTTGTTAACTTATAAGCGCTATCTGCCTGGTCCACTTCTGTAGGTAGTCCTACCGCATTTCCAGTCGTTGTAATAATGTTCACCGTTGGAATGAAGTTATTTTCCGCCGCTTTTGTTGATAATGGTAAAATCACAAAAATGGCAATAATTAAACATGTCATCCAAGAATATAGTTGTATTTTTTTCACTTTTTCCACCCTTTCTATTACTTACTGTTACAAGCATAAATTAGCGCCAATGATGAATCCAGCTTTTTTTGTTATTAAAAAGGGCAAAAAAGACGATAGTCACAAAACGTTCACCAAAACTAGCCATTTTCTACGGAAACATGAAAAGAATAAGTTCTTAGTTTTTAAAATCGCATCAACGGGTAATGGTAATGGAGGAATATATACGCAGCGTATCGACAACCCCAATATGCATGAGAGCAAAGCGAGCATGTAATCCTTCCCGTTAAAAGCTCCGTTCCAGTGCTCATGTACTAGAGTACACTCCGCGCTGGTACTCGCTTTTGCTTAGAAACTAAGCATTTGTCGACACGCTGGAGTTTGGAGAAGCATCATGTAAAGCGGTTTTTCTACAGTCTGCTATATAAATCATTTTTTAAAAGAGAGAATTGAAAGGAGTTGGGATTTTGTGAAGAAGTTTATGTTACTTTTAGTATTGCCAATGATGTTGATAGGGGTGTTATTCCATCCGTTAAGCCCTGAGGCGGCCGCGAATTTTTCGGTAACGGCGGTTATTCCAGATAACCAAATCGATAAATCCAAAACGTACTTTGACTTACGCATGAAGCCTGGCCAAAAACAGGATTTAGAGGTTGTACTTAAAAATGATACAGATAAGGAAATCACGGTTGAAACAAATGCGAATACGGCGGTCACGAACGATAATGGGATTGTGGATTACAGCCAGACCGATCCAAAACTGGATAAATCGCTTAAAACACCATTTTCCGAGATTGCCAAAACAGACGATGAGGCCGTTCTCCCAGCTAACAGCAGCAAAACAATCAAGGTCACAGTAACCATGCCCGCCGCCTCATTTGATGGGATTATTTTAGGCGGATTACAATTCATTGAAAAAGAAGACCCTGACGCGAAAAAAGAAGATGGAAAAGGTGTACAAATCAAGAACCGCTATGCATACGTGGTCGGCGTGCAACTATCGGAAAATGATACCGTTGTAGAGCCCGACATGAAATTGCACGCGATTAAACCGCAACAGATCAACTATCGCAACGTGGTGACGGCGAACTTGCAGAATCCAGAGGCGACAATGATTAAACCGCTGATGATTGATGCGAAAGTTTACAAATCAGGGGACGATCAAGTGTTACACCAAGCAAAACGCGATAATTTAAGAATGGCACCAAATTCCAATTTTAACTATGCTATTGATTGGGAAAACCAGCCGCTTAAAGCCGGAAAATACCGTTTGAAAATGGTAGCAACATCCGGAGATAAAACATGGAAATGGGATGAAGAATTCACCATTAAGGGCGACGATGCAAAGAAACTGAACGACACCGCTGTAGAACTTGAGAAAGACTACACATGGTGGTATGTAGCAGGCGGCGCGTTAGCACTTATTCTACTGGTACTCCTAGCATTCTGGTTAGGAAAACGCTCGAAAAAAGACAAAGATGAAGATAAAAAAGAATAATTAAAAAGGACCCGGATAGGAGCTGCAAATTGGCTTTTATTTGGGTCTTTAATGTAGATTGAAGTTTGTGGCAGCTCTTAAGAAGCATCGTGTGCTGTGAATTAGAACCACAATATGCATAAGAGCAAAGCGAGTATGTAATCTATTTCTAGGAAAAATCAAGTTAAATGGTCGGTCAAAGTTCTAATAAGGAGTTGGGCGTCATGCTCTGTGTCTAGCTCCGCAGGCTAGCCATTCGGAGCTTTCACAGCCTCCACAAAAACCAAAGGAGGGTTTTTATTACGCCTGCTCCAAGCTCTTTCATGGCTGAACGAGCCTGCTCCGCTTTGTTGAGGTTCTTAAGAAGCGTCGTGTGCTGAATTAGAACCACAATATACATAAGAGCAAAGCGAGTATGTAATCTATTTCTGTGTTAAAATAGACTCATCCTATAATCCAGAAAGGAATTTTAAAATGACAAAAACAGTAGTTTTAGCAGAAAAGCCTTCTGTTGGGAAAGATATTGCGCGCGTTCTTGGTTGTAAACAGGGCAAGAACGGCTACCTTGAAGGCTCGAAATATATTGTAACTTGGGCGTTGGGGCACTTAATCACGCTCGCTGACCCAGAGAATTACGATGCCAAATATAAATCGTGGAATATGGAAGATTTACCGATGCTTCCGCAAAAAATGAAACTCGTACCAATCAAGCAAACGCGTAAACAATATGAAACGGTGAAAAGTCTGATGACGCGTAAAGACGTTGATTCCATAGTCATCGCGACGGATGCCGGGCGTGAAGGCGAGCTCGTGGCGCGTTGGATTATCGAATACGCCAAAGTGAAGAAGCCAATTAAGCGTCTCTGGATTTCATCTGTAACCGACAAAGCGATTCGTGAAGGGTTCAGCCGACTTCAACCGGGCAAAGCCTACGAAAACCTGTATCGTTCCGCTGAGGCGCGTTCAGAAGCTGACTGGGTAGTTGGAATTAACGCTACACGTGCCCTGACAACGAAATACAACGCGCAACTTTCCTGTGGTCGCGTTCAAACGCCGACGCTTGCGATGATTGCGCAGCGTGAGGAAGACATTCGCCAATTTAAGCCTAAGGAATTTTATCAATTGACCGCGGTGACGGAACAAGGTAGCTTTGCTTGGAGTAAGGGCCAGACTTTTGATGAGTCCGAAGCCGAGAAAATCGCGCGTAGCTTGAATGGGAAGGAAGCCATGATTACCGATGTGGCTGTGAAGGAGAAGAAAACACACGCGCCAGGTCTGTATGATTTGACGGAACTGCAACGTGATGCCAATAAACGCTTCGATTTTTCCGCTAAAGAAACGCTAAATATCATGCAAGCCCTATATGAGCGCCATAAAATTCTGACATATCCGCGGACCGATTCGCGCTTTATTTCTGATGACATCGTGCCAACACTGAAAGAGCGCGTAGAAGCCTGTGGTATCGGTCCATACGCAAAACCTGCACGCGCCGTAGCGTCGAAACCAATAAAAGCGAACAAGTCATTCGTCGATAATAGCAAAGTAAGCGACCATCACGCGATTATCCCGACGGAAGAAACACCAAGCTTGTCCGACCTAAACGACCGCGAACGCAAGATTTATGACCTTGTTGTAAAACGCTTTTTAGCCGTACTTTCCGCACCATTTGTGTATGAAGAAACCGCTGTGCAAGCCAAAATCGGCAACGAAATATTCGGGCTTAAAGGCAAAGTTGTGAAATCGCTCGGTTGGAAAGCCGTTTACAATGAAGACAACGACACAGATACAGTAACGAAACTGAAAAAAGGCGAGCAGTTGAAGGTTCGCGATATCCAGCTAACCACAGGCAAAACGAAGCCACCAGCGCGATACAATGAAGCGACCTTACTTTCCGCGATGGAAAACCCAAGCCTATCCAGTGGCAAAAAAGATCTGGCGAAAACACTTGGTGAAACAGGCGGACTTGGTACAGTTGCAACGCGCGCCGACATTATCGAGAAACTTTTCAACAGTTTTTCTCTAGAGAAGCAGGGAAAAGATATCATGATTACGTCAAAAGGGCGCCAGTTGCTAGACTTGGTTCCAGCTGACTTGAAATCCCCAGAACTAACCGCGATTTGGGAGCAAAAACTATCGAAAATCGCAAAAGGTCAACTAGACAAAACAACATTTACGAACGAAATGCGCGATTACGCCAAAAAAGCCGTGACGGAAATCAAGCAAAACGATAAGAAATTCAAACACGACAATGTTACCTCAACCAAGTGCCCAGATTGCGGCAAACTGATGCTTAAAGTCAAAGGTAAAAAAGGTACGATGCTCGTGTGTCAAGATCGCGAATGTGGCCATCGTGAATCCGTGGCTAGAACAACAAACGCCCGCTGTCCAAACTGCCATAAACGTATGGAACTGCGCGGTGAAGGTGACAAACAAATCTTCACTTGTTCTTGCGGTCATCGCGAAAAACTATCGGCATTCAACGCCCGTCGAGGCAATGAGAAAAATAAAAACGTCTCGAAAAGCGAAGTTGCAAACTACATGAAGAAACAAAACAAGAAAGAGGAAGAGCCATTCAATAACCCGATGGCCGAGGCGCTAGCGAAGTTGAAACTGAAATAAAGGATCGATACACATCCAAATCCGGATCATGGGTTTGGGTGTGTATTTTTATGTCCAATGTTTTAAATTGGGAATTCGGTAGCCTTTTCGTTCTTAATTTTAAATAGTTCTTTAGTGACTTGCGAAAACGAACGTATGTTTGTATACTGTTAATTAGAGTGGTGGAGAAAATGGCACTGAATTTTTCATCCAGCCAATAAACAGGAGGCGATTTATGATGGCCTACAAAGATCGAGGACTAAAGAAATGGGGCGGTTTCATATTGAGTGAGCACACCGCGCATATGGAACAATCTAATAGAGCACCACAGTGGAAAGCGGCAATGGATGAAGATGTTATACAATCCGTCCTAAACCGTGCGACTTCCCACCATGTAATGCTTGCCATTCAAGAATATCAGCCAATGGGTGTTGAGGCACAACCAGACATCATCGGGCAGTTAATCGGTATCGAAGGAGACAGTATTTACATTCGTACCAGTACGGGCATTCATGCGATCGAGCTAGTCAATATTCGTCATGTAGAGGAGAGGCGGATTGAGAAATGGTACAGCTAATTGACTACGAAAGTGCACCAAAACGAGATATTCTATGCATCGATGTAAAGAGCTTTTTTCGCCTCAGTTGAATGTGTAAAAAGACGTCTAAACCCTTTAGAAGCCTATTTAGTTGTGATGAGTAATCAAGAGAGCCAGGGCGGTCTAGTGCTCGCAGCTACACCGAGAATGAAGGATACATTTAATATTAGAACAGGATCAAGACGTTTTGAAATACCGGAAGATGCGCGAATTGTTGTCGCAGAACCACGAATGAAATTGTATCTTCAAGTCAATGAAATGATTATTGCAATATTCAAACGTTATGTAGGGCCAGAACATTTGCTAATTTACTCCATAGATGAGGCTATTCTGGATGTATCCCATTCACATAGCCTATTTGGAGACACAATGACAATTGCTAAACGTATACAGCAAGATATTTTAGATGAGTTGCGATTATATGTCACCATTGGAATCGGAGAGAATCCATTACTTGCAAAAGTAGCGCTGGACGTCGAGGCAAAACACCAACCAAATGGGATTGCAGAATGGCGCTACGCCGATGTCCCAAGCAAGCTGTGGCAAGTAAAGCCGATGACAGAAATGTGGGGTATTGGACGTAGAACTGAGGTGCAGCTAAACCGCATAGGTATATATACAGTGTATGATTTAGCCCATGCAGAACCCAATTATTTGCGCCACGCGATGGGAATCGTTGGTGAAGAACTCTTTTATCACGCCAATGGTATTGATTATACAGATTTGGCAGAGAAATATGTTCCATTGTCGAAGAGTTATGGCAAGAGCCAAATATTAGAACGAGACTACGCTAATCATCAAGAAGTTGAGATTGTTATCCGTGAAATGGTAGAGGATATAGCTATGCGTTTACGACGCGAACATGCAGAAACATCTGTTATCCACGTGTCTATAGGTTATAGCCGCTACAGTACACTAAAAGGCTTCGGAAACCAACTAAAGATTCACCCAACTGACAGTAGTAAGAAAATAACGACTTACGCACTTCATCTATTTCGAAAGCACGTCGCTAGTGAGCCAATTCGCAGTTTATCCATCCAGCTAGGTAAGATTCGTTATAAAGAAGGAACACAGCTGAATTTGTTTGAAAGTGCTGTCCAGACTGTCAATCAAGAGCAATTAGAGCGAACAATAGACAAAATTCGCGACAGGTACGGTTTCCAATCTTTGATGCATGCAAGCAGTCTAGCAATTGGTGCCACTGGATTAAGGCGATCAACCTTGGTAGGCGGGCATAAAGGTTAGTCAGTTATTGTAAATAAAATATGGAATCAATATAGCTGAATAGAACAACCCTGTGGCTAAAAATATCCGTTTTTTTATCCCATTTAAATAAAAATCTACGATAAAACTAGTCTAATAGAACAAAGATTTATCGACTCCTTACGTGTAAAATATAATTTGTGAATATAATCACAAATTCGAGAGGAGTTGCTCTACATGATGTTTGCGAAAAAAGTACAAGATTACAAGGATCGTATTTTTGATGTAAATGAAATCAAGTCTTTCGATAATGGCCAAGCTAAGAAAAATATTTTTTATGAAACAGGACAAACTGTGGGTGCGGTGTGGTGTTTGAAACCAGGGCAAGAGCTTTACTTCCATTCTCATAAGCGAGCAGATGACATCTGGATCTGTATAGAGGGGGACTCTGGCACGTATTATCCAGAATGTGGTGAGTCAGTCGAAATCTCAAAGGGAATGGTTTGTGTAGCTAGACCAGGCGAGAAACATGGAATGAAGAACACTGGCACCACAGATTTTGTATTTATCGGTATTGCCGGACCAGTACCACTGGATTTAATTCGCCATGAACTGGAATAGATATGAACCGTAATAATAGGCTGTTAAAACCTCTGAAAACGTGCTAATATAGTTTTGCACGAAGAAGGGGGATATGTATGAACATCATTATTGCACTAGTAGCCGGATTAGTTGCTTTTGCAGTCGGAGCGCTATGGTATACCGTGCTGTTTGGGAAGGTCTGGATGAAAGCAGTAGGAATGACGGAGGAAACTGTTCAGAAAGGATCACCGGCAACGCCAATGATTGTGACACTTGTTGTTGAGATGGCAGTGGCGGTACTCGTGAGTTTTATTTTGATTCACTTGGATCTGGATATCTATCTGGGAGGCTTACTTGTCGCTAGCATCGCAATCTTATCGGCAATCAAGAATTATATGTTTGAGATGAAGCCGTTTAAGCTAATTCTAATTAATGAAAGCTACAAATTGGTGACAATTATGATTATGACAGTAAGTGTAGCCATTTTTTCCTAAATAACTAAAGATCAGCGTATTTCTGATGCCCAATTAGAAGTACTCTGGTTTTTTTTGCGCGCTTTTCTTGACTCTGATGGCAGAATACGAAACAATAATAAGTATATAGAAGGAGGTTGTTTCACGTGAAACATTGTAAAATTAAGATTGAGAAAGATGTCCCAGCAAAAATGCGAGATGGTGTGACGTTGTATGCGGATGTTTATCGCCCAGATGCGGACGGAGAATTTCCAGTTTTACTAACAAGACTTCCATATAGCAAGATTTTTGGATTACATTTTTTACGCCCAGATGTGTTGGCGGAGAATGGATATATTGTTATTGTGCAAGATGTGCGTGGGCGCTTCAGCTCAGAAGGAGAATTTGTTCCGTACATAAATGAGGCCAATGATGGCTATGATACAGTAGAGTGGGCGGCGAAACTTCCACAGGCAAATGGAAAGGTTGGTATGTTTGGCCTCTCGTATTATGGATACACTCAATTATTAGCTGCGATGGCTGAACCGCCAAGCTTGAAAGTTATCGTCCCAACGATGTCGCAAAACAATATGACGGATGTATTTAATGATCATGATGGTGCGCTTGAACTTGGCGCATGGGCTTCGTGGAGTATTGAGTCCATTTTGCCCGATTTAATTACGCGTCATATTACAGGTCCAAAAGAACAGGAAGCAGCTTTTGAACAGTTAGAAAAGGATCTCGACAATCTGGAAGAATGGTATAAATTCAAACCGATTAATGCTTGGCCTCCAATTAAAAACACTGGTGCGATGCCATATTTCACAGAAATTCTTGATTACCCGCTAGATCATCCGCATTGGAAAAATACGAGTGTGAAAGATAACTATGATCGAGTGAAAACGCCAGGTCTACACATTGGGGGCTGGTATGACTGCTTCCTGGATAAGACAATCGCAAATTTCCTCGGCGGACACCGTCAAGGTCTTGGTGACAAAATGGTAATTGGCCCTTGGACACATGGAAATTTCATCTCGATGATTGGTGATCGTGATTTTGGGACTGCTGCGGGTTCTTGGGGCGAGGCGAGTATGCATGCGCGGCATTTGGAATGGTTTAATCACTGGTTAAAAGGCGAACCATTACCACATACAGCGCCAATTCAAATTTTCACGATGGGAATTAATAAGTGGCAAGGCGCTAAAAATTGGCCATTGGAAAACACGAATTTTACGCCATTATATTTCCACAGCGAAGGTAGGGCAAATACGCTACACGGTGATGGGAAGGCTGATTTTAATCGACCAAAAACTACTGAAAAAAGTGATGTTTTTGCATATGATCCAGAAAATCCGGTGCCATCTCATGGTGGTGGAACGCTTCATAAAGCAATTCAAGCTGATGGTCCACGCGATCAACGTCATTTAGAAGAACGCGAAGATATATTGTGCTACACAACAGCCCCACTTACGGAGGAAATCGAAGTAACCGGTCCAGTTGAGGTTGTTTTATGGGCTAAAACAAATGCTGTGAACACTGATTTTACAGCTAAACTAATAGACGTTCTGCCTGATGGAACAGCTTATAATCTCACAGAAGGTATTATTCGCGCTTCTAAACAGCATGGAGATAAAGTACAGAATGGATTGCATAAATATACGATTAATCTGTGGTCTACAAGTAATGTATTCTTGAAAGGTCATGCTATCCGTGTGGAGATATCATCAAGTAACTTTCCAAGATTCGATGCGAATCCAAATACGGGCGCTAGCTTTATCAATACGACGGAGAGTGTTGTCGCAAAGCAAACAATTTTCCATGATGTAGAGCATCCATCCCATATTTTGCTTCCGATAATTAAGTAATTTTATGACTAAAGTTCCTATACTCACCATTTAATTCATGGTAGAATAGTGAGGTATCTCTATTTTTAAAGTACCTTTCAAGAGGCTAAGGGAGCTTGATCTTGACTGTTTAATAATAAAAAAAGATAGCGTATGAAGGAGCGGTAAGGTGAGAATTTTTTCGAAAATAGGGGTTGTCTTTTTAGCGGCAACTTTGGCAATGAGCAGTTTAGTACATGGACCAGTAACGGCGGATGCAGCAGTAGCACCACCAACTGTTAATGCAAATGCAGCAATTACAATTGAAGAAGGCACGGGGAAAATTTTATATGGCAAGAATCCTGATCAGCTAATGGGAATTGCATCGATGACCAAAATGATGAATGAGTACTTAATATCAGAAGCCATAGCAAATGGTAAACTGAAATGGGACGACAAAGTTACGATTTCGGACTATGCATATGAAGTTTCACAAGATCGCTCGCTTTCCAATGTACCTCTAAGACGTGGTGAGGACTACTCTGTTGAGGAACTCTACCAAGCAATCGCGATTTATTCTGCAAACGGCGCGGCTATTGCAGTCGCTGAAAAAATGGCGGGTTCAGAAGCTAAATTTGTCGACAGGATGAATAAAAAAGCGGATGAATTGGAACTCGGCGCTCACAAGTTTGTGAATGCAACAGGCCTCAATAACGCCGATTTAAAAGGTAAATTCTCAGCAGGGAGTGCGACTGATGAGAACCAAATGACGGCTCGTGGGATGGCAAAATTGGCACAGCATATCATTCAAGATTATCCTGATGTATTGAAAACATCAAGTATCGCTAAGAAGAAATTCCGAGAAGGAACGAGCGATCAAATCGATATGACGAACTGGAATTGGCTATTACCGGGCTTGATTTATGCAAGAGAGGGCGTAGATGGTTTAAAGACTGGAACGACTGATTATGCCGGTCAATGTCTCACAGCGACTGCGGTTCAAGACGGCATGCGCGTGATTACAGTGGTTATGCATGCTAATGGCGGAACGAGTGCACATGATAAAACACGTTTTAGCGAAACCAATAAAATGCTCGATTTCGCTTTCAACAATTTTAAAGTAATGGAAGTTCGCAAAGCAGATACAGCGGTGAAAGAGACAATCGCCGTTAACAAAGGCAAGGAAGATAGCGTGGCTCTAATGACGAAAGACGCTGTGAAAATTGTTGTTCCAAAAACGACAACCGAGCCAAAACTAGATGAAAAAGTGACATTAGACGAAAAAACAGTAGATGCGCCGGTGAAGAAAGATACGAAAGTAGGAACGATGACAGTTCAGCTGAAAGACGGTGACACGCTGGGCTACGTAGACGGTAAGAAAACCGATACAATCAATGTTGTTACAAAGGACGATGTCGATAAAGCGAACTGGTTCATGCTTATGCTTTATAGTATCGGCGACTTTTTCACAGGTATTTGGGATTATATTGTAGATGGAATCAGTGGTTGGTTTAATTAAATAGAAGATAGACTGAGCTCGGTGCAAGATGGAGCTCAGTTTTTTTCATTTTGTAAAAAATATTAAATTCCGTTCACAGTATAGACATTTCATTCACGGAACGACTCATTTCGAGTTGTTTTTAAATGGATTTAAACGGTCAAAATAGACCTAAATGTGAATGTCTGCGATGTACAATAAAATACGTTTATCTAAAAAGAACTCAAAAAGAGCTTCTATATTAATAAACAACTCATAATGTATTGATAATAAAACGCAACTCCCTTATACTAGTAGTAAGATTAGGGACATTTATTGTTTCTAAAAATGATGGGGGACTTACAATATGAACGTGAAACAGTATATGCCGCTGGGGTTAAGAGGGTATATGAATCTGATTAAATGTAGAAAGCGGTTTCCACAAAACAAGATTCTTTCAAGTCAAATTGGCGCGAATGTCATTCTGGGAAAGGAGTGCTGGGTTAATAAAGATGTCATCATCGGCAACAACGTAAGTATCGGTGACTATTCCTATATCAATAAAGGAGCGATTATTGCATCTGGGACTATAGGGAAGTACTGCTCGATTGCCGCTTACTGCCAAATCGGTTTAGACGAGCATCCAATCGATAAGGTTTCCACCTCGCCATTCACCTACGACAGCGTGGATTGGGATAATTTTCAAAATCCGCCGGTGATTGGGAATGACGTTTGGATAGGTGGCAATGTTCTTGTGATGCAAGGCGTGAATATTGGCGACGGTGCCATACTAGCGGCGGGCGCGGTGGTAACGAAAGACGTTCCGCCATATGCAATTATTGGAGGTGTCCCTGCTAAAATTCTCAAAAAGAGATTTGAGGAAAATACCATTGAAAATCTCGTAAAAGAAGCTTGGTGGGAGAAATCAGATCCACCGGCTAATTTAGACATAAAAAAATTCACTAAATAAATGTAGCCGACAACGACCACGATTGTATCTACAGATTTGAAAGGAAATTATCATGAACAGATGGAATGAAACTTTGGATAGTAAAAAAAGAAGCGTCATTATTTTATTCATATTTTTGAGCGTAGTAGTTCCTTTTGTACCAGCAATTTTAGCAGTACTTGTTGTCGCAATTATACTCTACATGATAAAGGATATCCCACTTCAAAAACTGAATTATTATCTCTTCATAGGTGTGGTTATAAGCGGTTTTTTAGGACCATACCTAGCTTTACCAGCATTCCCAAGCTTCTTTCTTTTTCGAATTTTAATCATTCTGCATCTATTCTTATTTTTATTCGAAAAAAAGGATTTCAAAAAATTAGATAGTGTCAAAATACCGATTATCCTATTTATAGTCTGGATTTTGTACTCTATTTTCAGCTTATTGTGGACGTCATCTCCATCACTTAGCATCGTAGCGATATATTACCAGATAGAGTCGTTTTATCTCCTGTTTGCGTTTGTCTATTACATCAATAACTTCACAAAATTAAAGCAAATGCTAACGTGGATTGTACTCATCTATATCATGACAATAGCAATTGGGTTGTGGGAAATTCTAACGGGCAATCATCTGAAATACTCAGCGGGAAATATTTTATCTTATGGAGATATGAGGCCAACAGGGTTACTTGTCAACACGAATGATTACAGCTCCTATATCGCATTCTATATACCGATATTACTACTTTTCCTATTTAACAAAAAAACAATTTTCAAAAGCCTCATCGGGATCGCGGCACTTGGAGCTCTGACATTCATCATCTTAGAAACAGAGTCAAGATCAGGGCTAGTCGCTTTCGTGGTGGTCGCCGTACTAACGCTATATAAAATATTCCATCATAAAATCCTGTTCTTTTTCGGGCTGACCATGAGCGCGCTACTAGGGCTATGCCTCTTGCTAATGCGACACGGGGCGCAACTAACAACCTATTTTACTGGAAAAACGGATTCTACTAGCCAAAGAGCATTTATGTACGAGACCATTTTCCAACTGTGTAAGGAACATAATTTTTTAGGAGTCGGTATCGGCGTCACACCAAAATTTGTTTTTACGGCATTATACGGGACATCAAATATTCCTGATACGATGCAACGAACGATGAGTGCGCATAATCTGTGGCTTTCCAACCTATCCGATGTGGGTATTATTGGCTTTTTCCCATTCGTTTTGTTGTTTATGTGGTTCGTTACCCACGCTATGAGATTGTATATCCAAAACCAACAATTACTAGCCGCAATCCCAATCTGTATTTTAGCTGCGTTTGCAGCGATATCGATTGGCAGTAGCAGTATTTTTGAAATGCGAATCGTATGGCTCGGCCTTGGCTTGGCACTGACGATTATCAACTTATTAGGGCAGAATACAAATAACCTAAAAATTAGAACAGGAGTGACAAGATGAAAAAACAGCTTAAAGTTTTATGCGTTGGAGCGGGGTGGCGAGGGTCTAACAGTAAATCGCTTTTCAACGGTTTTGTTAAACTCGGATGCGACGTTCGAATTATTGAGACAGATGGCTATTTCTATAATTATTCTGTACCAGAGCGGTTATACATGAAAGTTCGCAAAGTTCCGCTGAAAGCTAAATTTCAAAAATTCAATAAAACGATTGAGCGGACAATCGACTCCTATCAACCAGATATTTTATTTGTTGTGAAAGGACTCTGGGTGACCGAAGAAATCATTCAGTATGCTAAATTAAGAGGGATCACAACGATACACTTTCATCCAGATTTTCTATTTGATGATCGCTACCACACTTCTCTAATTTTGGATAAGGCGATTCTTTCGTACGATATTGTGGTAACTGCAAAGACAACAGAAGTCGAGAAGTACAAACAGTTTGGATGTCGTAATGTGCATTTTATGAAGTATGCGTACGATCCAGATATTCACCATCCAGTGCCGTTGAGTGAAGCTGAACAACGAGCGTTCCAAACCGATGTGGCTTTCGTTGGCAGGATGGAATTGCCACGGGCAGATGCACTAAATAATCTCGCTAAACTGGATTACGACATAAAAGTATGGGGAACAAAGTGGGACAAGATTCCAAAAAACTACGAATTAAACAAATACTGTGAAGGCCGCCCCATTTTTTGCGAAGAAATGGCGAAAGTTTTTCAAGGAGCAAAGGTCTCGGTGGGGTTTTTGACACAATTGTCCTCTGAGCAACACACAGCTCGAACGTTTGAAATTCCCGCATGCCAAGGCTTTTTTCTAGGAACACGAACAGAGGAACATATTGAAATTTTTGAGCCAGGCGTGGAAGCAGATTTCTTCAGTAGCACAGAAGAATTAGCAGAAAAGGTGGCATTTTACACTCAAAATGAAGAGATTAGAAATCGAGTTGCACAAAAAGGCTATGAAAAGGTCATTCAATTAGATGCAACCTATGAAAATAGAGTCACAGGAATTCTCGAATTTGCAGGGATCGCTCGGAGCGGGTCCAAGCAAGTGGTGCTTCGCTGAGATTTGGAGAATCCTTCTGTCAGCGAAGCGACAAACGCTCATCTCCGTCGTTAAAAGCTGTGTTCCGATGCTCACATACTCTAGTATGCTCCGCTTCGGTACGCGCTTTTGCCTAGGATCTGAGCCTTTGTCGCTCCGCTGCGGCTTGGAGAATCCTTCTGTGTTAGGAAATGGGGCAATAATTTTTAAAAACATGACAAAAAACCACCGCGGAAAAGGGAGTAACCGCGGTGGTCAAAAAGGGAGTTTGGGATTTTATTCTCAGGGGAAAGAATAAAAATTTAATTTGTTAGCTTATAACTATATAATAACGGTCGCCGAAGAGATTTGGCTGTGAGTTAGATTAGAATTTAATGAAAAAATAGGCTTGGTGCTCGTAACAAGGATTACGAGTATCAAGCTTATTTTTCGTTTCCATTCTATTTTTCTTTTGAGCCTTTTTCTATATAGCTTAAGTCGTTAACGTCGCCAATCGTGAATTTGCCGTCTTTGTATTCGATTTTTGTGACGCTCGCGTTTTTCAAGCCGCCATCAGGTAGTTTGTAGCCTGGTGAAATGCTATCAAGTAGGGCGCCAATGCTCAAACCGTGAGATACAAGGAGTACATTGTGATCGCCTTTTTTGCTTTCTTTTTTCGCTACTTCGTTAATGCCTTCTTGCAATCTTGCGGTAATTGTTGCATAATCTTCTGCAGGCCAGTTTGTACCGGCTTCCACGCGATCTTTATCCAGTGCTGCAACGCTATTTGCGAAGTCTTTTGGCGAGATACCTTCACTTTGCCATTGCTCCAATATCTTGCCTTGGCTTTTCGCGATATCGGTCCACATATTATGATTTAAATCGCCTTCATACGATCCAAAATTAAATTCGCGGAACCGTGGATCAGTCTGTAATTTCACGCCATCGGATTTTTTATTTTCTTTCAAAATAATATCAGCCGTCTGAATTGCCCGTCCGCTGTCACTGCTGTACGCTGAGCCGAATTTAACATCTTTCAAACCTTTACCTGCATCTGTGACAATATCTTCACCAGCAGGCGTAAGTACCGCGTCAGACCATCCTTGCACGCGATCTGTTGTATTAAGCATCGTCTTACCATGCCTCACAACGTAAAACGTAACCGTCCCATCTTTTGCCGCGGTGTCCTTATCCTTCGTGTCAGCACTCGTATTGCTACAACCTACCACTAACAACAAACCACAAACTAACATCAAAACCTTTAACATCTGCTTTTTCATCTTTTTGCTCCTTTTTTTGTTAAAATTTTATCTCGACAGTTGAGGGAAACTGTTGAAAACTAGAAATACTGGTCAAAAAAAGAAACCTAAACGGATTCGAGGAGGCATCAAAAAAAGATGCAACTTCAAATCCACTTAGGTTATGCCCGAATAAACGGTAACAATCCTTGAAAGGAAATGTATTATTAAATACGGAATTTTATTAGTTCTAATATAACATGAATTGAAAACGGTTTCAAGTTAATTCAAAAAGTTTTTTTGAGCATCTTTCTGTATTAGATAGCTAGGCACCAATCTCTAAAAACATGACAAAAACCACCGCGGAAAAGGGAGTAACCCGTGGTCAAAAAGGGAGTTTGGTCATTCAGCGGAGCGACAAAGGCTCATCTCCGTTGTTAAAAGCTGTGTTCCGATGCTCACATACTCTAGTATGCTCCGCTTCGGTACGCGCTTTTGCCTAGGATCTGAGCATTTGTCGCTCCGCTGAGGTTTGGAGGGTCCTTCTGTGTTAGGAAATGGGGCAATAATTTTTAAAAACATGACAAAAAACCACCGCGGAAAAGGGAGTAACCGCGGTGGTCAAAAAGGGAGTTTGGGATTTTCATTCTTTAGGGAAAGTTTGAAAATTTATTTGCTTGTTGTTAGCTTATAAACATATAATAAACGTTGGAGAAAAAAATTTGCTGTGAGTTAGATTAGAATTTGATGAAAAATAACTTTTGGATTTAAAGGGATTGACGCGGGATTGTCGCTTCTTTGTAATATGCGTCTGGTAAGATGGGTTGCAAATGGGGAAAAGGGAGTGCATGTTTTGACGTTAAAATCTAGTAAGAAATGTATGGCTATGTTACTTGTAATCATTCTGGCAGTAAGTGTCTTGATATTACCGAAGTCTGGGGAAGCGGCAACAACTTACAAAATGACAACAACTGTAGAGAGCAATATTCGAACTGGGGACAGCGTGAAGTATGCAATTATTGGATATTACAAAGCAGGGACAACAGTTACATTTAATGCCAAAACTAAAAATAACTGGTACCGTATTACATACAAAGGAAAAGTGGGCTATGTATCGGGGAAATGTTTAGCGCCATATAAAGCACAGTCATTTACGGCACTGAATGTCGAAGCAAAAAAACACTTAGGCAAAAAATATAAATGGGGCGCAACCGGCCCAACTTCATTTGATTGTTCAGGCTACACAAGCTACGTTTTCAAACAATCGATCAACAAAGTAATCCCACGTACGGCAAAACAACAATACAATGCATCTACTAAAATTAAAGCGAATCAGTTAAAAGCAGGTGATTTGGTATTCTTTAATTACGGTAGCGGTATCGCGCATGTCGGTATCTATGTTGGCAGCGGCAAAATGATTAACGCACAAAATAATGGTGTGAAGTACGACAACATCTCGAGCGGTTATTGGAAAAGATATATCGCAGGATACGGTCGAGTAGTTAATTTTTAAAAATAAGAGGTTTGGGAATTCTCCAAACCTCTTATTTGCGTTCAGCGACGCGACAAAAGCTCATTGTTGGGGTTGTTCGAAGTAGAACGAGTTACAACCCCAATATGCAGGAGAACAAAGTGAGCCTGTAATCCATGCCTAGGATCTAAGCCTTTGTCGCGCCGCTGAGGTTTGGTGGTTCCTTCAAAGTTAGAAATTAAGAACATACAAAAAATAAATCTAAACACAAAAAAACCACCGTGGAAAAGGGAGGAACCACGATGGTCAAAAAGGGAGTTTTACGAGCTTTCATTCAAAAAGGGGGAAAGAATGAAAGTTCGTTTGTTGTTAGCTTATACTTACATATTAACGGTCGGGAAGGAAAACTTGCTGTGAGTTAAATGAGAAATTGATGAATGTTTCCCTAGTTTTTTGCCATTTCAATGAATTTATAGCTGTATGGTGAGCCGAAAGCGTGTTTTTGAACGCCTGTTACTTTTGGATTTTGTAATACGGCTGTCTGGTGCTGATATAGTGGTAGGATTGCGGCATCATCGTCCAATAATACTTTTTCTGAGTCAACAAAGGCATTCCATCTTGCAACTGGCTCTGTGGCTAACGTTGTGTCTGTAGATTTGACAAGCTGATCGTATTTGGGACTGTTGTAATTCATACTGTTGTTGTAGTAATCGGATAGGAAAAGACTGCTATACGTCCACGGATCCTTAAAGTCAGGCATCCAAGCGGCAAGGGAAAGATCGTAATTGCTAGTTCGAGTCAGCTCCGTCGCGCTCTTAGCAGGCATCGTTTTAATATTTATCGTCACACCAGGTAGATTCTTCTCAAATTGATCTTTTAGGAAGGTAAAAATCGTTTTTGTCGTATCTTGGTCATCGCCTAGAAGTTCGAGTGTGATCGTATCGGTTCCTAGTTCTTTTTTTGCTTGGGCTAAATATTTGCTCGCTTCGACTTTATTAAAAGTGAGATGATCCCCGCTGTCGGCTCGAAAATCAACGCCAGTTTCTGGGTTTTGTACGAAGTCTTTTGGTAATAAACCGTTCGCAGGAAACGATCCGTCGCCTAGTATTTCACTTGTTAGTGCCTCCTTATCTACTGCTAAATTGAGTGCGTGGCGTAGGGCGTTGTTGGCAAGAGGTGTGGCTTTGCCGTCACGTTTTTGATTTAGACGTAAGTAGCTGATGAGTGCGTCTTTTTCGGTTAGAAAATCGGAACGGTCTTTATACTGTTTCGCGTATTCTCCGGAAAGGGGCGCACGGTCGGCTTCTTTTGTCGTATATAGATTTACTCCAGCATTAATGTCTTTTGCCACCTGTACAGAGATTTCATCAATGGTTACTTGTTTTTTATCCCAGTATTCGTCGTTTTTCGCATAGGTCCATTTTTTGGAGGTATTTCCATCCCAGTTTTTCATAATGAAGGGTCCGTTATACAATGTGTGTGCTGCATCCGTACCATATTTGTCGCCTTGCTTCTCCACAAAAGCTTGTTTTTGCGGGAAAAAGGTTTCGAATGATAGTAGAGATATGAAGTAAGGCACCGGTTTTTTGAGTGTTATTTTTAAGGTTTCATTATCTGGTGCAGTGACGCCGAGTTCTGATGCAGGCAGTTTACCCTCGTGAATTTCCGTTGCATTTTTAATAGAATCTTTAAAAAGAGCTGCATAACTTGGTGCTGTTTTTGGGTCGACTGCACGTTTCCATGCATATACAAAATCGTTCGCGGTGACTTGTGAGCCGTCGGACCATTTTGCATTATCTCTTAGCTTTATCGTATATTCCGTCTGATCCTTGCTAATCTCAGGCATACTTGCTGCAACGCCAGGTACGAAATTATCTTTTTTGTCTAGCGTATAAAGTCCTTCAAATACTTGGTTTTGCGCAGTGAAACTAACAAAGTCTTCCTCCGCGGTCGTATTAAGCGTGAGTAGTTCCCCTGTTTCTAAAAAGTTGATTTGGTCTGCAGCTTTTTCATTTGTTTTGCCTGAGCTATCCCCGCAAGCTGCTAAAAATAGAACGCTTACTACTGAAATTATTGCAAATGTCTTTTTTGTGAAATGCATGCTGTTCCTCCTTTTTTCTGACTATTTTTATTAAGTATAAGTATTCCTATCGGATATGTCAACGTTCAGCGAAGCGACAAACACTCATCTCCGTCGTTAAAAGCTGTGTTCCGATGCTCACGTACTTAAAGTACGTTCCGCGTCGGTACGCGCTTTTGCCTAGGATCTAAGCATTTGTCGCTCCGCTGAGATTCGGAGAATCTTTCTTTGTTAGGAATTCAGACAAAATTTGGCGAAAAAATAAACACAAAAAAACCACCGTGGAAAAGGGAGGAACCATGGTGGTCAAAAAGGGAGTTTAGCGTTCAGCGAAGCGACAAACACTCATCTCCGTCGTTAAAAGCTGTGTTCCGATGCTCACGTACTAAAGTACGTTCCGCGTGGGTACGCGCTTTTGCCTAGGATCTAAGCATTTGTCGCTCCGCTGAGATTCGGAGAATCTTTCTTTGTTAGGAATTCAGACAAAATTTGGTGAGAAAGTAAACACAAAAAAACCACCGTGGAAAAGGGAGGAACCACGATGGTCAAAAAGGGAGTTTTACGAGCTTTCATTCAAAAAGGGGGAAAGAATGAAAGTTCGTTTGTTGTTGTTAGCTTATACTTATATAATAACGGCCGGGAAGGAAAACTTGCTGTGAGTTAAATGAGAAATTGATGAATGTTTGGCGAACTTTCTTTCATTAATGTAAATCGATGTTTACCCAGCCGCGGACGCTGTTGATTAGCCAGGTTTTTGTGGCTTTTAGTAGGTCATTGCGGTGCAGGACGCGCTCTGTAATCGTGTTTTCTGCTAGAAGGGTTTCGCGCATGGTGCCCCCTAATAAACCGGATGATTGTTTTGGTGTGACAAGTTGTCCGTCTATTTCTGCGACTAGATTGCCGTTGATGAATTCTGTAATCTCGCCGCGTTCGTTCCATAGTAGTGTTTCATCGTAGTCAATTCTGCGACGCTTTTCGTACATTGTTCGGTTGGTCGTTTTATGGTAGAGAAATGGATCGGTGCTATTGATGGATTTGTCGGCAAAATGGGCGGTCCATGTAATCGGATCGGAAATGATGAGCGTACCTTCCACTGTCATGTCGCCATTTTTACTTGATAGCAGGCGAACTTTCCAAATGTCGTTGGGGTGTTCTTTTGCGAACGCTTCTAGAGCCTCATTTGCAGCGTCAATGTTCCACGTGAAACCAAAATAATGGGCGCTTTTTTCGATACGTTTCAGATGTAAATCGGTGCGATAATAGGTACCATCTTCTAAACGTAGGCTTTCTAGTAATTCAAATTTTGGTAAATAGGTGGTTAGGAGGGCTGCTTTTGCTTGAACTTCCTCATACTCAGCGCCGCTACGTGAATCCCAAACAATACCGCCGCCAACGCCATATTCCGCAATTTTTTCTTCTGTGTCGACAACAACAGTTCGGATGGGTACGTTAAAAATCGCTTCCTTATCAGGTGTGATGTAGCCAATCGTGCCACAGTAAACATTGCGGGGAGAGGTTTCTGATTCGGCAATAAGTTGCATCGTTTTTACTTTCGGTGCGCCTGTGATGGAGCCGCATGGGAAAAGTGCTTCGAAAATGGCTGTTAAATGGACTTCTGGTAATGTTTCCGCAACTACTGTCGAGGTCATCTGCCAAACGGTTGGATAGCGTTCGACGTCAAATAGACGGGGAACTTTAACGGAGCCTGGTTTGGCGATTTGGCCGAGGTCATTACGTAATAAATCTACTATCATCACGTTTTCGGCTTGATTTTTAGCGGAGGCTGCGAGCCAATCACGTGCTTTAAAATCTTCTTCTAATGTCATGCCGCGTTTTGCAGTTCCTTTCATCGGCTTGGTTTGGATGACACCGTCTTTCCAATGGAAGAAAAGTTCGGGCGAGGCGGATAAAATGTGGAACCTGCCAGTTGATAAGTATGCTGAATAATCCGCTTGTTGCGCTATTTTCAGCTGTTCGTAAAAATTTTCGTCTTCATCTGTGAAATCACTTTGCAATCGGATTGTATAATTGGTCTGATATGTATTCCCTGCTGCAATTTGTTCTCGAATAAAATGGATACCTTTTGAATAGGAACTGTAATCGGTGGTTGGCTGCCAGTCTAACTTTGGAGGCGTTGAAAGTATTGTTGTTGTTTGCTCAATTTCGCGCATTTCACGAAAAACACCAAACCAAAGAAGCGGCATTTTGCCAGGTGGGTGCGTGGTCAGATTTTTATTGAAGGCGGCAGCTGCTTCATAGCCAATGTAACCGGCGACATAATAGCCAAGATCAACAGCTTGTTCGACTTGTTGCATTCGTAACATCACGTCATCTAGCTTATCCGTTTGAATAATGGCCTCGGGGGACGAGAATAGTTGTGTTTTTCCTTTAAAATCGAACTGCATTTTCATTTTCGTAGCTCCGTTCTGTTAGTTTTACAAAATTCCCTAATATTTCGTGACCATGTTCAGAAAGAATAGCTTCGGGATGGAATTGCACGCCTTCTATTAAAAATTTGCGGTGACGAACGGCCATGATAAGGTCGTCCTCGGTTTTTGCGGTGATGATTAATTCATTCGGAAAATGGGTTTCTGCTGCTAGGAGTGAATGATATCTGGTCACAGAAAAACGCGCGCTTAAGCTTGTAAACACGCCTTCTTGATCATTTGTAATTATCGATGTTTTGCCGTGGACGGGTTCGGGAGCGCGAATAATTTCGCCGCCATATGCTTGAACAATCGCTTGGTGCCCTAAACAAATACCAAGAATAGGGATTTTACCACCAAACTCGTGGATGAGAGCTAGACTGATTCCCGCGTCATCGGGTGTACCGGGTCCAGGTGAAATGACAATCGATTCGGGATTTATTTCACAAACTTCGGCTACAGTTATTTGATCATTTTTCACAACGCGTACTTGTTTGCCGAGCTCTAATAAATATTGATATAAGTTGTATGTAAATGAGTCATAATTATCGATTAACAGGATCACAATATCACTCCTAAATGGAATTTCAATGGATATACGTCCACCCTATTTATAGCAAAATAGTGGCAGTTTGTCCAATAAGCAGACTTGTGATTTCACAAACTTTGTTGGGTTGAAATGCGGGGACGAGGAGGATGACTGCAAAGGAGGAGAGGAATTGTTATAATGAATGAGAAAAGGAAGACATGCGACCAACATGTCTTCCTGATACAAACACCATTTAAGATGGTGACAGCCTGAATATTTCAAGAGCCACTAAGCCGTCAAGCGTATAAAGTGGCTTTTATTTTTTGTCATTTTTACTGTTCATTATCGCTACGACTAATGCTGCGAAGGCAATTGTTGTGGTTCTTTGAAGCAAGGCGAATTAGAACCTCAATATGCAAAGGAATGAAGTGAGTTTGTAGTCCTTTAATAGAGACTCGAATACAGTCATGCTTTTTCCTTTCTGGAAGAAACCACGAACAACATGGCATCACCTATTTTCTTAGCTAGGCTGCCAACCACATCATAAACTTGTTTGTAAGCCTATTATAGCATGGGGTTTCAGGGTTTCTCTGATGATTATGTAATGCAATTTTTAGGTGGATATTACAAGTTTTGAGTGGTGGGATTTTTCTGTTTTGGCTTGCTAATTCTGGGGTTATGGGGTAGAATGTTCTTAAATAATGAATTAAAACGTTGACAAGAGCTAGTAGTAGAAGTTGTGCTTTTTAGAGAGCTGATGGTTGGTGGAAATCAGTAGGAACGCTTTTATGAATCCGTCTTGGAGTGGGCAGAGGAAATGTGAGTAATCTGCTTCGGTGGGAACCGTTATATCAATTGAGCTGGAGTTTGGGATATTTCTCGGACTCAATTAGGGTGGCAACGCGGTACTTCCGTCCCTTTCCATGTATTTTATTTGGGGAGAGATTTGGGGGTCTTTTTGTTTGGACTTTTAGAGAGCGTATTGTGCTTTCTTAGAGTCCAAATATAAGACGGAGCGAAGCGTAGTGTTAATCCTTCAGTTTTCTTTACGCGAAACGTGACTAGACCGAATCTTAGAACAAATAAAACGAGAATACCATTTTGTGAGGAGGAAAAGAGATGTTGGATGTTAAGTTATTACGTGAGGATTTTGAAGGTGTGAAGGCGAAGTTATCGCATCGTGGGGAAGAGCTTGGGGAATTTGAGAAGTTTGGTGCGCTGGATACGCGGCGTCGGACGTTGATTATTGAAGTGGAGACGTTGAAGAGTCAGCGTAATGAGGTTTCGCAAGAGATTGCGCAGTTGAAGCGTGATAAACAGGATGCGGACGCGAAAATCGAGGAAATGCGTGTTGTTGGGGATCGGATTAAAACGTTTGATATTGAATTGAACGAAATCGATGAGAAGTTGCGCAATATTTTGATGGCGATTCCGAATATTCCGCATGAGTCTACGCCGATTGGTGATACGGAAGATGATAATGTGGAGGTTCGCAAATGGGGTGAGGTCCGCTCGTTTGATTTTGAGCCAAAAGCGCATTGGGATTTGGGAACGGATTTAGGAATTTTGGATTTTGAGAATGCGGCGAAGGTTGCGGGTAGCCGGTTTGTTTTCTATAAGAAACTGGGTGCGAGACTGGAACGGGCGTTGATTAATTTTATGATGGATTTGCATACGACGGAGCACGGGTATGATGAGATGTTGCCGCCGTACATGGTGAATCGCGATAGTATGACGGGTACGGGGCAGTTGCCGAAGTTCGAAGAGGATGCATTCTTGATTGAAAAAGAGGATTATTTCTTGATTCCGACGGCGGAGGTTCCGGTGACGAACTATCATCGTGATCAGATTATGAATGTGGATGATCTTCCGCAAAAGTACACGGCTTACAGTGCGTGCTTCCGTTCTGAGGCAGGCTCTGCGGGGCGCGATACGCGTGGTCTGATTCGCCAACATCAGTTTAACAAAGTGGAGATGGTACAGTTTGTGAAACCTGAGGATTCTTACGCGGCGCTCGAGGCCTTGACGGATAATGCGGAGGAAGTGTTGCGTCTGTTGGAATTGCCGTATCGTGTGCTTAGCATGTGTACCGCTGATTTAGGGTTCACGGCTGCGAAAAAATATGATATCGAAGTGTGGATTCCGAGTGGTGATAGCTACCGCGAGATTTCTTCTTGTAGTAATTTTGAGGCGTTCCAAGCGCGTCGTGCGAATATTCGTTTCCGCCGCGAGCCAGGTGGCAAGCCTGAATTTGTGCATACGCTAAACGGCTCAGGTCTTGCGATTGGTCGTACGGTTGCCGCGATTTTGGAGAATTATCAGTTGGCTGACGGTTCTGTCGCGGTTCCAAAAGTATTGCAAAATTATATGGGTGGCGTGGAAGTTATTACGGCACCGAAAAAATAAATAGATTATGTGAAAAGGGCTTTTCTCTGAATGTGGAGGAGAGTCTTTTTTATGTGGTTTTTAAATGTGACGGATTTGCCTTATTGTTGTTTGGAATGGTATCCGATGAGGAGAAATTTTGTATTTATTTATGGTTCTTTTCTGTTACGCTAAGTTTGGTAGGGTTATTTTAAAATGACGTTATCAAATTTACTAGTAAGGGAGATTGGACAGAGTTATGGAATCGTTTGTGTTGTATAGTAACAGTATAGTAGCTATTCTGTTAGGAATCTCAGCCCTGTTAATCTCAACTCTATCAAAAAAAAATAGATATATAAAATTTTGTACACTGTTGAAAAAAACAATATATATTTTTTTCCAATTCAAGTGATACTGCTGATAATCTTAGTGACATGGTTTTTCAAGCAATAATTTTAAATTTGAGAGACTAGGAAAATTATCGGGGATGGAGAGTACAGCGGTATTAAACTCCTGGATTTACCTAGATGTATTGAAAAATTTCACTTTAAGGCTTGTTTTCATGCAAGCCTTTTTGGGGTATAATGGCATACAAAGATTAGATAAAGGAGTATGGCATAATGCGATTTTATGAAGAAGATTTTGCGCTTTTTGATCGGGATTATTTTCAGTTTCGGCAAATGAAGGAGTTTACGCCAACGCTTGTGGAGGGTGTGAAGGCGGAATATAAGGTTAGATGGGATGTTTGGAAGGAGTTTGCGTTGTTGTGTCAGCGGGAAACGGTGGGTTTTGGGAAGCCGAAAGTGGAGAGTTGGACGAATGGATGGCAGGTTCGGTCGCATTTTTGGGCGTATTATAAGGGTTTGTCGCGGCCAGATTCGGCGAGTATGATTGCGATTTTGCTCAAAAAGGATAGTTTTCGGATTTATTTGGAGTGGCATGCGTATCGGAGTTCGGATTCGGTAACGAGTTATGAGGAGCATATTCGGTGGGTGGAATTTTTGCCGGAGTGGGTTCGGGAATTGGGGATTGATGTCGCGAATTATCGGGTGTGGACGTCGTATGAGGATGAGCCGGATAATTTCGTGGGATTGCAGGATTATTTGGAAAATCCGGAGGTTCGGGAAGGGTTTCGGGAGCTCTTGGAAAACTCGAAAAAATGGCTTCGAATTGGGCGGGTAATTCCAAAAGAGGAAGCTGTGCAATGTGTTGCTATGGAAGAGATTGTAAGGGAAACGATGATGGAACTTTCTTACTTGTATAGTAAAACGGAAGAGCTGTAAAATGGGATGAAAAATCTTGTTGACAGCGCTTTCGATAAGGTGCTATACTTAGCCTTAGGAAAAGGATTGTTACTGATTCGATCAGGCATTACCAACATCGACGGGGAAGCACGTATTTGAGTACGTGTAGCTGCGTGTGATATTGGTATTTTTTTCGTCCATGAAAGCGAGGAGGCTTCTATGAAGATTATTAAAGCGATTAATAATAATGTTGCTCTGGCGGTGAATGAGCAGGGACATGAGCTCGTGATAATGGGCAAGGGTGTTGGATTCCAGAAGAAGTTGGATGATATTATTGATGATGCGGTGATTGAGAAGGTTTTTGTTTTGGAAACGGACGAATTGTCTGAGAAATTGATGGATTTACTTGGCGAAATTCCGGCGATACATCTGGAAATTGCGGATGAGATTGTGAATTATGCGAAGGAAACTTTTGATGCGAAAATCAGTGATAATGTGTATTTAACGCTCACGGATCATATCAGTTTTGCGATTGCGCGGCATGAAAAAGGTATGCTGATTCGCAATGTGATGTTGTGGGAAATTAAGAAGTTTTACAAGGATGAGTTTAAGATTGGTCTGAAGGCGCTGGATATTATTAAGGAGCGGCTTGGGATTCAGCTTGGTGAGGATGAGGCTGGATTTATTGCGCTTCATATTGTGAATGCGCGGACGGACGGTCAGGCGATGAAGACGACGGTTGATATGACACAGGTTGTGCAGGATGTGCTGAACATTGTGACGTATCATTTTAATGTGGTGTTGGATGAATCATCGCTGAATTATACGCGTTTTGTGACGCATTTACAGTATTTTGCGCAGCGGCTTTTGCGGAATGAGATTGTGGATTCTGGCGATGATTTTCTTTTTGATCAGGTGCAGGTGAAATATCCGGAGAGTTTTGAATGTACGGGAAAAATTGATGCATATTTGCAAAAGGCGCACCATGCAACGCTTACGAAGGATGAACGGGTGTATTTGACGCTTCATATTCACCGGGTGACGGAGCGGAATCGGACAAATGAATAGAAAAGTCAAAACATGGCTTGCTACTGGTGCGACCAGGCATAACCTAGATTGATGGCAAGAACGGGACGTATCTTTGCGTGCTCAGGATTGTTATTGGTTTGGGTTTTTGCTATTAGGGGATTTCCGAGCTTTTATGGTTTTCGGGTTTCGCGCCTTCGGATCTAGCTTCACGCGCTAGTCTCTCGGAAATTTCGTGGCCTCCGCAAAAACCAAATGAAGGGTTTCACTGCGCCCTCTAACAATTTCATTCGAGCCTAACGAGCGCGTTCAGCTTTTCGTTTGACCTGCAATGCATTACACAGTTTACACTTATTTTAGGTCATAAAATATAGAGGAAGATTGGGAGCTGATTTTTTGAAGTTTATTATTACAGATTCATATGAAGAAATGAGTACGGTTGCAGGGCAGCATTTATTGGGCTACATGTATCAGGATCGTCGTGTTAACATGTCGATTACGGCTGGGAATACGCCACTTCGGATGTATGAGCAACTTGTTCCGCAGGTGAAGGGGAAATCTTATTTTGATAATGTGCACTATTATAATTTCGACGAGATTCCGCTCAAAGGAACTGGTGAGCCTGGCGTGACGATTAGCAACTTAGCGAAGTCGTTTTTCACGCCAGCCGGGATTCCAGCTGAACAGATTCACGTGCTCGATGAAACGAATTACGAGACGCATGACGCGCGGTTGAAAGCGGACGGTGGGCTTGATGTGATGTTGCTTGGTATCGGCGCGGACGGTCATTTTTGTGGGAATTTGCCGGATACGACAGATGTTCATGATGAGACGGTAGCTGTTCCGACGACGCCTGAAATGAAGGAGATTTTGCTTGGTGAAGTTGGCGGAGATGCGTCGAAGGTTCCGGATTTTTATGTGACAATGGGGCCAAAAGCCGTGATGCAGGCGAAAAACATTATTATGTTTGCGAATGGGGAGCACAAAGCGGAAATCGTGAAAAAAGCCTTTTTTGGTGAAGTAACGAACGCTGTGCCATCTTCCATTTTACAATTGCATCCGTCGATTACAGTTATTTTGGATAAAGAAGCAGCGTCATTGCTGCCAAACTTATAAATAAAAGGAGAGAAAATTATTATGACAAAATCACCATTTCCAGAAGGATTTTTATGGGGCGGCGCGGTTGCTGCCAATCAATGTGAGGGCGCGTATTTAGAGGATGGCAAGGGCTTGTCACCTGTCGATGTTTTACCGTCTGTTGAAGGAGGGCGTTGGGATGCGGTTATGAATCCGACGAAAGCGCTTGAAACGAAATATGATTATTATCCGAGCCATGAGTCAATTGATTTTTATCACCGTTATAAAGAGGATATTGCGTTGTTTGCGGAAATGGGATTCAAGTCGTTTCGTTTGTCGATTAGCTGGCCGCGTATTTTCCCGAATGGTGATGACGCAACGCCAAATGAGGCTGGTCTTGCGTTTTATGATCGCGTGTTTGACGAGTGTGCGAAATATGGCATTGAGCCTGTCGTGACGATTAACCATTTTGATACGCCGGTGGAACTTTTCAAAAATTATGGTGGTTGGAAGAATCGCAAGTGTATCGATTTTTACATGAATTTCTGTGAGGTTATTTTTAATCGTTATAAAGGAAAAGTGAAGTATTGGATGACGTTTAATGAGATTAATATGATTTTGCATCTGCCGTTTTTCGGTGGTGGTATGGACGTGAATGGGGAAGCGAACCCGGAAGAGGCGAAGTATCAAGCGGCGCATCATCAGTTGGTGGCTTCTGCGATGGCGACGAAATTGGCGCATGAGATTGATCCGGAAAACCAGGTTGGTTGTATGTTAGCGGCTGGCGCGACGTATGCATTCTCCTGCGATCCGAAAGATGTTTGGAAAGCAATGCAAGCGGATCGTGAGGGTTATTTCTTCATTGATGTGCAGGCGCGCGGCTACTACCCAAGCTATAGCAAACGTTTCTTCAAGGAGCACAACATTAATTTAGTGATGGAAGACGGCGATTTGGATGTTCTGAAAAATCATACGGTGGACTATGTGGCGTTTAGTTATTATTCTTCTCGTCTAACAAGTGCAGATCCTGAAGTGATGAAGGAGACCGAGGGCAACGTTTTTGCGACATTGCGTAATCCGAATTTGGAAGCGAGCGAATGGGGTTGGCAAATCGATCCACTTGGTCTGCGTATCACAATGAACGCGATTTACGACCGTTATCAAAAACCACTTTTCGTTGTGGAAAATGGTCTGGGCGCAGTGGATACGGTTGAGGCTGATGGATCGATTAACGATGATTACCGAATTGATTACATGCGTGAACACGTGCGCGAAATGGGCGAAGCAATCGAGGACGGCGTGGATTTGATTGGCTATACGCCTTGGGGTTGTATCGACCTTGTCAGCGCTGGTTCTGGCGAGATGAAGAAGCGTTACGGTTTCATCTACGTTGACCGCGATAATGAAGGTAAAGGTACCTTGAATCGTTCTAAGAAGAAGTCATTTGATTGGTATAAGAAAGTGATTGAGAGTAATGGTAGTGATTTAGTTTAATGAAGTTCAAAAAGGAGCATCCTGTCTTAGATAGGGTGCTTTTTGATGTGGCTGTACAAGCGGGAAAATATTGCATATAATAGAAGAATACAGATATGGGAGGGGTTACATGAGCCAAATAAAAAGTAATCTTGGACGGGCAAATCAGGTGGCGACTTCGATGGGACACGCGACGGATGCGATGCGGCAATCGGGTTCGAAGCAGGTGCAATTGGCGAATCGGACGAGTGTGAAGGTGAGTCATGATGCCAAACGGAGCTCGGATAAAGCCAAGCAATGGATGATGCAATTGGGTAAGAGTTTTGGGCGGGACGTGGCGCATATTCGTTCGGTCGCGCAGGAGTTTGAACGGGTCGATCGCGAAGTTGGGAACGGGCTTGATTTTTCGGGCACAGCCCCACGTATCGGGAAATGAGGGATGGCAGATGAATGATAAGGACAGAGAAATAGATCGTTGGAATCAGCGGTTGCGGCATGTCGCGGATGACCAGTATGCGAAGGAACGGGAGATTCGTAGGCAGAAGCAGTTGTTGGATGAAGTGGACTATGTACATAATCGAAACAATCGGCTGTTTCATGAGCTTGGTAGTACATGGCATCGAGACCGAGAAATGGCGGTATTTTTGGATACGCAGCGTCATGACTATCAGCGGCAACATTTTCATGTGGTGGATGGCATGGAGGAAGAGCAGGTCAGGATGGAACGTGAAAAGCGTGCGTTGATGGACAAGGAATCGGACTATTATGCGGCTCGTCGAAAAGTGGAGTTTGGCGGTGAGCAGGTATGAGTTTGAATGTCTTTTTGGGTGAAATCGAGGCGCAATCGGAGAGCATGGTGGCGTCGTATCATGATATGATAGAGGCAATGGAAGGCTTGATGCGGGTGGTGAATGAGTTCGCGTTTGACCGAGAGTTGCAAGGGAAAACGTATGACAGCGCGAAACAGTATTTTGCGGCGACGTATCGACCACTGGCGCAAGGTATGATTTGTTTGTGTGAGGAATTGATACGGCAAAATCAAGCATTTCCGCAAAAATTCCAAGCGGATGTCGCGACAACGGATGTGATAGAAGATGAAATTCGGAATCAGATTCGGCAATTGGATGGGCAGATTCAAGATATCGAAAAGTTGAGCAATAATGTGGTTGGCATGGCGCTAATCACGCCAATCTTTGTGGATTTGAAGCGGAAATTGCAGGAGAAGTTAGAGGCTTTGTATCGATTTGATGCGGAGACGGCGACCTCGTTTGATCGTGCGATGGATTTGATGGCGAATATTGTTCGCGGATTGGCGGAAATCGATAGTGATAAAGCCTTCCAACCCAAAACTGGAACTTTTCATATGATGGGCTTGAATATGGCGTGGCGTTCGGCGTTGCAGAAACAATGGACGGCGCGAGAAGAAGCGATGGCGAAATTAGCAAAAGATAATGAGACCGCAAGACTTATCAAAGCGGCAGAAGATGCTCCACTACCCGTGATACCAGAAGGCAATGTGGCTGGGTTTGTCACGAAAGACGGGAAGTTGGATGGGAAAGCAACCTATGACAATGCGAAATGGCAACAAGCGCATGTGTTGGCAGGGATGAAAAACGCGATTTTCCTCATTGACATGGTAGCGCCAATTTTTGATATCTACCGCTGGAAAACAGGACTTGACCCAATAACACAAGAGAAGCTGACTCCCTTTGAGCAAAATGAGGCAGTAGCATTCACGGCATTGACTTTCGTTCCATTCGGGAAACTAGGAAAAGCGGCAAAAGCAATCAAAGCATCCACGCGAACGGATGAATTTAAGTTTCTATTTGAAGGCGTTGGTGAGATTAAACAAGCGGAAAGCGCGAGTAAAGTCACGAAAATAGCCAAACTCATGAAATTAGATAAAATTGAAGTCACCTTCAAGCGTAATCCAAAGCATGAACCCGCAGAATTCGCCCGACAACTAGCAGACCAAGAAAAAGGCATGAATAAGTTGACGGTGAGCGAGTATTTGGCGAATCGGGAGAAGTATTTGGCACAGGGTAGAGCTTTAGAAGGAAATGTTGCACAACAGGCTGCCCGAGAAGAAAGCTTTACTCAAAAAGTTAATGAATTAAGAAAAAGTGGAATATCGCTGACAGAGGCTAGAAAGCAAGCAAAGAATTGGATGGATACACAAGCAGCATTGCATAATCCAGACCAAATTGCTGGAGGGAATCCTTTGAACATAGGTGGACTTGGAGATAGGCGGGTTAATTCATCAATAGGAAGCCAGTGGAAGTACAGAATAGACGTTGTTGATGAACAAATAAACCAAATGATACGCCAAGTACCGAAAGAACAGTGGAAGGATATTTATTTAAATGTTAGTTTGAAACATTAGGAGGTAAGTCATGAGTGTATTAGAAGATTTTAAATTGGTTGAAAAAGTTTCTGAAGATATTTTGGAAGAGTACTGTACTAAACTGCCAGAAGAAATGATTTATTTTTGGAAGAAGTATGGATTTGGAACTTTTATGGAAGGTTATTTTAAATCAGTAAATCCACTAGAATATAAAGAAATTCTAGAGAGCACGAGTGAAAGATATACAGATAGTATTGTCCTGTTCACTACTGGTATGGGAGACTTAATAATATGGTCGGACGGCTATGTACGAATGATTAATTACCGATATGGCATAGTAAAAACTATTTTTTTCTCTTTTGAGTTCTTTTTCGAAGACACTGCGGACGAGGAGTTTAGGATAGAAGATCTTATGTGGAAACCATACCAAGAAGCAGTTAAAAAACTGGGAACACCGGCTTATGACGAATGCTTTGGTTACGTTCCACTTTTAGCTTTAGGTGGCTCAGAAAAAGTGGAGAACCTGCAAAAAGTGAAGTTAAAAGAGCATATTCTTTTGATTTCAGCACTAGTAGGAACAATTGAATAAAGTATGAATGACTTTATCCACGTAAATAAAATGGCGGAAGAGGTTTGTCAGAAATATAGTGGTAAAATACCGGATGAACTATGGAGTGTTTGGCGAGATTATGGAACAGGTAGTCTTTTAAGCGGGTATCTTAAGATAATAAATCCGGATGATTTTCAAGATATTTTAGAGGAAAGCTATTTTAGAAGCGATGTATCTATTCCCATTTTTGCGACGAGTATGGGAGATATTATTACATGGGAGGAAAATAGATATTTAAGAAAGCTAAATTATAGAATGGGAGTTTTTGAAGGAGTATCGGCAGGATTTGAATTTTTCTTTTCTGATTTAGAAAGTGATTATTTTAAAGAGAAGTATTTAGATTACTCTATATATCAAGAGGCAGTGAAAAATCTAGGAGAACCAGCTTATGATGAATGTTTTGGCTATGTTCCGTTGCTAGCTCTTGGAGGGAGTGACAAAGTTGAGAATTTGCAAAAGGTGAAGCTTAGAGAGCATATTCTTGTGATAACAGCTTTGACAGGAATAATTGAATAGATACCGTATTTCCATATTTTGATGTGAATATTTTATTGAAGGAGAATGAAAATGATTACTTTTATAAGTGTGAAGAAAATTTTTGGAGAGTTTGATTACGATGTAGACTTAAGTAATAAAATTCGTATAATTATTGGACCTAACGGATCAGGAAAAACGACTTTTTTTAAGATAGTTAATGCGGTTTTGTCGAAGAGACACATTGATTTATACGAATTTGAATTTGAAAAAATACTAATACGCACAAATAAAGGAAATTTGTCGATAGAAAAAACAATTTTTACAAACGAGCAGTCGGAAGCCATTGTTAATATAAAATATTGTATTAACGATATTGAGGTCGGTATTTTAGAGGAAAATGAGTTGCCTCATCTAAGTTATTTTGCAAGGCAGATACCACGTTTATCTAGATCTAGAGATTATGTTTATGACATCGAAACAAAAGAGGTTTTCACAACTGAAGATAAGTATCTATTAATAGAAAAGTATGCTAACTACTTACCGAACAATTTTTTTTCAATTCCAGAGGCAGTACTTACTTTTCTGGAAAATCTTAATGTTACAACAATCTTTACTGATAGACTCCAGGATAAGCAAATATTGAGAGGGGAAATGGGAAGTGATTTATACCAAGCTACATCTGTGGAATACTGTTTAAATGATATAAAAAAGAAAATAAGTAGGTATACAACAGACTACGCTGAATATTCCAGAAAATTAGATCAACAATTTCCGCTAGAAATTGTCAGAGTCTTAAATGGTGATAAGGCATCTAACTTGGACTTTGAAATTATAGAGGAATTATCCGATATTATTGGGGCGTCGAGAGAAAAACTGATAAAAACTGGTTTGTTTGACATCAACGAGGATAAAGACGAAAGTTATCTGCACAATGAATTTGATAAAATGAATCAGCAAACTTTAATAGTATTGGAAAAGTATTTTAAGACAATGAAGAAAAAAATGGATTTTTTATTGCCGTTTTCCGATAAAATTGAAATGATTTTGGAACTTTTCAATAAAAAAATTGCTTCAAGTGGGAAAGTATGCCGGACCAACTACAAAGAAGGTTTTTATATAGAAAATAAAAGTAAAAATAATACAATTCCTTTTGAAAAATTATCTTCCGGTGAACAACATGAATTTATACAATTATATTCATTAATTTTTGAAGTAAGCAATGGAGATGTTATTCTTATAGATGAACCGGAAATTTCAATACATGTTTCTTGGCAAAGAGACTATATTGAAGATTTAAATAAAATATTAAATGGTAGGGACAATGTCAAGGTTATCATAGCAACACATTCTGCACAAATAGTGAATAACTATTGGGAGGATGTGTTAGATTTAGGAGCAATCGACAAATGACATACTCTATAGAGAATACGATAGAAGAGGTTGTAGGCGAGATAATTATGTCAAAAAAGAAATATATTATTTTAGAAGGGAAAACAGATGTATCTTTTTGGGAAGCTGTATTGCAAGGAAATGAGGAAGACTTCGTTTTAATTGGAGCAGATAGGATTAAATCTGCTTTTAACAGTAATAAGAAGACGGTAATACAGGCAATTGAAGAGTTAAACAAACATTCTCACAAGTCTTTTGGAATAGTAGACTTAGACTATGATTTATTTTCTGAATCTCCATGTGACGCTAATGATATGGGGAATATATATTTTTATTCTGCTCATAGTTTGGAGACTGTAATATTTAATTCTGATATTTTATTAAAAGTAATAAATGTAATATCATCACGAAGGTTTACTGATCAGAATATTGATGAGCTACGTAAAAAAATTAGTGAGGTAATAAGAATAAAGGGTTTTCTAAGGATTGCGAATGAGCAAGAAATATTAGGTGATAGTAATTCTTGCAATAAAATAAAAATTGATAAATTTTACAATAAGAAAAATTTAACACCTAGGGATATAGATGAAATTCTGAGGTCTTTACAAGGGAGTTGGAAGCTAACGCCCGAAAAAATAGATATATTGAAAAAGAAAATTTTTGAATTTGAGGATGTAGAAGACAAATATATGTGCCATGGACATGATTTATTCAGTATGCTTGAGAATATAATTGGTACTACAATAATACCAACTCCTGATAACATGAAATACAAGGAAGCCCAAATCATTAATTTATTTATCGCTTACTACGATTCCTTTGGCAAGACTAGGAATGTTCCGTTTGATTTAATTGGAGATTTTATATTAGAAACTAACAGAAATTTAGTTGACTACGGCAGGCTTAATAAAAGCGTGGAGGAAGAGGTCACAAGGGGATAGTGACTCTTAAAGCAATATGACTATTTTGTAAAGGGTCATTATTCTAGTAGGATATTGTTCCTTTAAAATTCTCTGCACTTTTTTCTTGCTCTGTAATGCATTACATGAAGTATACTCAAAATGTAAACAAGACCGAGAGGAGCGAATAAACAAATGACAGAGATCAAAAAGCAATTTCCAGATGGATTTTTATGGGGTGGCGCAACAGCTGCGAACCAAGTTGAAGGTGGCTTTGACTTAGATGGCAAGGGTCTTTCAACGGCTGATATGGTGAAATTTGTTCCGAAAGATGAGCGTGGAAATGGGCATGCGCTGGACGTGAGTTCGGCTGAGATTGAGGAGATTTTGGCGGGGAAATCGAAAGCTCGTTTTCCAAAGCGTGATGGGGTCGATTTTTACCATCGTTATAAAGAGGATATTGCGTTGTTTGCGGAAATGGGATTCAAGACGTTCCGGTTGTCGTTTAATTGGGCGCGAATTTTCCCGAATGGTGATGATTTAACGCCGAATGAGGCTGGTTTGAAATTTTACGATAATGTGATTGATGAGTTGGTGAAGTATGGTATTGAGCCACTTGTGACGTTATCGCATTACGAGACGCCGCTTGGTTTGACGCAGAAATATAATGGTTGGGCGAGCCGCGAGGTTATCGATCATTATGTGCGTTATGCGGAGACGGTGATGACGCGTTACAAGGATAAAGTGAAGTATTGGCTGACTTTCAACGAGATTAATATTATCGCGATCAGCCCGTACACTGGTGGTGGCGTGGTCGTGGATCGCGTGCGCAACCCGTTGGAAGTATCTTACCAAGCGGCGCACCATCAATTTGTTGCGAGTTCGAAGGTTATCAAATTAGGTCATGAGATTAATCCAAATTTCGAAATTGGTTGTATGTTGGCACGGATGGAAACGTATCCTGCGACGAATAATCCGGATGATATCTTGCTTGCTCAGCACCAAAATCAAATGAATCTATTTTTCACGGATGTTCAAGTTGGCGGTTACTATCCTGGTTTTATCAAGCGCTATTTCGCGGAAAATGACATCACGATCAAAATGGAAGATGGCGATTTGGAGCTTTTGAAAAATTATCCTGTGGACTACTTGTCGTTTAGTTATTACATGACATTGTCCGTTTCGGCAGATCCAAACCGCGATCAAACGGGTGGAAATTTCATGGGCGGCGTGAAAAATGAATACTTGGAAAGCTCGGATTGGGGCTGGCAAATTGATCCTAAGGGCTTGCGTGTGGCGTTGAACGGATTATACGATCGCTATAGGGTGCCACTTTTCATCGTGGAAAATGGCTTGGGTGCGTATGATACGGTTGAGGCGGATGGCGCGATTCACGATCCATACCGTATTGATTACTTGCGCCAACATATCGAGCAGATGGCAGAAGCGATTGCGGACGGCGTTGATTTAATTGGTTACACGAGTTGGGGACCAATTGACCTTATTAGTGCATCTACGAGTGAAATGTCCAAGCGTTACGGTTTCATTTATGTGGACCAAGATGATGATGGAAATGGGACGCTTGATAGATCGCGTAAGGATTCGTTCTTCTGGTATAAGAAAGTAATTGAGACGAATGGTGAAGATTTAGCTTAAAATCGGAAAAGAGGTTGGCTTGTTTTGAGGCTGATCTCTTTTTTGTCTTGATTAATGGTTGCGTTTGCGTTACATTGAACATAACAGCGCAATGGAAAGCAGGGTTTGGAATGAAGAGACAGGAACTAATTGATGCAGCAATACAGGTAATTCAGGAAGATGGTATACATCAGCTAAGTTTGGCTAAAATCGCTGAAAAAGTCGGAATCACAAAACCTGCCATCTTTTATCATTTTAAAAATAAACAGGATTTAATGATGGCGTTGACGTATTTCACAGTTGGTGAGTATGAACAAACCATCGCGGAAGAGTTCGACAAAATTCCTGAAAATGATGCTTTGCGTCACGTACATGCTTTTTTGAAGGGGAATTTGCGTCAACTAAATGATTCTGAGTTGATTAAGGTTCACGCGGCTTCGATGGAGGTTCTCGTTTCGAATGATGAGGCGACGGCGGTTTGGCGAGATGTGTATAATCGCGAACTGGAGAAAATGGCACCAGAGATTGGCGTCGTGCAGGCAGATTTACTCAGTGTGGCGCTGGATGGCATGTGGTATGGGGCTATGTGCGGGGTTTGGGATGCAAAGCGTGCGGAGGCTGTTGTTACATATTTGGAGGAAATCGTGGATCGGGGTTAAATAGTTGCTTTTTCTATAGTTTAGGACTAAACTAATGATGAGGAGGGGATTCCCTTGGTGAAAAAAGAGCAACGATTAGGCGTATTACTCTGGTTCAGGCTTAGCAGGTTTTATAACCGCAATATTAAGTTAACCAACCAAAATCTCAAAAAAGCGAATCTCTCGATGGCACAGTTTGACGTGATTGCTCAAATTGGTTTGGAGGGTGAAAGTACACAGAAATCGCTTGCGGACCGGCTTGTAGTGACAAAAGGAAATATTACGCAATTGCTCGTGAAGTTGGAAGAGCAGGGTTTAATTTGTAGGCGAAAGCAGGGTAAGGAAAAATACATTGCTTTGACGGAGCTGGGTAAGGCGTGCTATTTGGAAAATGTACCAGCGCAAGAGGCTTTTCAGCAAGAACAATTTGGTAAGTTAACACGGGATGAGCAGAAACAGTTGCTGAGTTTATTAAAAAAATTAGATGATTAGTGAGGAGTGGCGAAATGGAATTAAGAGGCATACATCATATTTCGATTATCACGGAGAATGCACGAGCTAATTTTGATTTTTATACGAAGGTTTTGGGGTTACGATTAGTGAAGAAAACGGTGAATCAGGATGATCCGTACACATATCATTTATATTATGCGGATGAGATTGGAACCCCTGGCACAACGGTTACTTTTTTTGAAATTCCGCGGGCGAATCGGGGAAGTAAGGGATATAATTCGATTGCGCGAATGGGGCTACGAGTGCCAAATGATGCGGCGCTGGCTTATTGGGAAGAGCGATTAACAATGTTTCACGTGAAACATGAGGGTGTTTATGAGCAGTTTGATCGGAAGGTTTTGGATTTTGAAGATGTGGATGGACTTTCGATTCAGCTCATTTCGGATCAGCGTGATAAGGGCGTTGCTGGAGGGAATCCATGGGTGGATAGTCCGGTTCCAGTAGAACACGCAATTATCGGATTGGGTCCAGTATTATTTTCGACGCTGAAAAAAGAGAAGACGGATCGTGTGTTGACGAAGATTCTAGGGTTCCACCGGGTTGGTGCGTATGAGGATGATGAGCGTTTAGTTACTGTATTTCAAGTTGGTGAAGGCGGATCTGGCGCGGAGGTTCAGTTGGAGGCTAATTTCAAGGATCCGCATGCGGTGGAGGGAATTGGTAGTGTGCATCATGTGGCGTTCCGTGTGGCTGACGATGCAGAATTGCGTGATTGGATTACGTATATTCAAGATTTAGGATATCCGAATTCTGGTTTTGTGGATCGTCATTATTTCCACTCGTTCTATTTTAGGGAGGAAAATGGTATTTTGATTGAGCTTGCGACGGATGGACCGGGCTTTAAGACGGATTTTGCGAAGGAGCATGGCACATATGTAGAGCTCCCACCCGCATTGGAAGAGCGCCGGGCAGATATCGAGGCACATTTGACAGAGCTTGATAGTGATAAATAATAATGGTAAAAGACAGCGGTATCTATTATGATAGGGGTAGCATAATAATAGGCGGTGAAAACAATTATGATGGAAAACAGGTATGAAGGCATAGCCAACAAGGACTGTCCTAATTTAGAGCGATTTTTAGTATCTAGTAAGCATGATGTTCCAGCAATGTTGATTTTTCAGGGCGGTGGTTATGGAAATCGGACGGAGCGTGAGGGGAAGCCTGTAGTGGAATGGTTGAATAGTATTGGTATTGCAGCGTTTATCGTGAATTATCGGGTTGCGCCGCATAAACATCCTGTTCCTTTGGAGGATGCGAAATGGGCGATACGAATGGTGCGGCATCGGGCAGAGGAATGGGGCGTTGATCCGAATCGGATTGGCGCCATCGGTTTCTCGGCTGGTGGGCATTTGGCTTCGACTTTGGCGACGCATGTGGAGGATGGACAACCGGATGCGGAAGATCCGATGCATCAATATAGTACGCGTCCCGATGTGTTGATATTGGCGTATCCGGTTATCACGATGCGAGCGCAGACGCATAAAGGAAGTTTGTATAATTTGTTAGGAGAAACGCCGACGAAGCAGCAAATTTTGGAGCTTTCGAATGAGTTACATGTGACGAATCACACACCACCAACTTTTCTATGGCATACAGAAGAGGATCAGATGGTGCCAGTGGACAATAGTTTTATTTTTGCGGCGGCGCTTAGAAGGCATAATGTTCCACACTCGGTTCATACGTTTGAGCAAGGTAGGCATGGACTTGGAATGGCGCGGGATAATCAGGAGGCGAGAATTTGGCCGGAACTATGTGAAAATTGGTTAAAAGTGCGAAACTTCATTTAATTTTCCGTGAAACAGTGGTACAATTTTAGAGGAGAGTTAATTTGGAGGAGGCAATATTTTGGGTAAACGCACTTTTTATTTTGTACGTCATGGTAAAACGGAATGGAACTTGGCTAGAAGAATGCAGGGTTGGGGCGATTCACCATTGATTGAAGAAGGCGTTAATGGTGCGATTGCAACTGGTGAAGCACTCGCGAATGTGGACTTTACGGCTGTTTATTCTAGCCCAAGTAAGCGAACGGTAGACACGACTGGTTATATTATTGGTGATCGAGATATAGATGTTAAGACGCTTGATGGTCTTCGCGAAATGAGTTTTGGAATTTGGGAAGGCGAGCGTTTTGTTGATATTACGGAGAATTATGGGGAAGAGTACGCGATGATGCTGGATAATCCGGCAAAGTATGAGGCGAATGTGAGCAAGGGCGAGACTTACTACCAAGTGAAGGAGCGCACAAAACAAGCAGTGGAGCAGATTTTGGAGGAGCAACCGGAGGGCAATATTTTGGTTGTTTCACACGGAATGGCTTTGCGAGTATTGATATTCGTTGCTTTGCAGGGAGCAGATTTACAGACGCATCGTACGGAAACACCGCATATTTTGAACACGAGTGTCACGGTTGTGGAATACGAAAACGGCGAGTTCCGGGTAGTTACGGCAAATGATACCGCTCATCTTGAGGGTATAGTTGAAGGAGTTTAGAGGATGATAAAATTAGTAGCGATCGATATAGATGGAACATTACTCAACGATAAGCATGAAATCACGCCTGAGGTCCACGCCGCGATTCATAAAGCGAAGGCCCAAGGTGTCAAAATTGTCTTGTGTACAGGGCGCCCAATTACTGGTGTGCAGCAGTATTTGTCGGACTTGGAGTTGAAGCGTGAAGGTGACTACGTGATTACGTTCAACGGTGCGATGGTGCAAGATACATTTACAAAAGAGGTCATCTCACATTTGACGCTTACTCATGCGAATATTATGGATATTTATGAAATGAGCCGCGAGCTTGGTTTGCATATGCATTTCAATGATATGAGCAATCTGTATACGCCAAATCGTGATGTTGGCAAGTACACGGTTTATGAGTCTTATTTGACAAATACACCGCTGTTTTACACGCCGATGAATGAGGTTGCCGAGGATATTATGGTTTCTAAGGCGATGTTTATTGATGAGGAAGAAATTTTAGCACCAGCTATTGCGAAAATTCCAGCGAGTTTTGGCGAAAAGTATAACTTGGTTCGGAGTTCGCCATTCTTCTTGGAGGTTTTGAATCCTGAGGCGAGCAAAGGAAATGCGGTTCATGGTTTAGCGCAGAAGCTTGGAATTAAGCAGAGTGAAGTCATGTGTATCGGTGATCAAGAGAACGATTCAACGATGATTGAGTACGCAGGTGTTGGCGTTGCAATGGAAAATGCGATTGATAAAATTAAAGCGATGGCTGATTTTATTACGCTTTCCAATGAAGAAAGTGGCGTTGCGCATGCGATCAATAAATTTGTTTTAGAAGGATAGGTGCGGCTGATGAGTGATTGGATAGAGAAGGGTTATCGTGAGTACCGAGGCGAGAAGATCGATGTTTATTTTAATACGGCGATTTGTGAACATGCAGCGGAATGTGTGAAAGGTGACCCAGCTGTGTTTGATACGAGTCGTAAACCGTGGATAGTTCCTGATAACGCAACGCCTGAAAAGGTTCAAGAAGTCATACATCGCTGTCCAAGTGGTGCTCTGAAGTATCGAGTAAAGTAGGAGGTTATGATGATGGAATTTGTTAAAGGTGAAAATCGTTTTTTCAAGGAAGATACGAACGGAAAATTGATTGCGGAAGTAACGTGGGTTCCGAGTGGGGATTCGCTTGTAATTTTGGATCATACGTTTGTTGATGAGAGTCTTCGTGGTCAAGGGATTGCATCAGAGTTAGTGGAGAAAGTAGCAGAGACGATGCGTGCAGAAGGCAAGAAAATTGCGCCAACATGCCCATTTGCAAAAGCTGAGTTTGATCGTAAACCTGAGAAATATGATGATGTGAAAGCATAATGAGAGGAAACCCGTTTGCAAATCTGCGCGGGTTTTTGATTATTTCCCGGGAAATATTGACCTTTCACTACCAATTTAAAAGAATATACTTTAAAATGAAGAAGAGTAGATTTTACCTAAATGGAGGTTTTAATAATGGAGCACAAAAAGCATACCGATTTTCCGAAAGATTTTTTATGGGGTTCTGCCTCGGCGGCGTATCAAATTGAGGGTGCGTGGGACGCGGATGGCAAAGGGCCTTCTGTTTGGGACAATTTTGTGAAGATTCCTGGGACGACATATGAGGGCACGAATGGTGATGTGGCGGTGGATCATTATCATCGTTATAAGGAAGACGTGAAGTTGATGGCGGATGCTGGCTTGAAGGCGTACCGTTTTTCGATTGCTTGGAGTCGTATTTTCCCGACTGGTAAGGGTGAGGTGAACGAGGCTGGCTTGAAGTTCTACGATGATCTTATCGATGAGTTGTTGAAGTACGATATTGAGCCGCTTGTGACGCTGTATCATTGGGATATTCCGCAGGCGTTGATGGACGAGTATGGTGGCTGGGAATCGCGCCAAGTGGTGGAGGATTTCACGAATTATTCGGTGGCGTTGTTTAAGCGTTACGGTGATCGTGTGAAGTATTGGGTTTCCTTGAACGAGCAGAATATTTTTGTGTCGCTTGGTTATTCGATGGCGCTTCATCCACCGAAAGTGACGGACGATAAGCGGATGTATCAGGTGAATCATATTGCGAACTTGGCGAATGCTAGTGTTATCAATGCGTTCCATGAAATCGTGAAGGATGGCAAAATTGGGCCGAGTTTTGCGTACACGCCGTATTATCCGGTTGATACGGACCCGAAAAACGTGCTCGCTGCGGAGAATGCGGAAGATTTGAACGGCTATTTCTGGATGGATATGTATGCGTGGGGCGTTTATCCGAAGGCGGTTTGGCGTTACTTGGAAGAGAACGATTTGGCACCAACGATTGAGCCTGGCGATATGGAATTGCTTGCGTCCGCGAAACCTGATTTCATGGGCTTGAACTACTATCAATCTGCGACGGCGGCTCATAATCCGTTAGATGGCGTTGGTCAAAGCAATACGTTTAACACGACCGGTAAAAAAGGAACGGCGGAGGAAACTGGGATTCCTGGCTTGTATAAGAAAGTGAAGAACCCTTACGTGAAAACCACGGACTGGGATTGGACGATTGATCCTGATGGGCTTCACATCGCGCTTCGTCGGATTAATAGCCGTTACCAATTACCGATTTTGATTACGGAAAATGGTTTGGGTGCGTTTGATAAGTTGGAGGATGGCGAGGTTCATGATGCGTATCGGATTGACTATTTGAGCTCGCATGTGGGCGCTATACAAGCGGCAATCGATGATGGTGTTGATATGCTCGGCTATTGCACATGGTCGTTCACGGATCTTCTGAGCTGGCTGAATGGCTATCAAAAACGTTATGGTTTTGTTTATGTCGATCGTGATATTTCTGATGATGCACCAATGACGCGGATTCCGAAAGATAGTTATTATTGGTATAAGAAAGTGATTGAGACGAACGGGAAAGAATTGTAATAATATAGAAGGAGCCGTTTTCCATGTTAGCTTTTGCTAGGATGGAAAACGGCTTTTTATATGTTTTTAACCAGTAGTGAGTAGAGAAAATAATCGGTTTTAAGCACTTTAGAAAGAGGAGTTAATTTTTAACGACTGATTCAACTCTTTTTGTGTGTCATTGTTTGAATATATTAAAAAGGAGTTGGTTTTTTGTGGCGAAAAAAATGAAGTATTGTGCTGTAGCTTTTGTATTTTCTCTAGGTTTACTTATTCCGCTAACTGCTTATGCTGCGATTAATAACGTATCGTATGATTTCAAGCATATGGTTCCCGTTAGTGGTAAGATGACTGCAACAAAAGCTACCTTGTCGGGAAGTGTTAGTGTGAATAATTGGGGGAAAGACAATTCGTTCAGTGTGAAATTATTTAAACATCGAGTAATATTGAATGATATTTATAAAGGTGGAACGTATTTCTCACCAACAGGCAATAAGAAATTCTCCTACACAGTGGCAAAAGGCAAATCTTATTGTGCAGAATTCTGGAAGACCCAAAACGGCAAATATATAAAAGGAAAAGCTAGTTTTAGCTACTAAGTCTATGTTGAAATTTATTTTTCCGTTATTGATTATGGTCATTATATTCGCAACGATCCTAATTATGTATAAGAAATTGGTGGACAAGAAAACAAATAGAGAGCTTATTGTGATCTCGATCTTTGCCCTATACATCATGGCTGTCATCTGCGTAGTCCTGTTCCCATTACCAGTGCAAAAAGAGTACATAGTGGACATGATTAAGTATAATCAAGGGGTATCGAATAATCTGATTCCGTTCATGGCTTGGGTAGATGCGGTGAATGACATGCGCTATGTCGGTGTATTGCAGGCTTTTTATCAACCGATTGCAAATATGATTTTATTTTTTCCACTTGGATTCTATTTACCGATTATTTTGCCTAAATGGAGATTCAAAAAAATTATCCTTGTGGCTTTTTTATCTTCGTTGAGTATTGAGTTGACCCAAGAGTTCATTAACTTAATCTTGGGCTTTAATTATCGCGCGTTTGATGTGGATGATCTTATATGTAATACTGTTGGTGCTGCAATGGGCTACCTATTTTATAGATGTGTTGTTAAGATAGTCCTTATTTCTAAAGAAGAGCTTTATTAGAGCCTAACTAAATCATAAAAAGAGCCGTTTCCCATGATCAGGATGAACGACTCTTCTATGTGTTATGGAGGTAATATTATTACTAGCTTCATGGAGTCTTTATTTGAGCTACATAATTTGCCTTCGATGTTATGGTAACGCTAATAAAGCAAGTATATAAGTTGCTTATTTTCCTACTGTATAAGTAGTAACGCCTTTTAGGTTTTGTGTATCGGCAATAGAAATTTGTTGTCCTGCTTTAAGAGCGTTTCCAGCAGGTACTATGAAGCTGAAAGTTCCGTCAGCAGCAATGCGCAATGCATTCCCAGTAGCTAGAACTGTCTGTGTTGAAAGGTTCCCGATGTTTAGGTAATGACCAGGGATACCTGTACCAGTAATACGAACATCGCCAGCGCTTATAGGATTTACACTAAGGTCGCCACTTTGAACTGTAAAAATAGTAGTACCTCTTAGATTTTGTGAATCGGCGATAGAAATTTGTTGTCCTGTTTTAAGAGCACTTCCTGCTGGTAATGTGAAGCTGAAAGTTCCATCAGCAGCGATACGTACTGTATTCCCAGTAGCTAGAACAACGTGTGTTGAAAGGTTGTCGATGTTTAGGTAATGACCAGGAATACCTGTACCAGTAATTGTAGTAGCGCCTGAAACTAAAGGATTAACATTGAAGCCACTACCTTGAACGGTATAATTAGCAACTGTACCTTTTAAGTCTAATGAATCGCTTATTGTAAAAACTTGATTAGCTGTAAGAGCACTTGGTAGTGTGAAGCTGAAAGTTCCGTTAGCAGATACTTTTAAATCATCACCAGTAGTTAACACGGCTTTTGTAGACAAGTTCGTGATGTTAATGTAGTGACCAGGAACGCCTGTACCAGTAATAGTTTTAACTCCAGTAAATAAAGGATTAACTTGAAGAATGCTATTTGTGCTTGCTAGTGTTGTGCTTGCTTGTGCCTCACCTGGTGAAGATGTTACGTATACCCCACCTAAAAATGCTGTTGCAACTAATGCAACCCCAACTCTTTTTAATGTCGTTTTTTTATTCATTATTGTAATCTCCTTTTTTATATGAAAATGATGATAGACAAAAACATAGCGAAATAATGAATTCCATGAAACCTAGTGCTAATATTAGCATATATAATAGGCATGAACGCGGGAATTTTGGACGGATTCTGCTTTTTTTGATGGAGAAGTTGTGTCTATTACTAGATGACTTTTATGATATACGAAAAATAGCCCAATTTTATTTTTGTTAAAATCTAAACAAAGCGGTCGGTCTTGAAAGCGTTGACAAATCAATCGAATCTATCAAATTGGTATAGACCCTTTACATTTTGAACCAATTATTTCCGAGGTTTTACTTTTAAAGAGCTCGGGTACTTGCTTAGTGTCAGAGCTATTGACAAGAAGTAAAAACGCTTGAATGAGAGCGTAAACAATGAGGGGGATTTACTAATGGTAGATTGGAAGAACACGAAAAAATGGGTAGCAGGCGGAGTTTTGACAGCGGCGGTTGCAGTTGGGGTTTCTTTAACGGGAGGAACACAGGCTCATGCGGCGGTCGATGATGCAACACCAATGCCTAGCATTCAAGGGAAACAGGTTCTAGTCGGTTATTGGCATAGCTGGAAATCCACGGGCAGAGATGGTTATAAGCAAGGTACTTCGGCTGATATTGCGCTAAAAGATGTAAACGCGGCGTATAATGTCGTTCCGGTCTCCTTCATGAAGGGCGATGGCGTGAACCGGATTCCAACGTTCAAACCGGTCGGGTTAACGGATAGTGAGTTCCGCGCACAAGTTGGGGCTTTAAATAAACAAGGACGTAGCGTGCTTCTTGCGCTTGGTGGTGCGGATGGGCATGTTCAACTGCAAACCGGCGATGAGCAAGCGTTCGCCAATGAAATTATTCGCCAAGTAGAGACATATGGTTTTGACGGTTTAGATATTGATTTGGAGCAAACGGCGATTACGGCTGGGAACAACCAAACGGTGATTCCTGCGGCGCTTAAAATTGTGAAAAATCATTACGCTGCGGAAGGTAAGAACTTCCTAATTACGATGGCGCCGGAATTCCCATATTTGAAACCGGGTGCTGCGTATCAAAGCTACATTACGTCGCTAACTGGTTACTATGACTATATCGCGCCTCAATTTTATAACCAAGGTGGCGATGGTGTCTGGGTTGACGAAACGAACCAATGGATTGCGCAAAACAACGATACGCTGAAAAAAGAGTTCATTTATTACATGGCGGATTCGTTAATTCACGGTACGCGTGGTTATCTACAAATTCCGGCTGATAAGCTAGTTATTGGTTTACCAACGAATAATGATGCGGCGGCAACGGGATATGTGATTAATCCGCAAAATGTTTTCGATGCTTTCAATATGTTGAAAACTGCGGGAACTCCGCTTAAAGGTATCATGACGTGGTCTGCGAATTGGGATGCTGGTAAAAGTAGCGCCGGGGTTTCTTATAATAATGCGTTTGCGAACACATATGGTCCATTCTTAGGTACAAAATAAATCATAAACGTCGCCCTGCCGAAAATTGGTGGGGCTATTTTTGACGTGTTTGAAGTCCGTTACATAGGAGTAAATAGCAAAACGTACGAAAATGTTCACAAAAAAGATGTGAAAATGGTAAATAGACACAATGCCAAATAAAGCAACCTGTTATACTTGTACAATGGAATACTGTGTTGGATTTGAAAACCTCAAGAAAAGATGCAGATTTTGTACAGAGGAGGCGATCTTATCAAAGGACCTCAAAATGATGAGATTAAATATGTTTTAAAACTTGTTGCTGATCCCAGTTTCTCGTTTATGACGCTGGAATTAGACAAAGGTTATGCTATTACAATTACGCGGAATACGCTATATATGACGTTATATTGGCTAGAAATGAAACAGCTTATTTATAGGAAAACGAACATTAAACGAGGGCAAAAAAAGTATTTTTTGACGCAATATGGAGAAGAATTGATGGAGAATGTTGCACTATTGGAGAAAATGCTGGACGATTTACAACTAGAATGAAGCATTTTTTTGAAATAAGTGTGCTTAAAACTAGATTCAAGCATGATTCTTAGGGTATAGTTAAGTAGCAATATTTTTGCATTACTATCAGGGGAGGAATGGAATCATGCGTAAATTTTATTTGTATTTTATTTTAGTAATGGGACTTGTTATGATTGGGCTGGGACTTTGGTTTGTATTTAATCCAAGTACGTCGCTTGCGGCTTTCACATTTGTAATTGGGATTGTGTTATTACTAAACGGTTTGAACGAGATTATTTCTTATTTCAAAGGTCGGAAGGTTTTGAAAATCTCGAACTGGATCCTTTTGGACGGGGCTTTATCGTTCTTAGCCGGTTTAATTATTCTGATTAACAACAACATTGGTGAAAAATTCATCGTGCTAATTTTCGTTATTTGGGTACTTGCTTCGGCAATTCTGAATATCATCATGGCGTTCTCGGTGAAAGGCTCGAAAGGCTGGATTTTCATTATGATCATCGGTATTATCGGTGCTTTGATTGCGATTATTTCGTTGTTTAGTTCAGCGATTGTTGCAGTGACTGTAGCTTTGATACTTGGCGCGTTCTTTATTTTCCAAGGGATTGCGTGTCTGTTACTGTTTAACGGGATTCGCAAGCAAATGAAATAATGGAAAAGCTCCTTGTGGATGTGTTCATGGGGAGCTTTTTTCGTGTGGATTGAATATCTTTTTGGTGTGTGTTAGAATGGAATAGAAAAGGAAGCCATGCGTCAACATGACTTCCTTAAGTAGAGCCGTTGAAAAGATGATGGCTTCATAATTTTGTTGCAACCATCTAACCTTTTCGCGAAAAAAGTGAGTTAGATGGTTATTTTTTGTCTTTTTTTACTGATTTGATGAGCATGACGACAAGGCCAAGGAGTGATACAGTAAATGTACCAAACCCGAGCATAAGTGTCAGTGCCTCAGCAACAGACATTAATCAGGCGTTTCCTTTCTACAGATTTTAGTACCTATTTGCATAAGCACCACCACCACCACCTCTCGATTAGATCGGCCACCATCTTTTCACTTCTCTACAGGGTTAGTATATCAGAAATAGCATAGCAGTGCGGTGTAACTTATTTCAATGTTGGGAGGAGACGATGTTTGATGCAGAAAATAATTATTAATGCGGATGATTTCGGGATGTCAAAAGGGATCAATTATGGTGTTATGGAGGCATATTTGAACGGGGTTGTGAGTTCGACGCTGTTGATGCCGAATTTGGAGGCTGCGGAACATGCAGTGAAATTGGCGAAAGCGGCGTGTCCTGATTTATTTATCGGGCAACATACGAATTTTTTGCTTGGGAAACCGTGTTCTGATCCTGCTAAAATTCCTTCGATGGTTGATAAAAATGGGGCTTTTCATCGTTCGGCGTATTATCGGAGTGGAAAAGGGCATTTTGTTTATGATGAGGTACGCGTGGAAACGATTGCGCAGATGGAGCGGTTTAAGGAGTTGCTTGGTCATTTTCCAGAGCATATTGATTGTCATGCGGTTGGTGACGAGGTCGTGGATCGGGCGTTTTACGATATTGCGCTGGAATATGGGATACATACGACATTGAAGTATAGCGGTGACAAAGTTTGGCCGTCATTAGCGGGATACATGGAAACGGGATTGCTTTTGGAGGTAAATGGGTTGCCTTTTATTGAGAATGGGACGCTGGTGGAGAATTTTTTGCGGGATGATTTTGGGTTGCTTAGACAGGATTCGGAAAAAGTGATCGAGATGCATTTTGATGCGGGATTTTTGGATCAGTTTGTGCTTGATAACTCGTCCATGACAACGCCGAGATGTCGGGAGCTCGCGACGCTTTGTGATTCGCGGGTTCGTGATTGGTTCGATGCGAATGGACTCGAGCGGATTGATTTCGGGGACTTGAAACTAGGTGGTTCTAGCGGATGAAGCGGTTTTTGATGATTGGTGTTGCGGGAATGGTGGGTGCGTTGTGCCGCTATTTTGTTGGAATGGGGATTGGTGTTTTTTGGGGAGCTGATTTTCCGTTGGGGACGTTGATTGTGAATTTGAGTGGGTGTTTTGTGCTTGGATTTTTCACGACATATTTGTTTCGGTTGACGATTTTGAATACGGATTTGGTAATTGCGATTGGAACGGGATTTTTGGGCGCGTATACGACTTTTTCGACGTTTAGTTTGGAAACGGTGCGGCTTTTTGAGTCGGGAGATGCGATATTGGCGGTTACATATTTAGGACTTAGTTTTCTCGGTGGGAACTTGTTGGCGTGGCTTGGTTTTACGCTAGGTGAACGCCGATTCGTGCGTAAAAGAGAAGCGGTCAAGGAGGGCGATTTGTGATGTGGATTGACGTGATTTCCATTGCGATTGGTGCTTTCTTTGGTGCAAATGCGCGATATTGGCTGTCAACTTGGATAAAAAGCCGTGTAAAATGGGATTTTCCGATGGCGACGTTGCTTATTAATTTGGCGGGAGCATTTGTGTTGGGATTTGTTGTGCAGTTGCAGCTCTCGTTTGATTGGAATTTGCTTTTGACGACGGGATTTTTAGGGGCGTTTACGACTTTTTCGACGTTTAAATTGGAAAGTGTGCAGTTACACGCCGAGCGAAAGTGGAAAAAAGTGATTTTGTACCAAGTGGTGACGTATTCGGCGGGTCTGGCTTTGGTCGTTGCGGGTATGCTTTTAGGATCTATAGTATAACAAAGAAGTGTGCGCTAATCATCACCAAGCGCACACTTCTTTGACTATTCCCAAAAACTGTGTTAATTTCTAAAAGAAGCTAAGACGAGTGGCTACATACGATGTGACGCAGAATTAGGTTTTACTTTTTGGGTAGGACGAAAAATTTTGCTTTACACAAATCGAGCGAAAGCGTTTGTATTCAGGAGATTCGGTGGAAGCCGGAGAGCTGCGCATACTAGTGTATATGATGACTGAAAACAGGGAGAGGGTAGTTTCCTCGACCATGTAAGAAGTTATGCGAAACTGCTCTTGTGTAGCAGAACCGTAAAGACATACCGCATCCGTGTTCTAAAAATAATGAAGGACCGGCTATTCACGATGCTCACAGGCATATTGAGGCTGTAAATCATTACATTTCGAACAGTCACAACAAATGCGAACGCTTGCCGCCGATTTATATCGTGTAGGCACAAGTTTTAAGTTTCCGTGGTTCGAGATAATCCCACGTAAAAAAACTAAGGAGTGAAAAGTAAATATGAGAAACCAAGATGAACTGGCTGGTGTCACACATTTAGGAAATCAGGGGACGGAGTATCGGATGGATTACGCGCCGGAAGTGTTGGAAGCATTTCCGAATAAGCATCCCGATAATGATTATTTTGTGAAATTTAATTGCCCTGAGTTTACGAGTCTTTGTCCAATGACTGGGCAGCCTGACTTTGCGACGATTTATATTTCTTATGTGCCCGGCGAAATGATGGTTGAAAGTAAGTCACTGAAGCTTTATTTGTTTAGTTTCCGAAACCATGGCGATTTTCATGAGGATTGTATCAATATCATAATGAAGGATTTGATCAAACTTATGGGGCCAAAATACATTGAAGTATGGGGGGAATTCACGCCACGTGGTGGAATTTCGATTGATCCGTATGCGAATTATGGCAAACCTGACTCGCGCTTTGAAGAGGTTGCGATGCATCGCCTAATGAATCATGATATGTACCCTGAAAAAGTGGATAATCGGTAGGAGGAAATGAAAATGACAAATAAAAAAGCGTTAGTGGTTTTTTCTGGTGGGCAAGATTCGACGACTTGTTTGTTTCAAGCGATTCAGGATTATGGGAAAGAGAACGTGGAGGTTATTACGTTTTTCTATGGTCAGCGGCACGTGATTGAGCTTGAGAAGGCGAAATGGATTGTGCGGGATTTGAATGTGAAGCAGACGGTGATTGATACGTCGGTTATAAAACAAACGACAAATAATGCGTTGATGGATGATTCGATGGAGATTTCTCAAGGGGAATCGGAGGAGTATCCGAATACGTTTGTAGATGGGCGTAATGCGCTGTTCTTGTTGCTTGCGGGGACGTATGCGAAGGGGGAGGGCATTACGGATATTATTATTGGTGTATGTGAAACGGATTTTAGTGGTTATCCTGATTGCCGCGATGTGTTTGTGAAATCGATGAATGTGACGCTGAATTTAGCGATGGATTATCCGTTTGTAGTGAAGACGCCGCTGATGTATTTGACGAAGGCGGAGACGTGGCAATTGGCGGATGAACTGGGACGGCTGGATTATGTTCGGGAGCATACGCATACGTGCTATATGGGCGTGGACGGTGGATGTGGTGAGTGTCCGAGTTGTGAGTTGCGTGAGAAGGGCTTGACGGAGTACTTGGCATTGAAGGCTGGGAGCGCGTTATGATGCGGATTGCGAAGGAATTTACGTTCGATATGGCGCACATGTTGGATGGGCATGACGGGAAATGTCATAATCTGCATGGTCATACGTATACGTTGCAGGTGGAAGTGGCTGGGGACTTGATTGCGGATGGTTCTAAGGCTGGGATGGTGCTGGATTACGGTGACATCAAGCGGGTTGTGAAGGAGCATGTGACGGCGAAATTGGATCATGCTTTTGCTTATTTTGAGGAAAATGAGAACGAGTGCCGTGTTGCAAAATTACTGCAAGAGATGAATCGCAAAACGGTCGCATTACCTTGTCGCACGACGGCGGAGGGGATGGCGATGGTGATTTTTGATTGGTTAGGGCCTTATTTGCCGGTTTCCGCGATTCGATTAGGTGAGACGCCGACTTCCTTTTGTGAATATAGAGGTGAACTGTCATGATGAACCGCGAGTATCGAATTGTAGAGATTTTTGAGACGATGCAGGGTGAGGGCTACAATACTGGGATGCCGAGTATTTTTATTCGATTTGGCAGGTGTAACTTGGATTGTCCTTGGTGTGATACGAACTATAATGAGTTTGAGATGATGACGGGACAGCAGATTTTGGATGAGGTGCATAAATATACGGCGCGAAATATTGTCATAACTGGCGGTGAGCCAACGATTCAACGCGGGATTGAGGAGCTCTTGCAAGTTTTGAAGGCGGAGGGTTATTATTTGGCGGTTGAGACGAATGGCTTGAAGGAAGTGCCGGTGGAGATTGATTATGTGGCGACGAGTCCGAAACGGTTATACAGTAAAATGTATGAGAAGCGTCATTTATCGCGGGCGGATGAGGTTCGGATTGTGGTGGATGGCGATATTCAGGAGTTCTGCGCGCGGATTGAGGCGCTGATTCCTGCGAAACGGTATTATTTATCGCCGTGTGAAGAGGATGGCGGATTTAATATGGTGGAAACGATCAGCCAACTTGGAAAATTGAATGCGGAGCGTGGCGAGAATAAGTGGGCGCTGAGTATTCAGACGCATAAATTGGCGGGAATTGAGTAGTTTGGGAGAATGGGAGCTTATCTTGTAAATTAGCGTTTACAGGGTAAGCTTTTTTTGTGGAATCATTTATTTCTGATAGCTAGAAACTTTTGATAAAATGCGGTTATTTAACAAGTGAGCGTGTAGTATAGAAGTGTAGCTAGATGTATGGACGTGTGCCTTTATGAGATATGAGAGGAGTGTTTTGAATGATGAAAAAAAGAATGAAGATGCCATTTGTTGTTCTTCTGATTTTTACGATTACGATGATTGGACCGATAAATAGTGCGGGGCTTGGTAATTGGTTTTCGACTGAGGTTTCGGCTGGGACTGGGTTATCGCTTGTGGTGGATAAGCCGAAGCAGACGGAGAATCGCCAGTTTAGTTTGACTGTAAAAGACGATACGGCGCTGAGTTATTCGGATGATCCGCCGAGTGATGAGGATGCGGTGAATACTGTTTCTATTGCGATTCCGGTTGGGATGGTTTTGGATGTTGTGGCGACGCAGGAGCATAATGCTGCGAAAAATGCGGCGACGCTTGATTTTGATGAGGAGTCTGGGATAGCTCAGGTGACTTGGAATAGTGAAGCGACGGAGCATGTCTATGACTTACTTTTGACGGCTGAAAAGGCGCAGAGTTATGCGATGCAGGCGGTGAGATATGATGCAGAGGGTAATGAAGTGGAGTCGGGCGTTGTGACGGTTGCTGTTGAGCCAGAACAGGTGGAAGCGGTGACGCCGAAAGTAGAGGAAGAAGAGGCTGTGGCGTCGGTAATTCCAAAAGTAGCGCCAAGAATTGCAGAAGAAATAGTGACTTTTGCGGATGCTGAGGACCCAAGTGTGGCGAATGTGAGCACGCTGACGGAGTTTCATAATGCGATGATGAATAAGGATATCGCGACAATTAACGTTTTAGCGGATATTAATTATGCGGCGTTTTCTGCGGCAGATGCGAGTCCGACCAATACGGGTGCTTACTATCAAAGGATGCCAGAACGTCCGTTTACGATAAATGGGAATGGGCATACGATTGATTTTAGAAACCAGTCTTATGCACCGACAGACACATATTCTTTGCCAAAAGTGGTAACGTTTAATGATCTGAATACGTATGGGAAAAATTATTATGGGTTTTATACGGATAATTCAGCTGGTGGAACGAATGCTACGAATACGATTGTTTATAATAATGTGAACTATCGCGGCTCTCAAGCGATTCATGCTCCAGCGACCACGACTAAAATTTCTGGGAAGTCATCTTTTGCGCAGACGAATAGTTATGTGAGTCCTTTTGATGGTGTGAGCTATACGACGCTTGCGAATCAGACGACGTTTGCGGTCGGTGATATGAATATATTAGAGGGCGCGGATGTGAAAGTAACGAATGAATCGAGTGGCGCGATGTATATTTATACGGGTGGAACAGTAGATATTGCAGAGAACTCGGTTTTGGATATTTATACGTCGGGAACGAATTCTACAGTTGCGGATGGTGCGGTTTCAGGAATCACTAGTTACGGAAATATCAATGTACGTAATGGCGCGACGCTGAAGATGGATAATGAGGTTCCTGCAGCTGGGAAAACGGCGGTTGGCGGGATCTGGATGAACGCTGGTACATTTAGTGTTTCTAACAATGCGAAAGTGGACATCAAGGCTCGTGGCGCGATGTATTATGGTAGCCCGTTTTATATTTATGGTGCGGGAGTCCTAAATGTCAGTGATAATACGGAGTTCAAGCTGGAAGCGACGGATACTGGGACTTCTACGCAGGATGTTTTTAGTACAGGAACTGGTACGATTTTGATTGGCAAAGATGGCGTGTTTGATGTTAGTTCAGATGGGACGGGAGCTAAAAACCTGGTTTATCTGCGTGGGACTTCAAAATTCCAATTTGCGAATGCGAAACGTGTCGATATTAGATTTAATAATGTGAATCCTGCTGCGACGGCTCGGTTGTTGCGGATGGCGGGGAATTTGGATGTAGATGTTCAGTCAATCCAAGCTTGGAATACGAAAACTTGGACGGATGGCATGGATGATAATTCTGATTTTCTTTGGAATCCAATGTTTCAGGTGAAGGTGACGTATAGTGCGGCGAACGTAACGGCTGCAACGGGTCAATCGGTAAACGCGGCGACTAAGAATAGTTTTACGACGAACTTTAGAACGCAAAATTTCAAGCGTGTCCTTTTTGAAGGGATCCCGGATGTGGAAGTAACGATTGGGAATTTGAGTGATAATGAGGAGCGTGAAAATAGTCGAGTGATAACTGGGAAGGCAAATCCGGGTGCTTCGGTGCAACTTTCTGGTGACCCTGCGATTCCTGTTGGGACACTTGATTCGCCGAACGAGGAAGACAAGACGACGAAGTTTCATTTGATTGCTGATAATGATGGAAATTATCGTTATGAGTTGCCTGCGGGTACGTTTTTGACGGCTGGTAATACAGTGCAGATTTATGCTTTCTTGAACGGAAAGGATGCTTCGGCGCAGACGGTTGTTCAAGATGGTACGGCTCCTGAGGTACCCATTTTGGCCGCGATGAAAGATGTGGATGCGGTGATTAGTGGGCAAGCGGAGGCTGGCACGACGGTGACGATTTATGACGCAGAGGATGATAGTGAATTTGTGAGCGGTGTGACGAACGGGACTGGCACTTTTGCAATAGCGGTTCCTGCTGAAAAACGCCCGATGACGCCGAATAAGGTATATTATGCGGTGGCAAAGGATGGAACTGGAAACACAAGTGTTGCGTCCAATCGGATGACTGTGGCGGACACAACGGCTCCAACGGCGGACGTGATCAGGCAGTTTGTAACGCTTGGTGATAAGTTCACGACGAACCCGAAGAATCTAGTGGAAAACGTGACAGATAACGCTGGAAACGGCGATGATAATATTAGTTATGCGATGACAGAAGTGCCTGATGTTTCTAAAATTGGCTACACGACTGCGACGGTGACGTTAACGGATGATGCTGGAAATGCTGCGGATTTTGTGATTCCAGTTTTCGTGCAAAATGATAGCTCCATCAAGGATGAAAATTCTTTCTTGCGTGCGAATGATTTCACGGTAGCAACAGCAGACGTACCAGCGACACCGGCTGCGCTTAAGGACATGGTTTTAGAAATGGCCAATGTGCAGGCGTACTTTATGCCAACGGGTGAAAGCGTGATGGCGTTTGTTCAGATGACTGGATTCGAGGCAATTACGTCAACACCTGGAAAGTATCAAGTAAAAGTAACGTTGGGTGAGTTAGAGCGTGAGATTACTGTCACGGTTCTGGCTGGAACGTTACAATTTAAATCAGCGACACCGGAAATTTCATTTGGGACGGCGGCTATTAGTTCACGCGAGCAGTTTTTGAAACCGCAAGATGATGTGAAGTTAACGGTTGAAGATACGCGTTCGGAAGGGACTAACTGGAAACTGACGGCGCAACTTGTTTCTCCACTGGCAACGGCGGATGGTAAGGAATTAATCAACAGCTTGTTTGTTAAAAATCAACAAGACGGAAATGTGATTATGACCCCGCTAAATGGTGTGGCAAATGAAATCTTCTCGAATACGTCGGGTTCAGATGGCGTAACGGAGATCGATTTAAATACGGCGGATGCTTCTGAGTTAGTACTCAATGTTCGTCCAGGAACGGCTCGTGCGAATAAGGAATATAGCACGACAATCCATTGGACATTGGAAGATACGCCTTGATATAGATAATAGCAAAAACGCCAGAATGCGACTATTCTGGCGTTTTTGCTATTTTGGTAATTTAATACTTATTTTTGTTCCCTTACCTTCACTACTATCAACGGTAATCGTCATTTCATGAAGATCGGCAATTCGTTTCACGATGGAGAGACCAAGCCCACTGCCGCCGATTTTACTTTGACGCGAGAGGTCGGCTTTGTAAAAGCGTTCAAAAATGCGTAATTGGTCTTCTTGGGAAATACCGATGCCGCTATCTTGGATGGTGATTTCGGTTTGGTCATTTTTGTTTTTAGTGAGTGTCACTTGAAGCGTGCCGTTTTCTGGGGTAAATTTGATTGCGTTATGAAAAAGATTTTGCCAAACTTGGTAGAGTAGGGATTCATCACCGTATATTTTTGTTGGTGTGAGATCGACAATGACATCTAGTTGTTTGTTTTGCCATTGGGGTTCGGCGGTTAGGATCATGTCGCGGATTTGGTAGTCTAGCCGGAACTCCGTGGGATTGAGTTTGTAGTCGTTTTTTTCTAGCGCGGTTAATTTGAGTAGGTTCTCGCTGATTTTGGAGAGTCTGCTCGTTTCTGCTTGGATAATTTCTAGGTAGTGGGTGCGTTTTTCGGTGCTTAGGCTGTTGTCTTGGAGTAGTTTGGTGAAGCCGGAAATCGATGTGAGCGGTGATTGGATTTCGTGGGAAACGTTGGCGATGAAGTCTTGCCGTAATGTCTCCATTTCACCGAGTTGTTCAGCCATTTTTTCGACTTGAAAAACGGTGTCGCGAATATTGCCGTCGTCCATGCGTTGTAGCGGTACTAATAGTTCGCTGATTTGAAAATTACCGCGCCCAATTTCTTCTAAAACGGAACGGAAAATTTTGAAATAGGCTCGTTCGTGTCGGAAAAAGTAGCGACTAAGGATGAATCCGATGCCAACCATGATAATGATTCCGCCGGCTGCGATAGTAGCTTGCTCCCAGATGGTTGGCCAGGAGAAGTGGAACGTTGCTTTTAGCCAAATGAAGATGGCGTAAGAGGTAAGGTTGGATAGGACGAAAAAAGTCCCGACTAGTAGGCTACTGCCAATTCGTTTTAGTTTCTGGATCATTTAGGCTTCCTCCAAACGGTAACCAAGGCCGCGAATGGTTCGGATAGAAAAACCGGAAATGTCGGTTGGAAATTTCTCGCGGAGGCGCTTGATATGGACGTCTACTGTACGCTCGTCGCCTTCGTAATCGTAGCCCCAGATTTCTTCGATGAGTTGTTCCCTTGAAAATGTTTTATCGGGATAGCCGGCGAGACGAAATAGTAGTTGGAATTCTTTTAGTGGTAGCGTGATGGCCTGGTTTTGAAGCATGACGAGCATTTCCTTTTCATTGAGTGAGATGTTGCCGATACGGATTTCTTGGGTCGCTAGAATTTGATAGCGTTTTAGAAGAACGCGGATTCTTGCTACAAGCTCTTCTGGGGCAAAAGGTTTGACGACATAGTCATCCGCACCTAGGCTGAATCCTTTGATCTTCTGCTCGATTTCGCCACGTGCGGTCAGAAAAATGACAGGAATTTCTTGAAAATTTTTGATTGCGCTACATAGTTCCCAGCCATCCATGTTTGGCATCATAATATCGATTATCGCCAAGTCAACGGTCGTTTTTTCAAGGACAGCAAGCGCGTCAACGCCATCCTCAGCATTGAAAACGGTGAAGCCTTCTTTCTCTAGAAAAATGGTGACGAGCTCGCGAATGTTACTATCGTCATCTACCATCAAAATACGGTTCATTCTTTCCACCTCCAAAATATATGTATAAGAGAAGAATATTTCCCGGGAAATATTTCAGCGTGTCGACAAACACTCATCTCCGTCGTTAAAGCCTGCGCGCCGGTGCTCACATACCCAAGTATGCTCCGCGCCAGTGCTCAACTTTGCCTAGGATCTAAGCATTTGTCGACACGCTGGGGCTCGGCGCCAACTAATGTAGGGCGTTTTTCTACAGTCTAGAATATTTCCCAAGAAATATTCTTCTCTATTTAAATTTTTAAGTTAATTGTTGTTCTGCGAATGTTGCGTATAGTGGGTGACTGGCAACGAGTTCGCTATGTGTTCCGCGGCCTGTAATTTCGCCATGTTCGATAAATAGGATTTGATTTGCGTTCACGATAGTAGATAGACGATGGGCAATCACGAATGTTGTCCGGCCTTCCATCAAGTTCGCTAAGGCTTGTTGAACGATGCGTTCGGATTGGCTGTCAAGACTCGCTGTTGCTTCATCTAGCATCAAGATTTTTGGATCGCGAAGGAAAGCTCGGGCAATCGCGATACGTTGACGCTGACCGCCGGAAAGTTTCACGCCGCGTTCGCCGACCTCGGTATCTAGTTGGTTTGGCAGTTTTGCAATGAAGGTATCGGCGTAGGCTAGTTTTGTAACAGCCCACAAATCGTCGTCGCTGAATTCTTTATCTAAACCATAACATAAATTGTCGCGAATTGTGCCTGATAGCATCGCGCTTTCTTGGGAAACATAGCCGATTTGACTGCGCCAAGAATGAATCGAAATCTCGTTCAACGGTTGGTCACCAACTAGGATTTCGCCAGAACTTGTCTTATAGTAACGTTCGAGAATCGCGAATAAGGTTGATTTACCGCCACCACTTGGTCCAGCGAACGCGATAACTTCGCCAGGTCGAGTTTCGAATGAGATATCTTGCAAAATAGGTTCCTCTTTATTATAGGAGAAAAAGAGATTATTTGCAGTAATTTTCTTACCGCTAACATCAACTGTATCGCCGTCATAAATATTTTCTTCTTCGTGATCTAGAATTTCAGAGATACGTTCTGTGGCACCTTTTGATTTTTGGAGTTGGGTGAAGAATGTAACGAAAGATGTAACGGGAACGATAATTTGGAACAGGTAAAGTAGGAACGCGATTAGTGTACCAGTGGAAAGTGTGCCGGCTGAGACGCGAATACCGCCGTAGCCGATGATTCCAACGATGACGCCCATTACGACGAATAGCATCAACGGTCCGATGACAGCTGTTACTTTGGCTTCACGAACACCGAATCTTAGCAAGCGCGTGATGCCAGATGTGCCGTCATTGATTTCTTTTGCTTCTGCATTAGACGATTTAACAAGGCGTACTTCGGATAATGTTTGGCTAATAGAGCCCGTGAAGTCGGCGGTTTCTTTTTGCATGCCGCGTGATATTTTGAACATTTTTTGGCCGAGTGGTGCGATAATAACGGCTGTAATTGGCACAGCAACGATGAGTAGCAATGTCATTTTCCAGTCCATGACGAACAGGATGGCGATAGCGCCGATAACAGAGATAACGCCGGTTACGAATTGCGGCAAGCTGTCGGCGATGAGTTCTTTGATGACCACTGTGTCGTTAATCATCCGGCTGACCATTTCACCAGACTTAGTATTATCAAAATAGGATACTGGCAAATTAAGCGTTTTTTTCCATAGTTTCTCACGCATCGATGCGACCATTTTTTGGCCCATTAAGTTGAGTAGGAAAATCGCAAAACCGTTTGTCACGGCTTGGAGGATAAAGACGGCGACGATGGTTGCAATCATTTGCCAGCTCAGTGAGGATGGCGAAAAACCGTCAATTAGATTTTTTGTGAATAGCGGGATTAATAGTCCTGCCGCGGTTGTGACTAAACTTGCCAAAAAGCCGCCGATGATGACTGCTTTTGATGGTCTAGTTGAGATGAGTAGTTGGAAAAACTGTTTCCAGCTATAGGATGACTTAGACTTCGATTTCTTTTTCATGTTTTTTCCATTCCTTTCGATGTTACGGTATCTTTGTGAGGTTTCCCTCCTGCCACTCTAATATAAAGCATGATTGTGAATGGAATATGAACAACTTTGAATGTGATAAAAACTACATTTATCGTACAATTTCATAATTATTAATAAAATGAACTAAATTTCCTATTTCGGGATTTTATAAGACGTATATTTTACTAATTAGGCTCTAAAATCCTATTTTTAATGGATAATGTGTCTAAATTATAAAGTTTTCAGCGGTAATATAGTGGTCATTTTTAGTTATCATATGTTATAATTCAGAGATACATCGATTGGAAAGTGAGAAGGAGAGCCTATGCTATTTCTAAAAGAAGGAAAATCAAGTATTACTGTAACTAAATTAATAGAGTACTGTTTTGAGCATCCGGATTATAATAAATATTGTTCCGTAAGTCGTACAAAAAAAGGCGATATATTACAGAATAAGCAAGACAAAGAATTCAAAATATACTTTATTTTGAGTGGTATTTATGGCGTGGTGATACAGGATGAGAAGCCAAAAGGTGGTATTACGCGTTTTCTAGGGAAGCATGCTTGTTTTGGGTTGCACCATATTTATTATGAGAATTGGAAACCGAACCAAATGTTGCTAAGTCTGGGACATGGTGAAATTATGGAAGTGGATAGTACATTCTTGTTTTCGATTTTAGACGAACATGAACAGGAAGGCACGTTCTTCATGGCGCAGTATTTGGCAGAAGAGCTACAGGAATACCAATTTTTCTGCAAACTTACTTTTTTAAAGAAGGAAGAGCGGATTAGGAAGGTCTTGCTGAAAACTGGACTTGAGTTGGGAACGGAAACCGAGGATGGCATTATTTTGCCGAGGCAGCTTACACAAGAAATTCTGGGAAGGTATACGAATACATCGCGTGAATATGTGGCGCACACGGTGATGAATCTAATTGAGGCTGGAATTCTTCGTAACAGGCCGAAGCCATTACTTATTGTAGACAAAAGTAGATTATAGAACGTTGCTGGGCATGACGCGAATGTTGTGCCTATTTTTTTGAGGAAAAGGCAGTTTATGAGACATTTAGTGGTAAAAGGTATACAATGAGTAGGAAGTTATGAAAGCGTTTAACGCGTATGAGGAGGATGAACATGAAATTTTTTATTGATACTGCAAATGTAGAGGAAATCCGCAAGGCTAACCGAATGGGATTCATTGCTGGGGTGACGACGAACCCGTCATTGATAGCGAAGGAAGGTCGGGATTTTAACCAGGTTATTGAGGAAATTACGTCGATTGTGGACGGTCCAATTAGTGGTGAAGTAGTGAGTTTGGAAGCGGAAAAAATGATTGAAGAAGGCCGCGTAATTGCGAAAATCCATCCGAATATGGTAGTTAAGATTCCGATGACGGGTGAAGGTTTGGCTGCGGTTGCGGTGCTGAATAAGGAAGGTATTAAGACGAACGTGACGCTTGTTTTCTCGGCAGCGCAGGCTTTACTTGCGGCACGAGCGGGTGCTACATACGTTTCGCCGTTTTTGGGACGCTTGGATGATATTGGCTCGGATGGCTTGATTCTGATTCGCGATATTGCAGAAATTTTTGAGGTGCATGATATTGATACGGAGATTATTTCGGCGAGTGTGCGTCATCCGATTCATGTGATTGAGTGCGCGCGTGCTGGTGCGGACATTGCGACGATACCGTTTAAAGTATATGAGCAAATGTTGAAGCATCCACTGACTGATTCAGGAATTGAGAAATTCTTGGCGGATTGGGAAGCGACGCAGAAATAATGAATAAACAGTATAACGTGAAAGTAGCGCATCAACCGACGGAAACCAGTCCATTATTTGTGAATAAAAACGAGGATTTGTGGATTGGCGAGCGAGATGGGAATACTGGCTGGATTTCTTGCACGACAAAAATGTCTGGAAAAACTGGCTTTGTTCCTGAGCAGATTTTATCGCGAGCTAGCGCAGATTCTAAATCAGGTACGGCGACGGAAGATTATTCGGCGCGTGAATTGTCGGTGAAGACTGGCGACAAAGTGGAGAGTAATCGCGAGCTAAATGGCTGGGCTTGGTGTATTGATGAGGATGGCAATGCGGGATGGTTACCGCTTGAAAAACTGAATTAAAAACGAAGAGTTTGGGACATAACCGAGATAAATCGGCGGCAAGCGTTCGCATTCAGGGAGTTTGGCGGACTTCCGGTTCTGCTACACAAGAGCAGTTTCGCTTAACTTCTTACATGGTCGGGGAAACTACTCCCTCCTTGTTTTCAGTCATCATGTACAGTCGTACACTCCGCTTCCGGCTTCCACCAAACTCCCTGAATACAAACGCTTTCGCTCGATTTGTGTAAAGCAAAATTTTTCGTCCTACCCGAAGTAAAGGGAAGGGCGTTTTTGCTGTATCTCGCGTTTTGTCACAGACTTTTTGTTTTGAGATGGGAGATAATTTTGCGACGGGCATCTTCACCTTCTGGAATAGGGTACAGCGGGAAGATGTGGGGATAGTCGGGATACTCGTGGTAAGTGGTGTTTTCCTTGTTTTTCTCGGCAAAAAGGCGCGTATCTGGATTCGTTAAATCGCCTGTACTGCTAAAAATGATGCATGGTGCTGTGTGTGTGAAATCGCCGAAAAGTGGGCTGATAATAGGATTTTGCAACGTGTGCGTGCCGCGATACCAGTCACCTATTTCCTTTAGAGCCGGTGTACCAACGATGTAGTCTTTTTCCTCGATGGGAGCAATGTCGGGATTTGTGAGATTGAGATCAACAACGGGTGAAATCGCGATGATTTGTTTTGGTTGTGGCAGGTCTAATGTTTGTAAATGTTCGCTGAATGTTAGCGCAATATTGCCACCTGCTGAGTCGCCCATGATGGTGATTGTGTTGGGGTGCTGGTTTTTTAGAACATTTTTATAGATAGTTGTGAGGTAGCGCATGACAGTATCGACATTGTGCGCAGGTGCTAACGGATAAAGTGGAACGATGGCTTTGCTGTTGGTTTCGTTGACTAGTAGTTGGATGAAGTCCCAGTGTAAAGAGCTAATGGGGAGCACGAAGCCGCCGCCTGCAAGATAAATAATGAGGTTTGTTGTGTCGGATTTTGGAGAGATTTCGTATACATCGAAGCTTTCTACTTGATGGGAAGTCACCAAGCAGGAGTCGCGTAATTTTTTGGTCGGGAGAGCTATTTTGCTTTGTTTTTTGGCGATTGCGGTTTTGAGCGCAGGGCCTTGGAGGTACCAGAGTTTGTTTATTTTGCCTACTTTTGCGATGGTTTGGATCATTTTTAGTTGGATGCTGGTTTTCATTGGGTTACGCTCCTTTAAATGTTTGGTAGTTAGTATAGCACGCGTGGTAGAATAGAAGCAAGGAACGGAGGCGGTCGAAATGAAAGATGAATTATTGCAAATACCAGGAAGCGGCAAGCGTTTGACCGAGGCGCTGCACAATATTGGTGTTTCTAAAATAGCAGATTTGAAAGGGAAGAATCCACTGCATTTGTATGAGTTGATGTGTGAATTTGAGGGCGAGCGGGTGGATCGATGTGTGCTGTATACGTTTCGATGTGCGGTGTATTTTGTGGAGACGGAAGATCCTGATCCGGCGCTTTTGAAGTGGTGGAATTGGAAGGATCGATTATATCCTGGGGAGGTGGAATGATGGGAACGCTTGCGGAGAGTTTGGCGAGTAGCGAACGGGTCGTGTTCTTGACAGGTGCCGGCGTTTCGGTGCCATCGGGAATTCCTGATTATCGCTCGAAAAATGGACTTTATACGGGGCTGGAAAATCCGGAGTATTTGCTGAGTGCGACATGTTTGCGGAACGAGCCGGATAAATTCTATGCATTTGTGCGAGATAATATGTACTATCCAGGCGCCGAGCCGAATGCGATTCATGAAAAAATGGCGGAAATCGAGCGGCGCGCGGGAAAACAAGTGACGGTTGTGACACAAAATATTGACGGCCTGCATGCAAAAGCGGGATCGCGCAATGTGGTGGAATTTCATGGCAGTTTGTATCGCTGTCATTGTCAGAAATGCGGCATGACGGTGCGTTCCGAGCAATACTTGGAATCAGATAAACACGAAAACTGCGGGGGCATCATTCGCCCAGAAGTAGTATTATATGAAGAAAATTTGCCAGAAGACGCAATAAATGGAGCATTAGCAGCCATCACAAAAGCAGATTTGATAGTCATCGTAGGAACGTCATTCAAGGTGAGCCCATTCTGCAACCTAACAGACTACCGCAAAAGCGGAAGCACGGTTTTCGCAGTAAATCAAGAGCTACTACGACTATCCTTCCAATACACAATGATCCAAGATGACGCTGTCAGTATTTTTAAAGAATTATGATTTCTTGCGAACAACTAGTGAATCATGGTAAAATTTTAAAAGTACGGACAAACTCGAAATGAAGCCAAGTTTCTTATCTTTTGGGTAGGGAGAAGACTACGCTTTACACAAATCGAGCGAAAGCGTTTGAATTTCCTCTATTTTGTGGAAGCCGGAAGCGGAGCATACTTGCGTATGTGATGACTGAAAACAGGGAGGGAGTAGTTTCCCCGACCATGTAAGAAGTTAAGCGAAACTGCTCTTGTGTAGCAGAACCGGAAGTCCGCAAAATAGAGGAAATGCGAGCGCTTGTCGCCGATTTACTTCGGGTATGCTCTACACTATGCAAAGGAGTGGATGGTTGGATGAACCCTGACCCCGAGAGTCAGCAGATTATTGTACAATTAATTCTTATTTTGGTGTTGACGTTATTGAATGCGTTTTTTGCTTCGGCGGAAATGGCTTTAGTATCGCTTAACAAAAACCGTGTCAGATCACAGGCGGAGCAAGGGGATAAGAAGGCCCAGTTGCTTGTGAAAATGATTGATGATCCGAGCCGATTTATCGCGACAATTCAAGTTGGTATTACGCTTGCTGGATTCTTCTCTAGTGCGGCGGCGGCAACAAGTATTGCTTCTGTGTTAGGAACGCGATTTGGTGGGACTGCTTTTGCAAATGAGATGGCTGTAGTCGTTGTGACGATTATTTTGTCTTATATTACGCTTGTTTTTGGTGAGCTTTATCCAAAACGGTTGGCTTTGCAAAAAGCGGAGGCGATATCTCGTTTTTCAGTGCGACCAATCATGATTATCAGTACTATTTTGATGCCTTTCGTTAAATTTTTGTCGTTCTCAACAAATGTTCTTGTGAAAATCACGCGTATGGATAAGAACGAGAATCCGGAAAAAATGACGCGTGAGGAAATGCAACTCATTATTGAGACTGGTAGGCGTGACGGTGCGATTGAAAAAGCGGAACTTGACATGCTTCGTGGTGTTTTTGAAATGGACACGATTTATGCGAAGGAAGTGATGGTACCGCGAACGGATAGCTTTATGATTGATGCGAATGAGGATTCGGGCGTGTTGGTAGATAAACTTTTGGAGCGTAATTATTCGCGTATTCCAGTTTATTTGGATGATATGGACTCGGTGTATGGTATTCTGCATATGAAAGATTTATTTTTGGCGGCGAGGAAGCAAGGTTTTGAGAATATCGACGTGAAACAGTTAGTAAAAGAGGCTTTCTTTGTGCCGGAGACGATTTTTGTGGATGATTTATTGAAAGCAATGCAAAAATCGCATAACCAAATGGCGATTTTGATGGATGAGTATGGCGGCGTTGCGGGTATCGTGACGGTGGAGGATTTATTGGAGGAGATTGTTGGCGAGATTGATGATGAATTTGATGCGTTGTCTGACGAGGTGAAGCAGTTGGATGAGCACACATTTATTGTGGAGGGACGTATGCCGATTGATGATTTCAATGAATTGTTTCACGTGGAACTTCCCGATAAGGGGATAGATACGATTGCGGGCTTTGTTTTGACGCAGCTGAAGACGATTCCGGATGATGGTGAAGAGGTCGTTTTGGAATATGAGAATTTAACTTTTGTTGTGACGGAGATTAAGGATTCACGTGTTGTCACAATACGAGTGGAGATAGAAAAAAACAAGATCACAGAGCAAGAAGATAAATAATAAGGAGTGCGTTTCAGGGTGATGTCCCAGAGACGCCTTTTTTAGTCCAGACAGATGGGAGGAATGGTTAAAATGGGAACTTTAGTTGGTGGTAGTCGGCATACGGTTGGTTTGCAAGCGGATGGGGCTGTTGTTGCGACTGGTGACAATAAATTTGGACAATGTACGCTTGAGAAATGGCGTCATATCGTGGATGTTGCAGCGGGGAATGTACATCGGGCAACTAATACCGGCAATGCTCATACTGTTGGGCTGAAATCAGATGGTAGCGTGATTGCGGCGGGTTGGGATAAACATGGACAATGTACTGTTGATGACTGGCGTGATATTTCAGCAGTGGCGGCTGGGTGGTGTCGAACCATTGGTCTGAGGCGTGATGGGAGTGTGATTGCTATTGGGCGAAATAATGAGGGCGAGTGTGACACATCTAGTTGGCAGAACATCATCGGTATTGCGGCTGGCGACTGGCATACTGTTGGACTTGCGAGAACTGGCTCTGTGGTGGCTATTGGTAATAATCGATATAAACAGTGTGCGGTGATTGATTGGAAAAATATCATAGCTATTGATGCGGGGTATCTTCATACGGTGGGCTTGCAAAGAGATGGTACTGTCATAGCTACTGGGCAGAATACGGATGGTCAATGTGATGTAGCGGATTGGCGTAGCATCGTGGCGATAGCTGTTGGAAGTAAGCATACGGTTGGGATTCAGGAGGATGGTACTGTTGTTGCGGTTGGCGATAACCGATTTGGCCAGTGTGATGTCATTAGTTGGCGCGATATCGTAGCGATAGCAGCTGGTTGTGGACATACGGTGGGTTTGAAAAAAGATGGTACACTGTTGGCTATCGGTGATAATAGTTATGGTCAATGTGATGTAGGGGCGTGGCATAATACCCAAATGCCGATTGTATAGTTCGTTGCTCCATAATGACATTTTTGGGACTTGAGAAGTGCTTATATTATCGGTATGATGATGGTATAGATGAAAACGGAGGTGCGTGGCTTGTCGAATATTAAGGATATTGCAAAACTGGCGGGGGTTTCGGTGACAACGGTTTCGCGGGTTTTGAATGAACATCCGTATGTGGCGGAGGAAAAACGTAAGCGTGTTCAAGAGGTGATGGTGAAGCTTGATTATAGTCCGAATCGGAATGCGGTGGATCTTAGTCGTGGGCGGACGAATACGATTGGCTTTGTGCTACCGTATAATGATCATCCATGGTTTGATAAGGTGATGAATGGTGTGCTCGAGGCGGCTTTTGCGAAATGTTATTCGGTGGTGATTTGTCCGACGGGGTATGATCGTGGGGAAGAGGAGCGGTATTTGCGGATGCTGAAAACGAAGCGGATTGACGGGCTGATTATTGCGTCACGGGCGAATGATTGGGAAACGATTGCGCCGTATGCGAATTATGGGCCGATTGTGGCTTGTGAGTACATAAATGATCCGCTGATTTCGTGTGCGTATGTGGATCAGTTCCAGGCATACACGGACGGGTTTCAGATTTTGAAGGATGCGGGGCACGTGCGTGTGGGATTTACGGTTGGGCGTGAGGAGCAGTGGAGCAATAGCACGAAGTTGAAAATGATGGCGTATGAGGCGGTTTTTGGGGAGCTGGATACGGCGTTTATTTTGCAGGATTGCTATGATGTGGCGGACGGGAAACGTGCGGCGGCGGCATTTTTGGCTTTGGCGGAACCTCCGACAGCGATGTATGCGAATGGGGATGAGGTTGCGGCTGGGATGCATTATTATGTGACGCATCAGGGCCTGGACGTGCCGCGGGATATCGCGATTTTGGGTGAGGAAAATTTGGCGATTGCGGATGTGCTGGATATTTCAACGGTAGATAAGAATTTACGGGAGATTGGAAAGCGTGCTGTGGAGCTATTTTTGAGTGGAAAAGTGGAGAAAAAATTGGTGGAGCACAAAATTATTATGCGAAATTCGATATAATGGCTTGACCTGAAACGCATTTCATCATTTATCTTTAGTGTAGAGTGAAAACACTAAGTATTTGTTTTGGTGTAGGATGCCGATTTATCTGGTGTATACTCTACACTTGATTAGGGGGGCGATTGAGGTGCGTGTGGAAGGTATGTGTAAGGTGACGGCGAATTTTGGGATGGAGATTCAGTACGGGGAGTTTTATTTGGAACGGGATTATCTTGTTTTTGATCGGAATTATAGCTTGGGCTTGAAGAAACGGCAGACGTTTCCGATTGCGAAATTGACGGATATTGTGGTTGTTCCGGAGGATGGACGGCTGTATGTGACGTTTGCGTGTGGGGATATGAGTTTTGAGTTGGATGAGCCTGTGGATGGTGATTTGGCTACGTTTGTGCGCGAATTGAGGACGGCGAGATATGGTGTGAAACCGGAAGTGCAGCATTTTAAATATGAGAAGAGACGGCAGTATACGACGCATCACCAGCATCATTTTGTGGAGTGAGCGGCGAGAGGAGCGGTATTTTGGTGTATAAAACGGTGATTTTTGATGTGGATGGAACGCTTTTGGATACGGAACGCGTTGTTTTACAGGCGTTACGTGATGCTTTGGGGAATGTTGGCTTGCATTACGAGCTGGATGATTTGCGATTTGCGCTTGGGATTACGGGCGAGAAAGCATTGGCGCAACTGGATGTAAGCGACCCAGAGGCTGTGATGGCGGACTGGTTTGCGATGGAGGCTAAGCTGAATGAGGAGGTTGAGATTTTCGACGGAATTGTGGAGGTTTTGGCTGAGTTGGACGGGATTGGAGTGGTGACTTCGAAAAATGCGGGCGAGATGGAGACGGGATTTTATCCGTTTGATCTGGTGAAGTATTTTGACGCGATTGTTTGTGCGAGTGATACGGAGAATCATAAACCGCATCCTGATCCACTTTTGCGATGTATGGAATTGCTTGGCGCTGATCCGGCGGCGACGCTTTATGTTGGGGATGCTACATATGATATGGGATGTGCGCATGCGGCTGGTGCTGATTTCGGGCTGGCGTTGTGGGGCGCGAAGAAGACGGATGGTTTTGAGGACGCGAATATCGTTTTGGAGAAACCGAGTGATATTTTGAAATATGTTTGATATAAAAAAAGCTAAGGCGTGCCTTAGCTTTTTTGCTTTAGAAATCGATGTTATCTGGGTCTGGGCCAACGCGGAGGTTTTGATTGAGGGCATCGATTTTTGTGAGTTCTTCGGGTGTTAATTCGAAGTCAAAGATGGCCATGTTTTCGGCGATGCGGTGGGCTTTTGTTGATTTAGGGATGACGATGATGTCGTTTTGTAAGTCCCAGCGCAGGATGACTTGGGCGACGGTTTTGTCGTGATTTATTGCGATTTTTTGGAGTGTTGGGTTGTCGAAAAGGCCGCCTTGCATGAGTGGGGACCAGGCTTCGACGCGGATGTTGTTTTCGGCGCAATACGCGATGAGGTCTTTTTGTGTGAGTTGTGGATGGAGCTCGATTTGGTTGATGACGGGCATGATGGTGGCGTGTTTTTTGAGCGTTTCGAGATGGTGAATCTGGAAGTTGCTGACGCCGATTGCGCGGATGCGGCCGTCTTTGTGGAGTTTTTCTAGGGCGCGCCATGCGTCGATGTATTTGCCTTCCACTGGCCAGTGAATGAGATAGAGGTCTAGATAGTCGAGTTCCATTTTGCGCAGGGTTTCGTCGAATGCGGCGAGCGTTTCTTCGTAGCCGAGATCGGCGTTCCAGACTTTGGATGTGATGAAAAGTTCGCTGCGCGGGACGCCGGATTCGCGGATGCCTTGCGCGGTGCTTGTTTCGTTACCGTAGATTGCTGCTGTGTCGATGCTGCGGTAGCCGAGTTGGATGGCTTTTTTGACGGCGGACACGAGTTCTGCGCCTTCTTCTACTTTAAATACGCCGAGTCCAAGGACGGGCATGTCGATTCCATTTGCTAATTTGACTGTTTTCATTTTTAAAATTCCTCCTGTTTGGTTTCTAATTTTTTACTCCATGCGGTAAGGGCGACGGCGATGAGGACCATGATCATGCCTATCCAGGTGGTGTCGCGGATTTGCATATGGGTGATGACGAGGCCGCCGAGATAGGAGCCAAGCGCGATTCCGGCGTTGAAGGCTGCGATGTTAAGGGCGGACGCGATGTCGACGCCTTTTGGGACGAATTTCTCGGCTAGAATCACGACGTAGACTTGTAAACCGGGCACATTCATGAAGGCAAACACGCCCATGAGTAGGATTGTGGCGAGGCCGAAGATCTTGGATGGGGCGGTGAAGTAGAGCAATCCGAGCACGACGGCTTGTGCGATGAACATGTAGAATAGGGCTTGAATTGGCCGTTTATTCGCGACTTTACCACCGATCATGTTGCCGACTGCGATGGCAATCCCGTAGATGAAAAGGAGAATCGCGATGGAGCTCGTTTGGAAGCCGGTGACTTGTTCGAGAAGCGGTGTTAGATAGGTGAACACGACGAAGGTTCCGCCGTATCCTAGCGCTGTGATGGCGAACACGAGTAGTAGCGGGCCGTTCGTGAGCACTTTGACTTGGTCGCTGAGCGTCATTTTGGTGCCAGGACGCAGATTTTTCGGGATCAGGATGAGGTTCGCGATGAGGGCGATGATGCCGATTGCTGCGATGCCGAAGAACGCGACGCGCCAGCCAAATTGTTGCCCGATGAGTGTGCCGATTGGGACGCCGGTTACGGTTGCGATGGTTAGGCCGGTGAACATGATGGAAATGGCGCTTGCCCGCTTGTTTGGTGGGACAAGGTCAGCCGCGATGGTGGACCCGATGGACATGAAGACGCCGTGCGCGAAGGCAGATATGATGCGGGCGATGAGTAATAGCGTGATTGTTGTGGAGAACGCCGCGGCTAAGTTGCCGAGTATGAATACAATCATGATGGTGAGCAGCAAGGTTTTGCGATTCATGCGTGATGTGAGTGCGGTCAAGATTGGTGCGCCGAACATGACGCCGACTGCATACAGCGAGACGGTCAGCCCTGCGGTACTCACTGGTATTGCTAAGTCTTCGGCGATGAGCGGTAACAATCCGACACTGATAAATTCGGTGGTTCCAATCGCAAAAGCACTAACTGCTAAAGCTAATAATGCAAAAATATTTCGATTCCCTTTCAAAGTTAAACCCTCCTAAGTTCTGCTTGCTTTTTTGATGACAAGTGTTATTATGATACTAATGGACATTTAAAACAAGTACGTACTTTTTTGTAATGTAGGCACTTTTTAGTACCTATAGAAAGGAGCGAAACATGCAAAAGAAATACAATATCTCTGTCGAGGCGACGCTTGAGGTGCTCGGCGGCAAGTGGAAATGTGTGATTCTATGCCATCTAACACATGGGAAAAAACGAACAAGTGAGTTGAAACGGCTCATTCCGTCGATCACGCAAAAAATGCTCACGCAACAATTGCGAGAGTTAGAACACGACGGAATTATCAATCGGATTGTATATAATCAAGTACCGCCAAAAGTGGAATATGAGCTGAGCGAGTACGGAAAATCATTGGAAAGCATTTTGACTGCCTTATGTAATTGGGGAGATGTCCATATTGAACGCGTATATGGCGATCGTTCGGAGTTTCTGGAAGATAGTATTTTGAATAAGTAAGCATAAAAAATCCTGTGGAGGAATTAATTCCACAGGATTTTTTTAATATTAATCAGTCGCGACCATCTTCCACAATCGAAAGTTCATTATCTACATCGAAGAAATGCGATTTAGACATTTCAAACGCGTATTTAATTTTCTCGAATGGTTCATGGTTTGAGCGCGAGTCAACACGTGCTACAAATTCGTGTGATCCAACTTTAGAATGGAGCATGAACTCAGCACCTGTAAGCTCGGCAACGATAATTTCAGCGTCAAAAGTAGAACCTGGGCTTGCTTCGATAACAAGTGGCTCATCATGAATATCTTCCGGACGAATACCAAAAACGATATCTTTGCCAGCGTAGCCTTTGTCATTCAACACTTTCAGCTTACCTTCTGGAACTTCAATCGTGAAATCATCACCGACAAATTGTGTTCCGTTTAGTTTACCTTTAAAGAAGTTCATCGCTGGGCTTCCGATAAAACCGGCAACGAACATGTTTACTGGGTGATCGTATACTTGCTTTGGTGAACCGACTTGTTGGATAACGCCGTCTTTCATAATAACGATACGCGTCGCCATTGTCATCGCTTCGGTTTGGTCATGGGTTACATAGATCATTGTTGTGTTTAATTGTAAATGTAGTTTCGTGATTTCGGCACGCATTTGTACACGTAGTTTCGCATCTAGATTCGATAACGGCTCATCCATTAGGAAGACTTTTGCGTCACGAACGATGGCGCGGCCTAAAGCTACACGTTGGCGTTGTCCACCAGATAGTGCGCTTGGTTTACGTTTTAAGTACTCGGTTAAGCCTAAGATATTTGCAGCGTGCTCTACGCGTGTTTGAATTTCGGCTTTTGGCATTTTGCGGAGTTTTAGACCGAATGCCATGTTATCGTATACAGTCATATGTGGATATAGCGCGTAGTTTTGGAAAACCATCGCGATGTCGCGGTCTTTCGGTGCGACGTTATTCATTACTTTGCCGTCAATGCTTAGTTCGCCTTTTGAAATTTCTTCAAGTCCAGCGATCATGCGGAGTGTCGTTGATTTACCGCAACCAGATGGTCCAACGAAAACGATGAATTCCTTGTCCGCGATCTCCAAGTTGAAATCCTCAACTGCCGTTACCTTGTTGTCGTATATTTTATAAATGTGCTCGAGTGATAATTGTGCCATGTTTATTTACTCCCCCATCAAATTGTTTTTAGCTTTGAGTTCATTGTATATGAAAACGCTTTACGAAAACTATGTCAGGTTGCACAAAGAATGAAAAGTTTGATTGGGCAAGTTGCATAGGCGAGTTGAATATGTGAACAAAACTCCACAATTTAAGCCCAGCTCACTGGAAATAATGTGAGAAAGAGGGTATTTTAATGAGCAAAATATAAGTATACTCTGGATTACGCATTAAATATATTCAAAAAAGGTAGTAACTGCACAAAGCGAGGTGAGTTAGGAAGTTGTACGTAGCAAAATATAAACTAACGTAAAAAGGGGTAATCAATGATGAAGATAAAAGCTCGAACGCTATCCAAACTGCTAAAGATTTTTCTATCCATAGGTATTGTTCTAGGTACTTTGTTACCAAATATGTTGCCTGTTGGAGCAGCAATTACGGAGAATAAAGTTAGCAATGACATAGTCTATCAAGAAAAAGATGCTACAGGCTTAAGAACGTTCGCTGGCAGTCTACAGCTAGATATTAAAGAAGACAAATCATCAGCAGGTAACGATGTGGTTGTTTTGCGAGATATCAGTGGAAGTTTCAATAGTTATATCGCTAGTGAAACACAAATATTGAAACAACTGGCATCAGAGCTTAATTTAACAAGTGATCGAATGATGGTTGTCAATACAAATCCACCGAGCTATGAATTTCTAGCGGTTCCTTTGACAAATAACTTAGCTCAGATCAACCAAGGCTTAGATTCGCTTTCATTTGGAGCATCAACGCAACCATATGATGGGGGTTTTACATTTGCAAAAGCTGAATATGAGAAACTGAAAGGTGTGACAACTAATAACACGGTTTTTATCATGATAACTGATAGGGACTCGTTGGTAGGCGGTACCGGAGTAATAAATGCGGGCGCGCAACAGGTGAAGAATGCAGGTTACAAGGTAGGGTTGATTTATATTGACTCGAATCCTAGTAATATCGCGCTGGCTAAGACTTTACCATCTAGCCCAGACTATTTCTTCAACGATACAAGTATGGCGAACGGCGTCAATGCATTACGTGAAATGACGCAACGCATGTATACCGTTCAAGAGGCTACTTTCGAATGGACAGTATCAGACAAACTCGACCTATCCAACATCGTAGCAAAAGATGATCAGGGAAAAATCGTTCCCATCGAGATCACTGGAAATACAATCAAATTAAAAACACCACAAGATGGCGATAAAACAATTCATATCGAGTATTCTGTGAAAGAAAAAGAACGCCTGACGGAAGAATTAAATGTTGGAACTGGAACCTTCACCGCTTCTCAAAGCGAGCAGAGCGTTCCAAAAGTATCGATCCAGAGCAACAACATTCCTGTCATTCACGCATCGAATCAAACCGTGTCAGCTGGGGATCCATTTAACCCGTTAACAAGCGTTACCGCGGATGATGTAGAAGATGGTGACCTGACCGCGAGCATCAAAGTTACTGAAAATACCGTAAACGTGAAAAAAGAAGGCAACTATACGGTCAAATATGAAGTAACCGATAAAGATGGCAATACGGCTACAAAAGAAATCACAGTAACCGTCGTGGCAGATGGTCCACAAATCGCGGCGAAAAACTTGGAAGCTGTTGCTGGAACTAGCGCAGCAGACGTTTCTTGGTTTACAGATGTAACAGCGAGTGACAAAGTGGATGGCGATCTTAGCACCAAGGTGACGGTGGATTATAGCCAGGTCAATTTTGTCAAAGAAGGCGCCTATCCAGTCATTTACAACATCGAAACATCCAACCAGAAAACAGCTACGACAACTGTGACGATGACAATCACAGCCGACAAACCAGTCATCGCAGCGAAAGACTTAACAGTAATAGCTGGTCAAACGTCTAGTGATGTGGCCTGGTTTACCAATGTGACGGCAACAGATAAAGCAGATGGAGACATTTCTAATCAAGTAAAAGTGGACAATAGCCAAGTCAATTTTGCTAAAGAGGGTACGTATCCAGTGACTTACTCCGTTACAAATAGCAATCATAAAACGGCAACCAAAGAAATCACGCTTACTGTTACCGCCGACAAACCGGTCGTGACGGCTAAAAATCTAGCTGCTATCGCTGGAAGCAAGGCGGATCAAGTAAATTGGTTCACCGATGTGAGCGCAACAGATAGAGTAGATGGTGATATTAGCCAACATACAAAAGTGGATTACAGCGCGGTGAACTTTAGCAAAGAAGGTTCGTATCCCGTTATTTACACCGTAGAAAATAGTAATCAGAAAACAGCTAGCATCACTGTAAATATGCTTATTACCGCCGATAAACCAGTACTGACAGCGAAAGATCTAACGACGATTGCCGGTACGAGCGCATCAAGTCTCCCGTGGTTTACAGATGTCAAAGCGACTGACAAAGCAGACGGCGACATTAGCCAAGATGTAAAAGTGGATTATAGCGCTGCGAACTTCCAAAAAGAAGGCACGTACCCAGTCACATACACGGTGAAAAATAGTAACAATAAAGAAACGACGACAACCGTCAACCTCACTGTTCTAGCGGATGCACCAAGTCTGCAAGCGCAAGATATGGCGATGATTGCCGGTGATAATGTGGCAGCGCATAGTTGGTTTACTGGCGTGACAGCATCAGATAAAGTAGATGGAAACATAAGTAAAGATGTGACCGTTGACTATAGCCAAGTGAACAGCAAAAAAGAAGGCGCGTATCCCGTTATTTATTCCATCACGAACAGCAATGGAAAAACGACAACCGTCACAGTCAATCTTACTGTTAGCGCAAAACTACCAGCTCTAACAGCCGTAGATTTAGTGGCAATTGCAGGTCAATCCGCAGATGAAATTTCGTGGTACAACAATGTGACCGCAAGCGATAAAGTGGATGGTGACATCTCCAAGCAAGTGAGCGTCGATTACAACCAAGTCAATTTCAAAAAAGAAGGCAGCTATGCAGTCACGTATCGAGTGGAAAACAGCAATAAAAAAGTCACCACACAAACCGTGACGATGACAATTACCGCCCAGAATCCTGTGATTTCCGCAACTAATTTAGCAACCATTGCAGGAGATACAGCAAGCGATGTCGATTGGTTTGCAGGTGTGAAAGCCCAAGATAAAGTGGACGGCGACATTAGTAAAGATGCCAAAGTAGACTACAGCACGGTCAACTTCAACAAAGAAGGCGTCTACCCTATTGTTTACTCTGTGAAAAATAGCAATAACAAAGAAAGCTACACTACCATTAATTTGCAAGTTTCAGCAGAAGATCCTAACCTAAGCGCGAAAGACCTCACATTCGTAGCAGGCGATGACCTAGCGCAAGTAGCATGGTTCACGGATACGAGCGCAACGGATAAAGTGGACGGCGATATCAGCAAAGATGTCAAAGTGGATTACAGCAAAGTCAATGGTAAAAAAGAAGGCACGTATCCAGTGGTTTATTCGATCACTAACAGTAACGATAAGACAACTACGATGACAGTCGCGATGGCGATTACTGCAGAGGCACCGGCCTTAGAGACACATGACTTAACAGCTATTGCAGGAGATACCGACAAGGACATTGCGTGGTACGAAGATATGCACGCAACCGATAAAGTCGATGCTGATATTTCTGCCAACATCAAGGTAGATTACAACGCTATCAATTTTGCAAAAGAGGGCACGTATCCAGTGATTTACACCATCACCAACAGCAACGATAAAACAACTACGAACACAGTCAACATGGTTGTGACCGCAGAAGCCCCAGTTATCGAAGCGGAAGATCTGAACGCAACAGCTGGCGATACGGAATCGGACGTTGCGTGGTTCGATCAAGCAACAGCAACTGACCGCGTCGATGGCGATATTAGCGACGCTTTAGAAGTAGACACCAACGCCGTGGATTTCTCGAAAGAAGGAGATTATCCAGTAGCATACACCATCACCAATAGTAATGACAAAACAACCGAAAAAATCGTTCGCCTCGTTGTAACAGCAGAAAACCCAACGATTACAGCCAAAGATATCACGATTAAAGCTGGAACAAAAGAAGACGAAATCGAGTGGTTCACAGATGCTAAAGCAAGCGATCGCGTTGACGGAGATATTAGTGAGGACATCGAAATCAACACAGACGGTATTAACACATTAAAAGAAGCTTCATACCCAGTGACATATTCTGTTACAAATAGTAATGGGAAAACAGCGACAACAACGATCCAACTTCAAGTTACAGCAAGCGCCCCAGAGCTAGATGCGAAAGACCTTACTGAAAAGGTAGGAGTCAGCCCAACAGATGTCGATTGGATGAAAGAAGTTACGGCCACAGACGATGTGGATGCAGATATCCTGAAACACGTGAAAGTGGATTACTCACAAGTAGATTTCACAAAAGCAGGGGATTATAAAGTGACCTACAGTGTAACGAACTCAAACAACAAGACAGCATCTAAAATAGTTACAATGACACTAACAGCAGAAGCACCAATCCTAATTCCAAAACCAGCACCACCAGTTCAGCCGGTAAAACCAGTAACCCCATTACCACAAACAGGAGACCATCAAGAGAACGGGTATCTATTCTTAGGCGGACTTTTAATATCTTGCGCCTATGTACTCTATAGAAGAAAGCAACTTTAAGATAACTAACCAAAAATAAATAATCCAATAAAAAGCTATCGACTTGTCCCTCATTTTCTATGACAGAGAAATGGGGATAAGAAGATAGCTTTTTGAAATTCCTTCAAGTCCTACGGTCATGCGGAGTGTCGTTGATTTACCACAACCAGATGGTTCAACGAAAACGCTTTACAAAAACTATGTCGGTTTGCATAGGTGAATGGAATATGTGAACAAAATGCCATAATTTAAGCGTCGTTTACGGGAAGTACTGTGAGAAATAGGGGTATTTTAATGAGGAAAATGTAAGTATACTATGGATTACGCGTTTAATATATTAACATTTATAAACTTATCCAATTAAAATATAAACAGGAGGAATTAAAAAAATGACGATTAAAAAAGTGAGCATGGCAACAGCAGCACTAGTTATGACAATGAGTTTACCAATTCAAACATACGTGAATGCTGCGGAGAATCCACAAGGTTATACGATGAAAGCAGAAACAAAATTGAAGGGGCTACAAGCGAGTCCTTCAGAAGGTTCATTTTCTGACGTATCTGACTATTTCTCTGTTGTATCAGGGTCTAACTCCTCTATTGAGAAAAATGTTGTGACTATCACGCCGGATGAAACATGGCAAACGGGTGGATTATGGTCGGATGAAACGAACAAAGTAGACTTAACAAAAAACTTCCATTTAGAGGCCGATCTGTATCTAGGAAACGATCCTTTATGTGCGGACGGCATGGCTTTTGTGATGCAAAATGATCCACGTGGAAAAAGTGCTATTGGAGGTACAGCGGGAGCTCTGGGTGCTTATGGGCCGAATTATATTCAAAATGCGCTGGCTGTTGAGATGGATACGTATTGTAATACAGATAATTATGATCCTGGTCTTACAAGTGATCATATCGCGATTACTATTCCAAAAAATGGCTATACAAAACACGAAGCATTAAGCGAATTGAAAGATGAAGTACTTTCAGATGGTCAATATCGCGCGGTCAGCTATGATTGGAATGCTGCTACGAAGACATTAAGTTACTCTTATGGGAAATATTCAGGAAGTTATACTGTTGCTAACTTACAAGATACATTTGGTGGTACAGAAGTTATTTTTGGATTCACAGGGGCTACAGGATCGTTTAAAACATTGCAGCAATTGGTTATCACTAGTCTGCAAGTAAATGGGATTTCTCCAGAATTAACGATGACTATTCAAGATACAAAAGGCAACAAGAATGGGAAGGCAGAACCTTCTGAAACAGTAAGCGTAAAAAATACAATTTCGAATGCTACGACAGATGCGACCGCTTTTAATATGCAATATGGTGTAGATATGGATGCATTATTCGACGCTGATACGGTGTCGAATATTGAGTTGAAACGGAATGATGGGCAAACCTATGCGGTAACAAAAGAGCAATTATTAAATCATACGGTAGCATTATCTTTCGCTGATCCATCTAACACATTCACTCTCACCTACGATGTACAAGTAAAAGCAGATGCACAGCCAAAAGGAACGGCTTTGAAAATTAGCGGCGTTGGTCAAGTGAACGGTATCAAATATACCTCAGATGCTTCGATTACGCTGCGTATACCTGGTGAAGTCCCTGTTATTACAGCCGTTGACTCTAGTCTGAAAAAAGGCAGTACGTTTGATCCGATGGCTGGTGTGAGTGCAACGGATGCGGAAGATGGCAACATGACGAGCAAGATCAAAGTGACAGCCAATGACGTAGATACATCGAAAGTCGGCACGTATCATGTGACGTATAGCGTGACAGATTCGGACGATAATACGACAACGAAAACAGTCACAGTAACGGTCACGAGCAATGACGTTCCGGTGATTACGGCAAATGACAAAACGTTGAAAAAAGGAAGTACGTTTAATCCGTCGGCTGGTGTTACTGCAAATGATACGGAAGATGGCGATGTGACAAGCAAAATCAACATCACTGCGAACGATGTAGATACAAGCAAGGTCGGAACGTACCATGTGACATACAGCGTGACAGATTCGGACGGCAATACAACGACGAAAACAATCACGGTAATGGTGACAAGCAACGATGCCCCAGTGATTGCGGCGTCTGATAAAACATTGAAAAAAGGTGGCACATTCAGCCCGATGACAGGCGTAAGCGCAACGGATACAGAAGATGGCAACGTGACGAGCAAAATCAGCGTAACAGCCAATGATGTCGATACATCGAAAGTCGGCACGTATCATGTGACGTATAGTGTGACGGATTCAGATGGCAATACAACCACGAAAACGATCACGGTAACTGTGGCAAGTAATGATGCACCAGTAATTACAGCGTCCGATAAAACGTTGAAAAAAGGTGGCACATTCAGCCCGATGACAGGCGTGAGCGCAACGGATGTGGAAGACGGTAACGTGACGAGCGGTATTAAGGTTACAGCCAATGATGTCGATACATCGAAAGTCGGCACGTATCACGTGACATATAGCGTAACGGATAGCGATGGCAATACCACTACAAAAACGATCACAGTGACGGTGACAAGTAATGACGCACCAGTAATTACAGCGTCTGATAAAACATTGAAAAAAGGTGGCGCATTTAGCCCGATGGCAGGCGTGAGTGCGACGGATACAGAAGATGGCAACATGACGAGCAAAATCAGCGTGACAGCCAATGATGTAGATACAAGCAAGGTCGGAACGTACCATGTGACATACAGCGTGACAGACTCGGACGGCAATACAACGACGAAAACGATCGCAGTAACCGTGACAAGTAACGATGCACCAGTCATCCAAGCTTCCGACATTACTATGCGTGTGAACAAACCGTTCAACGTGAAAAATGCCGTGAATGCAACGGATACAGAAGATGGCGATATCACAAGTAAAATCAGCGTAACTGCAAATGATGTTAACACGGCAAAGGCTGGCGTGTACCACGTGACATACAGCGTGACAGACTCGGACGGCAATACAACCACCAAAACAATCACAGTAACCGTTCTAACTGATGACGCGCCAATCTTAACAACGAGTGACGTGTATCTAAAAGTAGGCGATAGCTTTGATCCAAAAGCTGGCGTGAGCGCGAGCGACACGGAAGACGGCAACATCACGAGTAAAATTAAAATTGAAAGCAACAACGTCGATATGAGCAAAGACGGTTCGTATGCAGTCGTATACAGCGTGACAGATTCCGATAATAACACGACAAAAGTAACACGTCATGTCTACGTCCGCACCAACGACAAACCAGTGATTCACGCGAGCGACATCACATTCAAAGCAGGCTACACATTTGACGTCAAAGCGGGTATCTCTGCAAGCGATACAGAAGATGGTGACATCACAAGTAGCGTTAAAATCGTAGCGAATGACGTCGACGCATCTACAGCAGGCACGTATCACGTAACATATAGCGTGACCGATAGCGATAACAATACTATCACGAAAACCATCATCGTAACCGTCCTAACCAACGAAAAACCAGTCATCGACGCGAGCGACGTCACACGTAAAGCACACCGCGCGCTTGATCCGATGGCAAACGTGACGGCATCCGATCTGGAAGATGGTGATATCACAAGCAGCATCAAAATCATTGCAAACGACGTGAACATTGACGTTCCAGGCGAATACCATACCACGTACAGCGTCATCGATTCCGATGGTAACGCAACAGAGAAAACAATCACTGTAACGATCCTAAGCAATGACGCACCAGTCATCACTGGAAAAGACAGTCAATTTAAAGCGGGCCGCACTTTTGACCCGATGGCAGGAATTAGCGCGAATGATACAGAAGACGGCGATATCACGAGTAGTATTACGCTCGTATCCAACGATGTAAACCCAGATGTAGCGGGCGTGTACCACGTGACGTATAGTGTTACAGACAGCGACGGTAACACTACAGAAGCAACATATACAGTGACCGTCCTAACGAATGAAAAACCAGTCATCCATGCGAGTGACATCACACTTGCGTTCGGACAAAAATTCGATCCAATGGCAGGCGTGACAGCAGAAGACTTGGAAGATGGCGACATCACAAATAGCGTCAAAGTTATTAGTAATGACGTTAATCCAAACCAAGCGGGCATCTATCACGTGACATACAGCGTCATCGATTCCGATGGCAACGAAACACAATTCACGATTACGGTCATCGTTGGCGCACAACCAATCACGCCAATCGTGCCACCAACACCGGTCGTGAAACCAGTCGCACCTGCTAAACCAGTGGCGCCAGTTGTGACACCAAAACCAACAACAGGTCCAGTCATCGCACCGGTAGTAAGCAAAGTAACACCGGTAATGCCAGTCACACCAAGTAAAGTCCTACCAAAAACAGGTGATGAATCAGCAACTAATACCATGATTTTCGGTGGATTATTAGCTGCATTCGGCGCACTATTCTTGCGTAGAAAGAAATAAGAACGACGAAAAAATGGAACGCAGTCATTATGGCTAGCGTTCCATTTTTTTGTTCTGTGTTGACGAACAGAAACTGTATAAAAGGCTGAATGATGATGAGTAAGGTTGCATAGACTGGCTAATTTGTAAGAAGGCGTTTGAGTTCTTCGTATTGCCAGATTGATTCGGTAGGTATCGCTTTTTCGGCGTAATTGGCAGCGTGGATGGCATGAGTTGGAACGTGGGCGGTTGCTGCTGCGTGACCTGTAGCGCGTGCAATGTGGCAGGAGGTTGTATCGGTTAAGACGTCTCTAGCTGCGGCATGGGCTGCAAACGCTGCGTCGCGTGCGGTGCCGACTGTTATTTCGCCGCGAACCCAAGCGCGACTGGCTTCTATCGCAAGTCGTGGACGATTCTCATGTGGATATCTGGCTTCGAAATACGGCAGGACATGTTCTGCACAGTTTCCGGCCCAAGTGGCTAGAATGCGGTGGTTGGCTGTTTTTACTAAGTTCGCTATTTGTTGCTTCCAATTTGCTTCCATTTTTACGACTCCTCCTTGAATAGGGCGTGTTTCGTTGCTTCTTATGGTAGTAGATAGGCTGGATAAAAGCAAGTATGTGCGGAAAATAAATTTAGCTGAAAATAAGGCTTGTGAAATAATGGGGTAACGCTTATAATGAAAATAGTTAGAGAAACGTTTCGATAAAATGCTTCTCAATTCGGATAGGAAGGAGTGGGTTGTGGGTTCTCGTTATTTCAGGTTAAACAGCTTTGTTAGTTAGCTTTTGCAGTGGATAGTGTTTAGACGGCTAATTATTTTTCAACTAATGGAAACGCTATCTTTATGTATTTTGGTGAAACGTTTCTATATAAAATTTAGGAAGTTGAGGGAACTGTAACAATGATGATATTGAAGGAATTGGAAGATTCAAAATTTGTTTTGAAATCGGAACGAGCGCGTGTTTCTTTTTTGAAAAGTGGGGACATGTATGCGGCGGATTTTGGGGCTGTAATGGTGAATCAGGTGTTGTCGAATGAAGTGGATGGCGCGCTGAATAATTTGTATTTGCGAGTTTTTAAGGATGACGGGTCGATTGTTTCGGCGCCGATGCTGGGTGTGAAATCTGGAAGCGTTTTCGCGGTTGGCGAGAAGCAGGTGAAGTGGACGGGGGCTTTTGCGGGGGTCTCGTATGAGGTTGTTTTCGCGCTGACGGATGCGGATTGTTGGTTCTGGGATGTGAAATTATCTGGGAACGGTGAGACGGTGGACGTGATGTACGGGCAGGATCTCGGGCTCGCGAACATTGGGGCGCTGCAGGCGAATGAGGCTTATGTGGCGCAATATGTGGATCACCGGGTCTTTGAGGATGACGCGACGGGGTACGTTGTTTGTTCGCGGCAGAATCAGGAGCAGGGTTCGGGGGTGTTTCCTTATTTGCAGCAGGGATCGTTGACGCGGAATGTTGGTTTTGCGACGGACGGGACGCAGTTTTTTGGATTGAGTTATAAGGCGACGGATGAGCCGGAGGTGTTGACGCAGGACGGGTTGCCGAACGAGGTTTATCAGTATGAGTTTGCTTATACGGCGCTTCAGGCGGATCGGGTGAGCTTGACGGCGGGAGTGACTGAGCAGGTGGTGTTTTATGCGCTGTTCAAGGAGAGTCATGCGGATGCGGTTCGTGAGCTTGAGTATCAGGACGCGGTGCGTGCGGCTTGGGATGCGGTTGTTGTTGAGGACGCTTTTGTGACGGTGGACAAGGTTGCGAAACGGGAGGATATTGGGTCGGTGTTGCAGACGGTGGACGTGACGCGGGCGGAGCTTGACGCGGATTATCCGGAGCGGTTTCAGGAGGAATGGGACGGGGATCGGTTGTTGTCCTTCTTTACGGAGACGCATGAGCATGTGGTTTTGCGGGCTAAGGATTTGGAACTGGAGCGCTCGCACGGGCATATTTTGTTTAGCGGGAATCAGTTGACGGTGGACGTGCCGGTGCTGACGACGACGGCTTACATGTATGGGGTTTTCAATGCGCAGGTCGTGATTGGGAACACGTCGATGAATAAAATGTTGACGAATGTGCGAAACTTTTTAAATGTGCTGAAAACTTCGGGGCAGCGGATTTACGTGAAGGTGGCGGATAGATATCAGCTTTTGGGGATGCCTTCGTTGTTTGAGATGGGCTTTAACTATGCAAAATGGGTGTATAAAACACCGACCGAGACGTTCGTTGTGACGGTGTTTACGACGGTGGACGGGGTGGATATGACGCTTCAGGTGTGTTCGGCGAGTGGTGCGGAGTATGCCTACTTGGTTACGAATCAGGTCATTGTGAATGAGAATGAGTACAGGGCGTCGTTTGGTGCGGAACAGGATGGGAATTTGTTGCGATTTACGGTGGACGCGGCTGGAGTTCCGGCGAATGTGTGTCCGGATTTGACGTATTTTATGCATGTGACGGGTGCGGCGATGCGGGTGACGGATGCGTCGCGACTTGTGACGAATGTGCCAAATGGTGCGGGTTCGCTTGTTGTGCTTGAACTGGGTGCGACGAAGAATTTTGAGATTCGGATGCAGGGGAATTTGGACGGCTCGGATTTTGTGAATCGGGTGCAGGAATTGGACGCGGAACGTGAGAAGTACCGAGCGCATTTTGCGGAAGTGATGCATGGGTTTGAGCTCTCGCAGAATGGGTTGCAGACGTCGAAACTTCGCAAGGTTAACGCGCTGACTTGGTGGTATACGCATAACATGTTTGTGCATTATTTGGTGCCGCATGGTTTGGAACAGTATGGTGGCGCGGCTTGGGGAACGCGAGATGTTTGCCAAGGCCCGATGGAGTATTTTATGGCGATGCAGCGTTACGATATTGTGAAGCAAATTTTGACGCGGGTGTTTTCGCATCAGTTTGACGATGATGGGAATTGGCCACAGTGGTTTATGTTTGATGGCTATGCGAATATTCAGGCTGCGGAAAGTCATGGGGATGTGATTGTGTGGCCGCTGAAGGCTGTGAGTGATTACTTGTTGGCGACGCGAGATTATGCGATTTTGGATGTGGAAGTGCCTTATATGAGTCGCGCGAATTTCACGTACACGGATTATTCGGAGACGATTTACCAGCATTTGAAAAAGGAAATTGGCTACATTACGGATCATTTCTTGTTTGAGACGCATTTGTCGTGCTATGGCGATGGGGATTGGGATGATACGTTGCAACCGCATGATGCGCAGCTGAAAAGTAACATGGCGAGTAGTTGGACGGTGGCGCTGACGTATCAGGCGATGAAGCAGTTTGCGCAGGCTATCGAAACGATTGACCCAGAGAAGGCTAGTGAGCTGGATGCGCTTGTGGCTGGGATTGAGGCGGATTTTAATAAATACATGTTGTCGACGGATATCATTCCTGGGTTTGTGTATATGGAGAATCCGGAGCATGTGGAGTTGATGATTCACCCGACGGATCGGAAAACGGGGATTCAGTATCGGTTGTTGCCGATGACGCGGAGTATGATTGGGGAATTGTTGACGCCGGACCAGGCGGAGTCGCATTTCCAGTTGATTAAGCGGGAGTTGCAATGTCCGGATGGGGTTCGGTTGATGAATCGACCCGCAACGTATCAAGGTGGTGTCAGTACGAACTTTAAGCGTGCGGAACAGGCGGCGAATTTTGGGCGTGAGGTTGGTTTGCAGTATGTTCATGCGCATATTCGGTTCAGGGAGGCGATGGCGAAACTCGGGAAGAAAGAGGAGGCTTGGCATGCGCTGGATGTGATTAATCCGATCAATATTAAGGACGTGGTGCTGAATGCGGCGCGTCGTCAGAGCAATGCGTATTTCAGTAGCTCAGATGGCAAATTCAAGACGAGATATGAGGCGCAGGAACAGTTTGATAAGTTGAAAACGGGCGATGTCACGGTAAAAGGTGGCTGGCGGATTTATTCGAGTGGTCCGGGGATTTATTTGAATCAGTTGATTGCGAATGTGCTGGGTGTCCGCGTGGTTGGCGAGGATTTATTGCTTGATCCGGTGTTAGTGGATAATCTGGATGGGCTGGAATTTAGCTTTAGTTATGCTGGGAGACCAGTGAAATTCTGTTATCATTTGGCGGATAATGCGCGTCGATATGTGCTGGTTAATGGGGAAGAAGTGCCAAGCGTGCGGTCGCAGAATCGTTACCGTGAAGGTGGGATGTTGCTTTCGAAGCGTGATTTAGAGGCAGTGCTTCATACGGATAATAATATTGTAGAAATCTATTTTTAAAATAATATTCCTTAGCCTGACTAAGATTCTGTAACTCGAATCTTAGTCAGGTTTTTCAATGTATAAAATTCGCATTCTCCTAGAGCCATAATCCGAATAATAATATGCTTCTGTGATAGTATAACGCCCCGAATATCGCAATTTTAAAATGTAATAAAGTGTTCACAGGTGCTCTGGTAACCCCATTTTTATCACAAAAATATGCTCCTAAAAGAATAAATCCCCTAAAAAAATGCCGCACAAGCGATAATTAAACCAGAATATCATTAAATATCATTTTTCTAGCAGGTATATACTTATGCATGTACTAAAGAAACAGACAAACAATAAAAACTAACATAAAACGAAAAAGAAGATAGTCAAGCGTTCACAATTTATGATGGTCAGTCTGATACAAAAATAAAGGAAGTGATGCTAAGAGAATCTCAGGATATTTCTTAACATGGCAGAACACGAGTAAGGCCAAGTAATCTCGGGATAGTCACATCAAATCCTGGCACTTTTAAAGGAGAACAATTCACATGACAATCAAAAAATATGCAGTAATCGGTTTAATATCAATCTCAGCAGTAGCAGCGACTTTCGGTATGGGACATAAAGCGTCCGCCGCAGAAGTTGGCTCGTTGACAACAGAAAGTAAAGTAAGCTTCACGAAACAAGCGGAAGGCACAATCAATCCACCAGTCAATCCGCTCGATCCAGACAAAACGATAGATCCAGATGCAGGCGTAAAACCAGGTACAGATGGCCCACTAAGCATTGCTTACGTATCCGAATTTGATTTTGGCACACAAGAAATTTCTGGTGAAACCAAAACATACAACGCAAAACTAGATAAAGTCAAAGTAGGCGGCGAGTATGTAGAGGCACCAAACAACGTGCAAGTAACCGATAACCGTGGGAATAACGCTGGTTGGAACCTGACTGTAGCACAAAATGGTCAATTAAAAGACGGCTCTGCACGTAATTTAGAAGGTGCGGAAATCGCCATTACAAAAGGAACAGCCGTGACGAAAACAGGCACAGGCGTAACAGCACCATCAACCAATCAACAAATCAAATTGAACCCGAACGGCACAGCATCAATGGTTATGAACGCGGCAGCCGACCAAGGGATGGGTCAATGGGTGGACAAATTTGGAGCAGATAACACCGCAGCAGCAGACGCAGTAACACTAACTGTTCCAGGTAAATCAGCGAAATATGCCGATTCTGATTATGCAACAACATTAACATGGACACTTTCTGATACACCACAATAATACAAGATATCACTAGAAAAGGCGTATTCAAAATCTGATTTTAGGTTTTGAATACGCCTTTTCCTGTATGAGCAGAACCAACGAGATTACTACATATAATTGAGAAAATAGTGCTATAATTGATAAAAATGTAAAGTATACAAGAAGAATAATAGCATAGCTGAAATGAAATTCGTTGATATAGAAAGGGTTATTGTAGTTGAAAGAACGCGAGTTAAATTTATATTGACTTCAAAACAATAAAGATTATAATTAACTGTTGACAATTTCCTGAAACAAGGTGATAATTTTAAGTGTGTAGTTTCACATAATAGAAGATTTAGGGAGGAATAATAATGTCATTAATAGGTAAAGAAATAGAAGAGTTTGCTGCAAAAGCTTTCCATCAAGGTGAATTTATAGATGTTTCATCAGAAAATTTCAAAGGGAAATGGAGTGTTGTCTGCTTTTACCCTGCCGATTTCACATTTGTTTGCCCAACGGAACTAGAAGATTTACAAGACCAATATAAAACGTTGCAAGGCTTAGACGTAGAAGTTTACTCTGTTTCAACAGACACGCATTTCACGCATAAAGCATGGCACGACGCTTCAGACGCTATCGGCAAAATCGAATATATCATGATTGGGGATCCAACGCACAAAATCTCACGTATTTTTGATGTGCTAGATGAAGAAGAAGGCTTAGCGAACCGCGGAACATTTATCATCGATCCAAGCGGTGTGGTTCAAACAATCGAAATTAACGCAGACGGTATTGGTCGCGACGCCAGTACTTTAGTGGATAAAATTCGCGCGGCACAATACGTACGCAACAATCCGGGTGAAGTTTGTCCGGCAAAATGGAAAGAAGGCGCGGATACACTGAAACCAAGCCTAGACTTAGTAGGTAAAATTTAAAAATGGCATTAGATCGAGAAATCAAAGAACAACTAGCGGGCTATCTGGATTTACTGGAACAAAACATAGTTCTAAAAGTAAGCGTCGCAACAGATGAAAACTCGCAAAAGCTACTTGAATTCGTCACGGAAATCGCGGAAATGTCTCCAAAAATTCGTTTAGAACAAAGCACGCTTACAAGAACACCGAGCTTTAGCGTCGAACGTGAAGAGGAAGACTTTGGTATTGAATTTGCTGGAATTCCGCTTGGTCATGAATTTACCTCACTCATTTTAGCGTTGCTGCAAGTAAGTGGTCGCCCACCGAAAATCAGTGATGACATCGTAGCTCAGATCAAAAAAATCAATACACCACATCGTTTTGAGACTTACGTAAGTTTGACGTGCCATAACTGCCCGGACATCGTGCAGGCGCTTAATATCATGAGTGTGCTGAACCCGAATATCACGCATACAATGATCGAAGGCGGCATGTTTAAAGAGGAGGTCGAAGCTAAAAACATCATGGCGGTGCCGACTATTTTTGAAAATGGTTCCCTATTTGGGAGTGGCCGCATGACTATCGAGCAAATTCTCACAAACATCGTGGGTGAAGCGGATGCCTCTGAATTTGAAGATAAAGAACCTTTCGATGTCCTTGTCATTGGTGGTGGTCCAGCGGGTGCAAGTGCTGCGATTTATGCTGCTCGTAAAGGGATTCGCACGGGGATTGTCGCAGATACATTCGGTGGTCAAGTTCTAGAAACGCTAAGCATCGAAAACGTGATCGGAACGAAATACACTGAAGGTCCAAAACTAATCGCGCAGATTGAAGAACATGTGAACGAATACGGCGTTGATGTGATGAAGCAAGTACGTGCGAAAAGCATCGAGAAGAAAGAAAACGTAGAAGTCACACTAGAAAATGGCGCTGTTTTAACGACTAAAACGGCGATTATCTCAACGGGTGCAAGATGGCGCAATATTGGCGTTCCTGGTGAACAGGAGTTCAAAAATAAAGGCGTTGCATATTGCCCACACTGTGATGGTCCGCTTTTTGAAGGGAAAAATGTTGCGGTCGTTGGTGGCGGAAACTCTGGTATTGAGGCAGCGATTGACCTTGCTGGTACCGTGAAGCATGTGACTGTGCTTGAGTTTATGCCAGAATTAAAAGCCGATGACGTTTTGCAGAAGCGCCTTTACTCCTTACCGAATGTCACTGTCTTGAAAAATGTACAAACAAAAGAAATCACAGGGCAGGACAAAGTGAGTGGCATTACTTACGTGAACCGCGAAACGGGCGAAGAAGTTCATGTAGATGTAGAGGGAGTCTTCATTTTGATTGGCCTGGCGCCGAACACAGAATGGCTTGGCGACGGTATCGAACGCAATAAAATGGGCGAGATTATCACGAATAAACATGGCGAGACAAGCGTTCCCGGTATATTCGCAGCTGGGGATTGCACAGACAGCGCCTACAAACAAATCATTATTTCGATGGGCTCTGGCGCTACAGCAGCACTTGGCGCGTTTGATTATATGATTCGCAACTAAAAAAGCTATCGATCTGCAACGTTTTCAAGTTGTAGGTCGGTAGCTTTTTTGTGGTTCTCTGAAAGCGGGATATCGTGGTATACTGAATAAAAATGTATCAGTTAAAGGAGACTCGAGATGGCAGATGTAATTATAGTTGGAGACGGTGGGCATAGCAAGGTTGTTCGAGAATGCTTGGAGCAACAAGGTGTGGATACCATTATCGGTGTTTTGGATAATAAATATACAAGTTATGAAAAGCTGGGGGCACAATTTCGAGCTCCATTTGATGATTTTGAGCAGTATAAAAAGGACACAGTGTTGTGGTTCATCGCTATTGGTGATAATAGGGCGCGCGCAGGGGTTGCGGCTAAATTAGGCGATGTAGCATATGCAACGATTATACATCCGACGGCGATTGTTTCGAAGGCGGCGACGATTGAACCGGGAAGTGTTATTATGCCGTTAGCGGTGGTCCAGCCAGATAGCGTTATTGGTGCGCATACTATAATTAATACAGGCGCGATTGTGGAGCATGACGTTATTATTTCGGAAGCAGCGCATGTTTCTCCGAGAGCAACTGTAACTGGTGGTGTTAAAATTGGTGCGGGTGTTCATGTTGGGGCTTCGGCGGTTGTGAATCCGGGGTTGGACTTAGGTGCGTATTCTGTGATTGGCGCGGGCGCGGTGGTTGTTGGTGATACGGAGGCTGGGATGACATATGTTGGGGTGCCGGCGAGGAAGTTGGACATTGTTTAAGAAATGGAATGATTTTTATGAGGAGCATCTCTATTGGAGTGTCTTGATAATAGTTAGTGTAAGTTGTGGAGTAACTATTTTAATAGAATATGTAGTAAATCGTGATTTTATAGTAAGTGGTGAATTTTTAGAATCGGGATTTTATGGAATGCTATTTTTAATTACTGGATTGTTGTTACATGCTAGGAGAAGAGTGGGAAAAAATAAAAAGTAGTTAATTTAAAGAAAGGGCGCGCTGAAAAAGGAGGAAGTTGATGGTTAGGAAAAAAGAAGCAATATCCTATATACAGGGAGCTTTAATTACATCTATTGTACTGTGTCTGGTTTTAAAACTAGGCTTTAATAGCACATGGTTCACATCAATAAGTATACCTTTCATTACTTTTGTATTATTATCTGTGATAGCGATATTTAGATTTAAAGATAAGTGAATAGAAATATCACTTTGTATGTGAAAGACTGGAATGGTGCCCTTTTTTTGAACAAAGTTTAAAGTTTATAGAGTGTCACGTAGCTAAATCGGTATCTTAGAATTTAGCCTGCTATTTCTTACGGATTCACGATGCAAAAACTAACAGGCTTTGATAATTTGGTGTATCGTGGGCTGGATATGAGTATTCGTTCCTTATACTGTGTCATGACCAGCGCCTCCGGATCTAGCTTCAACGGCCGGCCTATCGGAAGGGCAAGATGATTGGTTTTGACGCAAGCCATACACGAGCACACATCTACCGCTCTATTTTAGAAGCAATCGCCTTAACGATGAAAAACCGTGTGGATGAAATGTGCGCTGAGCTAGGAATCTCACTGGGAAAACTTATTCTTTCAGATGGTGGTTCGAACAGTGGCCTACTAATGCCGATTTTTGCTGATGTTTTTGGAATCCGTACAGCAAGAAATGAAGTAAACGGCTCAGCAAGTCTAGGTGCGGCAATTTGTGTTGCAGTAGCACTAAATATTTATTCTAGTTAGGATATGGCAACCGAAAAAATGGTGAGGTGGACAATATATTCGAATCAAAAGAAGCGAGCCATTCTTTATATAGTAGAATAAATCAAGAAGTGTATAAAGATATCACAAAAAGTACAGACACATTATTAAAAAAGCAGTTTTGGTTTTTCAATAAAAATAAACAAGGGCTAAAAATCGCGATTGATTTTTAGCCCTTGTTTATTTTCTATGCACTATATTTTCCGTGACTCAATAATTTCGCCTAATTTTTTGAAATCACGTGCTGTAGGCGGCACATGCCAAACCAAGACTTTAGTATGCGAAGCTACTTCCACTGGTGAATCGCTAATAATTAAGTCATACTGCGGTGCATGTTCTTTTGGTTCCAATTCCTCGCAGAAAATGAGATGTTCCTCCGAATAATGTTGACGAATCTGTCCTTTTAAATATTCTTCCCATAAAAAACCGTTCTTTGAAATGATTTTCACGTGCAAACGTTGTGTAAACATCTCGTTCATAAGAGTCACATTAAACAAATCATGTAAATACGCTGAAATAACTTTCTTATTGTCTCTAATAAAAGCATAGTCAGGATTGCGCTCATATTTTTGAAGTTTTGCCGAAATCGTTTCTAAAGTAATGACATCAGGAACGAATTTTTTGGAGAAATGATCAACATCTAGAATAAGATTTGTCTTCTTCACGAACGTAAACCGAGTCAAATAGTCCAAGATAGCCAGTTTTATCGTATGCGTATCCTGTATGCGCCTGTCTAATAAAGTGATAATATCCTCCGCTAAAGTAAAACGTTGGCGCCGAAATTTCTGATGGTAGTCAATACGGAATTCGACGCGTTCACGGCTGATATCAGTGAAAGAGCATAAAAAACTAATATTCAAAATCGTATAGCGCTCGATTAAATTCATCGGTGCATCTAAAAACTGGTTTAAAGCGCTAAAATCAATATTTTCAGCACTATAGTACGTATAAATATCATGAATGGTGCTTTTTTCAATGGGACTTAATTCTGCTGCATATCCCTGTTTTATTCGTGTTAAACAAACGCAAATTGCAATCGCATACTCCATTCGCGAACTGAGTGAAAAAAATACACCCATGTGAGCTTCAAATTCTTGGATAAAGAGATTAATCTGATCAAAACTAATCTCTTCACTAACCCAGCCAGAATAAGGGTGACTTTTAGTGAATAAATGGGAGAAGTAAAAACGAATGTTAATCTCATTCCCTTCGATTTGTAAAGGCCTGTTATGCAAGATCAGGCGACTACGGGCTAAGAAAGTATCGATTTCCTTTAGCTTCAAGTAAAAGGAAGCAGGACTAATGAAATTTTTTTCTGCCCATTCGGGTATTGTCAGTTTGTCATCATTAAATATAGAGAGCGAGAGTACAAATAAATCACTATTAGTAATCATATATGCCTGCAAAAAATCAAAACTAATTTCCGGTGCAGATGTTAAGAATAAGCGTTTATCTTCTTCATATACGTGAGCAATTTCAGGTGGACAAGTGTCATTAAACAGTTTTATATCAGCATTTAAGGTATTCAATGAGCATTCCACAGACTCAATTAGTTCTTGTTTTTTCAATGACTTCTCCGAAAAAAACAATATATTGAGCATTTTTAGTCTTCTAAAACCAGATGCTGTAATAATATTTTCCATCATAAAACACCTCCATCATACAAACTTATACTCTTATGATAGAATAATCACAAAAAAAGTGCAAATTATAAAATACTTAACCTAGAATAAAAAAATAGGAGTTCAAAAGTTTGCTACATTCTAGCAGGAGAAACTCCATTAATCTAGAAAATACAAGTAATAAATCCGTGATAGTATCGATACTATAGTTATGATGGCAAACTATAATTAAGAAGAAAGAGAGTCGAAATAATGAATCAACAAGCATTAGGAATGCATTTTCTGTATAACGCTAGGATTGTCGAAAATGAATTTAGCAAAGAAAAATTTCTGCAAAGTTTACAAGATGATGTCGTTTACCCAATCACAGGAACAATAAAGCAGTACGAAAAGTATGAACATATTATGAAGGAATCAGGAATAGTAGGAGAGATTTTTTTTATTGTGTCTGGATACATTGTAGCTTGTGAAGGCAAAACGAGAATTAGCCATTTTTATGGGAGTCAAGACATTATCGGATTGGAAAATCTCATGCTTGAGAGCCCAACTTCGTACTCATTTGAAGTGATTTCGGACAAAGTAAAAGTGATTAAATATAAAAAAGTAGATATTATCGAAAAATTATTTAACACACAAGAAGGTTATTTATATCACTATGTATACATGCAAGATCGCATGACACAAATGATAAGAAGAGAGCAATTATTGCGATTATCATCCGAAGAAAGGATTAGTCTAGCTCTTTTTAGGTTGTCCGAAAGATATGGAGAACCAATACCTCAATCGAATGTTTCTATTTTCCCAAAAGCTATCAATAAAGGCATGCTTGCAAGGTACACAAACCTAAACCCTAAACCCTAACACCGTCACTGTAGCCTTGCAAAATCTACACCGAGAAAAGGTATTATCAAACTATCAAAAAGCATTGCATATAGATATCTATCGACTTAAGTCTAAATTGACAAGTGTATTTTGATAACAAATAAATAATCTGCAGGAGGAAGCAATCACCTCTCGTTTTAATAGTGAACTTTTTAAAAAGCATAAGGTTTTATCAAAAGAAATGAAAAAAAGTTGCAATTTTTTAGAAAAATCCGTTTATTGGGACATTCACTGGTAAAGTGTAAGTAGGCAAAGGAAAACAACATATAAAATAATTTGAAAGGGGCTAAAAAATATGAAACAGAAGGCAGAGACGATGACACTTCTATATGATCAGCATCATATCGAAAAGAGTTTCAGCAAAGAAAAATTCAAAATTTTTTTGCAAGAAGATATGATTTTTCCACTTGAGGGTACACGAAAAAAATACCGAAAAGGCGACATTCTGATCGATGAGAATGATGAAGTAGACGACATTATCCTCATCGAATCCGGTCATGTAATTGCTACTAAAAACACCGAAAACCTCATCGATTTCTATGCAAATCAAGATATCATCGGACTAAGTAATATGCTCTTAGGTAGCCAATCTGAATACACCTATCAAGTCATTTCCAACGAATTAATGGTGATCAGATATGCAAAAGAAGACATCATCGATAAAGTCATCAACACGCAAGAGGGCTACTTTTACCATTATGTATATATGCAGAGCCAAGTCAGCCGCATGATGGAAAAAGAAGAGCTATTACGACTCCCCTCTGAAGAACGCATCAGTTTGGCTATCTTAAGCTTAGGAGAGAAATTCGGCGAAATTATGAAAGATGATCCTGATACGGTCTGTTTTCCGATTCAAATTAGCAAAGGTATGCTAGCCCGCTACACCAACCTAAATCCTAATACAGTCACGAACATCCTCCAAAAACTGCAAGCAGAAGATATTATTTATTCTATTAGACGGACTATTTATTTCAATGCCTATAAATTACAAGAGAAACTGGATGCTCAATAATTAGTAACAAATACGCAAATCAAGCTCTATAAATATGGAAAACAAGGTTGGGAAAGCCTGTTACAATTAATTTTGTACCTAGCAGTGACCTAGAAAATGAAGAGGAGTGGTTGTATTCGTCCGTGAACTGTCGCAACAGACATGTCGTTTTTCTAAATGCTTGAAAGAAAATATGAATATATTATAAAAAGAACGATTTGAAAGCAAAGCCTGATAAACTAAATGTAAGCCAACTAATAATAAAAAAGAAAGAAGGAATGAAAAATGAAAATGAAAAAATTAATGAGTGTGGTAGCTTTAACATCGATTATCGGAACAAGTGTGGTAACACCATTTAATGTCTTCGCAACACCGGCAGCAGCATCAGAACAAATCAACAACAACCATGTAGGCACTCCAAATCTATTCCAAGTTTCTACGGAGATAACGAAACTAGACAATGGTAAATATACAACAGGCTGGTCCTCACCAAACGATATGTCCCAATGGACATGGGATGGAACAAGTAATACATTTAGCACCACTAGTAACTCTAAGACTGGCATGCTTTTGAAGGTGGAGGAAAACGAAGCATTTACATTGGAGCATAACGCAAAAAATCTTACGTATGAATCTAACAACCCAGCAATTGGAAAATCTGTTGTCACAGAAATTGGAAAAGAGTACACGGTCTCCACAGATTTGGACGTAGTGCAAGGCTCAACACTTGCTTCTATCCAAGTTTATAATATAAGCCCTCTTAAAAATCTAGGGACTACTAATAAGGATGCAAAAAATGGAACGATGACTATCACATTTAAAGCGACCCAAACATCGACTTTTATTGGTTTCGGAGCATATCAAGTAAAAGGGGCTACAAAAGTAATTCGATATTCGAATATCAATCTAACGAAATCAGCTGCACAAGTGGCAAAAGACGATGTCGCTACACAAAACACAGCGCGTGAAGCCGTCAATAATTTATTTGAAAACAAAAACCCACAAGGCAATATTACAGCGGCTGTGACAGAAGACAGCATTGCGAATGCCCAAAATCTAGTAGATCAAGTAGTAGACGCAGCGAAAGAGGCGGAGCTACAAGCCGATTTAGACAAAGCAAAAGCACAACTAGCGGATAAAGTCGCGAAGGCACAGGCAGAAAAAGAAGCACAAGAGAAAGCTCGCGAAGCAGTCAACAACCTGTTTGAAAACAAAGACCCAAATGGCACAATCACAACAGGCATCACGCAAGCAGACATCACGAATGCGCAAACTCTCATCAATCAAGTAACCGATGCGGATAAAAAAGCAGCCCTACAAGCCGATTTAGAGAAGGCAAAAACACAACTATCGGACAAAGAAGCACAAACTCAAGCAGAAAAAGAAGCACAAGAGACAGCCCGCGAAGCAGTCAACAACTTGTTTGAAAACAAAGACCCAAATGGCAATATCACAGTTGGCATCACGCAAGAGGACATCACAAATGCGCAAAACCTCATCAACCAAATCACCGATACTGATAAAAAAGCAGTACTACAAGCCGATTTAGAGCAAGCAAAAGCACAATTAGCGGAGAAAGAAGCGCAAACTCAAGCAGAAAAAGAAGCCCAAGACAAAGCCCGCGAAGCAGTCAACAACTTGTTTGAAAACAAAGACCCAAATGGCAATATCACAGTTGGCATCACGCATGAGGATATCACAAATGCGCAAAAGCTTGTGGACAAAGTAACAGATGCAGACAAGAAAGCGGAACTACAAGCAGAACTAGATAAAGCAAAAACACAACTAGCAGATAGAGAAACACAAGTACAAGCAGAAAAAATTGCCCAAGACAAAGCCTGCGAAGCAGTCAACAACTTGTTTGAAAACAAAGATCCAAATGGCAATATCACAGTTGGCATCACACAAGAAGACATCATGAATGCGCAAAAGCTTGTGGACAAAGTAACAGATGCAGACAAGAAAGCGGAACTACAAGCAGAACTAGATAAAGCAAAAACACAACTAGCAGATAGAGAAACACAAGTACAAGCAGAAAAAATTGCCC
>NZ_JABJVM010000008.1 GCF_013820765.1 Paenilisteria rustica
CCGAGCCAAAATACTAGCCCAACACTTTATCAAAGATTTTGACATCTCTGTAGGTTAAGAAAAGGCACGAGCTATTGACTCCCTAGCTCGCACCTTGATATTTCACCCCAACAATTGACATAGAGCCCTTTTAAAATGTCTAGGAAGAGTATAAATTTATCCCACTACAAAGAAAAACCGCAATTCTCAACGAATAAACGGTTCATCCAAAATCACCTAAAAAGCGATTTATTTTTTCACTTGATTCATAACTTCCTCAACAAAGTTATCCTCTTTCTTCTCTAACCCTTCACCAACTTCAAAACGAACGAACGATTTAATCGTAGCGCCTTTTTCTTTAACAAATTGACCTACAGTTACGTCTGGGTTTTTAACGAATGGTTGATCTTCTAGGCTAATTTCGCTAAGGTATTTCGTTAAGCGACCTTCGACCATTTTTTCAACGATGTTGGCTGGTTTGCCTTCGTTAAGCGCTTGTTCTGTAAGGATTTTTCTTTCGTGCGCAATTTCGTCTTGAGAAACGTCATTACGTGAAATGTATTTAGGGTTGATTGCTGCAACGTGCATCGCAACATCTTTTGCAATCGCGTCATCAGAAGTTCCTTCAAGAACCACTAATACACCAATACGTCCGCCCATGTGGATATACTCGCCAAATGCGTGATCTGCCACTTTTTCTTGAATTTCAAAACGACGAAGAGAGATTCTTTCACCGATTTTTTGGATTGCTTCGTTAATGTAATCTTGTAGGGTTTGACCATTTGGCATTTCTGTTTTCAACGCGTCATCCAAGTTATCTGGACGAACAGTCAATAGTTGATTTGAAATGTCTTTTACTAATTGAATGAATTGATCATTTTTAGCTACGAAATCTGTTTCTGCATTGATTTCAAGTACTGCAGCATGTTTATCATTGCTGACAACGCTTGTCATACCTTCTGTAGCGATACGATCGGATTTCTTAGCAGCTTTCGCAATACCTTTTTCGCGTAGGTAGTCGATTGCTAAATCCATATCTCCATCTACTTCTACTAATGCTTTTTTACAATCCATCATACCTGCACCAGTTTTTTCGCGTAGTTCTTTTACCATTTGAGCTGTAACGTTAGCCATTTACAATTCCTCCTAATATAAAAATCTTTGAAAAAAGGTGATAAGAGATTGCCACTTATCACCTTGTTAGTTTTAAATCATAACTTATGCTTCTGTAGTTGGTTCTTCAGCAACAGGAGCCGGAGCTGCTGCAACAGTTTCTTCAACAACTGGAGCTTTTACTTCTTCTACAGGAACTTCTTGCTCTTCACCTTGGTTTACTTCGATGATAGCATCAGCCATTCTAGCAGTCAAAAGTTTAACCGCACGGATAGCATCGTCATTTGCAGGAATTACATAATCGATTTCATCAGGATCACAGTTTGTATCTACAATACCGATGATTGGGATGTGTAATTTACGAGCTTCTGCAACAGCAATACGTTCTTTACGAGGGTCAACGATGAACAAAGCATCTGGAAGACCTTTCATATCTTTAATACCGCCTAGGAATCTTTCTAATTTCTCTTGTTCTTTCTTAAGTAGAACAACTTCTTTTTTAGGAAGGACTTCGAAAGTACCATCTTCTTCCATTTTTTCGATTTTCTTAAGATGTTTAATACGTTTTTGGATTGTTTCAAAGTTTGTCAATGTTCCACCTAACCAACGATGGTTAACAAAATATTGACCTGAACGGATCGCTTCATCACGTACTGAATCTTGCGCTTGTTTCTTAGTTCCTACAAAAAGGATTGTTCCACCGTCAGCAGAGATTTCTTTCATGAAATTGAAAGCTTCGTCTACTTTCTTAACCGTTTTTTGTAAATCGATAATGTAGATACCATTTCTTTCTGTGAAGATATATTTCTTCATTTTTGGGTTCCAGCGACGTGTTTGGTGGCCGAAATGTACCCCAGCTTCTAGCAATTGTTTCATTGAAATAACAGGCATGTTATTCCCTCCTATGGTTTTATTTTTTGCGGACTTTTCCGCCCTCCACATGAATCAACCAGACAAAGACTTGTAAACAAGCACCCTTTGGACTGTCCTCAATGTGTGTGTGATGTTTTAACACCGTTTATTATGATATCACAGAATACGGCCTATGACAAGTGATTTGCAGTGTTTCAGCTCATTATAAGTAATTAGCTTTCATTCATGGGTATGCCCAGAAAATGGCGTGTACACATTATCGTATTGCAAATGCATCATCATCCCATTGGTAGCGTGATCAAGATTATGACAATGATCCATCCAAATACCGGGATTGTCCGCCTTGAAAGCGACCTCATACGTTTCACCAGGCTTCACATTTAGCGTATCCGTCCACCAAGGACTTCCCGTTGTTTCAACGCCATTGCGCGTCAACACTAACATCTTGTGGCCATGCAAGTGCATGGGATGATGGCTGTAACTGCGATTGATAAAAGTCGTTTTTACAAGATCACCCTCGCTTACCATCAACATCGGCGTATTGGGATACAGCTCGCCGTTAATCGTCCACAAATGATGCACCATCCCATCAAAGAAAGCGAGTTTACTATCAAAAACCATTTCAAACTCCCGATCAAAACCAGCCGATAAATCTAGCTGACTCGCCTGCTGTTCCCCGTATTCCTCTGGCTTGAAAACCTCATCAGGAATCTCCGTCGATGCTTTTGTTGTTGTCGCCGTAGATTGGAAAACCCAACCGCCGTTCTCATCATTTGCATCAAACAAACGAACCGCATGATTTGGCATCGTAAAGGTTATGTCCATGCGACCTCCAGCAGGAATTTGTAGATACGTGTTCTTCAAATCAGTAGGTTTATGAATCAAATTGCCATCTATCGCTGCCACTTGAAATACCGCACCATTCAACATCAGTTTTTGCGGCTTATTATGTGCATTTCCAAGACGAATTCGAACATTGGTACCCGGCTTGATTTTTTTCGGTACCTCACCGTTACTAGAAAGCAGCGCGCCTGACGCATCGATATATTTTGGCGCTACAAAGCCCACAATCTCTAGCTCCTCTTTTACCAGCGTCTTCGGTTCTACAACGAGCGAACCAAATAAGCCATGCCCCACCTGCTCCGACGACTGATTATGTGAGTGATACCAGAACGTTCCAGCCGTATCCGCCTTAAATCGATACGTATAACTCTCACCAACCGCGACAGCTTTTTGCGAAATATCCGGTACGCCATCCTCTGCAATCGGAACATCATAACCGTGCCAATGAATCGTGACTCCATCTGCAATATTTTTATTGCTCAGCGTAACTTCCACAACATCGCCTTGTGTCACTCGGATCGCTGGGCCCGTCAATTTCCCATTAAAAAGCCACAACTCCTTCTTTGTCCCATCCGGAACTTCCATCTTCTTTTTGGCCGCTGTAAAATGATAACGCTTCGTAACAGCCGCAGCATCTGGTCCCGTAAGTGTCGTCACATCCACCGATTGCCTCCCGCGTGTCATTTTGCCACCACCCCAGTCCATGCTCGCCTCGTGACCATCCGCCTGCATCGCGGTGGCATTCCACACTAAGGAGCCAAAAATAAAACCTACAATAAGAAGAACACTACACGAAACAATCCACCGCATTCGAAAACGCCCGCCAAGCCGTCTATCCCAAACGTATAATAGGGAGAAAATAAGAATTGGTAGTCCAAAACACTCGAAATATGTCCATCCGTCCGGGAAAGCAGGTATTTGAAAAGCGATCATAAACACCGCAAACCAAGCCACAAAAACGGCATAACGTTTAACTAAGCGATTCCACAATTTTCGTTTCCGCAGTATCGCTAGCAAAAGGAATGGCGAAACAACCATCGGCATCAACATTCCAAAAATCTGTCGGATAAACTCCCACCCAATACTCAAACCAGCAATTACAGCAACTGCGAACCAAGCAAACAGAAGCAATACATTTGCCATTATAAGCCAACGTCCGCCTTTAAAAGGAAGAATCGACCATGCAATCGCCATTCCCATTAAAATTAATACAGAACTTCCAAAAAACATCATATACATCGTTATGTAAGCCCTTTTTCTATATATAATCTCACTTCTCACCAAGTATACTATAAAATGCACAATCTTTCTTAGAATCTCGAAACTATTTCTGATAAACCGCTAAGAATCAAGCTAAGGGAAACTCCCCTTTTTCTTAATCTACCTAAGTAATATTTAGTAGAAATCTTTTTTTAGGTGTGTCTTTTTTACTATTTTCGAGAACAAGTGAATGTTTTCACAATAAACACTAGACAAAGACTTTGTGAAATGTTACACTTACTTTGTAAATAAGAAATCCAAGAAGATGACGGCGAGTCGACCGCCGCAATTTTTTTGAAATAACAGGGACGTTAAATGTCACCAGAGGACGTTTTTAGTCCCAATACTATTGGAGGGTTCACAAATGGCAATGAAAGAAAAAGCTGTTAATGAAGAATTAGAGGTTCAAAAAGTAATTGATACACTAGCAAGTAACGGACAAAGCGCACTAAAAGCATTCGCCGATTTCGACCAAGAAAAAGTAGATCATATCGTTCACGCAATGGCTCTAGCGGGTCTTGACCAACATATGCCGCTTGCTAAACTAGCGATTGAAGAAACTGGTCGCGGAATCTATGAAGATAAATGTATTAAGAACATTTTCGCAACAGAATATATTTGGAACAGTATCAAAGCAGACAAAACAGTCGGTATTATCAATGAAGATAAACAAACTGGTGTCGTTGAAATCGCAGAACCAGTCGGCGTTATTGCTGGGGTAACTCCTGTTACGAACCCAACATCGACAACACTTTTCAAAGCAATCATTGCCATCAAAACGCGTAACCCAATCATTTTTGCATTCCACCCAAGCGCTCAAAAATGTTCTTCTGAAGCCGCTCGTATCGTATATGAAGCAGCAGTTGCAGCCGGCGCTCCTGAACATTGTATTCAATGGGTTGAGAAACCATCACTAGAAGCGACAAAACAATTGATGAACCATAAAGATGTAGCGCTCGTTCTTGCTACAGGTGGTGCAGCAATGGTTAAATCAGCGTACTCTACTGGTAAACCTGCTCTTGGCGTTGGTCCTGGTAACGTTCCAGCTTACATCGACAAAACAGCGAAAATCAAACGCGCAGTAAACGATCTAATCCTATCTAAAACTTTCGATCACGGTATGATTTGTGCTTCTGAACAAGCTGTAATCGTCGACAAAGAAGTTGCCAAAGCTGTGAAAGACGAAATGGAAGCGAACAAATGCTACTTTGTTAAAGGCGCTGAGTTCAAAAAATTAGAAAGCTATGTGATCAATCCTGAAACACATGCATTAAATCCAAATGTTGTAGGTAAATCCCCTGCTTGGATCGCAAACGAAGCTGGATTCAAAGTTCCAGAAGACACAAAAATGCTCGTAGCTGAAATTAAAGGTGTGGGCGATGATTATCCACTATCTCATGAAAAACTAAGCCCAGTTCTCGCTTTTATTGAAGCAAAAGACCAAGCACAAGCTTTTGATCGTTGTGAAGAAATGCTTGTATACGGTGGTTTAGGTCACTCAGCAGTTATTCATTCAACAGACCGAGAAGCACAACTTGCATTCGGTTTACGCATGAAAGCTTGTCGTATCATTGTGAACGCACCATCTGCTCAAGGCGGAATCGGCGACCTTTACAACGGCTTTATCCCTTCCCTAACACTAGGTTGCGGATCTTACGGTAAAAACTCTGTATCACAAAATGTTAGCGCAACAAACCTTTTAAATGTGAAACGTATCGCAGAACGGAGAAATAATATGCAATGGTTCAAACTGCCACCAAAAGTATTCTTTGAAAAATATTCCACACAATATCTACAAAAAATGCCTAACATCGAACGCGTATTTATCGTAACTGACCCAGGAATGGTGCAATTCAAATATGTTGACGTTGTTATCGAACACTTGAAAAAACGTGGAAATGACGTATCGTATCAAGTATTCGCAGACGTAGAGCCAGATCCATCTGACGTAACCGTTTATAAAGGTGCGGAACTAATGAAAGACTTCAAACCAGATTGCATTATCGCACTTGGTGGTGGTTCCGCAATGGATGCTGCCAAAGGTATGTGGTTATTCTATGAACACCCAGAAGCTTCATTCTTCGGTTTGAAACAAAAATTCCTAGACATTCGCAAACGTACATTCAAATATCCTAAACTTGGTGAAAAAGCGCAATTCGTTGCCATCCCTACTACATCTGGTACTGGATCTGAGGTTACTCCTTTTGCGGTTATTACAGATAAAGAAAACAACATTAAATACCCACTTGCAGATTACGAATTGACTCCAGACGTGGCGATTGTCGATGCGCAATATGTGATGACAGTTCCAGCTCACATCACAGCAGACACAGGTATGGACGTATTAACACATGCGATTGAGTCTTACGTATCCGTAATGGCGAGCGATTATACACGCGGATTATCTCTACGCGCCATCGAAATGGTATTCGAATCATTACGCGCATCCGTTCTTGATGCTGACGAAGATGCTCGTGAAAAAATGCATAATGCTTCCGCTATGGCAGGTATGGCGTTCGCCAATGCTTTCCTAGGAATTAACCATAGTCTGGCACACAAAATCGGACCTGAATTCCACATTCCTCATGGTCGTGCTAACGCTATCCTTATGCCACACGTTATTCGTTACAATGCGACAAAACCTAGAAAACATGCATTGTTCCCAAGATACGAATCTTACCGCGCAGATCAAGATTACGCACAAATTGCTCGCGTACTAGGGCTTCCAGCTTCTACAACAGAAGAAGGCGTGAAATCACTAGTTGATGCAATCATCAGCCTTGGTAAAGATTGCGGAATCGAAATGAGCTTGAAAGGTCAAAACGTTGACAAGAAAGCATTCGACGCAGTGGTTGATACACTTGCTGATCGCGCGTTCATGGATCAATGTACAACTGCTAACCCAGTTCAACCGCTCGTTTCTGAGTTGAAAGAAGTTTATATGAACGCTTATAAAGGTGTTTAAAATATAAATACTTGAAAATAACAGCCCTTCCCTCGGGCTGTTATTTTTTATCATACAAGATTAGTTTACATAATAATATTATTGTCATCTATTCTTCTATTCATTGCGAAAAGAAATTGTTTCATTTATACTATTAACTTATCATATAGCAGAGGATGCGATTAAATAATGGAAGAAAACGTTTTCGAAACAATGGCCAGAAAATATGATAGTTCTGAGCGGATAGAACTTGCTAATATTATTGCGACAAAAATAAGCGAAGAACTGACGCAAGCAAAAGACAAAACCCTGATTGACTATGGTAGCGGCACTGGTTTGGTGGGCTTGCAAATGGCCGATTACGTCAAAAATGCTATCCTGATAGACTCCTCCAGTACTATGGTCGAGATAATTAACGAAAAAGTAACAGAAAACAACATCTCAAACGTCCAGACTATCGTCGCTGATCTTACTAAAGACACAATTGATGTAAAAGCCGATATTATAATCGTTTCGCTTGTTCTCTTGCATATTCCCGACACAAAATTGATTCTAGAAAAACTCTATGCCACACTCCATGCTGACGGCCAATTAATTATTGTTGATTTCGATAAAAACCCAGCTATCAGCCATCCAAAAGTTCATAACGGTTTCGTTGCTAGCGAACTAGAAGCACTACTCACTGATGTAGGATTCCAATCGGCTAGTATTCAGCTATTCCACAGCGGCAAAAAACTATTTATGAAGCAAGATGCAACTTTATTTATAGCTGTTAGTCAAAAATAAAATACGAAAAATGCATTTAGTAGATTTCTACTATGTTTTACCTTATACTACTCGTATCACCGTAGCGTGATAAAAATATTCTTTCAGGAGGAATTTTTATGCCGAATACGATACCTTATTTACAGTTCAATGGTAATACAAGAGAAGCCCTAGATTTCTATGCCAAAGCTTTTGGTGCCACACCAACAATGGTACAAACCTACAGCGAGATGGGGGATTCACGCGGAAACGAAGCGCTAGCTAAACGTATCGTTCATGCACGCCTGGAAAAAGATAATGTCGAGCTACTTTATTTCTCAGATTCCTATGTAGATGGGCCTCTAGTAATAGGAAACACACATTCGATCGCCTTCATGTTTGACGATGAAGCTGCATTAAAAACCACGTATGACATACTAAAGAATGACGGTCAGGTATCCATCGAACTACAAGAAATGCCTTGGGGTGGCGTTTATGCAAAAGTAACAGATAAACTAGGCATTGAATGGCAACTTAATTGGCAAAAAAGCTAAATCAAAAGACGTAAGTAAACCTGGAATTCCAGGTTTACTTACGTCTTTTTAGATTCGTCTACTCAGTTACGATTCTCTGTATGATACGGGCACGTGATAACATGATCATCTATCATCCCAATTGCCTGTAAGTATGAATATATAATAACTGGTCCAACGAAAATAAAACCACGCTTCTTCAAATCCTTGCTAATCCGCTCAGACAAGTCATTTTTTGCGGGCATTTGAGACATATCCGTCCAATGATTTATAATCGGCTTTCCGTCTGAATATCCCCAAATATAATTGGCAAAAGAACCAAATTCAGCTTGCACTTTCAGAAAAGCGATGGCATTTTTGCGGACGCCACCAATTTTAAGTTTATTTTTGACGATGGCTGCTGTTTCACGTATGTGCTCTAATTCCTCATCTGTCATCCGCGCGCATTTATCTGGGTCAAATTGATGAAATGCTTCTTTATACGCTGGTCGTTTAGTCAAAATTAAGCGCCATGAGAGGCCTGCTTGTGCGCCTTCTAAATTCAGCATTTCAAATAAATACTGTTCATCACGACTCGGCACACCCCATTCCTTATCATGATACACTTGCTCCACCGTATCGCTCATTGCCCAACCACATCGTTCTTGCTGCATATGACATCCTTCTTCCTATTATTTAAATAAAGCTCGGACTTGTGCCACATCTTCTGAGGTCAAGTCTGCCTGTAATGTTTTCCTATTAGCTAGTACTTGTTCAGGACTCTTAGCTCCTGGAATGACAACATCGATGCTATCGATACCAAGCGTTGTCGCTAAGACAATATTCGCGATGGAAACGCCGTGTTTATCAGCTAATTCTTGAAGGCTATTCACTTTTGCGATGTTGTCAAGGTAGGCTTGCCCCTGGAAATGCGGTCGATCTTTACGGAAATCTTGCGGCGGATTACCGGCTGTGAACTTCCCTGTTAATAAACCACTTGCAAGCGGTGTGTACGGTATGAAAGAAATCCCTTGTTCGCGGCAGTAAGGAATCATGTCCTCCTCTAAGTCAGGATAAACGAGCGAATACTTATCCTGCACAACATCAACATAGCTGTCTTTATTCGCTGCTTTCAGAGTATCCATGCTAAAATTAGATACGCCAATTGCACGAATTTTCCCAGCTTCTTTTAAACGTTGTAATGCACCGACCGCTTCATCTGGCGGCGTCACACCATCTGGAAAATGGATATAGAATAAATCGATGTAGTCTGTTTGTAGACGCTTTAACGCAATGTCTACAGAATCTGTTAAGAACTCTGGTGAATTATCTAATTTAACCCCACTGTCCGTCACGATATGTGCGGCTTTCGTTGCTATTACTACGTCCGAACGACGACCAGTCTCCGATAAAATCTCGCCAATCAGCTCTTCTGATCGCCCTAAACCATACATAAATGCACTATCAAAAAAATCAACACCCGAGCCAAGTGCCGCCCGCAGCGTTTCACGGCTTACTTCTTCATCAATATTTTGAAATAGATTATGCGCGCCAATCGTATTTGCTCCAAAGCCAATCGGTGTGACCCGAAGTCCAGTCCTACCAATCTCTACACGTTTCTCCATCTTCCAAAAACCTCCCTGATTTGTCGCTATACCTCATGATAACATAAAAAAACATCGAACGCACGTTCTAGCTCGATGTTTTTTCATTTCTTTTATTTCTTCAATTTCCCACGTAAAACCATTGGTAAAATACCGCCATGACGGTAGTAATCAATTTCTACATCCGAGTCAAAACGAACGAGCACCTCAAATGTTTTGTGTGTACCATCTTCTGCAACTGCTGTTACTGTCACAAAATCGAGCGGGGCAACTGTTTCATCAATCGCGACACTAATCGTTTCCCGACCAGTCAAGCCAAGTGAATCCGCGCTTTCACCGTCTTTAAATTGCAATGGCAAGACTCCCATCATCGCTAGGTTTGAGCGGTGAATCCGTTCGTAGCTTTTCGCAATGACTGTTTTAATGCCGAGTAAATTCGTTCCTTTTGCAGCCCAGTCACGAGAAGATCCCATTCCATAGTCATCACCCGTCAAAACAACAAGTCCTGTCCCAGCTTCTTGATATTTCATCGATGCATCATAGATAGGCATGATTTCTTCCGTTGGCCAATATGTTGTATAGCCGCCTTCTGTGCCTGGTGCTACTTGGTTTCTAATGCGGATATTCGCGAATGTTCCGCGCATCATCACGTCATGATGACCACGACGCGAACCATACGAATTAAAATCACGAATCGCTACACCGTGCGCTTGCAAGTACTTCCCGGCCGGAGTATCTTTTCCAATCGCTCCAGCTGGTGAAATATGGTCCGTCGTAACTGAATCTCCGAATTTACCGATGACACGAAGTCCGTGAAGTGCTTCTACTGTGCCTGGTTCTGGCGATAAGTTCTCGAAAAATGGCGGGTTCGCAATATAAGTTGAATCTGTATCCCAATCGTAAAGTGCTTGTTCCGACGTCGCAATCGCATTCCATTCTTCATTTTGACTGAAAACATTTGCATATTCTTCGCGGAATAGCTCTGGCGTTACCGTTCTTTCCACGAGCGCCTTCACTTCTTCTTGTGCTGGCCAAATATCGCTTAAGAATACATCCTGACCGTGTTCGCCTTTTCCGATTGGTTCATTTAGCATATCGATGTTCGTCGTTCCAGCAAGCGCGTATGCAACGACAAGCGGTGGTGAAGCTAGGAAGTTTGCTTTTACTAAAGCATGAATCCGTCCTTCAAAATTTCGATTTCCACTAAGTACAGCGGACACCAGCAAATCATTGTCTACAATCGCTTGTTCAATCTCGTCTTTTAGCGGTCCGGAGTTACCAATACATGTCGTACAGCCGTAACCAACAAGGTCAAATCCTAACTTCTCAAGGAATGGCAGTAATCCTGCATCTTCCAAATACCCGGTCACGACCTTCGAACCAGGTGCGAGCGATGTTTTCACGAATTTAGGCACTTCAAGACCTAATTCCACCGCTTTTTTCGCGAGTAGCCCAGCGCTTAACATCACGTACGGATTGGATGTATTCGTACAACTGGTAATCGCCGCAATCGCCACTGAGCCCGTCTTCATTGTTGATTGATCACCATTTCCAAACGTTACTTTCGCTTCTTTATGCAAGTCTTTTTTCGATAAACCAAATCCTTGGTTGCCATTTGGCGCGCTGATCGAGGCTTGGAAACTCTCTTTCATTTTTGATAATGGAATCAAGTCTTGCGGACGTTTCGGTCCTGCCAAGTTCGGCTCAATCAAGCTTAAATCAAGTTCTACAACTGACGTATAATTCGGTTCTACATTTTCTGGTGTGAAAAATAGCTCGTTATTTTGCAAATATTCCTTCACAAGCGCGACTTGTTTTTCTTCACGTCCTGTTAAACGCATGTACGTCAATGATTCCTCATCTACTGGGAAAAAGCCACATGTTGCGCCGTATTCTGGTGCCATGTTCGCAATCGTCGCCCGGTCAGCAAGCGGTAATGTCGCTACGCCTTTACCGAAGAACTCGACGAACTTGCCGACTACTTTCTTTTCACGGAGTACTTGTGTTACTTTTAAGGCTAAATCGGTTGCTGTTGCGCCATTTGGTAAGGCATTGATTAATTTAACACCGATAACTTCTGGGATTGGGAAATATGATGGTTGGCCAAGCATTCCTGCCTCCGCCTCGATTCCGCCAACACCCCAGCCCAGTACGCCGATTCCGTTAATCATGGTTGTATGCGAGTCAGTTCCGACCAAGCTGTCTGGGAACGCTGTATATTCATTCTCAGCCACTTGATTCGCGATTACAACGCTTGCCAAATACTCCAAATTGACTTGGTGGACGATTCCCGTTGCTGGTGGTACTGCGCGATAATTATCAAACGATTTCTGCGCCCAGTTTAAGAATTGGTAACGCTCCATATTACGCTCAAACTCGAGCTTCATGTTGACTTCTAGCGCTTCCGGATTCGCGTAACTGTCCACTTGCACCGAGTGATCGACAACGAGATCCACAGGAATTTCCGGATTGATGTCTTCTGGATTCCCACCCAAGTCTGCCATCGCTTTACGTAGTGACGCCAAGTCAACAACTGCTGGTACACCCGTGAAATCTTGCAAAATAACACGCGCTGGTTTGAACGGAACTTCTCCGTCATTCTTTTTCGTCGCATCCCAGTGCGCTAAATCTTCAATATGTTTATCCGTGATGATCCGTCCATCCGCTTGACGCAATACCGATTCAAGAAGTACGCGGATAGAATAAGGCAGTTTTTTAATGGATGTTTGACCATCCGCCTCAAGTGTTTTTAATTGATAATAATGATACGTGTCGTCTCCGATTTGAAACGACTGCTTTGCTTTCTCATTCCAATTTTTCATTAGTTTTTGCCTCCCATTGTGATACCCTTCGCTCTCGTTGCATTCTTCTACTCTTCTATTGTACGAAAAAAAGCATGATAAGTAAACTAAGATAAATCGATGCTTTTCAATAAGTAAAAATTATCAGCGGAGCCACCTCAAAAAAGCCGAACATAATCGCCCGACTTCTTCTCACTTTGAAGCTACATCTTTGTTCCACGCTTTCTTAAACTGATCGCGATAGAACATAATATCTCGCACATAAATATCGCTATGATTGTACTTAAAGACGGCCTGCTTCTCCTTGCCAACTTTTGCACCATTGTCTGCTAAAAAATTCGCGGTGGAAAACACGGCATCTTCCAAATCCCATGGATCCGCCTTACCATCGTGATTCGCGTCCACGCCATAACCGCCATACGCCTTAATCACGCTCGGATCCACCAAATCATCGTCCGAAAAATCACCGACGCCACCCGTTGCTGGACAACCTTCTGCACTCCATCCCACAAACGTACACGGCATAAATTGCATCGGGCCAATCGCACCAACTCCTGAAATCATCGGCTCTACCGTTGAAAACTTGGTCTCCACGCGATGCACAGCGGCAAGTAAGAACCAGTCAATGCCGTATTCTTTCGCCGCCGCTTGATAAATCGAAACAAATTGTTCAGGAATATCCTGCGTGTAAGGTTTTGGCTTCTCCTCTGCCCGGAATTGCATCAAGACAACGAGTGCCAAACCTAACACGATTACTGCTAAAATCGCCAAAAACATGCTGCGTCTCTGTTTGACTTTACGTAGTTGCGCCTTTGTCGGCTTTTTCTTCGCCAATTTATCTCGCCAAAATCAGGATTTGACCACTGTGAAGCGCACGAACGAATTCATCAATTTGAGCATCATTCAAGTCAAAATCTGTTAGCAAACGTTTTACTGATTTGTCACTCGTATTTGAAAACCATTTCGCAAAAGGACCAGCAGCATAAAGTGCACCGTATTTCGGATTATACACCTGCGGAATCATCAATCCACCGCTAAGCGACTGCAAAATACCAGAGATAACACCAAACGCTTCTTCATTCACTGGGTGCTCTTCCTCTACATTTGTCGACTCAATAATGTCTTTTACTTCCTCTTCTTGGTCTGATTTCGCCAAAATCGAGATGTTCTCTTTTTTATAGCCTCTAACCTCAAGTTCTGTAATTTTATCCACGGCCTCTGTTTCATTTCCTGCGATAAATACTTCCCAATTATCCATAAACACTCGCGTCCCTTCTATAATCAACTCAATGTCAAAATCTCTTTTATCTCATCTGTTGTTAAACGATGGAGCATCTGTTCACCAGGCTGGATTAGCGCATCCATCAATGCCTGTTTTTGCTTCTGTAAATTATAGATTTTCTCTTCAATCGTGCCTTTTGTAATCATCCGAATCACTTGCACCACGTTTTTCTGTCCGATTCGGTGTGCTCGGCTCGCAGCTTGTTCTTCCACCGCAGGATTCCACCATAAATCGTACAAAATAACCGTGTCGGCGCCAGTCAAATTCAGCCCCGTTCCACCGGCTTTCAGTGAAATAAAGAATAAATCAGCGTCCCCCGCATTAAAGGAATTCACCAGATCCATCCGGCTTTTCGAAGGCGTGCCACCATCCATATAAAAATAGCGATAGCCAGCTTCCTCAGCCTGCGCTTTCATGATTTGTAACATCGATGTGAACTGCGAGAAAATCAAGATTCGCTTGCCACTTTCACGTGCTGTTTGTATTGTATCAAACAATTGCATCAGTTTACCAGAACCACCATCATAATTTTCCACAAAAAGCGCTGGATCGCAACAAATTTGGCGTAATCGTGTTAAACCTGCTAGCAATTTAATCCGGTCTTCTTGCTCGTTACCATCTTTTGCAGCCAATTCTTGTTGTATTTTCTCCAAGTAAGCGAGGTAGACAGTTTTTTGCGCTTCTGTTAACTCAGAATAAAGATTTGTCTCGATTTTATCCGGCAATTCTTTAACAACATCCCGTTTGAGACGGCGCATCAAGAACGGGCGAATCATCTGAGCCACACGTTCATGCGGTAATTCTTTAAATTTACGAAGCGATGGGAAAAAGCCCGGCATAATCGTCTGAAACATCGTCCATAACTCATCAATGCTATTTTCCAACGGCGTTCCACTAAGCGCAAAAACATTCGTCGTTTTGAGCGCTCGCACAGCTTGTGAAGCCTTCGTATTGTAGTTCTTGATGGCTTGCGCTTCATCCAAGATAATCGTTTGGAAGCGTGTCGTTAAGAATTCCTGCTCATCTTGACGCAAGGACGGATATGATATCAAATAGACATTCCCTGGCTCGATTTTTTGAATCAGTTCCAAACGCATTTGTGAAGCCCCGTGAATGACCGTCACCGGAATATCAGGCGCAAACTTTTCAAATTCGCTTGACCAGTTATACAAAAGAGAAGCTGGTGTCACGATTAAAACAGGTTTCATATCCGGATTTTCTTCGATCGTCGAGGCAATATACGTAATCGCTTGTAACGTCTTTCCAAGCCCCATATCATCCGCTAAAACACCACCTAAATGATACTTCCCAAGCGATTTCATCCATTCAAAACCAGTCACCTGATACTCCCGAAGTTCCGCATTCAAATTCGCTGGCAAAGGATAGGATGTATCCTCTTGATTCACAATTTCATGTAATAAATCGCGGAACGTCCGGCTGAACTTATTATGCTCATTTTGCGCACTGCCCATCGCCTCGTAGATTTGCATACCACGATAAAGCGGCACTGCCATCTGCTTCCCGACTTCTTTTTTTCGGACATCTAAAATATCAAAAATCGCTTCCATTTGCTGATAACTCTCATCTTCAAGCGATAAGAACCGCCCACTGTTCAAGCGATGATACTTCCGTTTTTCCCGTAAAGATTGCAGTACTTCTTGAATCTCATCCTCATCGATACCTTGAAAATCAAACGCAACCGATAAATAATCATTATCATGCGACACATCGACGGTTGTCGTTGGCTTCACATGTTCTTCCACCATTTCTTCCAAACCATCTTCTAAATAAATCGCCACATCCGTCGCCAAACTCGGAACAACCCGATAATAAAACTCGTAAAGACTCGCTTCATCCGAATTAACCACCATTTGCGTTTCCGAAAAATGAACAGGAGCTGCCTCAATCCGGTGCATAATTTTTGCTTCCGTTTCCATATCCCGAATCATGATGCGCCCGTCCGGATCCACGCTTTCCGTTAAAGCAAACGGATCGAAAACCTGTGAACCATAGTGATATTCCAGCTTTAGCACATGTTCGTTGTTTTTTTGCGAGATCCACATCTTCGAAACAAGCGGTTGCTGAATAACACGATCCTCAATCGACGGATCAATCTGAACGTGCCCACTTTTTTGAAGCGATGGCAGGACGTAAGACATCACCTCACTGAGTTGCGATTCCGAAAACTGCACCACCTCATTCTCCGTCACACTATGGAAATGAATAAGTGGCGTTAATTGCTCCCAAACTGCATCACTTGGCCGATAAAATACACCGTTTAAAAACAACAACTGATAGCTTTCCAAGTAACTCGCTTGCTGCAATTCCTCCATCACAAGCTGGTACATGTCACCCTTGTCATTTTTACGAAACACGAACGAAAATGGCAATGTCCCTTTTTTAAACATCAAACCGCTATATTTAATATCATCATGAATGCAAATCGTATTCTGCCCCATCAAGTCAGCCAGAATTGTTTCCGCTAAACTCGGTGGAATAATCAGCACCTTTTCCTCCGCATACGACTTGTTCCAGTAAAAGCTATCCGTATCATACATTTTCGCAATTTCATTTATCTTCGTCAGCTCATTGAAAACCGCGATATCACGCTCACCAAAATAATATTCATTCGGATCAAAACTGAAATTCTTCGTGAAAAAATAGCTCGTATGTTGTTTAATCGCTTGTAAAAAGTCACCGATGTTTTTCACCACATACGTACGATCCTGCCCAACCTTCAAATCAAGCGTCAACATATTTTTATCACGATTTTCCTGCATCCGTAAAATATACTCCACCTTCAATGGCGTTTTGGCCGTCGTATCGAACGTATCAAATTGACGATCCATATTTTCCTGGAATAAGGAAAGTAGCGTCGTAGCCTCTTGAGCCAGAATACGTTGCTTGAAATTAGCCTTCTCAATTTTTGTCTGACGCGCCTCGTGTTCCAGTTCAATCGCATAAATATGCGAACAAACACTATTCTCCTGGAAGTAAATACAATCACATTGATAGTTCCCGCTCGCTACATGCTTCACTTCATACGAAACCCGGTCATCAACAACGACCGAACGGAACATATTCGCATAACTCGTCTTTTCTTCAAAAACAGTGATTGCCCCATCTTCCAGTAATTCGCGCCCCTTTTTCTTAATCGAAACAGGAATCATTGTGTTTTTTGGATCTGTTAACAATTCACTCAACTCCTGACATTTTGGGTCATGTGATAATAATCATGACCAGATAAAACCAAATCATACTCCGATTCATAACCTAATTTTTTATATAAATTTAGCGCGCCTGCATTTGCTTTTTCCACGTTGAGCGCAATAATTTCACAATTTTTAGCGACAGCCAATTCTTTAAATGCATGCAATAACTCTTTCCCAATTCCTTGCCCGCGATAAGCCGAGTCCACCACAAGTGAATCGAGGTAATACTCGCCCATCCACGTTTCCTGCTCCGTGAACAACGGGATTTTATTGACAATCCCAAACATATCCTGGATGCCTTCCCACTCGTCGTCCATGTTTTCCGCGTGCTCCCCATGATAGCTCACAAGGATTCCCGCCACTTTGCCATCGATTTCTTTGACCATCACATTCTCTTTACTGAACCTATAATCCGGCCGTAAAAAGCTCGCTTCAATCATCTCAAGCATCATTTCTTTACTAACACCCGCTAAAAAAGGCAACTCCATATCCTCTAAAATTATATAAATAAGTGGTGCGACTTGTTCCGCATCTTCCGCTTTCGCTTGTCGTATCATCACAATTCCTCCATTCATTTCATCAGGAAAAAATGTTCCCTTTTTTCATCCAACACTTTATTATATCGAAAAAAGCCTAATGTTTCAAACTAGGAAGCTATTGTCACGCTAAGTTCGCACCTCCAGATCACTTCTTTATAGTCCTTGCGCAAAAAATTTCGTCGTACTTCCGTGATTTGTCGCCGTTACTTCTAGCCGCGAAGGAATCCGCTCTTTCAGTTCAGGCACATGTGAAATAATACCGACAAGTCGTCCTGATTCCTGCGTTTCGAGCAAACATTCCACCGCCATTTCTAGCGATTCCGGGTCGAGCGTGCCAAATCCCTCATCGATAAACATCGTCTCCAGAGAAATCCCGCCTGACATTTCCTGCACAACTTCCGCAAGAGCTAGCGCCAAAGACAAAGATGTTTTGAAACTTTCTCCACCAGATAATGTTTTGACATGCCGTTCCAGACCTGTATATTCATCGTAAACCTCAAGCTCCAAACCACTTTGCACGTTTCCTTTAGACTTTTCCTTTTTGCGGTTCAATTGAAACCTACCATTCGTCATTTTTTTCAACCGCCCGTTTGCCCGAAGTAAAATCGTATCTAAGAATGTCGCTAAAACGAAGCGCTCGAACGTTAAGCGACGGTCGTTTTTGCCACGTGCCATATCCGCCAAATAGCCAATATCCGCGTATGCTTTTTCCGCCTCACTCGTCTCTTTCACATGTTTCATAAATTGCTCCGAAAGCTCCGAAACCTTACGAACAACGTCTTTCTGTGCCATCCACTGTTCCGTCTTTTCCTGATACGCACGTTTCGACTCATCATCCAATCGCTGTAATTCTTTCAAATCCGGTTGTGCCACGCCTGCAAGCCTTGCCTCCGCCTCTTTTAAGCGCTCTGATACAAAATGATACTGTTGCTCAAAATCACGAATAAAGCGCTCCTTCTCCTCTAAAACTTCTGGACTCAAAATAGCTCGTTGATAAGAAGCGTAATCCGCGAAACCATTCGTTGCCATGATATCTTTAAAAATCGTGCGTTGCGCCGCCAAAGCCTCACTCGCTTTCAAAGCCGCTTTCTCTGCCATCTCACTAGCCGAAACTGCCCTGAATTGTCCTTCCTTCGCCGTATTAAACACCGATTCTGCGTGTCCTTTTTTCGTTTCAAAATCAGTGATATTCACCGTCAACACCTTTTGCTTTTCATAAAAACCAGCCGGATTTTGAAACTCTTCTGGTACGTCTTCTAAAAGTAAAGCGTACGTAGTCTCGGACGTATCCACTTTTTTACGGACTTCTTCATAAACCGCTTGTTGTTGCGCCTTTTCCTCCGCAAGCTTAGCCAAGTCCTGTTTATTCCTTTCTACCAGTTCTTCCACCTGTTGTTCTTCCGTCAGAAAAACATCGATTCCCGCAAGTTCCTGTTCTTTTTTCACAAGCTCCTCGGCACACAGCATTTGTCTATCCCTCAAAACGTGCAAAGATTCCTCAGAAGCAAATACGATCTGTTCGATCTGCCATTTTTTCTGCTCCACTTGCACACCTAGCGCTTTTGCCGTTTCCTGCTTTGCATCTCGCCCTTCCCTCGCCACGTCTACCTCTGCTTTTGTCATCCCAGCTGTTTGTACCGCTACATTCGGATGTTCCAGAGAGCCGCAAACCGGGCATGCATCGCCATCCACGAGCGATAACGCCAATGTCGCTGCCTGCTCATGTTGCCACAATGCATCTAATTCTGCGTACTTTGCTTCGGCGTCAAGAAGCTGTTTTTCCGCCTGACTCCATTCTCCTTCTAGTACAACGAGCTCCGATTGCCATTTATTTTTCTGTTCCCATTTTTCAATTTCAGTCACCACAAACAGATTCTCTTGCCTCAGCTCCGTCAGATGTTGTTTCATTTCCGCAGATTTTAGTCGCGCATCCTGCACAAGCTGCACCCGGTTGACTAACTGCTCCGATTGCTCTAAAAGTCCTTTTCCCTGCAAAATTAGCCGTTCTAATTTCTGCGCTAACGCCTGCTTACGCTCACTATCCTGCGCTAATTCCTGCTGTAGCTCCATCGCTCGTGTCACTTTCGTCTCCATCGATTGCAGCAATTCGCGTTTTTTGACCCACGCGACATACTCCGCTTCCATTTCCTTTAACTTTTCTACTTCCAAAACAGCATTTTCAAGCGCCATTTCGTGTTTTTGCATATTTTCCACCGCTTGCTGCTCTTCCAATCTTGCCTCGTCCAATTGTTGCTTCAATCGCAAGCATAGCGCGTCCTGATCAATAATCGCTCCCGCTTTTCGCGCCAAATCCACCGCTGCCCGCTCCTGATTTCGCTTGTCAGACTGCCCGTCCAATTTCACTTTTTCCGCTCGCAATTTCGCTAATTGCGCCCATTCCGCGATTTTTTCCTCCGCCAACGTCACATTCCTTGCCGTGATTTCAGCCTTTTCTTTTGCCAAATCCATTTGTTCCTGCAGCTCAACCATCGTTTCCCGCTCCACAACTAGACGCTCGGCAAACAGCAACTCAATATCCCGCGCCGTTTTCCCAGCAAGCGCTTCCGCGTCAAAAGCCTCCTGCGTAATACGCGCCACTTTTTCCCGTAGCAATCGTACCAGCTGTTCCTGTTCCTTCTGCTGATTCCACAATTGATTTTCAATAAGTTGGTAAAAATGCGTATGCGCCAATCGCTGTAAAATCGCTTCCTTCTCCTTGCTTTCCGCTACAAGTAATTCCCTGAACTCGCCCTGTGGAATCATCAAAATTTGTCGAAACTGGTCCACATTCAACTGGATAATCTCTTCCATCTTCGCGCCAACATCCCGAACTGAACTAGCGAGTAAACGTTCCTCATCCCCATCCAATTCATAGAGTTCCGCCTTCGCAGTCACCGTCGTCATCCCTTCACCGCGCTGCTTAGGAACATCCTGTTGCGGAACCCGTCGAACCAAATAACGCACATCCCGAAGCAAAAATTCAAGCGACACTTCCGTCAAATCCTCCGCTTTCGCAAAATGACTCCGCAATGAAAAACCTTCCCGATCGTTCGTGTTCGCCTTCCCAAAAATCGCAAAACTGATCGCATCAAAAATCGTCGACTTCCCAGCTCCCGTCTTTCCAGAAATCACAAAAATCCGCTCCTGACCAAGCTCCGTAAAATCAATCGTTTCCGCCTTCGCATAAGCACCGAAAGCCTGCATCGTAAGTTTCAAAGGTCTCATTGATCCACACTCCCCTTCACGCTGTCCATCGTCTCTCGCATAATCTCCGCCTGCTGTTCCGACATTTCCTTTCCACTCACATGCTCAAAAAACTGCGCAAACAGCTCCAAATTATCTTTTTTAATCACATCTTCAAATCGCTCAAACTGGCTATCCGTCAACTTCTCCTGTACCCGCTCCAAATGCAACACATTCGGATAAAACGCCCGCAGTTGCCCAATCGGATCAATCAACGCACCCTCATCCAACAAATTAATCTGCAGAAAGTCCTCATTTCCAGGCGCTACCGAACTCACCAAATCCGCCAAATATCCTTCGATAATCCGCAAATCATGTAATGGCTCCAAGTAACATTCCCGCACTTCTTGAAGCTTCTTCCCATCCATCGTCACAATCCGAACACTCTTCTTATCCTTCGCCTCCGAAAAAGAATATTTCAGTGGTGACCCAGCATAAAAAATACTCGGATGATGAATCGCGTGTGGATGATGCAAATGCCCCAGCGCCACATAATCAAAGCCACCAAAACAATTCGTCGACACCCGGTCCACATTTCCAATCGCCAATTGCCGCTCCGAATCACTAGGAAGTCCACCCGCAACAAACGCATGCCCAACCAAAATCTGCGCCTTATCCGCATCCCATATCGTTCTTATTTTTGCCGTAACAGCCTGCATCGCATCCTCAAATGACCGCACCGACTTATCCTCAAAAGCCGCCCGAACCTGCGCCGGCTCATGATATGGAACCAACCAAACCTGTGCCCCGTTCCACTCAATCGGCGTCAAATCAGCACCTAACGTCCCTTGAATATGTAATCCACTCTTCTCATACCAAGCCGAACCAAAGTTCACCCGTTCCGCACTATCATGATTCCCACTAATCGCAAAAACCGGCTTCCCAAGCGTCACATTCAGCTCCATCAACGCATCATTAAGCAGCGTCACCGCATCCGCAGGCGGCACCGAGCGATCATACAAATCCCCAGCTATCACAACACCGTCCACCTGTTCCTCCTCCGCAATCCGCGCAATCTGCTCTAAAATATACCGCTGTTCCGCAAGCATAGACATGCCATTCACAATTTTCCCCAAATGCCAATCCGCCGTATGTAAAAATTTCATCCTAACACCTCATTATTCTATTTTCATCATTACCTCCAGTATACTATATTTTCGAAAAAAACAAGAACGGCACGTAAGCACTAGACGTTTCCGCAACTTTTCAGTATACTAAAAACAAGACTAAAAAAAGAATTATAGGAGTGAACCAACTTGTTCTACACTTTTGCGAGAAATTTCGTCCAGGTGATCCTCACGATAATCGGCGGACGTTTCAAGGTACAGAATAAAGACAAGATTCCAGAAGCACCATTCGTCGTCGTTTCCACACACACATCATGGATGGAAATTCTCTACCTCGGATTTGCCATCAAGCCACTTCAAATTCACTATATGGCAAAACAAGAACTGTTTAAAACGAAGACACTGAACTGGCTAATGCGCCATCTCAACGCCTTCCCAGTAAATCGTGAAAATCCTGGCCCAAGCGCGATCAAGCTGCCAATTCGCCTTTTAAAAGACGGCAAAGTAGTTGGTATCTTCCCGAGCGGTACTAGAAAATCGGCCGGCCTCCACCTAAAACGCGGCGCTGTGACCGTAGCACTAAAAGGGAAAGTTCCTATTTTACCAGCCGTGTACGATGGCCCGAAAACAGTCGGTGAACTTTTCAAACGAAAAAAAGTCATCATCCGATTTGGTGATCCTATTCCATTCAATGACAAGGATATCGACCAAAAAGAACTACTAGAAATTAAGTCCGAAGAAGTTTTGAAGACATTTGAACGTTTACAAGCAGAAATAGATGCAACAAAACAAAAATAAAAAACTTGATTTCTCCACCGCGAACATAAACGGTGAAGAAATCAAGTTTTTTTATGCTCAGCCAGCAATATCGTTCATGATATTAGAACCCGCCAAACCAATATTTTGTAAGGCCACTGAAAGTTTATCCGAAGCAGCTTGCATTGCGGCATCCGCTTTCTCCGCTACCTTTGTGTCGCCAGGATTCGCTTTAATTGCTGCTGCTTTTTCAGCAAATGCATCGCTCAGGCTTTGAATAGACGACTTAAATGCATCTGTCCGTTCTCCCAAGTCAGGAACTTTTACGTTGGCCAGTGTTTCAGAAATATTTTCTGCGGATGTACTGGCTTTATCTGCCAACTCATCTAACTTCTCACCTTTTGACGGCGCATCACTTGTGATATCCGCTATATAAGCGTCATAATCTTGATCTTTTTCATTCACTTTCGCAACTAACCCTGTGTAGAAATCCATCGCTTTCGTTTGTAATTTTTGCTTGGTTGTATCCAGTTTTGTATCTGCCTTTTTCTTCACTTCATCTGCTTTTGATTTCGCTTTTTCTTTAACATCCTCTGCTTTAGACGATACCTTATCTTTGGCCTCATCCTTCGTGTCATCACTCACATTTCCACAAGCTGTCAAACTAAATATCGTTACCGCTGCTAATGTCCCTACTACCCACTTTTTCAAATGAAATTCCTCCTTTTAAATAATCCTAATTATCACATATTTATGTAACGCTCTATTATACCCACAATCACAAAGAGTTACACATATAAACGAAAAGCGTTGCAACGATTCATGCCACAACGCCCTCCTTTTATTCTTATGCTGCTGTATCATTCATAATATTCGATGGCGCTAAACCAGTATCCTTCAACGCTTTACCAAGTGCATCAGAAGCTTTTTGCATTGCCTCATCCGCCGACTTCGTATCGATTGGAGTAGCTTTTAAGCCTTTAGCCTCCGCCGAATACGCATCACTTAAGTCTTTCACCGCCGTTTTGAATGCATCCGTTTCATCACCTAAATTCGGAACTTTTACATCTGCCAAAACTTGCGAAACTTTGTCTGCCGAGGCACTCGCTTTTGTCGCAAGCGCTGTAAGCTCTGCACCAGTTGGTGGTGTGTCGCCACCAATTGCCGCTTGATACGCGTCATAATCCGCATCATTGTCATTAATTTTTGCAACTAAGTCCATGTAAAAACTCATCGCATCCGCACTAACATCTTTCTTCTCTGTCTCTTTTTCATCCTTAGCATCGTTCCCACAAGCCGCTAAGCCAAAAACAAGCGCAAGGGAAAATAAAGCTACTAACCATTTCTTCAAATGAAAAACCTCCTCTTTTATACATGTTGCCCAATTCATGCAACCTTACTCATTATATCGATGTTCCTGTCATAATTCAACCGTTTTCATGGGATATATTCTCCCAAATTGTAAAATCATGTTTCTTCCGTTTGTTCCAGCTTCCCAGCGACATTTTTATATTGAAAATACATCGCAATTCGCCAAGGAACAATCATTGCAAACGCTAAAATCCAAAACATTCCAGATAACTCCCCAACATCGACTGACCCACTAATCCAATATTTAATACCAAGTCGAATCAACAGCAAACTCAGCAAGATAACAGGGAATGATTTCGTCCGCTTAATAAAAACATACTTGTGTTTAATTTCAAATCGCGTCGTCCAAATTAAAATGAGTGAGAAAACTAATCCCATCAATACCGCCTCTAAAATTCCAGCTGGCGAAACTCGGAAATACGGAATCACGAACATCAGCGCCCCCGTACTCATCATAATTGGCGGAATAATAATTTTTTTCACAGTCGCCGGCTCTTTCGACGCCTTCATTCGAATCAAGATAACCCCGACACCAAAAACAAGCGTGATGATAATTGATACTATAAATGACACGTTTTTTTCCTCCTAATCGGCACTATTTACTTGCCTCATTATAAACTTTTTTAGAAGAAAAACAACCTTTATGCCCTTACGAACCCAGCTCCTCTAAATCCATGCCACTGTTTTGTAGCTGATACATCGAATGATACACGCCACCATGCGCAAGCAACTCTTCATGCGTCCCCCGTTCAATAATACTGCCCTTTCGAAGCACTAAAATAAGATCCGCATCTTTTATCGTCGAAAGCCTGTGTGCAATTGCAATCGTCGTTCTACCTTGCCTCATATTTCGCAAGCCCGTCTGGATCAAACTCTCCGTCTCCGTATCAATATTCGCCGTCGCCTCATCCAAAACAAGAATTTGCGGATTCGTCACGACCGTCCTGGCAAAGGAAATCAACTGCCGCTGCCCACTTGAAAACGAAGCTCCACGCTCAATCACCTTATGATCATACTTATCCGCCAACGTATTAATAAACCGATCCGCCTGAACAAATTGCGCCGCCTCTATAATTTCCCGATCCGTAATCAACTTATTATGCAGCCGAATGTTATCCTTAATCGTGCCATAAAACATAAAGCTATCCTGTAAGACAAGCCCCGTCTTCGCACGTAATTCCTCCATCGGGTAGCGCTTAATCGACTTCCCATCAATCAAAATTTCACCCTGTTCAAACTCATAAAAACGCATCATTAAATTGATAATCGAACTTTTCCCACTACCAGTATGACCAACAAGCGCCACCGTTTGACCCGATTCAGCCGTAAAACTAATATCCTTCAAAACGTCCTTTTTCCCATCATACGAAAACGTGACATTCTTAAACTCAATCTTCGCTTTTCCGATAGCTAAACCAGCTTCGGCATCCTGTTCCGGCGCCAAATCCGTGCCATCCATAATTCGGAACACACGCGAAGCCGCCGTAATCGCCTCTTGATACAGCGCCAAACGCTCCATAATGTTGTAAATGGCCTCCAAAAACCGGTCAAAATAGGTAATAAAAGCATAAATTGTCCCAATCGCGACCGGCCCCGAAAACGACTGAATTCCGAAAAAACTAAGAATCAGTACGACCGCTAGCGAATAAATCAAATCAATCGCCGGACCAAGAAGTAACGCGTTAAATTTTATATTTTTCATACCAACATCATAATAATCTTTATTAATCTCTTCAAACTCACCGATTAAACGCTTCTCCTGATTAAACTGTTGCACAATCGACATACCCGAAATAGACTCAGCAATCTTCGCATTTAATTGACTCAATTTCTCCCGACGCGCTCTGTAAAACTGCGAACTATACTTCCGGTACACAATAATAATCAACATCGTGAGCGGAAAAACGAGCAAACTATACGCCGCTAATTTGGCATCCATAATAAACATCGCCGTATAAATCCCGATAAGCATAAACACGCTTTGAATCGCCGTTCCTAGCACATTAATAAACATATCCTTAATCGCTTCCGTATCATTCGTCACACGCGAAACCAAGCTTCCCGCAGGCGTTTGATCAAAGTAACGCATCCCCATATTCTGCAACTTACTAAAGATGTCCACCCGAATCCGCTGCACAATCCGCAAAGCAATTTTTTGAAATAAAACTAGCTGAAAATACCAAACCACAGATCGACCAATCGCCAAACCCATGTATCCCGATGCCAACAAAAGAATAGGTCCGGCCACGAAATGAAGCGGCGTCAAGTAATCATCCAGAAATATTTTAATCAAGATTGGCAAAAATACATCCGCCAGTGTAACCAGCATAACTAGAAAAATTGTCAAAATAAGCGCTGGGATATGATATTTCGTGTAGCTAAATAAGCGTTTCAAAACCGCGCGATGTTCTTTACCACTCATCGTTAACATTTCCTCATTATTCGGCTCCATTCGTATCACCCCCGCCCTCAATAAGCTCCTCTAATTGCTGATTTCGGAACATTTCTGCGTACCAACCGTCGAGCGCCACCAGCTCTGCATGTGTGCCACGCTCCACAATTCTACCCTTATCAATCACGATAATAATATTCGCATGCTCCACCGAACTAAGTCGATGCGCACTAATAATCGTCGTTTTATCCGCACGATTTGCTTTGAGATTTTGCAAAATGAGCTCTTCCGTCTTCGCATCCACAGCCGAAAGCGCATCATCCAAAATAAGCAACTCCGGATTCATAATCAGCGCCCTTGCAATTGCTAGCCGCTGCTTCTGGCCTCCAGAAAGCGATACACCACGCTCACCCACGACAGTGTCATATCCATCGGTGAACTCCGTAATATCCTCATGCACCGAGACCATCTCCGCAATACGCTCCACGTCCGCCTGCGACAATTTCGGATTGCCGAAACGAATATTTTCCCGAACCGTCGTCGAAAACAAGAACTGATCCTGCGGCACATAACCAATCGCATGACGCAATCCGCGCACCGTATAACGCTGAATCGGCTCCCCGTCAAACTTAATCGAGCCCTTGTAATCATCATATTCCCGCATCAACAATTTCAAAAGCGTCGTCTTACCAGAACCCGTTCGGCCAACAATTCCAAGCGTTCCCCCCGATTCCAACTGAAAAACGATATCTTGCAAAACAGGCGCCGACTCATCAGGATACGTAAATTCCTCTAACGCAAAATCAATATCCCCCCGCGGCAACTCATCAATCGCACCAAAATCATCCTTCACATCCTCAGGCTCACTCAACAACGTATTCAATCGGTCATACGACGCATTCCCGCGCTGAATCACATTAAACAAGAACCCGAACGCCAACATCGGCCAAATCAACAAGAACAAATAGTTCGTAAACGCAATTACCTGGCCAATCGTAAGTGTTCCTTCCGTCACAAATTTCGCACCAAAACCAAGCGATAGAACAAACGAAACACTAACAATAATCGAAATCATCGGATCAAACATCGCATCCAATTTCGCGACCTTCACATTGACACCAACAACTTCCTCCGTTTGCCGCCTAAAATCCTCAATATCCTCCTGCTCCTGCCCAAACGTTTTCGTAACCTTAATCCCAGACAAACTTTCCTGCGTCTTATCATTCAACTTCGAAAACTCCGCCTGTGCACTATGAAAACGATCATGCAATTTCCGACCAAGCACCGAACTTCCCCACACCATAAACGGCATCGGCAAAAGCGCAATCAACGTCAAGCGCCAATCAATCGTAATCGCCATCGTTGCAATAACCGTACTCCCTGTCAAAATCGAATCACATAACGTCAAAACACCAAAGCCCGCCACTTGCTGAATAGCCGAAATATCATTCGTCGCATGCGCCATCAAATCCCCTGTTCGATAACGCTGAAAAAAGAACGGCGACATTTTCGATAAATGCTCAAATAAACGTAACCGCAATTGACGCTGCAACTTATTATCAGATCCAAAAATCATCATCCGCCAAAAATAACGACCGACATACGCCACAACTGCAGCTCCGAGCAATACGCCCATCCACATGTATAAATGATTTTTCGTAAGCGTATCCTTACTAATCGCATCCACCGTCATACCAAGTATTTTCGGCGGAACTAGTTGAAGTAAAGTTATCATAAAAAGCAATGAAACCCCGATAATATACGATTTCCGCTGCTCTTTAAAAAACCATCCCAGCTCCTTATAAATCTTCATTCCCAACCCTCTTTTCCCTCGAAAGCCATTTTATTCCTTGTTTTGGACATAAAAAAATAACGGACATATCTTGCTCTGCCCATTACTGTTTGGAAATATATATCGAATTTATGCCATAAAAGTACACATACTAGCCCTCAAATAAGCCTGTACCTCTTCCTCGATATAACGGACGCCGAATTTAGGCTATCTCCTACAATAATGGTTAAATTATCAAATCCAATTATCTTTTTCATTGTCCTTACCTCCCTCTCAAATTTGTTTACAGGAACTAGTGTAACCGATTTCTTTAAAAGATTCAAGTATATTTATAATTTTTTTATTTAACAGACAAAGAACCCCTTATTTAGGATTCCCTGTCAAATACGTATAGGCATACTGAGCGTAGAGCTCCGCGCCATAAACTAACGCATCCTCGTCCACATTAAATCGACCATGATGGTGAGCCCATTCCGTCTCCTTTTCCGGATTTCCAGCCCCAACAAGCGCAAAACAACCAGGAGCCTCCTGTAAATAATAACTAAAATCCTCACCCGCCGTCGTTGGTCGATCAGAATACAGCACGTCATCACCAAAACTGCTCACAACCACACCCTGCGCTAACTTGGCACTCTCCTCCTCATTTATCACCGCATGTGTCCCATAACTATAATCCACGTCCGCCGTCGCCCCATAAGTAGCCGCAATTTGTTTCGCATAATGCCGAATCGCCGCTTCCATTTTTTCACGCACTCGCGGATGAAACGACCGAACCGTACCCTCTAAAACCGCATTTTCCGCAATCACATTATAGCGTGTTCCAGCTTCCATGCGCCCAATTGTAAAAACAGCTGGCTCAAGCGGATCGGTTTCCCGTGATACAATCGCCTGAACACCCATCACAAAAGCCGCGGCAACAACCGTCGCATCAATACAAGCATCAGGCATCGCCCCATGTCCCCCGCGTCCCGTAAATCTAATCTTAACCACATCCGCAGACGCAAAAACAGGCCCAGCATTACAAGAAATAGTATGTGTCGGCATTTGTGACCAAATATGAATCCCAAACACATTATCTACGCCCTGCATCGCGCCTTGCTGAATCATTGCCTCCGCACCTTCCGTAATCTCCTCAGCAGGTTGAAAAATAAAGCGCACCGTCCCAGTCAACTCATCCTGAACCTCAATTAGCGCTTCCGCCGCGCAAAGCAACATTGCCGTATGCGCATCATGTCCACACGCATGCATTTTCCCGATATTTCCCGACTTGTAAGACAACCCCTCACTCAATTCCGTCACAGGTAACGCATCCATATCCGCACGAAGCGCCACAGTTTTCCCGTCCCTATTCCCGACCAGTTCCGCCATAACCCCTGTCGGCTCCATTCGTCGGTACGAAATTCCCATCCGCTCAAGCTCCGTTACAACCCGATTTGTCGTCCGAATCTCCTGCCACGACAACTCTGGATTCCTATGTAAATCCCTCCGAAAAGCAATCATATTCGCTTCATTTCTCTTAACCTCAGCCCTTATCTTGTCATTCATCCCAACGCCTCCAATTCCTTTTTAAGCACCATCTCGCCTGCATGAACCTATTCTACCACTCCAGCACAGCTTTTACTTGCGACACGCTCATAAAACCCGAAATATTCTGCAAATATAGCTTAGAACTAAAAAACACCTCTCAAAATCACGTCTCAAACGTAATCCCAAAAAGTGTTTCAAGTATACCAACAAATAAGCTGTCTAAAATCAGTACATCAGACTACCAAGCTGTCATTCCATACTCGATCCCAAACCTTATTTTTTCTTCTTCGTTTTTACTTCTTTTTCTTGCTGTTTACCCATTGCGTTCATCATTTGATTAATTTTCTTTTGTGACGGTTTCATTCCCATTTGGGCCATCATCATTTGTAACATTTGCTCATTAATTGGCGGGTTTTTCTTCAAGTACGTCATCATGTATCTTCTTGCGATGAAAAATCCTAATGCCAAACCAGCAATTAAGCAAAGTATGCCGATAAGTATATACCACAACATATTCTCTTTCTCCTCCTCGAAACAATATATCCCTTTTATTGTACTTGATTTATCAGGCCAAAACAATAGTTTTTCGATATTCTATAGCAATAAAAGTTCCCTATCATTAAAAAATCACAACTGCCTCATTATACCATCAACACAGCGCATACACAACATATTATCATAAAAAGAAGTGCAAAATGATTTAACGAAAAAAATCGCCTCATCTTGCACTTCCAATCTATTACTTACAGAGATTTCACCGTATTGACGACGTTCTCCACAGTGAAGCCATAATTTTTGATAATCGTATCGCCTGGTGCCGAAGCGCCAAACTTATCAATTCCGATTGTCTTACCATCTAATCCAACATAACGTTCCCAACCAAGCGTTGAGCCCATTTCGATAGATACACGTTTACGAACAGCATTCGGTAGAACACTCTCTTTGTACTCCGCTGATTGCTGATCAAACAAGTCAAATGAAGGGATACTAACGACAGATGCATCAATACCATCTTTAGCAAGTTCCGTTTGTGCTTGAACAGCTAAGTTAACTTCTGATCCAGTTGCTAAAAGAAGTACATCAGCAACATCCTTCTTCGCTGGAGATAACACGTAAGCTCCTTTAGCTACGCCCTCTTCCGCCAATTTCGCAGAGTTCGGTAACGTTGGTAAGTTTTGACGCGTAAGCACAAGAGCCGTTGGACGATTGGTTGAGCGAATCGCGATTTTCCATGCTGCAACAACTTCATTACCATCAGCCGGACGAAGTAATGTCAAACCAGGCATCGCACGAAGAGAAGCAATTTGTTCTACAGGTTCATGCGTCGGGCCATCTTCTCCTACCGCAATACTATCATGCGTCAACACATAGTTAACTGGTAAGTGTTGAATCGCAGACAAGCGAATCGCCGCGCGTAGATAATCAGAGAATACGAAGAATGTACCTCCATAAACTTTAAGCCCAGAATGTAGCGCCATACCGTTCAGTGCGGCACCCATAGCAAACTCACGTACACCAAACCAAATATTACGATCAGCAGGTGTAGCCTTAGTAAATTCACCATCCGTTGCGATATTGGTATTATTAGAACCAGCTAAATCAGCAGATCCACCAAATAATTGCGGTAACTTGGCAGCTAGGGCATTGATTACCTCACCACTTGACGCACGGCTAGCAAACGATTTGTCTTCACCATATACAGGTAAATCCTTATCCCAGCCCTCTGGAAGCTTCTCATCCAAGCTAAGTTCCAGTTGAGTCGCCAGTTCAGGGAATTTTTCTTTATAAGAAGCAAACATCTTGTTCCATGCCTCTTCTTCCTCAGCACCACGTTTTGCAATTGTCTCTTTAAAACGATCGTACACTTCGCTTGGAACGTAGAAATCTTCCTCGTAATCCCAGCCATATACCGCTTTAGCAGCTTTGACGCCATCCGCACCAAGTGGAGCACCATGTACCTTGCTCGTTCCCTCGTTTGGAGCACCAAAACCAATAACTGTTTTCACTTCAATCATTGTTGGTTGTGATGTGTTTTGTTTCGCTTTCTCAATAGCTGCTAAAATTTCAGTGGTGTCATTGCCATCTTTAACAAGCAAATGTTCCCAACCATAAGATTCAAATCGTTGTTTTACGCTCTCGGAAAATGATTTGTCTAAATCGCCATCTAGCGAAATGTCATTAGAATCATATAAAAGTACCAAACGGCCCAGTTGTTGGTGTCCAGCAAGTGAAGCAGCTTCCGATGCAACACCTTCCATCAAATCGCCATCACCACATAATGCATATGTATAGTGATCCACAACAGGAAATCCATCTTTGTTGTACATTGCTTCTAAATGTCTTTCTGCCATCGCCATACCTACAGCCATCGCGATACCTTGTCCAAGCGGACCAGTCGTCGCATCTACACCATCCGTATGATGAACCTCTGGATGCCCTGGTGTTTTACTATCCCATTGACGGAATTGCTTCAAATCCTCTAATCCTAATTTATAACCACTAAGATGTAGCAGGCTGTAAAGTAACATAGAACCATGTCCTGCAGAAAGAACAAAGCGGTCACGGTTAAACCAATGTGAATTAGCTGGGTTTGCCTTCAGTACTTTTGACCATAATGCGTACGCCATTGGAGCTGCCCCCATTGGTAATCCTGGGTGACCAGAATTGGCTTTCTGAATTGCGTCGATCGATAATGTTCGAATAGTATTAATTGCTAATTGATCCGTTTTATCAAACAAATGAAACATCCTCTCTTGTTTTAGTCACTACTCTTTATAATAATCCTTTCTAGGCTTTTTCACAACTAAAAAATATCAACTTGTTCATAAATGTGTTTAAATGATCGATAATGTTCGATCGATTAGAAAGAACTGGAGAAATCTATCGATTCCCCCAGTTTCTTCAAAGCTTATTTCGTTCGTCGCGTTTTCGTTTTATCTTTTCAGGGGTTACATCATCACCGTTTGGGTCGATGAACGTCGTATGCTCAATCGTATCACGGACTTGATTTCGAAATGATTTAATATACTCTTCTCTTAGTGCCTCTTGTTCTAATTTTTCATCCACGGTCATTGTACCTGCTTTTTTCTTATGCGACAATTCATTAATTCGATCTATCTTCGCCTTCTCTAACATTATTGACCTCCTTATATACTGTTATACTGATAATCCCGCTTCTTTATCTTGAGCCAAATCCGATGTACATTGCGGGCACTTACTGGCCTTCTCTGGAATAGCAGACAAGCAATAAGGACATTCTTTAGTCGCAGGCTTTTTCGGCTCCAGTGGTATATATTTGGTTACCACTTTAATAATTAGAAAAACCGAGAAAGCAACAATGAGAAAACTAATGACATTATTGATAAACAAACCATAGTTTATCGTCGGCGCACCAGCCGCTTGAGCAGTTTTTAGCGTATCGTAATGTGTCCCATTTAGGCTGATGAATAGATTCTTAAAATCCACATTGCCTATTAACAGACCCAATGGAGGCATAATAATATCATTTACAAGTGAGTTCACAATACTTGTAAATGCAGCCCCAATGACAATTCCAATTGCCATGCCAAGTGCGTTCCCTTTCGAAATAAATGCTTTAAAATCTTTAAACATCGAAAAACCTCTTTTCGTTCATTATCAATGCCTATTCTACATGAAAATAAGAGGTTTTTAAAGCATTGTGTTCTATTTATTCATTTGCTAATTGAATAGATCTATCTATATCATTGTTAGCTTTCTTAACCGGTATCGTAATTGTCTCACCAGCCGTCAGCTTACCATTGATTATCTGGTTTTCTTTCTCCACCCATGCCACAAACTCTTGTTTGCTCATTTTATAATTGCCAGCGTACTCATCCGCCAAACTCCAAATAGAGTCTCCACTAGCAACGCTAACCTCATTGTATTCAGAACCCGCCTGATTCACTGTAACCACCATTAATACTAGACCTAAAACAAAACACGTAATAATAAATATAATTGCAATATAATACCGATCCCAAATAGATTTTAAAGTCATCTTTATCCCTCCAAAAGAATATATGTTCGCTTTTTATTCATTATAGAACACTCGTTCTGTTATGTCAATAAAAAAACGAACAATTGTTTGCATATCCAAAAAATCTTTGATATACTGGGATTAATAAAGAAGTAATGAAAGAGTGAGCGGGGTGAAACAAATGAAATTATCAAAACGACAACAAGATATTTATGACTTTATCAAGTCTGAAGTAAAAGACAAGGGTTATCCGCCATCCGTGCGTGAAATCGGTGAAGCAGTTGGTTTAGCCTCTAGCTCCACAGTACACGGTCACTTAGCACGACTTGAAGGAAAAGGACTCATTCGCCGAGATCCAACAAAACCTAGAGCTATTGAAATCCTATCTTTAGAAGACGATATTGCAACTCCAAATGTCATTAATATTCCTATTATAGGTAAAGTAACAGCAGGTATCCCTATTACCGCTGTTGAAAATATCGATGAATACTTCCCTTTACCCGAATATATGGCAAATGGTGAAACAGAGATATTCATGTTAGAAATTGATGGCGAAAGTATGATTAATGCAGGTATTCTTAACGGCGACAAAGTCATTGTAAGGCAGCAGAATTCCGCTAATAACGGCGAAATCGTTGTAGCAATGACCGATGACAATGAAGCTACTTGCAAAAGGTTCTTCAGAGAATCCAGTCATTTCCGCTTACAACCAGAGAATGACGCTTTAGAGCCGATCCTTTTAAGAAATGTTACTATCCTAGGAAAAGTTATCGGCTTATACCGCGATATTCGCTAAACTCAAAAAGTTGAATCTCGGACAAAAGGGTCTCAAAAATAAAAAATAAGCAGGAATCTTGTATAATCCATTTTATTAAATGGCTCTATACAAGATTCCTGCTTTTCTATTTTCAAGTTTTCGTGCTGAATTTCACTTTCTTACCTAGGGTAGCTCTAGCTCTCTATTAATATATTTCCATGTATTGATCGCGTTCCCATTGATGAACCGCGGTTCTAAACATATCACATTCAATTGTTTTAGCTTCTACAAAATGTTCCAAAATATGTTCGCCCAAGCCATCAACAATAATATCATCATTGGCAAGCTCTTTCAAAGCTAGTGCTAGACTTTCTGGAAGGTCGAAAATACCGTGCGCATGACGCTCTTCTTCATTCATACCATAAATATTACGGTCTACAGGTTTCGGTGGAGTAAGTTCATTCTTGATACCATCTAAACCAGCACGAAGCAGTACAGCCATTGCTAAATATGGATTGGCTGCTGGATCGACACTACGAAGCTCTAGACGCGTACTTAATCCACGAGAACTAGGAACACGAACAAGTGGGCTACGATTTTTACCTGACCAAGCGATATAACACGGTGCCTCGTATCCAGGAACTAGGCGTTTATAAGAATTGACAGTTGGATTAGTTACTGCCGTGTAGCCTTTCGCGTGTTTTAGCATACCTGCTAAGAAATGATACGCCGTTTGACTTAATTGCTCCTCGCCATCCGCATCAAAGAAGGCGTTTCCTTCTTCATTGAACAATGACATGTTGAAATGCATTCCTGATCCATTCACACCGAACAGTGGTTTCGGCATGAATGTCGCGTGTAAACCATGCTTACGAGCGATTGTTTTTACGACTAATTTGAATGTTTGGATATTATCGCATGCAGTAACCGCATCTTCGTATTTGAAATCGATTTCGTGTTGTCCTGGCGCTACTTCGTGATGGCTTGCTTCAATTTCAAAGCCCATTTCTTCTAATTCTAATACGATATCACGGCGACAATTTTCACCTAAATCAGTTGGTGCTAAATCAAAATAGCCAGCATTGTCATTCAATTCAAGCGTCGGTTTTCCTTTCTCATCTAGTTTGAAAAGGAAAAATTCGGGTTCTGGTCCTAAGTTAAAATCTGTAAATCCTAAGTCATGCATTTCGGCTAATACACGTTTTAAGTTAGCACGAGGATCCCCCGCAAAAATTGTTCCGTCTGGATTATAAATATCGCAAATCAAGCGCGCTACTTTCCCTTTTTCTGCTGTCCAAGGGAATACAACCCATGTAGCAAGGTCTGGGAATAAGTACATGTCAGACTCTTCAATACGTACAAAACCTTCGATAGAGGAGCCATCAAACATCATTTTGTTATCCAATGCTTTGCCTAATTGACTTACCGGAATTTCCACGTTCTTAATGATTCCTAGGATATCCGTGAATTGCAAGCGGATGAATTTCACATTTTGTTCGTCTGCGAAGCGAAAAATGTCTTCTTTAGTATACGATGTCATAATTAAATCCTCCCAATAATTGATATTATATAAACTTTTTAAAAGTAAATACCTTATGTCAAAATCTTGGTAATTGTTGTTTCCCAGAGGCATCTTGTTTCACGAATCGACCGGCTTGTTGCATCTCTTTTCGCAAAATTTTACGTACATCCTCATCAGTGAGCGGCGTCTTCTGTTCATCCTGCTGCATTTGGTACATTTTTTTAATTCCCGCAATATTCAGACCGTCATTCAAATAATCTTTAATCTCAAGCAGTACATCAATATCCTGTAGCGAATACAGGCGATGATTCCCTTGATTTCTGGCTGGATGTATTAATCCCTGATCTTCATAGTAACGAATTTGTCGCGCGGTTAGATCTGTGAGTTTCATGACAGGACCTATCGGGAAAAGAGGCATCGATCTTCTAATTTCTTTTTCACTCACGACATTTTACCCCTTTCAAAACACTATATTTTTCATATGTTAGTTGCATTATAATGTATGTTATATCATTTGTCAAATATATGTTAGATAATATGACATCTTTGCAAACCCTTATATACCAACAGTTAAAGCATAATATGAAAAAACAGCGAAAAATATTTTCACTGTTTTTTGAATTTATTTACATCTCCATGTTATTTGCGATAGCGCTATGAATCCCTGCTCTATTAGCCGATTCGTCGCTACTAAAACCGCTAACTTCACATGCTCATATGTAAGGCCACCCTGCACATACAGTTGATAAGGCTCCCTTATCGGACCGTCTGCCGTTAATTCCAAACTTGCCCCCTGAATAAAAGTTCCCGCTGCCATGATAACGTCATTTTCATATCCTGGCATATAAGCACCCTCCGGAACAACATGCGCGTTAATTGGCGAAGTCGTTTGAATCGCTTGCGCAAAGGCCACCATTTTTTCGCGATCATGAAAAGAAACACTTTGAATCAAATCTGTCCGCGGTGCATCCCAGGTTGGATCTGTTTCAATCTGAAAGGCACTCAAGATTCCTGCAGTAAAGCGAGCACCTTTTACAGCTTGTGAAACAACATGTGGCGCCAAGAAAAAGCCTTGATACATCTCAAGAAGACTGTATAAAGAAGCCCCAGCCTCCGCACCAATCCCTGGAGTTGTCAGCCGATAAGCACACAATTCGACTAGCTCCTCCTTGCCCGCAATATAACCGCCAGTCTTAGCCAATCCACCGCCTGGATTTTTTATCAAAGAGCCTGCTATTAAATCCGCACCAACTTCAATCGGTTCTAAAACTTCCACAAATTCGCCGTAACAATTATCGACAAAAACAACGACATCCGCTTTCACCTCACGAACAAACGCGATCATCTCTTTTATTTTTGCAATGGAGAAAGATGGGCGATCTGCATATCCTCGCGAACGCTGAATCCCAATCATTTTGGTTGTTGGCTTTATTTTCGAACGCACTAGCTCCAAATCAACCGAACCATCCGCTTTTAATGGAACCATATCATACCCAATTTGATACTCCTTTAACGAGCCTTTGCCAGTCCCACGAATACCGACAATTTCTTCTAACGTGTCATATGGTGCACCTGTTATATACAACAAATCATCCCCAGGACGCAATACGCCAAATAAAGCCGTCGAGATCGCGTGTGTCCCTGAAATAATCTGCGGGCGAACAAGTGCCGCCTCTGCTCTAAAAACATCTGCATACACTCGCTCTAGCGTGTCACGACCATCATCATCATAGCCATAACCAGTCGATGGAGTGAAATGAAAATCACTCACCCTATTTTTCTGAAAAGCCTGCATGACTTTCCACTGATTTTCTTCTGCAATCAACTCTGTCTCGCGTTGTAAAGGGCGCAACTCATCCTCCACAACATACGCTAACTGACGCAATTCATCTGGTATTTGTTTAAAAAATGATGTCATTTCTACTTATCCTTTCGCGCTTGATAGCCTTTTAATTGATAACTTTCCGTTTCCTCATCAAACATCTCTTCAATAATAACCGTTTCCTGCTTATATTTATGTAACATTCGTCCGTCACTTGCAGGAACACGAACCACATAAGGTTGCCATAATTGCTTAATCTCCCATAACATTTTTTCCATCAAAAAGTACTGCGAAGATTCTTCTAATGCACTCACTTCGACATAGTTTGGTTGCGTCGGGATGAAATAAGGCAACTGCTGATCCTTCTTATTGTAAACCGTCAAAATCGGAATATGTTGCATTTCCAACTCCTCAAGCAGTGTCAAAACCGTTTTTTCATGTTGGACATAATCCGGATTCGAGCAATCAACCACATGCAAAAGAACGTCCACATTCGCCGTCTCTTCAAGCGTGGAGCGAAAAGCCGCCACAACCGTTGTCGGCAAATCTTGAATAAACCCAACCGTATCCGTCAAAAGTGCCGTATATCCTTGAGAAAAAGCCAATTTCCGCGTCGTCGGATCCAGCGTCGCAAAAAGCTGATCCTCCTCCAACGTTTTCGCATCACTCAAGCGATTAAATAGCGTGGATTTACCAGCATTTGTATAGCCAATCAAACCAAATCTAAAAATAGCCTGGTCATTACGCCTAGCCGTCATCCGTTCCCGATGTTTTACGACAATATCCAGTTGCTTTTTAATATCAACCATCTTTTGCCGGATATGGCGTCGATCCATCTCCAATTTCGTTTCCCCAGGTCCACGCGTCCCAATTCCGCCACCAAGACGCGACAAAGAAACCCCTTGACCGCTCAATCTGGGCAACAAATATTGATATTGCGCCAATGCCACTTGCAACTTCCCTTCCCGAGTCTTCGCACGCATCGCAAAAATATCCAAAATCAACTGCGTCCGATCAAGAATTCGTGCATCAACAATCTTAGAAATATTCCGTACTTGCGTCGCACTAAGCTCACTATTAAAAAGCACCACATCGACTTCCATCTCCGCGACAAACGCTGCAATCTCTTCTATTTTCCCAGAACCAACAAATGTCGCTGGGTGCACCCGCTCCCGTTTTTGCGTCACCTCTCCAATGACCTCTGCTTGCGCCGTTTTCGCCAAACTACCCAATTCCAGCATCGAATAGTAAAAGTGTTCCTCCGTCTGTTTCGGCAATTCACAGCCGACTAATATCGCTCTTTCCACCATTATCCGCACTCCTATCATTTCCTCCATTCATCGTAGCATAAAAAGTAGCACAAAGAAAGATGGAAACGCATATAAAAACCGAATGCTCGCCCCAATAAAAACTGGTACAAAACATTCGGCTTATGTTCTTTTAAAAGTCAATTAGCCTATTCATCATCCGATTTCAAAGCTACATTTTTTTGTGGAGAGAACGTTGAAATCGCATGTTTAAATACAAGTTGTTGTTTGCCATCTACATCTAGCAAAACCGTGAAATTATCGAAACTAATAACCCGGCCGCGCAACTGGAATCCATTTGTTAAGAATACCGTTGCCAAAATTTTCTCTTTCCGCAATTGATTTAAATAATGATCCTGTAACCCTTGCCCACCTTGTTTCATATTGAATCGCTCCTATTCTCTATCTTTTTCAGTTATCTCCATTCTATACGAAATGTACAAAAACTACAAATGACACTTCTAAGAAAAGAAGACTGTTTTTTCTATGCTAGTTTCAAATACCCTTTTTATCAAGGATTAAAACACACGATTAGTTGCTAAAAATTGCGTTATTTCACTGGTTATAGCACCATTGACACCTGTTTCATTTGTATCAAACCACGTAACATCCATACGATTGCGAAACCATGTCAGCTGCCGCTTAGCAAAACGTCTAGAATTACGTTTAAGTAGCTCAACAGAATCATCCAAAGACATTTCGCCATCAAATTGTGTAAACAATTCTTTATAGCCAATCCCACGCACCGCTGGAACATCACGTAACCCAGTATCATAAAGCCTCCGCGCCTCTGCCAATAATCCTTGCTCCATCATTATGTCCACACGCAAATTAATCCGTTCATAAAGATCTGCACGATCACGATCCAAACCAATTAACAAAGGATCGAACGTACTTGATTGCTGTTCTTGATTCTGCAACTCAGAGAATTTCTTACCAGACAAATGATACACTTCTAGCGCCCGAATAATACGCCGCGGGTTATTCGCATGCAATTTTGCCGCACTTTCAGGATCCACCTCGTGCAACATCTCTAAAAGCGTCTCACTCGACTTCCCAGATAAAGAGTCACGATAACCCACATCGCTAGCCACCTCCGAAAAAGTATAATCAAAGAGGACCGACTGCACATAAAGTCCCGTTCCACCAACTAGAAACGGGACTTTTCCAGCTTGCCAAATTTGATGAATAAGCCGATGCGTCTCCTGCTTAAATTCCGATACATCATAAGGTTCCTCTGGTTCACGAATATCAATCAAATAATGGGGAATCCCAGCCATCTCCTCCTCCGTTACTTTTGCAGTACCGATATCCAATCCACGATAGACCTGCATCGAATCACCACTAATAATTTCTCCACCAAATTTCTGCGCCATTTCAATGCTAAGCGCCGTCTTCCCAACCGCAGTTGGTCCAACAATGACAATAATGGGAATTTTGCTCAAAAAAACCTCCCCCTTCACACTTCCATTGTACCATCTAACCACTGTAGCGGTCACTATAAAAAAGCAAACAAAAACACCGACCATCACGCAATCGGTGTCTCTACCAGAAAAAAGTTCGATATCGAAATATAAATGTAATTATCTAACTGCCTGGTTCAACATATACCCAGCAACGAACTCATCTATAGATACAGCTTCATATTTTCGGAGTTTTAGCAATTCTTCAAAAAAATCTTTTTCTTCGCAAGTGAAAGTTCGCTTCATGTAGTGGATAATAAGGAATTCATTCATCGCTTGGTAAAAGCTCATATGATTTTTAAGGACATCTCTAAAATCCGTCTGCATGTCATACCTGTCCTCTCCCATATTCTTTGCATTAGACGGAATACTAACTTCATCCATTAAAGCGTGCCTGAGGAGAGCCACCGTTTCCTTACGCTGCGCTTCGATATAACCGGGCGTAAATTTCCTCGCTTGATATTCCTCTGAATTCATGTAATAAGCGCTCATCCAATAATCAGTAGCCTCTTCTGCGTGTTCACCTAAAAAGCGCATAGCTGTTGACATATAAATATCCCCCTTTGAATGCCCAAACCACCTTGATCCTTTTTGATAGTAAGGTAACGTAGAATAAATCACATCTCTATTCTACTACTTCTAAATCACTAATCAAATAAAAATAGTCATTTTAGATTCATTTATAACAAAAAGCCCCCGAAGATTAGTCCGAGAGGCTTAATGAAATATAATAATTTGAATTTAATGCCAGTCTGCCGGTTCCCGCGCATCATCAATCTGTGTTTGCAATTCAGCTACCAATTGCTCCTTCGTTTGCGTGTCCCATTGGAATAAATTATTCATATCTTCTATGACTTCTTCCTTCCATTCCAACAAGTAAGGCATATCAAACAACAAGTAACCCGTGCGACGCAATAAGAAATCGACAGGATGAACCACAGCTTCTTGATAAATCGCATAGTGAAGTTGTGCATACAAACTGTTCGGCAATGACGATGTCCCGTTTTCCTTGTGCTCCTGCGCATAGGTGAATACATGATCGATATTCGAACCATAACGCTTCGCCAATTCACGCCCCTCTTCTAACGACCAGCCAAAGCGATTATTCCCTTCTTTTGCCTTCTTCTCAATAAAGGCATCAATATTTTTCGAACCACCGACATCTCCACCTGAAATTGGCAGATGATGCGTTTGTACTGTTTTAAATTTCTTACCCGTCTCTTTCGCGAGAGCTTTAGAAACCTCATCTAGCAGCTTCTCAGCCATTTTGCGGTAACCAGTCAATTTCCCACCAGCCATCGTAATCAGACCACTTTCTGAGAACCAAACCTCGTCTTTACGCGAAATCTCAGATGGATCCTTACCTTCTTCATAAATAAGCGGACGAACACCAGCCCAGCTCGATTCAATGTCATTTTCGCTAATATGAACATCGGGGAACATGTAATTAATCGCTTTAATCACGTATTTATGATCCTCTTCATTCGCTTTTGGATTGATCACCATTTCTTCATACACGGTATCTGTCGTCCCCACGTAGACTTTCTTTTCACGAGGAATAGCAAAAACCATTCGACCATCTGGCGTATCAAAATAAACAGCTTGCTCCATCGGGAATTTCGTTTTATCAATAACAAGATGGATGCCTTTTGTAAGGCGAAGGTGTTTATTATTGACTGCATAGTCCATCTTACGTACTTTGTCGACCCATGGCCCAGCTGCATTAATTACACGATGTCCCTTAATGTCGAATACTTTTCCAGTAATACGGTCACGTGCTACAACGCCAACTACGTGTTTTTTTGCGTCATATAGAAAATTCTCCGCTTTCGTATAATTAATGACTTTCGCGCCCAGCTCCACAGCTTTTTTCATTACCTCAATAGTTAAACGAGCATCATCTGTACGGTATTCCACGTAGTACCCCGAACCTTTCAGCCCTTCCTTCTTCACAAATGGGTTCTTAGCCAATGTTTCTTTTGCTGATAAAATTTTGCGTCGCTCGTCCTTTTTTACACCCGCCAAATAATCATATAAGCGAATGCCAAACGAGGCGCTCAATTTACCCATATTTCCACCTTTATGAAACGGTAACATCATCCATTCAGGCGTCGTCACATGCGGACCGTTTTCATATACAATCGCACGTTCCTTCCCTAAATCAGCTACTTCTTTAATTTCAAATTGTTGCAAATAACGCAAGCCACCGTGAACCAATTTAGTCGAACGGCTAGAAGTTCCCGCTGCAAAATCTTGCATTTCAATTAGCGCCACGCTCATCCCACGCGAAACGGCATCAAGCGCAATCCCTGCACCTGTAATCCCACCGCCTACAATAACTAAATCGAATTCTTCCTCTGCCATCTTCGTTTGAATCGTTTCTCTGTCAAAAGCTGAAAATAATTGTACCATCATCTTTTCCCCCTCTAGGACCTGTTTGCAGTCTATCCATCATCATCTGTTTTCCACGTTTCGTTGGGTTTGAAACCGCTATACAAAAAAAGAGAGACTACAAAACAAGCGATTGCGCTCGCCATTTGTAGTCTCTCCGTATCTCAGACAATAATTAATATTAACTTGTCTCCAATTATAGTACAGCCGTTCCCTAAAAGTAAAGCTATTTGTTTCGCTTTCTTCGTATTTCTACAGCCTTTTCTGGAAAATCCGTCATAAATCCTCGAACATTTTCATCAAAAAGTGTCTCCATCTGGCTTACTTTGTTAGCCGTCCAGCAACGCGTTGCCACATTTCCAAACATATCATGATTCCGAATCGTATACGGCGGGTTAATACTATCCAGTTGCAAACTTGCTAACTGCGCGACTGCTTCTTCCACATCCAATTTCGTAATCGCCGAGAGTTTAATCGTATCATCCAGCGCCCTCATTCGCGCCAATGTATCTAAATTAAAGGAGCAAAATAAAAAAGCAAGCCGTCCAGCTCTCCTATTGCAAAGTTCCAGTACTTTCTCCTCGATTCCAGGATAATCATACGCATCCGTTTTTAATTCAATATTTAGAATCAACGGATATCCGCCTAGTACAACAAGAACTTCTTCCAATGTAGGAATCTTTGTTTTTTTAAACAACGCCCGAAAACGTTTCTTATATCCTTGGTGCGCATCCAACTTTTGGAGCTCCTTCAACGTAAAATCCTTTACTAATCCCGAGCCGTTTGTCGTCCGATTTACCGTTTCATCATGAATCACGACAGGGACCCCATCTTTTGTCAATTGTACATCTAATTCAATTCCATCAGCCCCAGCCTTCGCCGCTGCCAAAAAGGCTGGTATCGTATTTTCAGGATGTGACCCCTTACTCCCACGATGAGCAAATATTTCCGTCAAATTCCTCACCTCAATCATGTGACATATTGTTCTTTTTATTATACATAAATAAGACAATTGTCTCAAATTTAATAAATTCCTGTTTTTTTGCGGCCTATCGAATTACAGCGCTAGAAACATGTGTTATGATAGGTCAGTAGAGAATAACCGAAGTCAGCAAAATGGAATTATTAACAAGCTTTTGTTCCTACTACTCATATTAGCAATTAAAATTAGGAAACTTTCTTTCCTTATGATTTGCAGTTAGGAGAGATTACATGGAGAGATCCGCTCGATATAAAAGAAAATACGTACCTAGCATTGATGGGCTTCGAGCACTGGCAGTTATAGCTGTCATCGCCTATCACCTCAGTTTTGGATGGGCTTCCGGTGGTTTCTTGGGAGTTGACATCTTTTTTGTTTTATCAGGCTACTTAATCACCAATATTTTACTATCCGAATGGGAAAAGAATGAACGCCTTGATTTGAAGAAATTTTGGATTGGCCGTTTCAGACGACTCATTCCTGCCGTATACTTAATGATTGTTGTCGTTGTGGTTTTTGCCGTGATTTTTAACCGCCCACTTCTGGCAACATTACGCGGAGACGCCACAGCTTCCTTTCTGTACATGAGTAATTGGTGGTTCATTTTCCATAACGTATCCTACTTTGACTCTTTTGGAACGGCATCCCCTATCAAAAATTTATGGTCTTTAGCTATTGAAGAACAGTTTTATATTATCTGGCCACTGTTTTTATATGGCGCCTTAAAGTTCATTAAGAAACCAGCCATCATTTTACGCATTATTGTGATTGCAGCGATGCTTTCTGCTATTTTAATGGCTGTTCTGTATTCACCGGACGGCGATCCAAGTCGTGTTTATTACGGCACAGACACACGCGCATTTGGCTTGTTACTCGGCGGAGCATTGGCTTTTGTTTGGCCATTTACACGCTTGTCGCCTCACATTCCAAAGCCTGCAAAATTTGCCGTCAACCTGGCTGGAACGATCAGCGTATCCATCTTCTTAATTTGTATCGTAACCGTAAACGAGTATGATTCCTTTTTATACCGAGGAGGCATGTTTTTAATTGCCATCAACGCGATTATCATGATTGCTACTATCGCGCACCCAGCCTCATACCTTAGCAAATTATTTAGTTTTAAACCATTGCGCTGGATTGGGATGCGATCCTACGGTATTTATTTATGGCACTATCCCATTATCACCTTGACAACACCAATCACCGAAGTCGGGACGCCGAATTTAGTACGAGCTACTCTTCAAGTTGTAGTAACACTTCTTATCGCGGAACTTTCCTATCGCTTTGTAGAAACCCCGATTAGAAAAAAAGGCTTCATCGCATACGTCAAGTCATTCCATTTCAAAGGTTTACTACATTGGCGCGGCTATCCAGTTGGAAAATGGGCTTTTATAAGCAGTCTCGTTCTCATTCTTGGATTCTTCGCACTCGGTATGAGTAATCTAATTCCAGTGAAAACAAACGCAGAAGGCACACAGAAAACCCACGTAAAAATTGTTGCAGACGCGAAAACACCGCAAAAAGAAACACCAAAACCTGATACACCAACCAAGCCGACACCAGCACCTAAAAAGAATGCGGCGAAAGCACCGGTCACCCCAGACAAAATTAGCTATACACAAACATTAGCGATTGGTGATTCACTCATGATTGACATTCAGCCAGTACTCGAGAAATCCGTTCCAAATATCACAATTGACGGTCTAGTAGGTCGCCAAATGGCTGATGCTATCAACACTGCTACACAATATAATAAATATAACAACAAAGGGAGCGCCGTGATTCTCGAACTCGGTACAAACGGTCCTTTTGCCCTCAAAAAAATGGAGCAACTCGTTCAAATGTTCGATCAAGCTAGTATTTATCTTGTGAATACACGCGTTCCTCGTCAATGGGAATCCGAAGTAAATGAATCTATCGATAAAATTGACGCGGAGTATGATAATGTCACACGCGTAGATTGGTACAGCTTAGCCGTCGATCATCCAGAATATTTCGGTCGTGATGGCGTTCATTTAACGAAAAAAGGCGTTTCCGCTTATGTTGGTTTATTGACTAATAAAATGGCTCATTAAAAAAATCCATCGAATCCCCTAACACCGGATTCGATGGATTTTTTCTATAGAAAGACCAAGCGCTCCTGCTCGTTAAATAGCGTTTGTATTTCGTTAGACTGAAACAACGCATCCTGTTCCTGATAAAATAAATAGAGCATCAAGACTCTATCAAACGCTATACTCACCGCGATGCTTTTAGATCGAATTAATGTTTCCCGATGCCTTCTCCCCTTTAAATCAATATAAAAACTTCGTCCAGAATCCCAATCTGTTTCAAGGTTAATCGAGTCTGGCTTCTGTTCATTTTCCAAACTATATAGGTGCCTCGGTATATGTAACTTCGACAAAACCGCCAATGCTCGCTCAACAGTCGCCGTATCTGGACTGATATCATAATCTGTCTCCTGTAGATATTCATGAATTTTCCAAATATATTTTTCGCGGTAATGACTACGCATCGTCCACAAATAAAATATCCGAGCCCCTTCACGCTCATCGACATAGCTCGCTAGGTGCTCTTTTTCCTCACTCCGCACATAAAAATAATGCCACCGTTCACTACCTGCTAATCGTTCGCGCTCCAATCGATAGTAATCCTCTCCTTGCTCATGAAAGGTCTCAATACTATTTTTCTTCGCAATCACCCGTTCCCCACGTTGCTTTAATAATCGACAAATCCGTTCTAATTCCATATCAAGCGGTTCCTTTCCAGCATTGCTACTCCTCTATCTTTAAGTAACCATAATCAATTAAATTCTTGATTGACGCAATAATCCACAGTTCTTTTTCCACATGTACGCGACCTTTTAAATATTTCCTGAATCCGTTATCAATCGCATCCATTTGTTTTAACGCCTTTTCACAGGCAGATTCAAACGGTTCTATCACGATATATTTAGCCGCTTTTTTCTCAACGACTGTTTGTTTTTTCGACAGTCCTTGTAACCCATTTACCGCATCGCTAAACCTTCGTAATCTTATGTCCATTTCATTTTGATGCATAAAAGAAATTTTCCTCATCATTATCCGCCTTTCCATAAACTGTTTTATATATGTAGGTGTTTCCGCTTTCAAAGTGACAATAAAAAAGACCACTCTCATAGTGATCTTCATCGTCATGTATATATATACAATTTAACATATTCCAGCTGACATGTAAATGCTTTTACGAATTATTCTCCAAAAACGTGCGGCCATTCTTGCTTTTTGTCCAAGAAATTTTTAGCCAACTCCTTAGCACCTTCTAAGCTATGACTAGCAGCCCAGCCACATTGCACTTCATTACAAGCAGGAACTTCCGTAGCCTCTAATACATCAACCAGCGTTTTTTCAAGAATCGCCAACACATCCTCATAGTCATCATGGTTGATAATAGATAAATAAAAACCAGTTTGACAACCCATTGGACTAATATCCACAATTTTATCGGAATGATTGCGTGATAACTCCGCCATTAGATGCTCCAGTGAATGAAGCGCCGGCATTTCCATATGTTCTTTATTGGGCTGCATAAAACGAATATCGTACTTATAAATCTCGTCTCCGTGCTCCCCTATTTTTTGGCCCGCAAGTCTTACGTACGGTGCTTTTACAAGCGTATGATCTAGGTTAAAACTCTCTACATTCATTTTTTCAGACATTCCAATCCATCCTCTCTAAAAAAATATTCCTAGGCTAGCGTAAACTTGCTTACCTAGGAATTCTACGACACGAACTATTCTACCGTATTTTCAGTAATCGTTGCAAGTCCCAGCCATGTTTCGACTGGTCCGCCTTCTAATTGCTCGTCCATAATGAACGAACCATTCGAATAACGATCCGTCACGCGCAAGTTGGAAACATCCAGATTCACAACAACTTCTTTATCAGTCGCAATATGAATGGTGTCCTTGCTATCTGCTAAATCTAAACTGATAAAACGGTGCGGACTACTTTTCAGTTCACGGAGCATTAGAAGACCACGTTTTGCTCTGGAAATCGGCTCAAACTCTGATAATTTCATTCGTTTAGCTGATCCGCGCTGTGTAAGCAAGACCAAATCACGTTTTTCGCTTGGAACAATTACTTTGGCGCCAACAATAAAATCATCTGCTTTCAGATTCATCGCTTTGACACCAGCCGTTCTAGCACCAGAAAGTGGCACTTCACTAATCGAATAACGCAGACCATAGCCATTATGACTCGCTAAGAATACATCTTCATTTCCAATAACAGTCTCCGCAGAAATTAAGCTGTCATCACCTTTTAAGTTAATCGCCATCAATGTTTTGGAATAACGTTGCGGTTTGTAATTCAATACCGCCGATGCTTTAATCATGCCATTTTTCGTAACAAACAAGAAATAATCCGTTTCACTGAACGTTTTCATCGGAATGGCCGCGACAACTTCTTCTTCTGAGGACGTATCCGAAACGAGATGGCTCACATGCTCACCCAGGTTCTTCCACTTAATATCCGGCAACTCATGGACAGGACGATAAATATAGTTTCCCTTACTTGTGAAAAGTAACAGCGAATCCATCGTGTTCATCGTCTGAATAAAGATAGCATGATCGGTTTCTTTCATCGATAAATCTTCTCCATTAGACGCGGCGTATGAACGCATACCCGTGCGTTTCACATAACCTTCTTTCGTAACAGAAACAACAACGTCCTCACTTGCAACAAGAACCTCTGTATCAATTTTTATTTCAGAAATTTCATTTTCGATAACCGTCAAACGCGGTGTTTTATATTTTTTCTTAATTTCATTTAGCTCTTCTTTTAGACAAGCAATCAAGTTATTCTCATCACCCAGGATGGCTTCTAATGCTGAAATTTGTTTCGCCAGCTCATCGGCCTCCTGCTGAAGTTGCGTAATATCTGTATTTGTTAAACGATAGAGTTGCAAAGAAACAATGGCTTCTGCTTGCTTCTCACTAAAATCATATGTTGTTTGCAAATTTAACTTCGCATCACGTTTATCTTTGGAACCGCGAATCATTTGAATCACTTCATCTAAAATCGATAGAGCCTTCATGAGACCGTCAATGATATGTTGGCGCGCCTTCGCACGTCTAATATCATATTCCGAACGCTTCGTTATAATCTCTTTTTGGTGCGCAATGTAGGCGTCAATCATCGAAATAACACCCATCAATTGCGGACGTTTATTAAAAATCGCAACCATATTGAAATTATATGAAATTTGCAAATCCGTATTTTTGAAAAGGTAATTCAGTACCCCATCTGCATTCGCGTCTTTTTTCAATTCAATCACAATGCGAAGTCCAGTCCGATCCGTTTCATCACGAACCTCTGAAATACCCTCGATTTTCTTATCAATACGTAGATCATCCATCCGCTTGACAAGTGTCGCTTTGTTAATTTCATATGGAATTTCGGTAATCACGATTTGTTGACGACCACCGCGCATATCTTCAATAACTGTCTTCGAACGCACAACCACGCGTCCTTTTCCAGTTTCATAGGCTTTGCGAATCCCATCAATACCTTGAATAATCCCACCAGTCGGGAAATCTGGGCCTTTAATCAGCTTCATAATATCCGACGTCGTGCAATCCGGCTTATCCAAACGCTTAATGACGCCCTCAATCACTTCCGTCAAATTATGCGGTGGAATATCTGTTGCATACCCAGCTGAAATCCCTGTCGAGCCATTGACAAGCAAATTCGGAAAACGACTTGGCAATACCGTCGGCTCACTCGTTGTATCATCAAAGTTTGACACAAAATCAACGGTCTCTTTATCCAAATCACGCAATAACTCCGATGAAATTTTGGATGTCCGTGCTTCCGTATAACGCATGGCAGCAGGCGGATCACCGTCGACACTACCGTTATTTCCGTGCATTTCAATCAAGGTATTACGAACTTTCCAATCCTGACTCATCCGCACCATCGCCTCATACACCGACGAATCACCATGCGGGTGATAGTTACCGATAACATTACCAACTGTTTTCGCTGATTTACGGAATCCCTTTTCCGCCGTATTGCCCTCGACATGCATCGCAAACAAAATCCGACGTTGTACAGGTTTCAATCCATCACGCGCATCCGGTAACGCACGTTCTTGAATAATATATTTACTATAACGACCAAACCGGTCTCCTAAAACTTCTTCCAAGGCTAAGTCTTGAATTTTTTCATCTGGAGTACTCACTCGCCCGCCTCCTCAATAATCATGTTCTCGTTTTCTAGAATACTCTGATCTTCTTCCAGCGAGAATTCCACGTTTTTCTCAATCCAGTCACGTCTTGGCTCTACTTTATCGCCCATCAGTGTCGCCACACGACGCTCAGCGCGAGCGATATCATCAATGCGTACACGGATCAGCGTTCGCGACTCTGGATTCATCGTCGTATCCCACAACTGATCGGCGTTCATCTCACCAAGCCCTTTATAGCGCTGGATAATGTAGCCTTTGCCAATTTTTTGAATCGCTGCATCTAGCTCCTCATCAGTCCACGCATAGGCCATCACTTCTTTTTTACCAACACCCTTACTAACCTTGTAAAGCGGTGGTAGCGCAATATAAACCTTGCCAGCTTCCACTAACGGACGCATGTATCGATAAAAGAACGTCAGAAGCAGCACTTGAATATGTGCACCATCCGTATCCGCATCGGTCATAATCACAACTTTATCATAATTACAATCCTCCACCTCGAACTCAGCACCTACACCAGCGCCAACCGTATGGATAATCGTACTAATTTCTTCATTTTTCATAATATCGACGAGTTTCGCTTTCTCCGTATTAATAACCTTACCACGAAGCGGCAAAATGGCTTGGAAACGGCGATCACGCCCTTGTTTAGCCGAACCACCCGCCGAGTCTCCTTCGACAAGATATAATTCATTTCTTTCCGGGTTTCGCGATTGTGCTGGCGTCAGTTTACCAGAAAGCGATGTTTCCGAACGCTTACGCTTCTTGCCGTTTCGCGTTTCTTCACGAGCCTTACGTGCTGCCTCACGCGCCTCACGCGCCTTCACAGCCTTTTTCACAAGCAAAGCACTCACTTCTGGGTTCTCCGCTAAATAATAGCCCAAATGTTCCGCTACAACAGCATCCACCGCAGGTCTGGCCTCTTGCGTTCCGAGTTTTTCCTTCGTTTGACCTTCAAATTGCAATAAGTTCTCCGGAATCCGAATCGAAAGTACTGCCGAAAGCCCTTCACGAATATCGCTACCTTCAAGGTTCTTCTCTTTCTCCTTCAGCATCCCAACGCGGCGAGCATACTCATTAAACACACGCGTCATTGCAGCCTTCATACCAGCCTCATGCGCGCCTGCACCCTTTGTCCGCACGTTATTAACAAAACTCAAGATATTCTCCGCATAACCATCGTTAAATTGGAACGCCATCGCGATTTCAATCGTATTGCTATCCCCTTCAAACGACACAACTGGATGCAACACATCTTTTCCTTCGTTGATGTATTCCACAAAGTTTTTCACGCCATCTTCAAAATGGAATTTCTCTTCCATCCCGATACGTTCGTCTACAAGCTCAATCTCCATCCCCTTTAAAAGGAATGCCGATTCACGCAAACGTTCCGATAACGTTTCATAATTATAAGAAGTCATGGGAAAAATCGTTTTATCAGGTTTAAAACGAATCGTTGTACCTCTTTTATTTGTTTTGCCTAGCTTGCGCAACGTACCTACTGGTTTACCACCATTTTCAAAATCCATTTCATAGGTGAAGCCCTCGCGATAAATTGTTACTTTTAGCGTTTCTGACAAAGCATTAACAACCGAAGAACCTACACCGTGCAAGCCCCCACTTGTTTTGTAACCACCTTGGCCAAACTTACCACCCGCATGAAGCACCGTCAAAATAACTTCAACAGTTGGCTTACCTGTTTTATGCATTCCGACCGGCATACCACGCCCCTCATCCGAAACGCTGACACTCTCGTCTGCGTGTAAAACAACTTTTATTTTATGTCCATATCCAGCCAATGCCTCATCGACGGAATTATCCACGATTTCATAGACTAAGTGATGCAATCCACGTGTATCTGTCGAACCGATATACATCGCCGGGCGCTTACGTACCGCCTCAAGTCCTTCCAACACCTGAATCGAATCATCATTATACTCATTTTTTGAACGACTCATTTTATTTTGCTCCTTCCGATTTTGCTTATATACCTTGCTGTTTACCCATTTCTACCTGTTATCCAAACATATGTTGGCAACAACTACTTTAACAGAATAGCACTTCCGCCCAAAAAAATAAAGCCCACTTGCTCTTCTGCGGGACGAGAACCACTCACTTTCGTCGTTAAAAGCTCCGTTCCAATGCTCTCGTACAATCCTATGTCCCGCGCTGATACTCACTTTTGCCTAGAAATTAAGCGGTAGAGGTTTCATAACACGGATATGGGATTTAGTATTTTTGGTGTAGCGTGTTTTAAGTGCAGCGATATGTATTTTTTTGCAAGTCAAAAGCCCCTTTTACAGAGGCTTTCTTTCTTAGCTATTTGTCTAGTCTAACATTATCCTTTGCCAGAAAGCAAATACTCAACCATAATGCAGCGGTCCATGATGACTGTGTGGCCCTTTTCTTTTAGGAAATTGTAGGCTTCTTCGTTTGCAACGCCTGATTGTGCCCAGAATACATCTGCGTCGATTTGGTCGAATTCTTTTGCCAACTCTGGTAAGAATTCAGATCTCCGGAAAATATCTACAATATCGATACGGCCTTCAATTTCCGCTAAACTAGCCACGGCTTTTTCGCCAAGTACTTCGTCTACACGAGGGTTAACCGGGATAATCGTATAACCTTCTTGCTGCATCCGTTCTGAGATTTGATAGGATGTGCGCTCTGGATTATCACTAAGACCAACTACCGCGATTCGCTTAGCTTTGTTCAAAATTTGGTGAATTTCCGACCTTTCAGGATTCAAAATTGCCATCTAAATCCCCTCCTATACGTCCATCATAGCGGATTAGGAGGCGAAATAGCAAGCAAGAACGGTATTTTATTTTTTTCTAAAGGAAAGCCCTTTTTCTCGAAATAAGAAAAACTGTTCTAATAGCATCGCAAAAACACTGCCAACGATAAGTCCATTATTCAAAATAGCAATGACCGCAGCTGGTAACCCTTTTGTCGCAGAAGGAGATAGGAACATCACACCTACACCAATCATCATCGATATACCAATAACTAGATAGGCATTTTCTTCCCCAGCGGTTATTTTTTTAAGCTCCTTCAAAGCCATAACAACCATATTAGAGAAAATCACAAAGGTTACCGCATAGCCAACTGGTGCCGGCAACGCGCTCATAATGTTCATAATCGGTGGGAACAACGTAATCCCGATGACTAGTAAACACCCTATCAAAAATGGTTTAATCGATTTCTGACCCGTTTGTGTGACAAAACCAGCAGCTCCCGAAATAGGAACAGAACCAATTGCGGAAAACCCGCCACCTAGTAACTGATTGACACCTGAAATCAGTCCACCTCGTCTATATCTTTTCGGATCGCTCCGCTCATTACTCGCTACAATTCCCTCCATCAAACGTACAGAAGCAACTAAATTAGTTATTAAAAGTAGCGTTATAAAAATCGCTGTTGTGATCACGCCAGAATCAAATGTCGGTACTCCAAACGCAAACAGTTTTGGCAAATCAAACCAACCATGTGCTTCTCCAACACTCGGCGCTTTTCCAGCAATCAAAAATAATCCCCAACCCAGAACTAAACTGAAAATCACCGAATACTGCCGAATCCACATGACTTTTGAGCGTCCAAATGAAAAAGCAGCAATGACTACAATCAAGCTTAGAAACGCCATCCATGGATCCATAATTGGGTGATCCGCTGAAATTCCGAACATCCCTTTTATAAAGGAACCACTCAGTTGCAACACCAGTAACATCAAGTAAACAAACGTCACGGTCGGCGTAAATAATTTTGCTAATACACCGATAAATCCACTGGCAGCTAAGATAATAAAGAATACACCACTTACGAGTAATCCACCCGATAAAGCTTGCAATGCCTCGATATTCGACGTGTATAAAACACCAATAAATCCTGCATAAATTGTGAATACGCTCCACCATAATCCTGCAGGCCCCTCATGAATCGGTAAACGGTGCCCTAACAAACCTTGTAACAGCCCCGCTATACCTAAAACAAATATCGTACGTTGCATGAAGCCCGCCGTTTCGACAGCACTTAATTGGTATAAATCAGCAATCGCAATTGGCGCCACGATTGCAGCCGCTATCATAAAAATCATCCACTGTAGCGCGGCAATTCCCATTTTCATTCAAAAACCCACTCCTTTTTGTGTTATTTTCTAATTATTCAAAACAAAAGTAAAAGCTACCCAGTTTTCTATTTTACGCCAGTTATTAGAAAAAGTCCATGAAATAAATAAGTATCTACGGTATTCTGCATCTTTTTTTTATGCTATAATGGCGGAGATACATAGTTCGAAATAAAAGGAGTTTCTAAACAAATGGAAATGATAATTTTACTTTGTCTCATCGCTTATATTCTTGGCTCTATACCCTCAGGTTTGTGGATCGGGAAAATTTTCTATAAAAAGGACATTCGTGACTTCGGAAGTGGTAATCTTGGCGCGACCAACTCCTTCCGCGTCCTCGGTGTGAAACCGGGTATTGTCGTTACCCTGATGGACATTTTGAAAGGAACAGCTGCAACACTTCTACCGTTCTTTTTCCAGCTAGATGTCAACCATCATTTCTGGTTACTCACAGGTATTTTCGCCATTATCGGACACAGTTTTCCGGTTTTTGCGAAATTCAAAGGCGGGAAGGCGGTTGCCACGTCAGCAGGAGTCATTCTTGCCTATGCACCTTGGCTGTTCTTAGCCGCACTAGTCATCTTTATCCTATCTCTAAAAATCAGCAAATACGTATCACTCAGCTCCATGATAGCTGCTGCGAGCGCGCTGGTTATCTCGTTATTCTTCCAGGACTGGATTCTAGTTGGTATCATCGCCGCGATTGCAGCGTTCATTATTTACCGCCATATTCCAAACATAAAACGTATCAAAAAAGGCGAAGAACCAAAAATAAGCTGGATGTAATATCCAAAAAAGAAGTTGGCTACAGCCAACTTCTTTTTATTTACCCAATGGTAATCGTATATTCACTTGAAAAATCAGCACCCACCGCTAACTTTTCAATCCCTAACTTGTCCTTAAGCTCCACAGACTCACCTTTCGTGTCCGCAATACCAAACCATGGCTCAATACATAAAAATGGCGTACCCGGCTTTGGCGTCCAAATCCCAACGTATTTAAAGTCAGGAAATGCTACTTTCACAAAATGGCGATTTTTTCGCGAGCGAATCGTTACCTCATTTTTTGTCAAACCTTCAAAAATCAGTGCATCATTTCCGAACAACTCGTAATTCAGCGGTATTTTCTTCGCATCTGCTATTTTCTTCTTCTCTCCCGATAAATATGGTCCGGAAAGTGTCAGCGAATCTAGTTGCTCCTCAGCCCCAAATTCCAAATAATAATCCTCAAAAACTTCACCTTGTACAAACGGCACGTTAAAAGCAGGATGTGCGCCAATTGAAAAATACATCGTCTTATCATCCAAATTCATCACGTGATAGCCAACGTGAATCGTTCCCCCTTCAATCCGGTAAGAAATTTCCAAAGCAAAACGAAATGGATATATGGCAAGTGAATCCGCATCAGACTCCAATCGTAATGTAATCGACTGCTCTCCTTGCTCCGTCACATGAAATACGCGATCACGTGCAAAACCATGTTGCCCCAAATGAAACGGCTTACCATCCACCAAATACGTATCCTCTACTAAACGACCCACCGTAGGGAATAAAACAGGAGAATGTCTCGCCCAAAAAGCACCATCCGCATGCCATAAAAACTCTTTTTCCGAATTCTTATCAAATATACGTGTTAATTCTGCGCCATCCTCTTTTAATTCTACAAGTATGGCATCGTTCTCTAGTTTTAGCATTATTTATCACCATTCAAATGAAACCGCTCTAACTGATCCCATTCCCCTTCGTTTTTTAGTACCGTTCGCTGTATATCACCAAACAAATCATAATGAGGATAGGCTCCGTGCCGTCTGTCAATCCATTCTGGTTTAAAACCGTATGTTGCACCCCATGCTTCAAGTTTCGCTATATCCGCACAAGCAGCCTTTGTCACCGTTTTCGAATCAGGAAAACGATCATCTAACCAATAATGCGTCAAAAAGGCAATTTCGCCACTGTCCGCTCGTTTTTTCCATGCCTCTAGTTCCGCTCGTTTCACGCCAAAAGCCATTATCCTCACCTACCATTACGATTTCATTGCTTCTAAATAGGCCTCATGCCACGTTGGGAAAGTCCGCCTTGTGCTCACGGGTTTAAAATCAACTTTTCGAACCGCAATGTGCTCCGTCTCACCAGAAATATGTATGTCATTGCCGCCCTCTTGCCTGATTTCATATCCATAAACAACCCGAAAACCATCATATGATTTAATCCACGTCTTCACAACCGCTTTTTGCCCATACTTCATGGCTCGCTTATACGAAATATGCACATCTAAAACTGGCGAAATATAGCCTTCTTGCTCCATATCAAAATAACGCAACCCAATGCTCTCTAGAAAATCCGTACGACCAATCTCCATCCACACTAAGTAATTCGCATGATATACAATACCCATCTGATCTGTCTCCGCGTATCTGACAACAATTGTCGACTCATGATACTTCACTTAACTTCCCCTCCTTTCATCACATTATCCATTCTACCACGACAAAAAAACTTCCACAATTATAATAATCGCGGAAGTTTCTCAAATCTATTTTTTAATCAATGATTTTTTAATTTTTCTAATTCTACTAGGAATTTATCATTCAAGACACGGATAAATGTACCTTTCATTCCAAGCGAACGAGAATCAATAACGCCTGCACTCTCTAATTTACGAAGCGCGTTAACGATAACAGAACGAGTAATACCTACACGGTCAGCAATTTTAGAAGCAACAAGAAGGCCTTCTTTACCATTTAACTCATCAAAGATATGCTCAATCGCTTCTAACTCACTGTAAGAAAGCGAACTGATTGCCATTTGAACAACCGCACGGCTACGAGCTTCTTCTTCAATTTCTTCTGCTTTTTCATGTAAAATTTCCATTCCGACAACTGTTCCACCGTACTCTGCAAGCAACAAGTCGTCATCCGTGAAATCATTTTCTAAACGAGAAAGAATCAATGTACCAAGACGTTCCCCACCACCGACAATAGGAACAATCGTCGTTAAACCTTTGACAAAAAGATCACTATTCTCAATCGGGAAAGCTGTGTATTGGCTAGAAACCTCTAAGTTAGAAGATGTTTCATTCACATTGAAAAGACTATTTGTGTACTCTTCAGGAAATTGACGTTCCACTAACATTTGTTTCATGCGAGCATTTTCGATTGGTAAAACTTCTGAATAACCAAGTAGCTTCCCTTTACGGCTCACGACATACGTGTTTGCTTCGATAACATCCGCTAACGTATCTGCCATTTCTTTGAAGTTAACCGTTTTACCTGCTGCATTTTGTAACATGGCATTAATTTTTCTTGTTTTTGCTAATAAGTTCATTATTAGTCCTCCTAAAATTTTTATAAAATAAATTGCGTTAAATCTTTATCCATCATAATTGTGGCTAATTTGTCGTTCACATAACTTTCTGTTACCGTGACAGATTCTAGTGTAATCTCTGGCGCTTCAAAAAGCAAGTCTTCTAGTAATTTTTCTAGAATCGTATGCAATCTTCTGGCTCCAATGTTGTCCGTTTCTTGGTTGACGTGAAAGGCGATTTCAGCTAATCGCTCTACGGCTTCCTTCGTAAAAATAAGTTCAATATCTTCTGTCTTCAGTAATGCTTTATATTGTTTAATTAGCGCATTATCCGGCTCCGTTAAAATTTTCACGAAATCTTCTTGGGATAATTTATCTAACTCAATCCTAATTGGGAAACGTCCTTGTAACTCGGGAATAAGATCTGACGGTTTGGACATATGAAACGCTCCAGCCGCTATGAAAAGAATATATTCCGTATTGATTGTGCCGTACTTTGTTGCGATTTGCGATCCTTCTACAATTGGCAAAATATCTCGTTGCACACCCTCACGCGATACTTGCGCATTACCGCCACCTTGACCGCTTGCAATTTTGTCAATTTCATCGATGAAAATAATACCCATTTGTTCTGCGCGTAAAATCGCTTCTGCAGCAACCTCATCTTGATCAATTAACTTCGAGGCCTCATCTTCAAACAAGATTTTGCGTGCTTCTTTTACGGTTACTTTGCGTTTTTTCATTTTTGACGGAAATAGACCTGAAAAAGCGTCTTGCATACCGCTCATCTGATCCATTCCAGCACCACGGAACATGTCAGCCATTGGACTTTGTTGCTCTTTCACCTCAACTGTCACATAATCGTTATCAAGGTCGCCACTCTTTAACTGCCATTCGATTTGACTACGTTTTGAACGTACTGAGTCATCCTCAGGTTCGGCTTCTTCTTCCTGCTGATTTCCACCACCAAAAAGCATTTCCAGCGGATTTTGTGATGCCTGTTTTTGCTTCTTCTTACTTGGCGCAAGCAATTTCACAAGACGTTTCTCCGCATTCTCTTCCGCTTTCACACGAACAATTTGCATTTTTTCCTCTTTCACCAAACGAACAGAAACCTCCACAAGATCACGGACCATGGACTCTACATCACGCCCAACATACCCAACCTCTGTAAATTTCGTTGCTTCGACTTTGGAAAATGGTGCACGAACAATTTTAGCAATGCGTCGAGCAATTTCCGTTTTTCCGACACCTGTTGGCCCAATCATCAAAATATTTTTAGGAATAACTTCATCCCTGATTTCATCTGCCATCAATGAACGGCGGTAGCGATTCCGGAGTGCAACTGCGACTGACTTCTTAGCACCCGTTTGCCCAATGATGTACTGGTCTAATTTTTCTACGATTTGGCGTGGCGTTAAATTAATAGTTGACAAATCGAGTCCCTCCTTACAATTGTTCTACAATAATATTATCATTCGTGAACACGCAAATTTCCGATGCAATATCTAGCGCATTCCTAGCAATATCTTTCGCCTCTAGCCGATCACCGTCGAAACGCTTCATCGCTCGTCCAGCAGCCAACGCGTAATTACCGCCAGAACCAATCGCTAAAATACCATCATCGGGTTCAATAACTTCACCAGTCCCCGACACTAATAATAATTTTTCATCGTTCATGACGATTAACATCGCTTCTAGTTTACGCAAAACATTATCACTGCGCCATTGCTTAGCAAGTTCCACTGCTGCTCGCTCTAAGTTGCCATTATATTCATTCAACTTTCCTTCAAACTTTTCAAAGAGCGTAAAAGCGTCCGCAACAGAACCAGCAAACCCCGCAACCACTCTATCATGAAAAAGACGTCTTACTTTCTTAGCCGTGTGCTTCATCACGACCGAATTTCCTAATGTTACTTGTCCGTCTCCAGCCATAGCAGATTTGCCATTGTGACGAATTGCAAAAATCGTTGTCAATTTCCATACGCCTCCATTCCTTAAAAATCAAGCTCTTGGATGATGTTTCATATACGTTTCCTTCAAATGTTCCTTCGTGACATGTGTATAAATCTGGGTAGAAGAAAGACTTGCATGACCTAACAATTCCTGTACAGTTCGCATATCCGCACCATTATTCAGCAAATCGGTCGCAAATGTATGCCGCAACATATGAGGATGAATCTTCCTTGTTAGCGAAGCCTTCTCGATTACTTTGCTCAAACAATAACGAATACCTCTTGCTGTCAACGGATCACCGTGATGATTTATCAATAGCGATTGATGTTCCTTCGCGTGGTGTTCCATCAAAATAGCGCGACCACCTTTTGTATAATCATTCACAGCGTCTAGCGCAAAAGCACCAAATGGAACGTACCGCTCCTTGTTTCCTTTTCCCCTAATTAAAATGGCTTGATAGATTTGATCAATGTCAGGCAACAGAATTCCCGCGCACTCACTTACACGAATTCCAGTAGCATACAATAGTTCAAGCAAAGCTCGGTCTCGCAAAGTCAATGGGTCATTGTTTGCATAAACAACATCAAACAGTGCCTCCATTTCCTTTGAATAGAAAAATTTAGGTAATCGCAACTGTTTCTTGGCGTGCGAAACAAAGGCAAACGGATTCTCATTCATAACTTTTTCTCGTAGCAAAAAGGCATAGAAACTGCGCAAACTTGAAATTTTCCGAGCTACAGTTGTACGGGCAAATTCCTGTTTGCGTAAATACGTGAGATATAGCCTAACATCCATATACGTCACATCTGTAAAATGATTAATCGATTCCTCCACCATAAATACATGAAAATCACGAATATCATGAATATAATTGATATTAGTATGTTCTGAATAATTGCGCTCGGTGCTTAAATAATTACTAAACTCCTGCTCCCAATTTCGCCCAGTCATCACATTTATACACCTCTCAAACAAGTCCATCGTATCACACATGGTGTGATGTTGCAATAATTTTATACATTTTTCGCAACCTTTCGAATTGAACCGGGAAAGTGTAAATTAAAGGATAAAACGTACTCTAATGCGATTCAGTAAAATACATTCTTACCTAGTTTGTTTAGATTCTATCAGTAATATTTTCCCTTTAACATTAAAAAGAAGACAATGCGGCCTCTTTTTATAGAAGCCACATCCCCTTATTTTTTTATAAATTCGGAATAACTTCTTTTACTGCTTCAATCGCTCGGTTTGCATGTTGTTCATTTCTTTCTTGCTTGCCCCGAATTTTTGTAGGTAAGGCTGGGAATAAACCAAAATTTACATTCATCGGTTGAAATGTTTTCGTATTCGTGTTCGTAATATAATACGCCATACTTCCAATCGCCGTTTCTTGAGGGAATACAACCAACTCTTCGCCTAAAACAAGACGCGCTGCATTTATCCCAGCAGCCAATCCACTTGCCGCAGACTCAACATAACCCTCAACACCAGTCATTTGCCCTGCAAAAAACAGTTCAGGACGGGCTTTTAGCTGATAAGTTGGCAATAGGACTTTTGGCGAATTAATAAAAGTATTGCGGTGCATCACACCGTAGCGAACGATTTCTGCGTTCTCTAAACCAGGAATCATTTGGAATACGCGTTTTTGGTCGCCCCATTTCAGATGTGTTTGGAAGCCAACCATATTATACAATGTTCCTGCCGCATCATCTTGACGCAACTGCAAAACAGCATAAGGGCGCTTTCCTGTCTTAGGATCCTCTAAGCCAACTGGTTTCATCGGCCCAAATAACATCGTTTTAATGCCCCGCTTAGCCATCACTTCAATTGGCATACAACCTTCAAAGAAAATTTCTTTTTCGAACTCTTTTAGCTCTGCTGTTTCCGCCGTCACTAAAGCTTCATGAAACGCATTGAATTCTTCTTCTGTCATCGGACAATTGAGGTAAGCCGCTTCCCCTTTGTCATATCTAGATTTCAAATACACCTTGTCCATATCGATACTATCTTGCTCAATAATCGGAGCCGCTGCATCATAGAAGTACAGGTACTCTTCACCAGTAAGTTCTTTGATTTTCCCAGCCAAAGCCTCACTCGTCAGTGGACCTGTTGCAATAATGGTCGGACCATCTGGTATCTCCGTAATTTCTTCATGATATACTGTCACATTCGGATGTTCTTTCACCTTCTCCGTTACATAGCTTGAAAATTCATGACGATCCACAGCTAGAGCTCCACCCGCCGGAACAGAGGCTTGGTCAGCCGCTTCAATAATAATAGAATCTAGCAAGCGCATTTCCTCTTTAATAACGCCTACAGCATTAGTCATCGTATTGGCTCGTAACGAATTACTACACACTAATTCAGCAAATTTGTCGGTATGATGTGCCGGGGTTTGTTTGACAGGGCGCATTTCATATAAATCCACTTTAATTCCACGTTTTGCAAGTTGCCAAGCTGCCTCACTTCCAGCTAAACCTGCCCCAATTACATTTACTTTTTTCTCCATTTTTATCCTCCAATTCAGAACAATAGCAACGCGCGATTATCGCTTGTTGCTATTGTGTCTAGCTATTTTATAACTCATTCTATTGTTGCGGTTGTTCTTTATAATCACAATTTGTACATTGAATCTGCACACCTTTTTTGAGCTTCTTCTCAACAAGGGCTTTCTCATTACATTTCGGGCACGGACGCGCGATTGGTTTATCCCAAGAAACATAATCACATGCAGGATAGCGATCACAACCATAGAATATCCGTTTCTTCTTACTCTTACGTTCAATCACTTGCCCCTCATTACACTTAGGACAAATAACACCAATTTCTTTCACAATAGGTTTCGTATTGCGACAATCTGGGAATCGACTACAAGCTAAAAACTTGCCGTATTTCCCCATTTTAAAGACCATTGGAGCACCACAAAGATCACAATCAATCCCTGCTGGTTCATCCTTAATCTCAATTTTTTCCATTTCCTTATCTGCACGCTCTACATTTTTCTCGAAACCTTGGTAAAACTGGTCGATAACCTTTACCCACTGCATCTGACCATGTTCTACCTCATCCAATTCCGCTTCCATATTAGCCGTAAACTGTACATCTAATATTTCCGGGAAATAGTCACGAATAAGCTCATGCACGATTTCACCTAATTCTGTTGGCACAAATCGTTTATTATCTAACGATACATAGTTACGTCTTTGAATCGTATCAAGCGTAGGCGAATACGTAGACGGTCTACCGATCCCTACTTCTTCCAGCGTTTTAACGAGTCTGGCTTCCGTGAAACGTGGAGGTGGTTGCGTGAAATGTTGACGCTGTTCTAATGATTGCGACTCTACTTTGTCACCTTTTTTCAAGTCTGGTAAAATATTTTCTTTTTCTTCTTTATTGTCATCGTTACTTTCTACATAGACTTTCATAAACCCTGCAAATTTTATCTTAGAACCATTGGCACGGAACATCACGCCATTATTATCTAAATCTACTCGCATCGTATCCAAAACCGCTGGAGCCATTTGACTAGCTATGAAACGTTCCCAAATCAAGCGATATAAACGTAGCTGATCACGACCAAGGTACTCTTTAACATCTTGTGGCGAACGCATCGCACTAGTTGGCCGGATAGCTTCATGGGCATCCTGAGAACCTTTTGCTTTTTTATCAGTTCTTTTTTGCGTACGTCCAAATTCCTTGCCATATGTCTCCGTAATAAATGTGGATGCTTCTTGGATAGCCGTATCGGAAATACGCGTGGAATCAGTACGCATATACGTGATCAAACCAACCGTACCTTGGCGACCTAAAGCAATTCCTTCATATAATTGTTGCGCTAACATCATCGTTTTACGTGTTCTGAAATTAAGCTTACGCGCAGCCTCTTGTTGTAAAGATGATGTCGTAAATGGTGCTGCTGGATTACGCAGGCGTTCTTTTTTGACTACATCAATAACTTCAAACTGCTTTCCTTTAATTGTCGACATCACTTCTTTGACATCCTCAACAGTGGATAATTTCTTTTTCTTCCCGTCCATACCATAGAAATTGGCTTGGAATTCTTTTTTTCCTTTTTTGAAATTACCATCAATTGTCCAATATTCTTCTGGTATAAAGGCTTTAATTTCATTCTCTCGGTCAATAACTAATTTGAGAGCGACAGATTGAACACGACCAGCGCTCAGCCCTTTTTTTACTTTCTTCCATAGAATGGGGCTGATGTTATAGCCTACTAAACGGTCTAGAATACGGCGAGCTTGCTGCGCATCTACTAAATCCATATCAATCTTACGCGGATGTTTAAAGGATTCCTTTACTGCTTCTTTTGTTATTTCGTTAAAAACAACACGAAGATCATCTGTTTGGTCTAAACCAAGACTTGTCGCAAGGTGCCAAGCAATTGCTTCACCCTCGCGATCTGGATCGGCTGCAAGATAAACTTTTTTCGCTTTTTTTGCTGCTTGTTTTAACTCTTTTAAAATAGGACCTTTACCACGGATCGTTATATAGCGCGGTTCAAAGTTATTCTCTGTGTCCACACCCATTTGACTTTTCGGTAAATCCCGAAGATGTCCCATAGAGGCTTTTACTTTGTATTTCTTGCCAAGATATTTCTCAATTGTTTTTGCCTTTGCTGGTGATTCTACTATTACTAAATAATCGGCCATTGTTAATTCCTCCCTAATTTGGGATACGCATTTAAGACGGCGGAGCGCGTCAGTAACATTCTTCTGACATTCAGCTTCCGATTTTAAATAGTCTCCAACTCTAATTACAAAAATAAAACGTGTAATCAGTAGTAAATGTTATCCTTAGTTGTGCTATTTGTCAATTCATTTTTATCCCAGCTTATTTTTTTACAAACTTGGAATAATGATGATTCTTTAGCCAACTTATATCAAATACGTGAGAAATGCAAGCCTAATCACTTAAAATGTAGAATTTTATCCTTATTGACGCAATTCTTCCATTATATCAGAAGCTTCCATTACTAATTTCGCTCCTTCTTGAATTAATTTATTCGTACCAGCAGAGCTAAGTTGAAAGGCACTTCCAGGAACGGCGAAAACTTCACGATTTTGATTCAATGCTGCATCTGCTGTAATAAGAGAGCCGCTTCTTTTCTCCGCCTGTACAATTAATGTCCCTAACGATAGGCCGCTAATAATGCGATTTCTTTCTGGAAAATGCCATTTTCGCGCTGTAACATGTGGTGCATATTCGCTTAATACAAGCCCATCTTTCATTATCATTTCGAATAGGGGCTTATTTTCAAGCGGGTAGAATTGCAAGAATCCACTTCCGATTACCGCAATCGTTTTTCCACCAACTCGTATAGTCTCACGGTGTGCTTCTGCATCTATCCCCACCGCTAAGCCGCTTACAACAGTTAATGACTCCTTACATAGCGGTGCAACTAGATAATGGATTATTTGCTTTCCGTAATCCGTCATCTTTCTCGTACCGACAACAGCTAATTTCTCCCACGCTAATAATTCTATATTCCCCTTAGCAAATAAAAGCAACGGTGGATCATACAATTCGCGTAATAATACTGGGTAACATGCATCCTCAATTGATACAAGGGTAATCTGATAACGTTCCAATTCCAATAATACATTCGCTAAATGAAAACGAGAAAATTCATTTTTAAATCGCTCACGCTGTTCTTCTGACATCTCTAAGCTTGTTGCTATTTCTTCTGCAGACATTTTTCGTAACTGCCCTACTGGAAACTCACGCCATAACTTTCCTAGTTGTTTGACAGAAATCGATGAACAATACTTCATGTGCAATAGCCAGTTTTTCATGTGTTATTCTCTCCTTTACGTTTCCCCTATCTTATCCCCTCATCCCTACTTTGTAAATTGTGTCAAAAACAGCAAAAAAGCAGTTTCAAACAGCAAAATCATCTCAACTTCTACAAAAGATAATTTTTACCGTTGTTACTACTTTTTCAACTAACCTTTATAGGCTAAAAAAATATTTTTCACTGGAGCAAAAGTCAATCGATGAATAGGACAAACTCCCTGCTTTTCAAGGCCTTCCAGATGCACTTTCGTACCATAACCCATATTCTTTGCAAAACCATAACCTGGAAACTCTTCATCAAATGTTGCCATCATTCTATCACGAGTCACTTTTGCAACAATAGATGCCGCAGCGATTGACACACTTTTACTATCCCCTTTTATCAGAGACAACTCATGTTCACAATGTTTCAAAGGCATTGCGTCAATCAAACAAAAATCTGGTTCCATAGACAACGCATCAATCGCATCAGCCATTGCTAATTTTGTGGCTTCATAAATATTGACGTTATCGATTACTTCATGTGATTTAATACCTATCCCCACAGCCAGCGCTTTCTCCAAAATCGCGTCATATAATTGGTCGCGTTTCGCCTCATTTAGCTGTTTCGAATCATTGACACCAACGACATCAAAATCAGCTGGCAACACTACGGCTGCGGCAACGACCGGTCCAGCAAGCGGTCCGCGCCCAACCTCATCGATTCCAGCAATCACCTGAAAGCCCTTCGCTCTGGCTTCATTTTCATAGTATTTCATCGCCTCTAATTGAGCAAGAAGCGCCTCTTTTTTCGCTTGTTCACGCCGAAACGAAACGACTAATTTGGCAACGCCCTTACGCTCATCCAAAAGGCATTCTTGGAAAAAAGGATCCGTTTCAGAAGTCACCAACTGTAGTCGTTCTTTAATTATCGCTAGCTTCTCTGCCATTTTCATCGTCCTCCACTACCAAATCGCTTGGAAAATCAAAGGAAACTCGCCCCATTTTCTCTTGACGCATCTCTCTCACTAACAACTCAGCCGCCCGCGAATAGTCAGGATCACGATATCGATCATAAATACCTCGTCGTTCTGCTATCATCGCCAAAACTTCCGTTGTTTCCTCTGGTAAAGACTCGATTTGCAGCCATTGATGCAATTTCTCCGGATAATTTTCCTCTAAAAAACGCAACCCAAACCCAGCGATATCTTCCATATGTAGTAAATCATCTTTGATTGCACCCGTCAAAGCCAACTTATAACCAACCCGCTGATCTTCAAATTTCGGCCATAAAATCCCTGGAGTATCCAGTAATTCCAATGTTTTCCCAACCTTAATCCATTGTTGCGCTTTCGTGACACCCGGTTTATTCCCCGTTTTAGCAATATTTTTCTTCACAAGCCGATTAATCAATGTCGATTTCCCAACGTTTGGAATCCCCAAAATCATCGCCCGAATCGCTCTCGGTTTCATGCCACGACTACGCTGACGCTCAAATTTCTCCGCCATCAATGCTTCGGCCGCCCGCTCGATTTTGTGCATTCCTTTTCCTTCTTGTGCGTTCACAGCAACTGCCGGTAATCCACGCTCTGCGAAATGATCAATCCATTCCTGCGTCACTTTTTCATCAGCTGTATCTGCTTTATTTAAAATAATCACGCGTCTTTTCTGGTGAATAATCTCCTCTAGCATCGGATTAGAAGAAGAATAAGGAATTCTTGCGTCCACCAACTCAAAAATCACATCCACCAACTTCAATTTCTCTGTTACTTCACGACGGGCTTTTGCCATATGACCCGGAAACCATTGTATTGTCATAATAAACTCCTTTTATCTAATAAACTTCGCGTGCTCTAGCGGCCAATAGCAAATCGGGGTCGTCCCAAGTATTTTCGACTCTGGAATTGGTCCCATAATGCGGCTATCCTTACTGGCACGTCGATTATCTCCTAACACAAACACCGTTCCTTTTGGCACAACGCCTCCTGAAATCATGTCTGCTGTGCTAAAATCATCTGTTAATAATGCATTTCCTAACTGCTTTTTATAATCATCTAGATAAGGCTCGTCCTGCTTTTTACCATTGATAAATAGTTCATCATTCTTATATACTATCTTATCACCCGGCACACCTATCACACGTTTCACATACTCTCTACCTTCATCTTTAAAAATAACCACATCAAAGCGATCCACATTTCCAAAGCGGTTAATAATGACACGATCTCCGTCATGCAACGTCGGCATCATTGAAGATCCATCTACCATTACAGGCACAAAAAAGTAAAAACGGATAAGTATCGTTAAAAATAGGCCCAGTACAATCGCCCAAGTCCAGCTCCATAATAATTTTAAATTCTTTTCGTTCAAAATGCCATCTCCCCTAAATCACTTGCTAGACTTATCACCCTTTTGATTTTATTTTTTATAGTTCTAAGTATACACTAATAACACAAAAAAAGCTTTGGTTTGGTCGATAACCCAAATAAATCGGCGAAAAGCGTTTGTGTTCGGGGAGGCTAGTGAACTTCCCTGAACACAAACGCTTTCGCTCGATTTGTTTAAAGCAAAATTAACGCCTTACCCCAAAAATAGAATTCAGGATAATCTGCTTAATTCCTTATTTTTGCAACGACTTACCGAATGAAATAACTTTTCCGAGTACTTTATCCTCGTCAATAAAGCCAATATAGCGACTATCTTTACTTATAGGGCGATTATCTCCTAACACGAATAATTTGCCTTCTGGTACCTTCGTAGCTCCTCCACACGCTGGAATTGTTGCCAAGGAGAAGTTAGGATTACCTTGCGCGCCATCATTTAGCGTCGTTAAATAACCATTTGATAAATCTTTCTTTTCTTCATCTAAGTATGGCTCGTCATATTTTTTGCCATTGATATACAGTTGATCTTGCTTATATTCTACCGTATCTCCAGGCAATCCAATCACACGTTTGATGTACTCCGTATCCTTTTCATCAGGTGCAGGGAATACGATAATATCAAATCGATCTGGGCCTGTTACTTTATTAATAAATAAATGCTCTCCATCATGCAATGTTGGGTACATCGAATCCCCAAAAACTGTAACCGGTGAAATCACAAAATAGCGGAGCGCCATGGAAAGTATGACGGCTATAAGAATTACTTGAACCCATCCCCATATCGCCTTCCCCTTGCCACGACCAGTTTTTTTAGTCTCATTAGTCTCACTATCCATATCCTCTAGTTCCTCTCTACAATTACTACTAAACACAAGTTAAAGTATAGCATGAAACGCTTTTAAAAAAACAGCAAAATATACTGTGCTAGAGTAATTCTAATCCATTTCTAATATATAATCTCTTTCCTAACTACTATTTACCCAATTCCCAAAAAGAAAAACGCTAAAATCCACATGTTGGATTTAGCGTTTTTCATTCTATCACGCTGATGTTTTAATTGGGATAATAGAGCCATCCTCTAATTGTAATTGAGGCTCGGCTTCACCAGTAACGGCTTCTTTCGTAATGATACATTTCTTAATATCATCACGGGAAGGAATCTCAAACATAACTTCCAGCATAATATGCTCAATAATCGAGCGCAGACCACGTGCTCCAGTTTTACGAGCAATCGCTTCTTTAGAAATCTCTGATAAAGCTTCAGCTGTAAACTCAAGTTCTACATCATCAAGCTCTAACATTTTTTGGTACTGCTTCACAAGGGCATTTTTTGGCTCGGTTAAAATCGAGATCAGTGTCTCTTCGTCCAATTGCTCAAGTGTTGCAATAACTGGCAAACGTCCGATAAACTCAGGAATCAGACCGAATTTCAATAAATCTTCGGGAACAACTTTTGAAAGATACGTTTCATCTTCTTTTAATTGCTCATTTTCCGTTCCAAATCCGATGACTTTTTCACCAAGACGATTCTTAACGATCTGTTCCACGCCATCAAAAGCACCACCGACGATAAACAAGATATTCCCTGTATCGATTTGGATGAATTCTTGATGTGGATGCTTACGTCCGCCTTGTGGAGGAACACTTGCAACCGTTCCTTCTAAGATTTTCAGCAAGGCTTGTTGCACGCCTTCACCAGAAACGTCACGGGTAATCGACGGGTTCTCTGATTTACGCGCTACTTTGTCGATTTCATCAATGTAGATAATCCCTTTTTCAGCACGTTCTACATCAAAATCTGCCGCTTGAAGTAGTTTCAGGAGAATATTTTCTACATCTTCACCGACATACCCAGCTTCTGTTAAACTCGTAGCATCTGCAATAGCAAATGGCACGTTCAACAGTCGGGCAAGCGTTTGTGCTAGCAATGTTTTACCACTACCAGTTGGTCCGATTAAGCAGATATTACTCTTAGATAATTCCACCGCATCGTCTGCTTTTTCGTTAGAATTAATACGCTTATAGTGATTATAAACCGCCACAGCCAATGCTTTTTTCGCACGGTCTTGACCAATAACATAATCACTTAAAATGCGGCGAATTTCTTGAGGTTTCGGCACATCGCCAAAGTCTACAAATTCAGACACATTTAGCTCTTCTTCAATAATTTCGTTACATAATTCGATGCACTCGTCACAAATATACACGCCAGGTCCTGCAACTAATTTGCGCACTTGGTCTTGTGTTTTGCCACAAAAAGAACATTTCAACGTTCCCTTTTCGTCATTAAATTTGAACAAGGTTTTCACCCCTTCTAATTAAGTGTTTTCATAAGCGTAATGCCTTATAAAACAAGCTTATGTCTGTTTATCATATCACTAGTTTGTGAGAAATGCTATTAAGAAACATTAAGCGGAGTGCATATTTTCTTCGTTCTTATGCATGTTGTGGTTCTAATGCTCCATAAGAACCACAACATGGCTAGATCCGAAGGCGCAAAACGTAACACCCGATTCGTCCGAACAGGAATTCATATCAAGTTTCTGATCCTTATTTGCCGTAAAAACAACGCTCGAACAACTTAATGGAACGAATGCTCGCTTTGCTCGCACTCATATTGCGACTCTAATTCAGCAAGTGAGCTTCATAAGAGTCGCAACATAAACAGAGGGCACAAGTTATAAACTCATGCCCTCTCCTAAACATACTAGTGAATTGTCTTATTTCCTAAAAATTATTCCGCTGCTTTAACTTCTTTAGCGTTTTCTACTAAAAGATCAATTGCTTTACGGATTTTAAGATCAGATTTCAATTCGTTCATATCGCCTAATGCCGCACGAACTGCGTCTACTTCCATGCTGTATTTGTCAGCAAGTGTTTTTACTTCTTCGTCAATGTCTGCTTCTGTTGGCGTAATGCCCTCAGCTTCAGCAATTGCTTCAAGAACTAGGTTTGTTTTTACGCGTTTTTCAGCGTCTGTTTCCATTTGCGCGTGCATCGCTTCTTCTGTTTGACCAGTGAATTGATAGTAAAGCTCAGGAGTTAATCCTTGTGCTTGTAAATCTTGCGCAAAATGGTTCATCATGTGATCTGCTTCGTGGTGAACCATTGCATGTGGAATTTCCACTTCTGCATTTTCTACCGCTTTTGCAATCGCATCATTTTGTTTCGCTTGTACAACGCTATCTTCTTTTGCTTCTTGTAAACGTTTTGTTACTTTTTCTTTTAATTCAGCAAGAGTTTCCACTTCTTCGTCGATGTCTTTTGCAAGCTCATCATCAAGTTCTGGAACTTCTTTTGTTTTAACTTCGTGTACTTTGATTTTGAATACAACAGCTTGACCAGCAAGGTCTTCTGCGTGGTATTCTTCTGGGAATGTTAATTCGATATCTTTTTCTTCGCCAGCTTTCAAACCAACCACTTGTTCTTCAAAACCTGGAATGAATGAACCTGAACCAAGCTCTAATGAATGATTGTCTGCTTGGCCGCCTTCAAAAGCAACACCGTCTTTAAATCCTTCAAAATCAAGAATAACTGTATCGCCATCCTCAGCTGGAGCATCTTCACGAACAACTAATTCGGCTTGACGTTCTTGCATGCTCTTAAGTTCAGCATCCACTTCTTCGTCTGTTAATTTCGCATCACGCGCTTCTACTTCAACGCCTTTATAGTCGCCAAGTTTCACTTCAGGTTTCACAGTTACTTCTGCTGTTAGTACCCATACTGCGTCTTTTTCCATTGATTCTACATTGATTTGTGGGTTATCCACTGGATCAATTCCAGACTCTTCAATAGCAGCTGCGTAAACTTCTGGCAACATGATATCTAATGCGTCTTGATACAGGGCTTCTTCACCAAAACGTTGGTTAAAGATTTGACGCGGCACTTTCCCTTTACGGAAACCCGGTACGTTTAGATTTTTACGAACTTTTTGGAATGCTTTATCCATTCCTGTTTTGATTTGTTCTTGATTAATTTCGAAAGTTAATGTACCAACATTACCTTCTTTTTTTTCCCATTTTACTGACATGGTATTCCCTCCATACATCTATTTACTGGTTATTAGTCTTGATTCCTCAATACTGATTTCAGTCGCACTCATACATAATAACATAAAACTTATCTACTTGAAAACAACAATCCTCTGGTTAAAGCAGATAATTTTGCTGTACCTGTTCCATTCTCTCGATAAACTGGGTTGCTTCCATTAGTTCTTCGTGATTTATTTCAGCATTATCTCGCCAGATTTCTCCATACATTTGTGACAACCACTTGCTGTATGCCTCACTCCATAGGTCGATATGTTCGGACGGAAATCGGAATGGATACATAATGAAAAGGTGTTGCTGCACAATGACTAGTAGTTGTTCCAAAAAGCTTGGATTTTTATGCTCCCACCGCCTTGTTAAACTTTCTATCAGTTCCTCAATGAACGGATCGCTAGTTAAAAGCGGGATCTTACTAGGATTCACCTGTTCCTCCATACCCACCTTCTTCACCAAGAAAGCAGCATCTACCTTTTTTTCTTGTAAAAGCTCAAATATCATTGATTTCACGAATGGAGAGGTCGTCGCATCTTCTAAGAATGCCGCAAATGGCTCAAGGTATGGCTCAACATCATGAAATCTAGCCTGCTGTAAAAATTCCAATTGCTCCGCTGTGCCCCACTCTAAAAAATTCGCGATGCTCCGTCTAGGTTTAATTTTCTTTGGAAACGGAATGACATTACTCGCTTCCTCAACGCCACTCGTTTCTAAATCGTCCAATTGCGATTCTTTATCCAAATGTTGCTTAACCAAACTAAAATACGTATCCATCTCGTTCAATGATAAGAATGTCGCCGATAGCTCACCTAGTATTTCCTTGTTATAACCATCCATCATTAAAAAGGCTTGCCCAACTTCCCTTGCATCTTCAAACGCCTGTTTCGCATTATACAATTTAATTAACGCGTAGACAACAGCTTCATTACACGGTTGCTCCACATACGCTTGCTCTAAAAATTTCTGTACCACATATTCCTCTTCTTCCCCGAGAATCTTGATGCCATCTTTTAAAAACATCTCTACAATAGTAGGAAAAATAATATCTGATCCCTTCATCGTTAAAAAACTCCTCACAAAAATAAGTCCATTTTTAGTGGCGCACAACCTGGAATTCGCACGCCTCCATTTGATTCCATTTTACACGATTTCACGTCTAGTTGATATTCTTTTTTTGTTTTATTTCTATTGACATACAAAAAACGTGACAAATCGTCACGTTTTGAAGGGATTTATTTAAAAAAATCTTCTTGTTTGCAACGCAAAATTTCTGCTAACACCGCTGCCTTTTCTGCCGTTAATCGTACCATCCCTTTCTCTAAATTCGAGTAACCGCTACTATACTTATCAAATACACAGAAAAAAACACTCATCAGCACACGATGAGTGTTTTTTGTCTCATTGTCAGCAGATGCTTTCGGGATGAGATAAATATAGTATAGCATAAAACGAAAAAATGAAATATAATAAGCAGAGAAACTATTAGGGGGACACTATGCCATATTACTTAATCATAAGAAAAAGCAAAGACATCGAAGATAGCCAAGACATGGAGGCAGCCAATGAAATACACGCTGCACAAGCATACATAGACAACTATCCGTTATTTTTCCACTCAAATAGCTGGATTAAAGTCGGAAAGAATACTGTAAACTGGGGGATTGGGCATATCCAACATGGGAAAAGTAGAATTAACGATGCCAATGGAAACACAATATTAGACGACTTAGCAATCGAAAGTACTTTTATTGTATTCACAACAATGGATTTTAATGCATAATAAAAAGCCCACACTCGATTAAGAGCGTGGGCTTTTTTTATGTCACAAATTTGAGAATTGGGCTAACGAATCGTAACTAAATCCGTCAACTCGAACAACGTATTTGGCGTTCACCCAGCCTTGCCATTGCCAGTTTCCTGCGCGATTATATGCAATTGGGTACCAGCCATTTTGCATGTTACCTGTATTCACACGAATGACCTCATTACCCGCCAGAGTCGTAATAATCTTAGCCGAAGCGGTAGGCTGTGCGCGTAAGTTTAATGCGTCCGCAGAAACAACAGCTGCGCACCATGCCCCTGTGATGGCAGGCGCGAGGTAGTACCCTGTGTTCAGGTACCCATTCACATTTCGATAAATTGTTCGTTTGCTGACACTATCATACTTGATGACTGACCCCCGGTAAATGTAGCCTATAATCGAGCCTTGCCCATTTTGCTTGCTATAGACATTCTGCTTCTGCGTTACAACTTCCTTCAGAACTGCCGCCTGCGTTGTTGCTGGAACCGCAAAAAATAGTACACTTGCTAACAAAACTACCATAATTTTTTTCATTTCATAAACTCCCTTTTCATTTTTTATTTTTGGATATATACTACTTGGTCCTCTTCAAGAACCATTGTTGACAGCTCATTTAGAGCGATTAAGTGACCGATCGTGACGTTGTTATCCGTCGCGATTTTGCTTAACTTCTCCCCTGCTCTAACTGTGTGCTTAATTTCTGTTGCTGCTACTACCTGTTCATCTTCTTTTTTCTTCGCTTTCTCTGCCATTTTTTCGCCCTCCATTAGTAAATCTATTTTTTGATTAAGTGCTGTCCATCATTCGGAAGATAGCCGATAACACCTGATTTAGAGCATTTAAGCCAGTTCCCAACAATGGCGACTACATTAATTTCCTCGCCTTTTTTCATGCGAAAAGAAGCGGCTCCGCCCCACTTGTTTTCAGCGCGCGTTAGAACATCTTTGAGCGCTTTATACCGAACGTTAGGATTTGCGGTATACCAATACGGATCGACCGCTCCTGAATAGAAATACTTTTTACCCTGGAACTCTACCTGTACGAATCCGTTACTTGTAACGTCAAAATTCAATACAGCGGCGTAGCCTTCATGGATAGTTTTTGTTGATTCAGCTCCCCAATTCCCTGTTGGCAACAAGTATAGATTGCGTTTTGCATAAACCGTTTTCTTGCCCTTCGGTTTTGGCTCTGGTGCTTTTATAATACGTGCATATTCGTTGATGATTGCTTGTTGAACTGCAGGCCAACGCTTTTCGTCTAGAATACGGTGAGGACAATGTTTACCGCTCCAATCCTCATGTTTCTTAATCGTGTCTTTGGTTGCTACAATACCTTGTTGCACACATAGGCCCGCGGCAAATTTGATTGCATTTTGTTCCGCTTTTAGATACTGAACAGCATTACCGGTGCTGTAACAAATCTCAAGACCGATCGTGTTCCTGTTCCCGTATCCATTGCCACCATCGCCACAATGCCACGCATTCCTGTTAAACGGCACAACTTGACTTGCTCCATTATCATCAATCGCTGCATGGAAACTGACTTGATTGTCGTTATTTTTACAGTAATCTGTTTCATTTTTTGCCTTTGCTTTATTGTATGTGTTGTGTATAGTCAGTTTTTTAGCCACCATCACATTAGGACATTTTAAATAATGTTTCGTAGGACTCACTAAATTTTGTTCAAATGGTACTCCATTTATCGCGGCCAACGCCATATTACTCACCTACTTTCTTAATCTCATCTTGCTTGAATACTTGAGTTAATCTATTTTCGTTTGTGTAGAAAGTTACCGCCGTTAGAGGTTCGCCATCCTGGTCAAAGTTCTTTGTTACATATCCTTCGTAGTTATTCGCTTCTAAAATATTCTTTGCGTTATCCTCTAAAAACGGATCACCTTTTACCTTATTTACATCAACAATGGCAACTTTTTCATCAATTCTAAACATCATTTATCATCCTTTCTCGGTTCTGTATATTGCATAGCTCTTTGACTATCACCCCAGCTAGCTGTCGTCGGGTCCACATACGTTGCAATCAGAGCCGTAAAAACAGCAATTATCGCAGCTGGTTTGCTTAAGAACTCCATAAAAGCTTGCCCTAAAAGGTTCCAACTATCTAAATCAGACAATTCAAATCCACCAGCTGTCCATACAATCGTGACACCTGTAATACAAAACAACACCCACGTGCGCCAATTTTTGAATCGGACTTTCCAATTAATTTTTATCATTTCATCACCGCCTTTCAACTTTAGAACCTTTTGATAATCGTTTGTATTAAGCCCATGATGACAATTGTTGCGAATCCAATGATGACTCCAGGCAATACGCTTGGGAAATCGACTAAGAAAATTGCCGCAAAAAACGCCGAAATAATGGCTGCCATAAGCAACCCTAACATCCGCATGAACAGCCCTAATCGAATTTGCAACTTCGCCTGAATCAATGTTCCTACCCCCACTAAAACTGTCATAGCAAAGAAGATAAACGCCCATGCATATTCAGGTATGAAATGTGCTAAAATCCCATAGGCAGTCGATGCTTTGTCATCAAATAAATAAGGGTTATACAATAATGCCACCGTTTCATAAGCGCCAAAAACCGTGACCCCACTTTCAATTACGGCAATCCCTTTAAATTCAACTGTCTTTTTAAATGGCATTTTCAAAACCCCCTCGTAATTAAGAAAGTAAAGATTCCTACCACCAGGGATGCTAGTGCGCCTATAATCACGTTTAAGCTCATTTTCCTGTCTTTATCGCGCTCCTTGACAAAATCCTCGACTTTTTTATCCGACTCATTTAGAGCTAGACTCAGACGTTCCACTTCTTTTTCCAACGCCTCAAATTCCCATCGTGGTACTGGTTCCAACATATTTTTAGGCATCCCGTCACCTTCTTTCTTTCCATAAAAAATACGCCTAACTGGCGTTTATTCATATCTTATATTTGAAACTGCCCAACTAGAATCTGGGGACGAAGCATTACTCGCGTAGCCTGTTATGGTTCCAGTACCTCCGCTTAATGTGAATTTAACAGCTTTCTTTTCGCCGTTGACGCTTTGCGGCATTGGTAACCAACATGCTTTTCCTAACCTACGCTCAATAAAATCTTTTGAAATAAAAATCTCGTGGTACCCGTAATCATTCGATCCTGTTCCAACCGTGTATCTGACTACTTCAATATACATTCCTTTTTTCATATTTGTATGATTCCAAGTATAGCTCTGTGTGTCGCTTAAATACACGGCGACATTCGATACTATCGTTTTACTCGAAAAGTAAGAATCAGTGTAAGATTTCGCGTTGTTTTCTGCCGTGTTCGCTTTTCCTTGTGCGCCAGTAGGTGTTTCTTTAGCATTCCAGTCAGTCCGCTCGCTCGCCGTAAGATGCTTTACTGCATCGTTCGCATGATTAGCTATTGAGGCATCTGTATATGATTTGCTAGTATCGATTGCAGCATTTGCTTTTTCTTGCGCCCCTGAAACGGTCTCCTTTGCATTCCAATTTGTTCGTTCGGTTGCTGTTATATGCTTAATTGCATCATTCGTATGAGTTGTTAACGAAGATTGTACTGCTGTTACATCGTCAACTATCGCAATCTCTTTTCCGTTTCTCAATAGGGATGTTGTTTTGAACTCCACTTTTTCTAGTGGTGTATTCCCATATCCAGAAAATATCAAGTTTTTACCTGCCTGAATACATGTATCATAGAAATTACGCAAGATTCGAAGCCACCAATATGTCGGTAACGCGGCTCCTGAAATCGTATTGGCGCCCGATGATATTACAGTTGCCTTCGTTTTTGTAGCCTCAAGCGGGCCAAGCCCCGTAATATAAGATGTTGTATTTGTCATGGGATTTAAAAAGAAATCAGACGCTCCTGTAATTGCGGTATCGCCTACTGTAATGTCTAGAGATTTACTCCAAGCCCCATCAATAAATAGTTCAAACCTTATCACAGTTCCATTTGCTTGCGGATTGATGTAGTGCTTAATATCGCCCACTTTCCCAGTGTAAGCAATTGACGCGCGAGTATGAACTGTTCCAGTCAATTCTCCGCCTGCTAAGAGTAATACCTCGTCTTTTATTGCAACGTCACGACCATTAAATCGAAGATAAGGCTGAATAAAATTCACTCCTGATCCGATGGTTCCGCCGATACCTGAGAAATCAAGCGGAGCTCCGAATTGCAGATAATCTTTGCTTCCATCTTCGCTACGAGTAACTCTATACCAATATTGCGCGACAGGAGTCCCTAAGGTCATTGCAACACCGTTAATGCTATATCGAAGAGTAGTACCTATAGGTGCCGTCCCCTTCACAAGTCCATCATTAATCCCCATCGCATCAATTGAAAAATCACCTTCTGGAGCAACAGCCCCCTCGCCTGAACCTACCGTAATTTCAAGAAACCGTGTGTAAACCGTAGTTCCTGTAATCCTTAATTCAACTTTAACCACTGTACCCGAGGGTTGTTTTCCTCGATTCCATGAATACAAACCGTTTAGAAGTCTCGCTTGGATAGGTGTTGTTGCTGCGCTCGCAATTTGTCCTATCATTTCACCTCCCGTGAGAGACAGATAATCTTTTGCTAATGCAATTTGCTCACCTTTTATAGTGAGTCCCTGTACATCTAAATTCCCCAACCTGTTTAAAGTAAGTTGCTTGGTCCAGTCAGGGTTGCCATCCGCTCCTGTCGGCGCCATCGCAATATATCCTGCTGCAGTTATCGCCGTAGCAAAGCCATGTGAAATACTTCCTTCGTTTATTATTAGAACACTACCTGAATTACTTGCTAATTTGACTTTCAATGCACTTGTCATAGATACGGTTCCATCTCGCTTAATAAACTCTCTATCTGCTACCTCTTGTAGTTCTTTCAAAGCCATATAAGTAGTGTTGAAAAACCAGTTAAAGTAATCTGCGGGCGGTTTTTGACTTGATACCCATCCACCTGTAATCATACCGCTAGGCGGCTTGGTTCCTGCCTTTTGCCATTCAGGTAACCCTTGTTTGAATATCGCCATTTTTGTATCACCTCTTTCTAAATTGGTAGGATATAATCATTTTCTGGTGTGAATACGCCGCCTAATGTCCCGCCTGTTGTCATCGCAGTATTAGCAAATCCTTGCGGACTCGTCTCTACGACACTCCCGGAAGCAAAAGAAAAAGTACCGTCCAGGATAACTGACGATACTCTCACCTCGGAAGGCACTACTTTTTGAACAAGCTGCGTAAATTGCGTGGCTGACATGGCTACTTTATTCAGTGAATCAAGCGGCAGCCCTTTGAGAATAAGCGCCTCTGGTTCCACTCCACCTTCGTCTATATCAGAATAGATTTGAATCTGATCGTACGAACAATCGAGCGCCCTTGCAAGTGATTCGATAATATCGTCTGTTGTTCCAGAGCATCGAATCCGTGTTTCCTTCGCTTTAATCAACACCCGGTAAATCTCGTCCGAGGTCTTACCGCGTTGTTGATTAATGTTATTGCCTGCATAATCTAGTGTTTTGCCGACAGCCTGATCTATATCACGGTAGGTTTCGACCTTTTCCGCTATTGCTCGCAACGTTTCTATATCTTCCGCATAAATCTGTAGCAACTTAGAAATATTGCTGTCAGACGCCTTATCATACATATCCGGCAACATCTTTGAATAGTTATCAGTTGTCAATTGTAATCACCTCGATATTAGCGATCGCGGTTTGGGCAACCGATTTTGGCGATATAGTGACGGTCGCGCTTGATAGGTTATCTTTTGATGTGCCTATCGTGATTCTAGACTTCTTGATGCCAGCTATATCACCGATGGCATGATAGAGTGTCGAAACGTCTACTTCATCGCCCATCTGATTGCTTATTACAACTACATTTTCGCGATTAACTCCGCCGATGTCTCCTACAATTCTATCTTGAATTACAGCCTCTCCATCGACCTCAAATTCAGGTGTAATTGTAGCCTCAACCTTAACAAATATCTGCACTTGAACAGCATAATCAAAGCGGTACGTATGCGGGATATTCGCCAGGTCTTTCACGACTTCGGCAATCGTTCCGACTGTCTGTGCTGTCGCTGGAATGTTTTCGTGTAGCGCTCGCGCAATATCCTCACGGTTCCCGCCTAACACGTATGGATGAATAGATTTCGGAGGATTACCATCACCGTCCGTCTGCATTGTGTTATTGATTATTACCGATGCAGACTGTACGCCGTTTACATTCCTAATTGCGGCAATTACGGCATCACGAATCGCTGTAGATTTACCTTCGTTATTAAGCCTGATTCGGTCTCGGTATGCTTTATCCGTTTCCGCATCTGCTCCGCCCGATGAAGCGACTATATTAGTCACAAATGTAATTTCGTCAAACGGCTCTATCAGTTGATTAATCGCGTTGGCCGCGACATTCTGGTCCGCGCCTTTATCAATTGAAACGGCATCGGCGTATCCGATTCCGGTTGCATCGATTCGCAAATCCTCAATAAGCATGAAATGCACATCGTTTTCAGTTGTCAGCTCTGTCTCCGTCTCAAGAACAAATCCCGGTTGCCCTGTCGCTTCAATGATCGCGTATGACTCCGACGAAGGGTTCCTATAAATCCCGCGGTTGTTGCCGTGAGCTTCCAACTGCACACCTTCAGAGAAGCGAAGAAAACCGCTGTAATAGACGCGTTCCACTAGCTCGTGAAGCTCTGACAGCTTCCACGCGTTGATTTGAATGAGTTTGCCTAACGCCGCAGTGGATGAAACGTCGGCATCTTCGCCAAACAACTCACGCGCCATTGCTTCTTCTTGTTCCAATATTTCGCTGTAGGTTGGGCGTTTATAACCAGTTTCATCAAGCATCCAAGTCCACCTCCAATTCGATTTCTTCCTCGTCAGCTTTAATCATTTTTAAATTTATTTGCAGTTCCCGGCCGTTCTTTTCAAAGTCGATTTGTGATACTTCTTCTATTCGCTGTTCTTGCCCGATCGCTTCTACGATATCGGTACGAGCTAGTTCTTCGTCGAAACTCTTACCTAGGATGTTCTCGCGATTCAACCCTAAATCTTCGTCAAGGAAATACTCGCCTTCTGCTGTTTTCAGTATTGATTCTACATTTTGCCTCAACTGTTCTGAACCCTCTACTAGCCTAAAATCCGTACCTGTGAAAACGAGGTCGCCGTTTTTTATTAGTAAATCTTTCATCAGTACACACCTACTATCACTGAATCTTGTAATGCATGTGTCCGAACGTCGTCAGGATCAATAAACTCATTTGTTCCCTCGAAGTTATCCAACGACCGTTCCGCTGCTATGATAAAAACAACGTCGTCCACTTTGATATCGTCCCTGCAGTGTTTTAGAACAATAGCCGGAACACTAGGTTGCCTTAGCATATTTCCGTCGTTATCCTTCGTCAAAAAGAGCGGCTGCACCTGCGCCTCTGTCTTGTCCCCGTTTAACTCGAGTACTTTTGCAGGCGCCAACGTATGCACTTTCATAATGATTGAACGGGAAAAAGTGTCCCAAAACTTCGTATCATTTGCCACCTAGAACACCACCAATTCCGTTATAAAATCACTACCGTTGCAGATATGCTTACCGCTTTTCACTCGAAATGTGCCGTTTACCGTTTTTGAATTGATGCTGATAATACTTGCTGTTGCGATCCGATACTGGAGCAACGATCGCACCGTATATATTTTCTTGCCGTCGTCATCTTCGGACTGTTCCGGACTGTCTAGCAAGCCGGTTGCCGCGCTTAATGTGAACCGCTCGTCATTACCAACTTTGACGCTCCGGATAACCATGTTACCGCGTCTGTAGTACATCACAGCACCGCAGTTTTTAACGACCTCTTCCATCTTCGCCTCTATACTCCCTGTGATTGTGTAACCTTTTTTGTATATCTTGTCGGTAGGAAGTGAGAGCGTCGTTATCTTCATTCCAAGCGTCCTAGCACACCATCGAATGATTGTAGAAGAGCGCGTATTCTTACCAAAACTTTTCTTCATCGCACGTTTTTTATATTTGGTTTCGGTCACCGTACGATACGAAATTGTTTTCTTTTTCTTCTTGCCGGTCTTGGTTTTCGTGTATGTCACGATTGGCTTTTTGAGCTTCACGCGTTTTTTTACCTGGTATTTGACGGCAGCATCTGCAGTTGAGGTGTCAATCTTGATATGACTGTAATCTTGACCTTCTTTGACGCTGATTTTCGTAATGCGATCCACACCATCCTTGTTATTTGTGACGCCCGTTATCTTGCCTTGAAGAATAACCCCTGTGCCGTCCTTCCTGTAGCCCGCTGTGATAGCGATATTGGCTCCTTTTACAATTCTTGACCTAGATGTTTGGGAAAGATTAAAAATGCTCACAGAGCTTATATTCGGCTTAGAATCGTCATCGAATTCTACCTCGAATTCAAGATATAAATTAGCCATATTAAAATGTGCTGCGTATACTGATCCGCTGACGTAAACATCTGCGTAGCGTCCGAATAACTCGTTAGCCATCCGAATCACCTTCTCCCAACGTTGGCTCTAAATCTTGCACGATATTGTCGAAGAAAATAAAGACTGTTTTCATGAAATTCTCGGGGGTTATGGCTTTGGCCAGACCTGCCTCATCCATCGGAATCAAGGTAGGGGCGGGCAATCTCTCGTCGTAAATACCCTCCCAAAGTGGTTCGTTTAATACCAGCTTTTCGCCTAGCATGATTGGATCTTCATCAGAACTGTACAGATCAATCGTGTAGTATTTCTGGCTCATATTGTAATTGACCTGAAATATAAATGTCTCGTCCTCAATATCCACGTCAAATCGTTCTGGAATATCATCAATATCAACAGGTAAATACTCACGTATAGCCATTATTTCACCCTCACCATCACGCCAATAGGAATACGCCTATCCGGCCATTTATTTTCTTTCCAACTCTTTAATGTGTTAAGATTTGTCCCGTATTTACGGGCAAGAATCCAGTAACACTCCCCCTTTTTGATTTTATGAAACTTCTTCGCTGCGGACGTTTTGGGCTTAGCAGTTGATTTCTTCGCCTTAACTTTAACCGTCGTTTTCTTGCGTACCCAGGGGCTTTTCGCAATTCTCACCTGCTGTAACTCTATGCTTATTCCAAAGCCATTTTTCACTGCGGAATAATCCTTTGGCATCGATGTTATTAGGTAATTAGCGGCGTAAGTCCGCCCCACATAGGTCACGAATGCACCGGATTCCATTTTGGCTAGCAACGTGTTGTAACTCCGTTCGGCCGTCGCCGAATCTTTCGCAAGTAGCATGCCCGATACACTAATTGTTCTATTGTTTTTCTGCACGTGATCCGTGATAGCCACGCCTTGCTCAACAGGGTGCTGGGTGACCTCGACGGAAGGTGTGAAGGTCTCTGTTTCATTGACAATATAGATACCTGCTAGCTTTGCCATCTTAGTACACCTCCCCTGGTTCAATTTGTTCTAGCCATTGCTGGAACATCTCGTACAATGCGCCTTTTACTTCACTTGCAATGCCTTTTGCGTCTGTGTTTGATCCTTGAACCGTGATGTTGATAGTAGGTTCAAAGTGGTAGTGAGTCTCACCGCCACCTTTGCGGTTGTTCAGTAATTCTTGCGTTTTACGCGCTGTGTGAATCGTTCCCGGTGAATCTGTTTCGAAAAGCTCAGGTCCTTCTTCACCAACGAGCACGGTTTCAGCGACATTAGGACGACCGCCCTTTGCAAATCTCCGCTTTCCACGCGGTCCCCATCCACGTTTTCCGTAAGGTAAATCTCGTTGCCACGTCGAGTTATTGAAGAATGCCAGCAACTGATCGTATCCGGAGAATATGTTGCCGTGTCCTTTGACTGCGTATGATCCGAAAGTTTGCGGAATGTATTGCAATAGCCCTTTCGCAGGGTTACCGCTAAGCGTATTGACATCAACTACCGCCGAGGATTGCGTTATACGTTGATTACCGCCCGACTCTCTGTGAATTTGAGCGATGATACCGCCTAATTCTCCACCGCCTAAGTTTACACGCATTGCAGCCGCTGCTTGTTGAATGATAGGAGCCCATGCTTGAGCATTCGCTCCCGCGGGACCAGCAGGACCAGCACCACCGAAACCTGCATCTGCTAATTTTTCTTTTGCATAATTGGTAACGCCTTTACCGAAGTGCTTAAAGATGCCATTCCCTAAGCCTTCCACGCCATCTCCGCCACTGAAAGGATTATATTTATTCAGCAATCCTTTTACTTTTTCGACCGGATTAGACACCCAATCCCACATTGCCGAAGCCCCATCAGCAATTTTTCCACCAACATCCTTCACTTTATCAAGTGCGCCAGTCGCGAAATCGGCTAAGGAGCTAGTTCCTTTAGCAAACCCAGGTAATACTCTTCCAGCACCTAAACCACCTGAAAGCATTTTTTTAGAATCGGCATGATTTAAAATTTTAGTATTCGCTCCAACAGTTGTAATTTCAGGACCATCCGCACCCAGAAGATATGCTTTTGCGCTCGATTTATCATAAGCAATCTCGACGCCTTCCTCACCAGCCATAATCTGACCGCTGGCACTGTTTGAACCAGTGTAATTCATCGCCAAGCTACCTGATTGCTTACCACCACCTGAGAATTTTGCTGATGAGCCGGAACTTGATGACGAGTCATTTCCTCCGCCTGAACCTGGTGGGTCCCACATCGGTATTTCTGGCAGTTTAAAGAACTTCAATACCTTGTTGACACCACCAGATACCCAATTTACAGCTTTAGCCATGTTTATCTTTATGTTATCCCAGATGCCCAAAACCCTGCCTGATTCCCAATCTACCTGAGTGGCATGACCAGCTGCTTGTTTCTTGGCTTGATCGACGACGCCCTCGTGCATAGTTGTTGCTTGCTGTACTGCATCTTCTTTTGTCTTCTTAGCATTATTAACAATCGTTTCATACTGTTCTTTAGTTATTGAACCGTTCACATAATACTCTTCTTCCGCTTTCTTAATCACGGAATTGTACTTCGCGTTAGCTTCCTTAATGGCTCCATCTTTAGCTTTTTTTGAATTTTTCACTACATCGGCTGCCTGTTTTGCCGAGATTTTGCCAGAATCATCTTCCAACTTACCAAGAATACGTTTCTGTTCCTTGGCCGATTTTGACATCGAAGTGACCGCTTCACGCTGTTGTTTTTGTTGTAATTCTGTTCTTTGTTTCTCATATCGCTTACGAATACTAGCTCTATGTGCATTACCTGTGTTTTCTAAGCGTGCAATCTCAGTGTTTTCTTTAGATGTGAGAACGCGACCTTCTTTCTTAGCTTTCGCCTTAATAGCATTAATCCGCTTCTCGTACATTTTTGTTGAAGATTCTTCTTCTTTGTACATTTGATTATTGATACGTTTTAACTCAGCCGCATTCTTTTTCGCATCAGTTTTGCCGATGCCATAGAATTCTTTTGTCCGCTTTTTCGCACTCGCAGCCTCCGATACACTCATCAAACCATTTTGTTGAAAGAAATCAATATTCTTAGCAGACTTCTTCTCTTTTTTATCATAAGCAGAAACGATTTTCGACGCCTGTGAATCATACGATTTATTAACAGTAGCATTTTCTTTAGCCGATGTTTTTTCACCAGAATACATCTTATACTGGAATTCACTAGCCATCTTGTTGTCTGCGTCAACATAAGAATTTACCTGTTTAGCAGCATCTTTACTCACACCCTTGCCGCCCACGTTCGTTTTATCAGAAATTAGTGAAGCTGTTGCATCATTCCAAGCTTGTTTAATCTGTTTAGCACCTTTTTTATACGTCTTAATCGCTTCATTAACCTGATTCACGGGAGCCATTAAAAGCGGATGCTTTTCCGCAAATGCTGAAAGCCCCTTCCAACCGTCTTTAAACTTATCAAGTATTTTAGGGCCTTCTTTTTGCAAATATGCGCCTAATTTCTTTCCAAGCGCACTACCTGCAAAGGCGCCTATCGCACCACCTATTGCTGTACCAATTCCAGGGGCAATCATGGTTCCAATCGCCGCGCCGCCTGCCATACCTCCTAGCGAGCCGCCGAAACCACCAAGTTTATCGCCAGCGTTTTTTTTATTCATGCCTAACAAATCAACTGCCGATAATCCCACGCCTAGAATGCCAGCTCCACCTAAAGCTTTGCCTAGAACTCCCGTCGATTTCATACCCATACTAGCCTTAGATAACCAGCTCATGTTTTTACCCACGCGCGTTCCTTGGAGCGCAACTTTTTCTGCCCCACTTGTTCCTATTGTCAGCTTTCTCCAAAGTGGAGTTTTTGCGATTTTTGGTTTTACTCTACTTGCCCCAGCAGGCAATATATTATCAGCTAATCGGGTATTGTTAGTCGATGCCTCCATGCCTTGCATCGCAGCCGATGATTGAACCGCAGCGGAAGTTGTGGCTGGCCCAATCCTCTTGATCGAATTTACCAGACTGTCAACCGCGCCTTTCGTTCTCGTGAAAATTCCTGATACAACTTTGAAACCGAGAAATGCTGTTAATCCAATGCCAGCAAATTTAGCTGTTTTCTTCATTCCATCTGGATGCTTCTCGACAAACTCTCGTATTTCCCGTAATGGTGGCGATATGAACGTCTTGAAGGTCCATCCGATACCTTTCAAGCTAGCCGTTCCTGCATCCAGTGCAGCGGGTCCGATTGCCAGAGCGAAGTCTTTTGCTGTTGGAATCACATCCTCTTTCAACGTCTCTCCTACGCTACCAAGTAAATCTTTCGCACCCTCGATAGTAGGAGCGGCTTCTTCCGTCATTTTTTTCAAAGTTCCAGGAATATCCGACATCTTTTTCACAAAGCTCGAAGCTTTGATTATCGCAGGCGTGAAAATAGGTAACAGATACTGCCCTGCATTAGATCCCAACTCTTTCAGCGATTCTGAGAAGACGCGAGAAGCATTCGCTGCTTGATTACTCGTATTCGCGAAATCATGATGACTGTTCTTTGTCGCATTCATTACGTAGTTATACCGTAACCTTACAAGTTCTGCTTGGCTCAACGACTTCAACGATGCTTGCGTCTGCGTATTTGATTTTTTCTCAACTTCTGTCAGCTTTAACTGCGCCTCTCGGGCCTCTAACGAGTTTTTACCATGTTCTTTTATTGCCGTATTCAATTGTTTCTGCGCTTTTTCTCGAGCAAGCGCATTTTTGGACGCGGCCAACTGATCCTTGCCAGCTTTCAAAGCCCCAGAACTCATCGCGAATTGTTCTAAATTCGTTTGTGTCATAACGATACCAAGGCTCTTGAGCGCCTCTGTTTCGCCTGTGAAAACACCATTTAGAGCTGTATTTGCGCGATCGATGCCTATATTCTTGAATGATGCCAAATCTCCCGCCAAATCAACCATTGATGTTGACATTTTATCTGCTTCTTGGGTATTCAACCCCATCGATGTGGACATATCGCCGTAAGTTGCCGCCAAATCCAAAGCCGTTCCGCGCGCAAGACCGATTTTATCTAATGTTGTCTTAGACCACGCCTTAACAGAATCAGCATTACTACCGAATGCAACTTCGACTTTATTCAAGCTCTCATTTGTATCTGATGCCAGTTCAAAGACCTTTTTACCCGCCGATACCAGCACGCCAGTACTTATCCCGATGATAGCTGTTTTAACTAAATTGAGACCTTTCACAGCACCGGAAGTCATTTTGCCGACATTCGAATCTAGCGTATTAAATGATTTTTTTAAATCCTGTGTACCATTTTTGGCATTATCAAGTGCTTTTTTTGTATCTCTTCCCATGCCAACTGCACTTTTTTTGCTTTTATCGAATGCACTTTCCATATGTATCACATTCGACCGCGTTTCTTTAGCTCCCTTTGTCGTCGTGTCAAAGGCATTTTTTGATTTACCCTGAAACTGTACCACTTCTCCTGTCGCTTTGTTCACGGCCGAATTTTGCTTTTTAATTGAGGAAGTGGCGCCTTCAATCGCTTTGTTTGTTTTAACAAACCCTTTTTCAGAATCGCCAGCATGTTTTATCATGCTATCCGTCTCTTTATTCGCTTCTTGCAAAGCTTTATTGTTAATTTTCCAATCGATCTCAATTGTTGTTTTTCTCAATGCCTTTGCCATATCAGACACCACCTCTCATAAGTTCTATTTTTGTTTTAGCGACTTCACACCACGTAGCAAGCTGATGCGCTGTTGCCATTTCAACTTCTTCTTTTGTCGCTATTCCAGCGATAACGGGAAGCCACATATTGAAATTCTGATTAACTTCCCGCTCAATAACACGCGTGTTCGGATTAGCCGAGTGTTCGACCAAGAAAGTTGTCCGCTAACGCCATAACCTCACCATATCCATCGTGTTCTTCCCAGTAATCCCAGTCAACTTTAGGACTGATGATAACATCGCTCATAATCGCTGTATTGTAATTTGTTTCGCCAAAAACCCCACCAGGTAATTTCGCGCTATCAATAATTTGTTGCGTATGCCTCACGCCAGGGAATTGGAACGTATAGTCAACCCCTTCAACCGTGTGCGTTTCTTGTTTCCCATATTTACGCATTGGATGTTTTTCATCCTTCGAAATTGCTTGCGCTGTTTGCGCTGCTTCAATATCTTTCTTTGTTACTGCATTTTTAGTTTCTGTCATTGTCATTTCCTCCTGAAATAGGCGACATTCAGCCGCCTATTGATTTTTTAGTCGTATTTATGGGAGTAGTCTAGAATTTTTATGCTGTAAGAGCGTGTACCCACGCCCTTGCCAAAGCCGCTATCAGGCAGTTTCTCAACAAAAGCCAATGAGCCGCCCATAGTTTCTTTGCCATTTATCACTCGAATTGGGAATTTTTTACGCGTATTTGCGAGTGTAATCATTTGTTTATTGCAGGGCGAAGTAGCTGCTAAATCTATTTTTATGGTGCCTAAGCTATCATTATTTACAGCAGCCGACGCTGTGCCTTGTGCATCTGTTTTTGCTTCCATATTGTTTGCGTCCTTAGAACAAGTCACCATGTCTCCGTCACTAAATCCAAAGAGCGTTACTCCATCAACAACTGTTACTACCTTTAGCGCGTCATATGTTTCCATTTCAGCCATTTAGACCGTACCTCCTATACGACTATTGTTCCGTATACAGTCGCGCTGTGAATTGCATTAGAGCGCTTGTACCGGAATTTTAGCCCATTGTATTTTCTCGCCAGAATATCTTCTTCTTTTAGCTCACTACGATCAAGTGCGGTCACCGTGTAGTTCGCTTGGCCGGTCGCATCATCAGTATCAATAATTCCATTTGCGAAAGCTTCGTCCATTACGGCGACAACCTCACCTTGCAATTGTGCGATCCCGCGCGAATCAAAACTTACTTTATCCGCATCAGTGAGCGCCTTTTGCAATCGGGTTTCGATTGTAGATTTAACCCAATCATCACCGTGTAGCGCATCAATAAACTCACCGTTAGCCGTTTTACCTTCCGAAGTCTGCGGAATCCCAGCTTTAACAACGTACGCAACTGCTCCTTGCGCATGGATCTCATCCACTTGCACAGAAGTAAGTTCAGAGGCTGTAATTCCGACTAGATTTTTACGGAATTTCCATGTAACGGAGCCTACTGTCGCACTTGCTACGTCTCCAATCCATGCAGCGTCTAAATGCTCGCCAACCTTGTCATGAACGACCACAATCGTGCGAGAATTGGTTTTAAGCTGTGCTGCCCCCGCAAATGTAGGCACTTGAATCACAGCAAACTTGAACGCCTTTTCTTCAATCAAGTTTGAAATTGCCAGCGCGTCAGCTGCTACATACTCGTCTAAAATAGCGAAGTGCCAACTTTTCGAGAAAACATCCTCTAATGCGTTCGCAACACTAGTGTTATACGGCGCGACCGCAACCATATCAGGCGCATTCTTCTGTAAAAAGATTGCCTTAGCCTTCTCGTACACCTTCGTAGTATTCGGATATGTTTTTGCCAATGCTTCAAGCGATGTAAATTCGCCATATTTCGCATCAACAGCAACATCTTTTGTTAAGATTAGCGGACGACCAAGACCGACTTTTGCCGCTGGACGCTCAATATCGATGTTTACTACAACATCTGTAACTGCTACTGCCATCTTTATTCCTCCTCGTTTTCGTTGTTGATACTGAACTCGTCAATGCTCCCCACTTCGTCAATAAACGAGTCGTTAAGTCGCAGCCGGATATCTAATCCCGCTTTGCGTTCGTACTCGATACTGATAAAGTCATCACGTTGACCGTCCATCTTCACATCAACAACAATGATGTTTTTTTGAAACAAAAAATCCCGCCCTGCGAAGGAGCGGAACCATTTATTTGTTCTATTTGCTAGATTTAGCACGTTAATTGCCGAATCGTCGTACCAAGTGAGCGAAACTACCGCCTCAAATGGCTCATTCTGCACGACATCGAACGTAATCCCGATATACGGGTTAATTATCGAATATGTGCAGAATGGGTATTCTGGTTGCTCTCCGTTCGAATTTGATTCGATGAGAGGGTTACCGTCACTCAAAGTTGAAATGGCTTCTACAAGCGCAGCTGCCAAATCGGAGTAGTCATATCCTTTATTCTCTGACAAAAGCGCTCACCGCCTTGCATCCGTACTGTGTTACATTCGAGTAATCAGTGTACGGGATGCTATCCTCAACGGAATACGATACACCGTTGTGAACAACTATCGATTTCAGAGGAACCACTTGCGACGAGAACCAAACCATTTCAAATTCTTCAATTCGTCCGCCACCGCGATAATTACCTTGAACGGGTAGCTTAGTTTGCAACGATGATGGGATAAATGGTTCTGAGACTTCTAATGCCGTTACTTCGTCCGCCTCTTTTTTGACCCAAACACCCTTGTTATCGTACTCGCCACCAGCTTCCTGCTTCGGGTACACTTTAAGCGGCACGCCAAACGTGTCCAACAGAGATTGAAAATCCATCTTTTCCATTTAGCGCACCACCTTCCATGTAACGCTCTGGCGCAATCGTCCCGTATCAACAAGCGGATTATTAGCGCCTTTACGCTTAGCCGTATACCCCGAGTTAGCCGGTGACTGTGTATCCCTGATTTTCATTTGAATATCAGCCACAATCATCGCGCCTAACTGGTTATATACTTGCTGTGCTGTGCATTCTCCGACAATGATCTCGTCCATTTTCCTATCGAAGAAATCAAGCCATTTCTGGTTATTCTCCTCAAATGTCGAACGCAAAAAAGACCGTTCAGGAATCTTTACCTCTTCTTTGAGATAAAACATAACGGCTAGTTTGCCGTTCTTATCAGCAACAGCAAGTATATTTTTGCCCTTTGGCTTAAACAGACCAGGTATTTCACGAGCTTTACGACCAGCTGCCGCCTCGGTAGGTAGCGTTAGATATTTGTTTTTCGGCTTGATGGTGAGCCCAAACTCTTGCACACCTGCGATCATCTGGATAAAAGAGTTATCTTCCCCAAAAATTCCGATCTGTAGCGAATAATCGTTTAACTCATCTAAGGTCTGGATTACACTTTTCATCACTGTTTTATCGTTAGTCACTCGCATTAGATCACCCACAACCCTATTCCGTTGCCACCACCTGCAAACTCCTCCAACAAGCGTAGATATTCTTGCCCGTATGCTGTCCCTTTTAGGTTTTGGAAAGATACATTCTTCCCCGAGTACTCACGTTTCAACGAACCAACCGCCTCCGACTTAACATTCTTGTCCCCTAACGTGGCAAGATGTGCAGCTAAATAGCGATTGGCTCGTTCTTCGTGTTTTTCTGGAAAATTAGCTTCTTGCACCTCAAGAAAAGCATCATCAATATGCATTTCTAATGCTTCTTTTGGTAGATTACTTACTTCCTTTGCCGTGTATTTCAGCTTATCAATAGTAGTTTTGACCAAAATAAAAAACCTCCTATTCAGGCGGGTTCTCATCACCGTTATTATTTAATCTTTCGTCATCAGGCGGGTTGACTATCGATTCTACTTGTTTTTCTATCGCTTTAATAACGGTTGAGCGAGGATCTTTACTAGCCTCTTCCTTTTCCTGAAATTGCTCTAAAACTTGTAAATCCCACGTATCACCGATAAGATCGCCTGCTTTTCCAACATTCATTTGCGTAATATCCTCAGCTTCTTGCACGATAGTACCATCTTTAACCAACGCAGCATTTAGCGGTAATTTGACAGCTGATTTATATGCCTCAATATCCGAACCCTCCAGATTGTTTGCACCAGGAATAATCCTTGCACCGATATTGTATGTGTACTTGCCTTTATTTTGAATAATCATCTTTCTAGCCCCTTCCTAAGCAGTTTTATTAGATTCCGTCAGCACGTAAAATAGCGTGTGGCGCGCGAACAACAGCACCGCCGAAACGTTCTTCACATGGAACTTTCCAGTTTGGATATTGGTATTCTTCTTGTTGCCGTGTAATATCCATAGGTAAAAGCAATTGCACCGTCTCTGGTTCTGAATGACAGATGATAAGGGAGTCAGATTTTGAAAGGCCAATCCCTTTCAAATCAGCTACACGCTTGATTTTAGAGAACCATCTATTAGTTACAACTACTTGCATAATAGTTCTAGCATCATAGTCACTGTAACGTCTGTTCAGCTCTTCAAACTGCACTGGAGGTAATGCTAAGATGAGTGAAGCATCGCCATAACCAGGTAGTACAGTAATCCGCGTACGTAATTTACGTAATTCCTCAACAATTTCGTCGCTCGACTTATCCACCCACTTAGTAGACGTGCCTGCAGCATTAGTGCCTACAGCTTCGATTTGAATACCAGTGGCAGTTGCTACCCCTTGAATTTCATATCTAGAATCACCTTTCCACGCTAAAGAATTTTCTTTCTCTGCTATTCCGCGACGGACTGCAGCGGCTTTAGTTGCATCTACCGGCTTACCTGTCATTTGTGATTGACGCAAATCTTGCAAACTGTATCGGAAACCTAATGCAATCGTGTAAATTTGCGCAAAATAGCGTTTCACATCTGTGTCGACCAATGGTAGATCATTTGCACCGTTTGCAATGATCTTAGCTGCACCGGATCTAGTAGCAACATCATAACCGTATGTCTCGGCACCAGGGTCAATATCAGTTTTCATGTCAAAAATAGTACGCGCTGTGAGTTCCTCTTCGCGCGGTTCAAATAGTGTTTTATCAATAACTTCTAAATCGCGAGCTTGTAGTCTCGCTGTTACTTGTGATGCTGGCATTTATTTTTCCTCCTCATTTTTCACCGATTAAGGTAAATTAATTTCCAAGTGTGCTAGCCCGCCTGCCTGCGCAGTAGTTTTGAAGCGACCAATTGCCTCGGTTTTTGTACTAACAGGGGATGTAGCTGGCAAGAACGTTCCTGTAGCTTTGTTAGCAGCCGCCTTGTCCCCATCGACAACATCTTCCTCAACATGCACGCAAATAACACCCCGACGAACGACAGCCACCATTTCTTTTTCTTCATAGTTACCGATTTTATCTCCATACAGCTCTTGGACATACTCCTTGGCTAGCGCAACGCCATAAAAGTCTTTATCACTCAAGACCTTAGCTACACCATCAGAAAACTGTACAGCTGAACCAAACGGAATTGTTCCCTCTACAACTGCGCTATCCGCCTGTGTGTTTTGGTAATTTGCTAACTTCCCAATACCAATATTCGGGTCCATATACTCTTGTCCTACTGGAATCGTCATATTATTGCTCTCCTTTCTTTCTCATATTCAACCGATCTTGCTTCTTAGCATCGATTTCTTCCTTTTCTTTTGCCGCAGCCGCCTTATCATTTGGCTTTCCAAACCCTGCATCAGCTGTAAATCCTTTATGATTTGCCGTCATAGCATCATAATAGGCATTAACATAGTCCTCTGATTTCCCATCTGCTTTGAAAGCACTGTCAGCCGTTTGGATAACTGCCTCCTTAATCGCCTTCTCAGTCTTTCCTTTGAAATCGAATGAATCACCTAAGAAGTTTTGAGCTGTGTTAATCATAGCCACACGAGCTTCTGCTATTTCTTCAACCTTATCAAGAGTCAAGGCGCTATCTTTCAAAGTCGCGAGTTCAGATTCTGCAGTCTCCAGCTTAGTTTTGTATCCATCACGTTCACCTGTGATTGTGTCAATGGAGCCAGATTTCACTTTTTCAGCCGATAACTGCGCTTCTAATGTATCGATGCGCGATTTAACAACTGAATCCACCTCATACTCTTTACTGTCTAGAACTAATTTAGCCATGTTATTGTTGCCTCCTTGTTTATTAATATCAGCTGCATCAACCATAAAGGCCGCTGAATCTCCTCTGATTGCCGCTTCTGAACCAACTCGCCCCTTATCAACAATTGCGAGGTGGTTAATCTTCATATTCCTCTGTACGGAATCGTACTTGATCCCGTCATATGTGCCACTTTCGTCTTTAATGTCAGCTGAAAAGCCTAGCGAAAGCTCGCGTTTACCGTTCTTCACCTTTTGAATCGTATCAGAATCAGTAATCGTAAATGATACAAACAGTTTATTGTCACTAACTGCTGAATCTGTATGTGTCATGCCTTTTGAATACTTACTGTAATTAGCAGCGGTGACTAATTCAGTTGGGTGATTGTCTGTGACTGGTTTAGCATTCATGGATTGTAATACGCCCTCTGAAAATAACTCGTCAGGTAGCTTTACTTCCATAGATACTCCACCATCTCCACGCATGTATGGAAAAACGCCCGGTTTTGTTACCGGAGCTCGCACAGTGAGATACCCCTCAGCCGTCTCCGTCAAATTCGAATCAGTAATATACGATCGATCATACCGTTGTACTCTCATTTCATGTTCTCACCACCTTTCAGGGCATAATAAAAAAGCATTAACAGATTGTTAACACCTTCTAGGCCGCTATATATTCAGGTATTTTAGATGGATCAAATTCAGGAATAGCCACGCACCTACACGCATAATCCTTACCAGGAATCGGAGCATTTGGGTCATCGTAAGAGAAAAACTGGCCGTTATACTCGACGTGTTTCGGCCTAACCCTGCTATCGCCTGAATCAGACCACATAAATCCTGGTATTCCTGCTTTTTTATGTCGCATCATGGTCAAGTCCCCAAATAGCGAACCTGTCTGATCTCGAGCAATAAATTTAGCCTTATTTTCGGTCATTCCTATCTGGTCTACTAATTCATCTCGTATTTCTTGACTTGAACGTCCTTCTTTTGCTCCTCGCAGTATAATTTGTTCCGTTTTAGCGTTGTATTCATCCCCAATACTGCCAATATAGCTAACATTTTCAGCAATTGCCTCATCCATATAGTCATTTATCCAGGGCTCTGTTGTGGTCGGGTCAACCCCAGAAACCTCCATTTGATTTACAAATTGAGTCTTTGCTGTGCTATTGCTTGCTCTAACAAACTTACTGGCGATAGAATACTTCTCTTTAGCAGTAAAAATCCCTAATGTGAGGGCTTTTATTCTGTCTAAACTCTTCTGAAAGATACTATCGGCTATAAAGCCGTCAAAGCGCATATTTCGAGAATTAAGTTCAGGGGTTATCTGTGTATCAAATTCGTATAAAACGATGTCAGCAATCGCCTGTGTGAGTTTCAGCATATTTTTAGCGTAAGCTCTCTCTACATTGTGCGGATATCGCGTTATCGGCATTCGTTTAGCCATGGCTACCAGCCCTATTAGCGTTATAGGCTTCTAATACCTTTTTGGCTATCTCATCAATATCATCTAGGCTATCAGCATTAAACTTGCTCGTATTTTCCACACCAAAGCGCCCAAAACGGGTATCATAGACTTCTTCTGGATCAACAACGCCACTATCGATATAAATCTTGTCCGCTTCTGCAGTCAATTTCCGTATTTCGGCATCTGTTTTTGAATCAACGGACCACAAAGGATTGAACTCTATTGCCCATTCGAAAGTATCAGGATCAATTTTAGGTCCAGCATCGTCATCACAACACATCAACAACCTAGTCAAGTATTCCAAGTGAGGCCTTAACTGGTTTTCTTGCATCGAACTCACACGTGCGTAATAGTTCATGACGTCATATTGCGCACCTGTCAGCGTTCCAGCTTCTTGGCCTCGTAAAACACTTTTTGGCATTCGTACAACACCAGAGAGGTAATCCCAGCCGTAATCTAATAAATCTTTCATGCCAGTTGTTGCAGTAGATTCTTTTTTCAACTCCTCATTATCGCCAATCAGCGCCAGTGCTTCCGTCCTGAACTTAAAGTCCATCAGCATCCCAATTTCAGCTTTATCTTTCTTCGTCATATTGTCTACTTTGGGTGATTTGAACACCTTGAATGCATAATCATACAGGATTTGCCCCACACTCCAGAGTGATGTGTCCATGACCGTGATAATGTCATACAACCCCTCAAGTACAGACCTGCCATCCGGCTCATCCTCAAATCTAAGAGATTGTTGATGTAAAATCCTTGACCGATGGACCAGTTCTTGGGTTGTCGCACTCATACCGCCTATAGACATGATATGATTGCCGATTTGAGACCGCCTACTAACCTCAAATTGCTCAACCTCACCATAATCAGCACTAAACATATCTTCATTAGTGTAGAAACGACTAACTTTTTGTGCAGAAAAGGCATTTAGATAAGGCACGCTCTTAAGTTGCTTCGTGTCGATAGCTTGATTCAGATTGCTACCATTATCCACGTTATTACTAACTGCACCAACCGAGATGTAGCCGTCCCCATAGAGCCTGTCGTCAGCAAACAGCTTTCGAAACTTATCTTTAGTTTTCAGCTGCCGCCATTTAGATTCAATCGCTTTTTTCACCTCTTTATTCTCTGTTTTTAGGGTCCACCCTGCCCTTGTCATATCTTCAGGTATGATGTCGATAATATTTTTAACAATGCCGTTTGAGGCGTACAGATTCTTGCAGTCGTTAAACGTTAGTATTTTAGCTGCACCAGGTCTTTGTCTTGTGAGGTTGTCTTTGGGGTCGCCCTTCCCATTTCCAAGCATGAAATCATTACGAGTTTCTTTTGCATCTTGCCGTAGCTGTTGTAAGTCTTCCGTGATACTCATTAGCTCACCACCTTATTGTTTAATAATTGTATCTGTCTTTCAGTGAAGCCGTATGCCCTCGTAACTTATTAAGTATTTGAGTTGTAGCATCCACATCATCATCGTGCAGACCATTAGGGAATGAGACGAGTTCTTCGACGACATCTTCCGACCATGGCTTATAAAGCGGATGTGGCAGATACACGTTGCCAGCCTCGAATAGAGGAGCAACAGCATTTGCACGCGCTTCCTTACCGCCGTTTGGCTCTATAGGAATAAGCCCGCTTATTTCGTCTTTCAACATTTGTATCACCGCTGGACCATTTGCCTTATCCTCAACATACTTAGCAGTTGCATTAGGCCATTTAGTCGTCATATTCCGTATACCTTGCATAGTGCGTATAATGTCCATCCTGTCATGATCGCGGTCACGCATAAAGAAGTTAGAACCTTTAGCACTCCACACATGGCCTGCAACAAAGTCGGATTTTTTGGTATCCTTAAATGCGCAGTCCCACGATTGCGCGCTCACATCAAATAAACGAGGCAATACTTTCACCTCGTCGCCCAAATCATATTTACGTCTAAATTCTTCGTCTGGCACATAATATCTGATCCAGTGTCGTTTAAATATATTACCGTCTGCAGGCGATGGTCGTTGCTGATACAATGACGCCCACGTGCGCGATCCAACCTGTATTTTTTTGTCGTCTGCCCACTTTTTATCATAGCCTAGACCAGGACAAAGTGGCTCACCAATCGCACGTTGTAGTAAGTCGTCACTGTCTTCTGCAATAGCTGGTAGTCTAAGCCGCTCCCACTTGAAATTGCTCTTCTTTAACAAACGTCCGATAAGGTCGTCCTCGTGCCATCGCGTCATGATGATTACAATGCTTCCACCACCATGCAAACGGGTAAGGAATGTGCTTTCCCACTCCTCAAACACCTTATCGCGCATGAGTAGAGATTCGGCTTCCTCACGGTTCTTAAATGGATCATCGATAACCAGTAAATCGGCACCGTGACCAGTCGCACCACCTGTGATACCAACGCTTATCATCCCGCCCCCGCTGTTTTCAAGCTCCCAGTCGTTGGCTTTTGAGACCAGCGGCGATATATTCACATTGAACAGCTTTTGCCCCACTAATCGCACCTTGTCGCGGTTCTTCCGCCCAAACTTGCGGGCTAATGTGTCCGCGTAAGATACTGTGATGACACGCTTTGTAGGGTTTTTCATCACATAGTAAGACGGGAATGTTTCGGTTGTCGTCATAGATTTACCGTGCCGAGGAGGCATTTCAATAATAATGAATTTCTGTTCACCGTCCGCAATCGGCTGTAGATGCTCACAAATGAGATCCGTGTGCGGGAAGTGCTTGTATATACCGAAGTGGGCGTATTCTACATAGTCGCGATAAGAACGCCGTGCTAGTTCTTTGTTGGCTTCTTCTCGAATCATTTCTATATACAGCTCTTCTTCGGTTTTAACTAAGTTTGTTGATGCTTGCAAGGTTCCTCAACTCCTCTATGCTCAACTGAGTCATATCAGGAGGCGCTTTGTTCTCTACCTTTTCATCTTCAACAGTAGAGGGGCGATAAAGCTTCTCTTTGTTGACGTCTGTTTGTGTCTGAATCAGCTTCTTTCGTGCGCTGGCTAGCTCTAAATCGCTCTTTTGCTTGATCGCCTTCACAAGTTGATTAGTAACACGTGTGAGCGCGTCCTCTATGCTTAATATCCTGTTGAATATGTCTACTGACTCCTCGCGCTCCTCTACGATTGAGAGTTCTTCACGCGATACTCGCACTTTCGTTCCCTTTACATCCTGAATATAAGGTACTTCTTGCAACTGTTTAAGCGTCTTTTTCTGCGATGGCGTTAATTCCTTCTTCGCTTTGTCAAGTAGCCCTGCCATGCGATATTTCCTTATCTCCAACTCTTTTATTGTTGCTGTAATTTGAACGAGTGGGTCATCAGGAATCGACTGAAAGAGCGCTATTTCCTCATCGGAGAGGTAGCCCCACATGATTGTTTGGTACTCGCCAGTTTTCACGGCGTTCTCATTGCGAGGGGGCGCTCCACCTCCAGCGTTCCCTTTCGCATAGTCGTTACCTAGCGGCGCTCCCTTGCCACCCTTGTTCCCCGTAGCGTTCTTGTTGCCTTTCATGGAGGCATGACGTAAAGGAGCGCTCCCTTTGTCATTCGGAGCGCTCTCATTGGTTTCATCATCCCAACGATCCTGGGATTTCCATTTTCTTATCGTGCTAGGGAGTGTCTCCAATTTGGCAGCAATCTCCGCTAGTTTGATTTGTTTTCCAGATTCTAACCACATCTGTTTTGCTTCATCCCGCTGCGGGTTCCGTTTCTGCGCCATAATTGTTACACCCCCTCATGTGTTAGAGTTTGTTTTCAGCGTCCACCGGTACCTTTGCATGTTGGACAAGTTACTATTTTGGACTTCGCTAGTGATTTACCTGCTATTACGCCATGCGCCTCGAAACCTTGAATGAATCCCTTTCCTTTGCAGACTGTGCATCCATTAGCATCAGGAAACGAGAATTCAATGTGAGGTTTCACGTTTACTGTGACGGTTCCTAGTTCACACATCATACTTAACGTTTTCCCACTTCTTATAGGCGTCCAGATAAATCTCACGCTTATCCCCATTCAGCGTCAGCTCATAGTACATACCGTCAAACAGCGTTGTACTTAGCATCGCTTTATTGTTCTGCAGCGTCTTACAGCTCCACACGACATAAACATCGTCACTAGTGATGTTCTTGCCATCTGTCTTATCCAACCGCTCATTTGCGTAGCCAACCACAAGGTCCTTACATTTGCCGATAAAGTCTTGATTATCCATCCTTATCACTCCTATTTTTTATGAATTGTTACAGCGATGGAGCAATACGATGTTGCAATTACCCCATGCCTCAAAGTTCAGAAATTGCCATACGCCTTCCGCGTCTGCTCTCATCGCTAAACCTATGTCAGTAAAAGCAATCACCGGCTTTTCTTCACCTTTCAAATCCACAACAATTCCTTGCTGATACCCCTTTGGCATTCCGCAAAAAGAATCCCAAGCGTACACACCCACAATATCACCACTCTTAAAATCTTCGAAGTCCGTTTCTCGTGTTAATGGGATATCTGTACCTAAACTATTGTAAAACTCCTTTATTATTTCCGATTTTTGGTCAGCAGTAATTACATCTGCACATCCTGTCTCTTTATTTTTTACTTCGTGTTCCGACATAAGCTTTTCATAAAAAGCTCTGGTTTTTTCGGGTGGCTCGTTATGTTCACAACTATATCCGTTCAATGGTGGCGCAGGAAACATATCCTTAGTAACTGGTTTTGGTGATACATCTTTTTTCATTTTTCATTCCTCCAATAAAAAAAGAGCCTAATTGGCTCTTTTCTCTGCGATCTGTTCTTCTAACTCAATTACTAATTGATAATACTCCTTAAAAGTCGCTACATAACTGCTGCTTAGACCTAGATACTCTTCATAGGAGCACTTTTTATCTGAGTCCCTAAGTATAAGCATCCCACGCATCATTTTAAAATTGGGATTTTCCGAAAAAACCATCGACTGATCTATACATATTAGAATCTTATCTAAGGTATGGAAAATTTCTTTGGGTATATATTTGATAAATAAATCAAAATGGCCTTTAATTTGAAAAACAATCTCCATGCCAGCAAGTTCGGACAGTTCAAGATGTGTTCTCCTTTGGTATTTGGGCGGAAATTGAATATTCCTAAGATCAAGTATTGGAGATTCTATACCTTTATGTAGCTTAGCAGGATTTATAACTTCATCAATATTCTTAAACACATCTTCAAATGCCGTATTCGTTTCTTCATGTGATTGAGGTACTGTTCCAGTGTATACTTTTATCATTTCAAGTTTTAAAACCTGTATCAGCTCAGTTAACCTTGCTTCAGCTAACAAAAAGTACTCATCAAATTCCCTCTTAGCTGCCACCCTTTCATTATTCCTTTTCATTAATCGGTCAAAAATGAATACTACCAATGCCAGTTCAAGTGGTAACCAGATTAAATTCTCAAAAATAAAATTCCAACGTTCGTTACCGTATGGTGCCAAAAAACCAATTACACCAACAATTACCGTACAAACACCAATTGCCGCAAGTACAGCAAATGTCTTTTTTGGTTCACTCTTACTCATGCTTTCTCACCCTTTTTTTTAAAACCACTATACCAAATAAAACCACCTACTCGCAATAGCAAGTAGGTGTAAAAGGAGAAAGTATTTCAGAAATAGTGAAACATACTTCATACAACGCGACTGGTCCGCCTTGTTTATCGTGACTTTAAACTGCTACAGTTTACTCTCTGTTCTAAGTTCATGACCTTAGATTCATTTTCAACCGCACGACGTTGTTCACTTCGTCAAGTTGTTTAAGAGGCGTTCGCGCTCTATGAAATATGTTTCACTAAAAACTGACGATGCAGGGGTCGAAATTATGTTTCCCTCACTACTCGACAATAACATAATATCATGATTTTGATGGTAAATATCACGGAGTTTTTCCGGGAATATCCCGCTCATATTCCTGTGATATTCCACCTTTTCAAAATTAGTGCTTATCAACAAACATCCCCTCTTTCCTTTTGCTGTTTTTATGAGCAATCGCATAGCAACCCATATTGCGACTAAACTGCTTGATTGCCTCTCGTTCTTCTTCATAGTATAGCGTTTCGCTAATTGCGAACTCTGAACAAATACGAGTGCGTCCCCATCCTTTTAAAAAGGTGTATTTAAAGATTTCACGACGCCTGGAACGGATGTCAGCATCCCGCGTTTTGTAGTTCGTGATCTGTTCCATTGCGTCGTCAAACTCTTCAACATAGAATTTTGCATCTTCAAGCTCTGTTTGCGCCTCAATGACAGCGCGTTCCACATTTGATGTATATTCATTTTGTGGGACGCTTGGCATATCACTGATCTGTTGTGCCCCCAAATTAACCTTAGCTCTACCATTCCGTTTGATTACGTGTTGTGCGTGCTGGTATCGCTCTACCTCAATCCAAATATTACGCCGTGTTGATGTAATATCGATCTCTATATTATTGGCATTAAATAATGATAATTGTTCCACCAGAACGCCCTCCTATGGTATAATTTCTATGTCGAGTAGAAATACCTTGCCGGAGCGAATGCGTTCTGGTTTTTTATTTGTCTTTTTTTGCTTGGTAGTCTAGGAATCGGCATATAACCTGCGCAATCCGATCTCCTTCTAGCTCACCGTAAGCCACTACTATCGCAGGAATTGGAGTATATCCCTCGCAATTGTAATAGTCATTTCCAATCTCACCTACAGCTGTGAATACATCATCCATGTTGTATTCATTTTCAACCAGGTAATCAAAAATAACTTGCTGTTGCTCACTTAACGCGAATTCTATGTTTAATGCCTTCCTGAATGCTGCTTCAATATCCAAAGGCGCTTTTATTTCTAGTCCTTCAATATTGTAAAACATCCCCTTCTCATTTATTCGCAATGCACTATCAGCTTGATTCCTCCACCCCTGTTTAATAATAGAACTCAGCTTCCAATTCGGTGTTTCCTCATTCATATTCATTCTCCTCATCTACTTATTCCTAACTTTTTAATCCATTCAGTGCTTAGTTTCACGCATTCAACATGATATTTATTGCTAAAATCTGTCCAGCCCAGCTTATGCGCTTCTTCGTGATAGATAGCTGATAGCGATATAAAATACGAATCTAGATGATCCAAATTTCTACGATTACGGCCCATGCCAACTAGGTTCTTCGCATGATGCTTTTCAACGCCTTGATTCACGCCACTTATAGCGCATTTACCGTGAATCAAGCAACAGAATGACCAGTGCTGCAGGTTGTAATCCTTGTACATATCTCTGTTTTTTAACTCGATACCTTCTCGTATACAGAAATTGATTAGATACTCTATAAAGTCCGTAGCCTCAGTCATGTTGGCTTTTCCGACCGAGAAGCTATTTCGTCCCAACTCGTCTGCAAACATGGCTTTCATGGTGCTTTTCGTGTACTCTAAATCGATTTTCCTTTGTATAGAAGTGCTTGGCCCTACATACGCAACTGTGATTTCATTCAGCAGCGCATGGATCAGTTTATTTTGCCCTGGTGATTTACGGCGTCCGTCGTGTAGCTGTATCTCGATTTCTGGGCTCATTTTCTCTAATTGGTACTTTGGCATAGGCTCGTCAAATTCGACAATGACGAGCTGTCTACCGCCCTTTTCTCGCACATCGCGAATTTTGGCGAACGTAGTCATTTGGATCAGTCCCTTCAAATTTCTTTTGATTGTACCTCTATGCTTAGAACTACTTGCCCCGGTGGCTGATTGTAATCTGAAATGTAGGTAACTCGGACACATACGATATTGCCTGTGTACCTACCGTTTTCGTATTCTTGAAGCAAAATCGTGTCATTTACTTTGAAATTACGATCATTGTTTCTGACCTCGGCTTTTTTCGCTCCTGACTGCACTGCTTCGAAAAACTCTGGGGCTATCTTAAGTCTATGAACAGTGACTATTTCCGTTGAGTGTGCCTGCTTTTTCATTTGCTAATCACCCGCTTCGTTCCAGTTTCGCGATGGACAAGGTGTAGCTCGTCATGCAAGTTCTTAAAAATCAGCCAGTTGGCGGGGTTCAATCCGTATACTTTAATCTGCTCGCATTCTCGCTTTGTTGGTCGTTTGCCGTTTTTCATACCGCGACGCCTCCCCATTCGTAATAATCATATATAAACGACTCCATTTTCCGCTTATTGAACTGATATAAACGACTATCATCTCTTGTTGGTCGCTCGATTCGTAAGTGACTATCCTTCACAGGTATATATCGATTCATCCAGTCTTTATAACGCTGTATACCTACTCGAGTCAGCTTCACTTTGACATTGTGATTAATGTTAAAAGGTCGCCATTTCATTCGTCACTCCCTACTTCCTCCAGCTCGCCGGCAACAAGCATTTTAGCGACTTCCTCCGCCCGTTCTTTATCCTCGAATGTCGTTGCACGGCTTCTATTTTTTGTATAATCAGGACGCCTGCCACCACCAAATTTGATAAAATAAAGATCTCCTACTCTCACGCGCCATGTCACAGCCTTCATTCCATTTCCTCCTGTTCAAGCGCCCAAGTAGCGAGTTTTTGAATGATAAGATTTTTATTTTCAAGGTCTTTCCATATAAAGAAAAATTCAGCATCATTTTTCGCATAGGTCAAAGTTGCTATTACATCACCTTTATACATTGGAACTAATTTTTTCAACTCCTCAAGCATAAATAGATCGTTAGCATCGAGCTTTTTAACCGTTAGCGCGTCCATCATTTTATTTTTAAGTTCGCTATCAATCCATATACTAACTACGTCACCTTTCTTTTCAGGGAACAGTGCGAGTAAGTGTGATTTTACTTCCTTGCTGTATCCGATTTCCAAAGTTGCGCCGTCTAAATTATTGAACTGTTCTTCGATTAATTCGTTTTCCATGCTCATTCCGCTCCTTCCAGCAATTCTTTATTTTCGGACCTTAATACTTGTTTTGCCTTTCATCGCTAATTCTGCACACGCTTTTGTAGTTTCCTCTACGATTTCATCGACTGATGTAAGCATCAAAGCTCTGACATCTTTTGCATTCAATGCACTTCACCCTACTCTAAATTATCTCGTGTCGTCCAGAACTCAAACCCTGAATCTGTAAGAACCTTTACGCTGTCATCTTCCACTTCTACAATGGTGACAATATCCGTAAATCTCACTTCACCACCAATTTTCAATCCCTCGTTATCTCCACTCATTCAGCTTCCCCCTCACGCTCATTTATTGGCGTACATGCATATTTAATTATCAATGACCCAAGTTCCAATTTACGTGCATCGTCTAGTTGTTCAAATTCTGTAAACACCGTGTCGGAACTCATAAATGCATTTCCATCAATCACCGCAGCTATCGCATCATTAATGTAAATTCGAAAATATGCTTTATCTCGACCAACTAGTCGTATTGTGTAACCTAATTTCTCTACCGCCTGAGTAAACTCGCCTGTTTTCATTCCGCCACCTCAATTTCTAAAAGCTCTGGATTATCGAACTTGTTCCCAACTTTTCGGTATGTTCCTATAAATTTGTATAGTGGATATTCGCGTAAGTCTCCGAGGTACTCGATGTAGCACCACGCGTTAAAGTACATCGACCACATGACTAAGAACCTATTGCCATTCTCATCTTCACAAATATCCTGATCGTAAAGCTTATTTTCGTTTATGTCTGTAATCCCTGTAAATCCGGTGACTGTCTCACGATCTACTTCGTTTTCTGCATAATGTTCCCCAGCATCTTCGACAATCTCATTTCCGTACATTTTTGGCCCGTATGGTGCAAATTCATTAATCCAGTCTCCATACGCGTTAGTATATGTTCCAAATGCCCACTCTCCGTTATCTAGGCGCTTACCTCTGAATTCACTTGGTTTCATGTTTCCGCTCCTCCTCAACTATCCAATTCGCTACGCAACTGATAATAAGCTGTTTCAATCCGCTTATCGCTCCACGTCTCCATTTCTTCTTCGGTGACTTTTTCGCAAAGTATCAATGAGTCCATGTAACTCTGAATTTCTTTCGTCCGCTCCTCTTTTTTCATTGGCTTAATCATCCTCACTGTGTATTTGTTAGTATCTGATACGCTGTCTTGCCTGAAAAACGCGCCTTCCTTGTGATACGTTTTGCCTTCTGCGTAGTTATGTCGTACATCGCTAATCACTCTGTAGCCGCGCTTTTCGGCGTCTGCAATGGCATCGTGTAATTCGTACTCGCGCATCCGGTTTATTGTTATTGGCATTGGGCTTGTCATAGCCTCACCCCATCACTTAGTACGCCAGCTTTGTTATACAGCCGCTTCTTGGGATTTCCGTTTATGATCCACAACTGCAAAAACTCGTCTACGTAGCAGATCCCTGTCTCGAATTTGAAAAATGATTTGTACTCACTCTCAGGGTGATACGCTGTTTTACCGCGATAACATCCGTGTGTAGCTACTATTTTACGCCCTGTTAATGCTTGAATCTCCTTGATAGCTAGCAACACATTTAGTTGCGTGCACGGCTCACCGACATGCTGTATTGTTGTTTCCGGTTCTTCGGTTTCAGTGAATAAATCTAACTGTTCAAAGCTCATTTATTCCACTTCCTCAAATAAATTTAGTTGTCCGTTTCCTGTTGCTGCGGGATTGATAAATAATGCTTCCTGTCTTTTAGCCCCTTGCAAGGCTGTTACTTGAATTTTTTTACCTGCCAATCATGCAATACGTCACGATACAAATCACTATCATATCCACTTAAAATAACTGGGCCGGGGTGCGCTTTTAATACTTCCAACATGTCTTTATGATCCGATTCGATATATTCATGCTCATAATGTTTGCTTGATCTCGTAGAGGGCAGATAGGGTGGATCAGCGTAGATAAGGACTTCTGACCGAGCGCTTTGTTCAATAAGGGCTATCGCATCCAAGTTTTCAATTTGTGCTTCTTTAAGTCTATTTCCAGCTTCCAGAATCGTTGCGGGCATTTTGATCCAATCCTGAACAACATACGGCCCATTTGGAGATACCAGCTTGCGAAAACCTGATTTATTGCTTGTTTTGCCTCCTATCGCAAACCAACAACGGATTAACATCCGTCTCGCATCTTCGAGTGAGTCTGCAGAAACCACTAAACTGTTCTCGAATTCGTCTCGAGCGTACGGTGTATTTTTTATTAAAAAAGCTAATTCCTCAGGCTGTTCACGCATCATCCGAAAGAGATTCACAATTCGTCCATCCAGATCGTTTATAGTTTCGACTAGGCTTTTTTGTTTGTTGAAGAAAACCGCACCACTTCCGAAGTATGGTTCTAAATATGACTGATGACTTGGCATATTCTCAATGATCCATTTCGCGATTTTCCATTTCGAGCCGGGATAATTTAATATTCGTTTCATACCGCACCTACTTGAAAGGGCGGTTTCCCGCCCGATATTTTACTTACCTGTCTTCCAAGACCACCAAGCGAATGCATACGGCGCAACCAGTTGCTTATACTCATCCATCTGCGTTATCAGCGCCTCGGTCTCGATTTCCAAGTCTAATGCGATTTCACGATCGGCCTTCCCTGCTTTTTGCAACATGATCACTCTTTGGGCATCAATATCGATTCCGTCAAATTCCGGTTGGGCAGCCTCTAAAATAAACTGATCTATGATATCAATATCGATTTCTTGCGTTTCCTTCTCGACCTCTAACTTTTCGATTCCCTCGAGTTCGAGTTGTTCTTGCTCGATATGAACTGCCTCAACCAGTCCCGAGTTATCGTCAATTTGATAACGGATTAGCGGCTGCTTAGTGACCTTGTCTCTTTCGGTTGTGAACTCTGTCGTGTTTAGTTTGATACTGACAACACACGGCCGTTTTATTAGTTCTTGAATTTGATCCATTTTGCCGTAAAGGCTACCATTTTCAACCTTTAGTACTAATTCGATAACACCGTCACCTTTTGCTGTGATTTTTTGGGGTACTGGTTTAAATTCCATTTTCATCGACTCCTCATTTTTGGTTATAGTGGTTATTTAAGAATAGCGGTAACTCATACATTTCAGTGATTCGGTAGCATTTATCTGAAGGTTGCTTTATACGGTCTAGAGGAATTGATTTTCTCCCTAGTGTTTCGCAGTCGCTAATCATCTTGCAAAACTCGTCAATCATAATTTTGTAAACTGCCTCATGCACTGTAAAACGGATTAAAACGAAAGCCATACCGCCCATTTGAGCAAAGTTTTGTAAGTAGCTGATTTGATGCGATTGGAAATTGCTAAGCGGAAAACTTGTTTTGTTTTTGGTCTCCTTAGCCTCAAATGCGATACCTTGTCCACCTGCAAGAATGCCCTCAAAATCCACGGTACTTTTCTTCTTTGGGAACGCACTGATGATTTTTCCGTCCTCCCATCGCACTGTCCAATCTGTCGGCCGTTTTTTGATAACTGCTAGTTTTTGTTGCCGATAGTTTTCACATGACTTTTCTATCGCTGATTCGAATTTCATTCCACGATTGGCATGTGTCCTACTTTTTGCTCTAATCATCCCAAATCACCCTCCCTCTACGACTTATCTGTACAGTGTCTAAATCTGGCTTCTCTAGAGTAATAGTTTTATGCACCACTCCGAACCGGCTGAATTGGTGAATCACCTCATACACAGGGGTTCCTACCGACTCCAGCAAAACTAAATCTTCGCCTGATTGCGGATATAACCCTCCGCGGTCAAAATCATAGATAACGGTATATCTTTCTGGACCCGTTACCTCGCATACCTCCCCAGTCTCAAGCTTGTTGTTGATTATTCCCATGACTCGATTTCCCGGCTCAAATCTGCTCACTATCCTTCGCTCCTTTTTCCGCCCACATCTTGGCGTAGTCTACTTTCTGCTTAACGTAGTTGTCTGTTGCCTTGCCGCCACTTAATATCCAATCGTTAATACGGTTATTGACGTCTGCAAGCACAACAAGCGGTACCTTATCGGATATTGCTTCTAGCTCCGCTAAGTAATCAGGCTGACTCATCTACAACAACCTTCTCAATCACCTCGTAACCTTCATATTTTCCTGCCTTGTGCGCCAGCGCATTCTGGACATCCTCGTTGTCGTAGCAGATTGTTTTTGCAACCGGCTTGCCTGCGTTGATCCATAAAATCACATGCTCTGGATCAGGACCATCAAAACCGACCATTTCAACTTTTCCTAGTGTTGCTATCATTTTTCAAACCCCCTCAATCGATAATTACGACCAGTCATCTGAATCAATGTCGTATCTTCCATAGCTCGGCTAAAGCTACGCTCTCCGTAGTATCTGAATAATGTATCCACATCGTAGTTCGTTGTAAATATCGTATGCTTGCCTACACGGCTCTCTACGATTTCAAATATTTTCTCAATAGCAAAACCATTTTTGGTGTTAAAGTCCGCAGGTTTCACGTCTTTAATCTCGCTACCAAAATCATCAAGGACCAGCAGATCCACATCTTCCAATTCTTGAAGTACTTTATCTTCGGAAAACTCACTATCTGCATTGAATGACGATCTAATTTTAGTCAGCAACTTCGCTGTGTTGATGAATAACATGCTCATTTTTCTAGTCTTTAGAACAACGTTTCTTGATTCATCACGTTTCACGACTAAATCTATCTTGCTTAATTCACGCATTATCGCTACCGCTAAGTGACTTTTTCCGATTCCAAAAGTGCCGTACAGCATGATACTTTGCGGATTGCTCACCTTGAAATTAGTTGCATATTTTTTGCAAATCTCCAATGCTCTTTTAGCTTCTTCGGTTTCTGGTTCGTAATTGTCGAAACACGCATTTTCAAGTTTTTTATTTACCATGCTTTGAGAAAAAACCTTGGACATGAGAATATTTTGATCTGCTTTTCGAGCTTTCTCTGCCAACTCTCTATCCTCAGCTTCAATTCGCTCTCTAATCTGCTTCTCTTCCGCGTCAGAAAGGGAGTGCTTCGCCATTCGAGCTTGTAGTTCCGAAATTATATTTGTCGCTGATTGTAGGTTGCTCCTGTTGCTTTTCATCTCCTCCATCCGTTTTCCCTCCAATCCAATTCGTTTCGTGAATATCTGCCTCTTCTGTCGTCCTAACACCATGATCTAGCCAACCACGCAATACAGTATCTACAGTTTTCATCCTGCGCCGGTTGAGCTCAATTGCTTTCTTCATCGCGTGTACAGTCAGTTCGTTGCCGCCTAAATCAAGCAACTTGTTTAGTAGCTCTATATCAAATTGTGACAATCCAGTTATCGCGACATTACTTTCCCAAAATCGGTAGGCAGTAGTAGCAGGTTTTTGTTCGTCGATAATTTGCTCTTTGCTTTCTTCTGCTTTACTTTCTTTTTCTTTACTTTCCTTTACTTTAATTTGTGTACTTAATCCCTGATTTATTTCACATTCGGTAGTGTTTTGTTCGGCGGAACTAGGGGTTTTGTGCAACAAAACGTATTTTATCGCTGTTCCTGGAATATCTTCCTTGTCAATTAATAGGTATTCGATGGGTACTTCTAACTTTTTGCGTTTGTCTACTGCTTTGAAAAAACGGCTTTGAATACCCCTAGAAGTTAATATATTTTCTGTATCGTAAAGAGTTTTGTCGAACAAATCATAGGTTATGCAGTCCGAAATGATAGTTTTTACTTGGTTAATCTCAACATTAACCCGACGAGCGAATAGTATTTGTTCTTTGTCGGACCAGTTATAGAAGAAACCTTCGTTGTAAATTTTCATCATTAGCTTAATAATCACTGCAAAACCTGTGGGTCCGTGTATGGTTTCGATTAGTTGAAATTTATCGTCATAATCCGCATCAACATCAAGCGGAAAATAACTTAGTCCTTGTTTTGTTGGCCGAGCCACGTTGTCACCCCCTAGCTATATAAACTGGTATTCCTGTAAGTTCTTGTATTTCATGTTTAAATCGTTCTGGATCACCGTTGCTATCTGAAATGTGTAGCAGGTGAATCTCTTTTAGCTTCGACAGATCGTTAGCTTTCAAAAAGTCTTTGACGTTCTCAAGACTGAAATGCGATTGTAAAACTCGTTTTTTCTGTGTTCTGTGTACGCGGTCAGACTGGACATTCTCTTCTAAGATGTCAGCTGCGTAATTGCACTCGATCATGAGATAGTCCATTTTCGGAAACTTGTATTTGACGTAATAGCTGTCTGTTATGAAAACTAACCGTTCTTTTGTGTGAATAGAGTCAATCATGAATCCCAAAGGCTCCGATGCATCATGTTGCACATCAAACGGCATAATTCGGAACGTAGCGACCGTTGACGGTGTTTTATTTACTAACTTGAATGTTTGCTTGTCCTGAATTTTTAAAGCCGATATGGTGCCTTCTGACGCGTATACGGGTATGCTTGTTTCTCGTAACATTTTGTTAATGCCTGCCGTGTGATCTCCGTGTTCATGAGAGACTAGGCAGGCTGCTATTTTTGATAAGTTGAACCCTAGACCTTCGCGAATCTTTTTGAATGATATACCGCATTCTAGAAGCAATTCAGAATGCCCGTCTGACAATAGATAGGCATTCCCTTTGCTTCCGCTTGCTAATGTCTTGATAATCATGCGAACGGAGGCTTTTCTATGACTTCTTCTTGCACGACTGATTCTGCTTCGATGACCTCCGCTTGGGCTTCTGGTTCGTTTTGATAATCATCCATTTCGATTATTTCGGCATTAGCGTTCTCTGCGATTTCTTGCTCTACAGCACTCTCTACAGAGTCATCAGGTGATTGATTGAATGTGTCTAAGAGGACGCTGGAATCATCGGAGCTATTGAGATACCTCTTACATGCTCTGTTAATGACTGTTTTTTTAGCCATTTCTTGCGAGAATTTTTCATGAGTTGAGCCTTCTTTTTCAACCGTTGCACCTTTGGACCACATTTGAGATTGTCCCCATGACTGGCGTATTTCGTCCATCGTCATAAATTCCGTGTAATATTCGCCTTCTGGAAGTGTTATAACGCAATATGCTGCAAGTATTTTTTTCTTGTCGATGTTTCCAAATTGCTGGGTATGTTTTAAGTTGCTAATCCGCGCATTCTCAATTTCATAGGTAACCTCGTCACCCTCGTAAACAATCATTGCATCAATGGATTTTGCTCCCGTCACACGCTTGGTAACCGCCATCGTTCCAAAGTAACTTCGTTGGAACGTGAGTGTTTTGCCGTAAACGATAAAGTAGCCCTGTTTTTTTTGTGGGTTTAAACCTTGCACAACCATGTCTAACAATGCATTTGCGATACTATCTCGGGTACAAACTTCTAAAGCAAGCTTCTGGTTACGATCCTTCGTTTCTTGAAGAATCAGCCACGCACTCTTCATTGCATTTTCGGGGCTAAAGTCAGCGGGGAAATGCAGTTCTGCATTCCCTTGTAGTGTTTTCACTTTGCCCTCCACTTGGCTGATAATATCTTTTCTCATCATGGATAATTCATTGCTCATCCGGCATTCCTCCTAAGGCTTTTTCAATTTCGTTTTCAATAGCAAGCAATCTATTTTCAAGCTCTAGTACAATCCCATCTTTCCAAATCGTTACTAATCGCTCATCAATTTCAAAATCTTGAACGAATCGACCAACATATGATCGCTCACAGCTTGGCTTACCCTCGCTTGGGCAATTAATTCCAAGTACACCAATCGAAGCATTTCCTACGCGTGTTTTCGCTTCTTCAATCTCTTTATATTGGCTTCGTAATTTGGACAGATATTTAACCTTTTTATCCACAACGTTTATATCCAACCTATTCACTCACCTTCAAAGTTTTATCATTCTCTGAAACAATCAAGCTAATGACCTGCGATTTCGTCTTGATAAGCTCGGTTACTGATTCGCGGTTGTCAATAAAAATTGGCGCCGCTACCTGGTAATGTTCGTTAAGCGAGTTTATGATGTCCAAACCGCCGTTAATGCGCGATGCTGTATTGAGCCCAGAGGTGTAAGGAACACCGTTTACAGTAACCTCACAACATTCTTCTAGCCCGCCGTTTATCAGTGTTCTAAACAATTTGAAGCGTACAAGCTCGAATTTGTCGTTGATACGGCCTTCCAAGAGGCTCGCTTTCGCTTGAGTGAATTTATTCGTTAAGAACACCATTTTTTCGCACTCGTTGAACAAGTCGGCAAGTTCAGCCTGCTCTTTTTTCAATTCTTCGATTCGTGCATTTATGTTCGAAATCGTCTCAAATTTAGATAAATCGGTACGCAAAGCGGCGATATCGTTCTCGATACTGCCAATTTCGTTCCTAACTTCTGATTCACGCACCGTACTACTTTGTGCGCCGTTTTCGATTTGTTTTCTTACTTCTTCGAGTTTCTGGAACTTCGTTACATAGTCGCCGGTGTTCTCGACTTTCGTTGCGTTAGCTTCCATTTCGGCTAGTTTCTCTTGTTCTAAAGCTAGATCAACACATAGGTTTTGAAGCTCTTCTTTTGCTGTTTTCCGCGCCGCTTCTTCAAAGTCGAGTTGGTTTTGATGACTCTCAATCTGTTCTTTCAGCGCTTGACCATCGGCGACAATTTTTTCGAGTGCTGCGGCTTTTTCGTTGTTGAAATTTGCAATCATCTGATCTAATTTGTCAGGTGGGAAGGTTTGCTCACACGTCGGACAAGTCGCTCGGTGTTCGTCAAACGTTTCTTGTTTCTTCGCGTACCAGTGTTGCTCTAATTGCGCTTTCTGATGTGTTTTAGTTTCAATTGATTTAGTCAGCGTTTCGAAAGTATCTTGCAAGCTACGTTGTACGCCCTCGGCACTCGCAATCTTACCTTGTAAATTGGACATGTCTTGTCGTTTGTCATTTGTTGCGGCATACACTTCGCTTTGATGACGATTCTTAATTTCTTGTAGTTCGCCTTCGATTTTCGATTTTTGAATCATCAATTCAGCAGCGTGCGATCCGTTCCGGATATTTTGCAACTCACCTTGCTTCTCATCCTTAGATAACTCTAATGCTTGAATTTCATCAGTAAGTAGCTGCTGATCTAATTCCGAAACATCCGGCATATTACGCGCTGCTTCATCAATCCGAACTGGTATGTTTTGCAGTTGCTCATTCACATCTTTACGCTTCTGTATCGCGATTTTACGAGCATCCTCGACACTTCGAGCGCCAAGCAAATCTGTTAGTTCGGCTAGCTCCGGATTGGACTGTATCACTTCCTCGTCTGTCACATCACCTGCGATAGTCATCACAACATCACGCTGTTCTTGCCACTTGAGCTGTTCACTGAAAAATGTTGGTGAGGTAATCATTTTAAAAGTATTTTCGTCAATCAAATCCGACACGAAATCCATGTACTCTTTTTTCTTCGCCTTCACGTCGTTGATATAGTAGTCAGTGGTATGGCCTGTAAACTCTTTGTCTATTGCGCCTGTTTTCTTCGTCCATTTTTCTTTGTATACTTTTTTTAGTTCTGTGTGTTTCATCGCGATGGATAACACAGCGCTGACTTCATGTTCTAAAAAGTGAATTTCTTCGCCGTTCTCGTCGCGTGTTTTTATCGAGAACTCCTTTTTGTTTTGGCTATCTTTGTCGAACAATAAGTACATGAAAGCGTCAAAAATCGATGTCTTGCCTGTCCCGTTCGCCCCATACACTGCTAGGTTTTCCTCGAATCTGGATGCTAACTCGAACTCTTTAATACCTTTGAAATTGCGTAGTTTGAGATTTATTAGTCGGATGTTTTTCATTTCTTCTCGTCCCCTCTGTAATTCGGATTAACTGCCAACACTCCATTGGCAAGCCCTTCGCCACCTGCTCGTTGCATATCTTTCAAAGTAGTTTCGTCTGGTCGGTCCATGAATAATACTTCTGCTATGCTCTGTGTCAGCTGCGTATAGAGTGCAAGTAATTCTTCCCTGCCACCGTTCACATTCGCTACGTAATTAAAGCCGTTATCGCCCCCACTTCGAGCAATAGCGGAAATGCAACTGACATTATTATCGGCACGAGAGATAACATTAATGCGATCCGTTAAATTGGAAACCTCTTCAAAAGGCGTTAGTTTTTTGCGCTTCATCGCTGAGCCTCCTTATTGGCTCTCTGCCCGTGTTTGATAACTCCGTCGATAATCCCAAGCGCCCCAGCTTCCTTAACCTCATCGATTACCTCTTCAACTGGAATACTAGTAGCAAACATTGCTACCAACTCTCGAGTTAATCGTTTGTAGGCTTCTAGTAATGCGACTCCTTCGCCTTCAAAAGCCACTGTGGTATCATCATTGTTCAAAACAAGGCCGACCATTGTTGTTCTGTCTTGACTCGTTCGACATACCTTACAAGCTTCAACCACTAAATTGGACGCCTCTTTATAATTGCTCTGTACTGTTTTCATAACTGTTCCCCCATAATATTAAATTTGATGTTGTCGATTTCTGCGATTTTCTCGTTGATTTTATTGAGAAAAGCTTCTCTATCCTCAAGTTGTAAAGTAAAAAACTCTTGCAAATGTGTATCATTACCATATTCAGCAATCTTATCTTGCATATAGATAACCGATCTTTCCGCTGACAACTTCGCTGTAAACAATACTTCTTTCAAAAAAACTACATCAATGCTCTTCTCCATAATAAAAACCCCTATCTTGTAATTTTGGGGCTGTTCGCATATAATAAAGGTGAAATGTATGGCGAACAGCCAATTTATGTGAGCACCCTCTGCAAAGGGTGTTTTTTTATTTGTCTTCTCGTTTGAATCTGCACAACAGAAGTACGAAAACAATAAACCCGATAATCCCGAATACATAACCTTCGTAACCGCTAAGCATTGAACCACCTCATATACCATGATTCAAAACCGATTCGCTTGATCTCCTTGACCTGGTTTACAACTTTCTCAACGATTGTCATTGCTCCGACTAACGACAGTATCGCTATGATTACCATCCAAAGTGGTAGAGTCATATTCATCCGCCTTTCTTTTCGCTTTATCGGCTACAAAGATGTTGCCGTAAATCGTCGCTAACATGAACCCTAAAATGAACCATATTACACCGTTAAGCATGTGCTAATTCCTCCTTTTCCTTCTCCAGCTTTTCTTTTTCCTGCCTAGCTAAAATCCTCGGTGCCGATGTACGTGCAAAGAACTCAGCCATTTTTTGATGCAAGTGTTCTGGTACACCTTCGTGTGTGACATCTTGTTCCAACGTATTCGCCTCCTAATTAATCCAGTGGAATTTTTTAAATTCGGCTTTGCGATCATTCATAAGCCGCTTGACGCTTAAGTTGTAAACCTGTGCTAAGTTAAAGAGTGCGTTGTTCGCGACTGTGCACACGTCTATCAGCTCGTTCATGAACTGCCGTATCTGCTCTTTCTCGTCCTGATTCAACTGATCCGGATTTTTTGCGAGTGTCAACGTGAGTCTATGTTGAACTTCGGCGAACTCTTCCGTCTCATTCTCGAACATTGCCAAAAATGCAAGTCGATGTTGATCTATCGCCGTGCCGTCTAGTAACGGCGCCGTCACTCCATCGCTGAATCGATGTAATAACGCTACTGCGAAGCTTCCATTTTCAATTGTCTTTAGCGCCTGTTCTGCGATGTCCTGCTGCATCTTTCGTTTACCTGTACTTAAGTGCGAGATATTCGCTCGGCTTGTGTGCATCATGCTTGCTAGCTGTTTTTGCGGTACATGTTTTACATACTGCATAGCCGCGCTCGCTTCCGCTGATTTTTTTAATGTTACTGATTTCATGTTGACCCCCTGTTTTGTGCTATCTCCCATATATTGATATAATCTGAATACAATCAAATTCAATTTTAGGAGTGAAAAAATGTCTATACCTGCTTTTAGTGCAACGATCGCCGGAATTTCTTTATTCATTTCAATCTTCACATTATGGAAAAATAGAAAGAGAATCGAAGTTTATTTTGACGACATTAGGTTTATAGAAAAAAATGTTGTTACTCTGCGTAATCCATCTGGAGAAACTGACACTTTTGATTCCGGTTACAAGTGTTCAATTAAAGTTATTAATCTTTCACCAAATGATATCGCCTACTTTGACCTTAGAGCTTTCCCAACCGAAAGTAATATCAACTTCTACCTATTGACGCAAAAAAGCTTACACCCTGCATTTAAAGACTCCCGGATATATGAGGTTCACAATGAAGGGAAATCCATAATAGAGCTTGAAATTCCTGAAAAAAACCACGGATTATTTAAAGGTAATTCATTCACGCATTTCGATATTTTCATAACCGATAGCGGCAGTAGCACCTTTAGTGATGACATTGCTCTGTCCTTTAAAGTTCCTAAGAAGGCGTTTATAAAAGACCCCTATGCAGTTACCAAAAGAAATAAATATAAAGTTCATGGTATTGTTTACAAAATTAATGACCCTGAGAGTCAAGAAAAACATAAATAGCTACAAGAAGTGATCCAATTGAGAAAATCAAGACCGTAATTTCAATCCACATATCACACCTCCTAAGTCGTCCACTGGACGGCTTTTTGTATCTTATTGAACGCGCGTGCTACTTTCTTGTGGTGTATGATTGAAATAACTTATTTACACGTTTCGTGTATTTCTTCTTCAAAAAAAAGAGTCCAGTTAAATCCCATCGCAGCACCAATCAATTTCGCGTTACTTGGGGACGGCGTTCGTTCCCCTTGTTCATACATCGCATAAGTTGTTCTAGCGATTCCGCACTCCTTTGCTGCCAACTCCTGTGTCAACTCTTTTTCTTTGCGAATGTTTACCAACCAAGTTCTCACATTAACCCACCTCCCTAATACACTTAATGTGTAATTACAGTATAATACACGTTAAGTGTAATGTCAACATTATAATACCTTTTTTGTGTAATCACACAAAGAATCTCCAAATTACACATTAAGTGTAGTAGAATATTGATGAAAGGGGTCACTATAAATGGACACTTTAGTATTAAAATCTCTAAGAAAAAGCAGAAACCTTCTTCAAAAAGAAGTCGCTGATAAGATTGGAGTAGCAAGAACTACTTACGCAATGTACGAACAAGGAAATAGAGAACCTGATAATGATGTTCTGAATAAGATTGCTGACTTCTACGATGTGTCAGTTGACTATCTTCTCGGACGCACTGATAACCCATCTGTCGAAAACGTCACCAAAAAATACAATTCTATTGATGACATTGTAAAAGATAAGGAATTACACCAATGGCTTTTCGATTTACTTGACAAGAATCCAGAGAGTTTAGAGAGCATTAAACAGCTCTTTGAGTCGATAAATAATGAAAAGAATAAAAATAACCAATAAAAAACTGCCTATAACCTAGGCAGTTGAAGTCTCCATGTTTATTAATAATAAGTTGATATTACTAGACCTGCGATAAATATAGTCAGGTTTTCCATATCTTCTGATTTTGCACCAAGACTAGATAAAGCATCCGTCACTTTAATATTTTTCGGAGCATCTTCAATTATCTGTAAGTACAGCTCCAAATTTGTCTCTATGTTATCAATTATTTCTGATGTTAATTCCCCACTCAATTGCGCCATTGATGTCACTCCTGTTCATCTCGTAAATTGTATAGTCCCTTTTCTATATGCTATAATCCCGTTGTACGAAGTCTTTTCTTTTGCAATCGGGTTGGATTGGGAGAGCAGACTTCGTTTTTTTCGTCTACATATGGATATTAATAAATGCAACAATAACCAATGTTACTACTGGAAGCGCAATCATCTTGCTTCCGTAAAACATTTTTTTCAGTTTTTTCATAATAGTTCACCCCCTCTAGAATAGTATAGCAGATTATGTAAGAGTTGGATTTTATATACCATATAGAAATATTGAGAGGAGAATACTCATGAAAGCCATAGGCAAAACTATCAGGCAAATAAGACTGATCAAAAGTATGAAACAAAAGGATTTTTCAGAAGTAAGTCAAGCAGGGATAGCAAACATAGAGTCATCTAGAAAAAATATTACACTGGATAAGCTAATAAGTATTCTGGACGATTTTGGTATGTCTTTACGAGAATTTGAGTATATTCGAAACGATTACAAACTATCCCCTACAGACAATTTATTTCTGGATTTCACTAATGTGAAAAATTCAGTTGATCGGGTTCAGGGCAAAAAACTATTGACCCAACTCTCTTCTCACTTAGAAGAATATCCAACCGACTTCATTGCCTACTGTCTATATATTGTTGAAGATGTAATTCTAAAAATCACTGCTCAAAATAGCTATAACATAGAAAGCCCTGAAGCGTTCGAAATCTGGAGTATCCTATACGGGAGATCCGCATGGACTTATCAAGAGGTCTATATTATGTCGAAACTGTTCTTTGTATTCCCCGTTGAGCTAGGAACTTCTATGATTGATCGCATAGAAAGAGAAATGGCAAATTACGTCGATTTTCTCAAGGATATACATTTCGATGCCACTTTCTACACCAACGTAGGTAAATACTATACACACCAAAATCAATTTATGCTTGGAAAAAAATATTTGAATCAAGCTTTACCTCTTTGTGAGAAGTACGATCGAGTAATTATCGAAAATGATGTTTACGCCTACCTAGCAATCATCGACTATTTAGAAGGCAACATGGAAGCTGAAGCTGAAGTACTAGATTGCGTTAATCGATTCCACGCAATGCGAAAACCTGATCTTGCCGAAGATCTAGAAAGCGATTGGAACACATTCTTTAAAGAAAAAGTTTTAAATTAGTATTTACGCATTGCGTTTATATAAAAACATAATAAGGGAGAAGATGAAATGAAGAAGCTGTTTTTACTGGTTTTTATTTTCTTGTTATCTGGTGTTCTGGTATCTTGCGGGGGAAACAATAATGACACGAAGGACGATGATAAAACGAATAAAAATGAAGTGGCTGCAAAGAAAAAGGATCCAGACACAACAAAGATAAATGAAAAATACAAAGAGCTTTCAAAACCGCTTGAGCTTGAAGGAACAGGAAAAGCTACATTAATTAAAACTGGATATTCCGATACATTTAATTTAGATGGAACTGATAAACCTATTAAAGCTTATAAATTCTCTGAACTAGACTTCACTGTGTTAGAAACTCACATTTTTAACTTAGCCTTAAGCGAAGAAGGGAAAATATCTTTTAATGAAAATGGTCCTTTGCAGTGGATTAGCTTTAAAGTCAGATACTATAATCACTCTAACTCAGATGTACTAATTGATAATTCGTTCACCGGTTTAACAACAACGGGATTTAAAGACCTGGCATTCTACTCTACAATGAGTGATGATTTTGGCGGAGTTGAAAATCCTATTAAACCAAATGAAACCAGAGAAGGTTTTATTAATTTTATTGATGATGGGTACAGTGATTTTTCAAAAGCTACACTTAATGTGGCTATAAATTATGAAGAACGAAAAGCCTTTGAGTTTGAATATTTGCCTTTGAAAGAATCTATTCAAAGAGATATGTAGACTTAATTAGAATCGCCCTACGGGGCTTTTCTTTATAAAAAAATTAAGGGAGAGATTGAATTTGAAAGAACTAGTTTATTTAGATAATGAGTTTATTAACTCATTTATTTCGCAGATGTATAATGGATTACCTATTGATCTCCAGAATAGTAAAAAAGAAACTGATCAGGAAGAAGCCACAGAACAATCCTCAGAAAAAACAAATGTAAATCATACTGGAACCCTTGGTATCTATAAAGGGAAATATGATTTTGAAACAAGTGAATCTGATCAGCATATGGTAATGCAGTCCTCAGAAACACAAGAAATCATTTCGAAAAAAATGCATGATAATGCACTTAATGACTTTGAAGAATATTTGACGAACAGTAGCAAACTAATCGAGGATGCACAAAAAATCAAAAAAAATAACTTTATAAAAATAAAGATACCATTTCGGATAATTAACTTAGAACTATTAAAAAATATGTATGGAGAAAACGTTTTAAATTCAGTGCTTTTTTATACTAATCAAGATGATTACGAGGAAGTTAATAAAATTAAACATAATTCAAAACTCTCAACACAAGTAAGAAATTCTCAAATCAAGCAAGTAGAAAGTAAAATTAAAAAAGCTAAAGATGAACTCGAATTGACGTATCAAGGAATTCAACATATGTTTAATGCAACTCTACCTGTGCTACCAACTAATCTCTACTTTAAAAGCGATGATGTCATTATCCCGTTAGATAAAAGATATCTACGAGAAGATCCGCTTTTTCTAGATTTCAAATACAATTCCGATGATTCCTCGAATCCCACATATATAACTCTAATCGGAAAAGTGACCAACAAGACTAAAAAAATCCTAGATGAAAGAGCATTTAAAGAAGATGCAATGATAGGGTATATAAGGCAGTTTAACAGTGTTTTCGAAGAGTTCTTCAAATTGGTAGACTTAATTGATGATGAAAGTTTCATCGTCTCTCCGATTGCTATTTATTTTGACGACGGCGTTGATCTATTCTAACCTCAAGTGCTTTCTTTTTATCTTTAATTTCAAGCCTATTATTTTGGTGAGTTTTTTGGGTATCTTTGACTTTTTCCATGAAATTTTGGTGGTCACGTTTCAAAATTTTCAACATAATAATCCCCTCCTCACTTAATAATATACCACGTGAGACAACGAATTAACATCATTTTTAAATTTTCTTAGCCAAATCTAATACAAAAAAGCATTAATTGATTAATATTAATGCTTTTCTTGTATCATTCAAATATTATTACGACTAAACGGGAGATGAAAAATCATGACAGTAGGAATCTATATACGAGTATCAACAGAAGAACAAGCCAAAGAAGGCTTCTCAATCTCAGCGCAGCGTGAGAAATTACAGGCATACTGCATCGCCCAGGGTTGGGGCGAATTTAAATTCTATGTAGACGAAGGTCTCTCTGCAAAAAATATGGAACGTCCCCTACTCAAAGCATTGCTTAAACATATTGAAACGGGATTGATTGATACGGTTTTGGTTTATAAACTTGATCGGCTAACAAGAAGCGTCGTGGATCTGCACAACATGCTTAACTTCTTTGATAAATACGACTGCTCTTTTAAGAGCGCTACGGAGGTATACGACACGTCTTCTGCAATGGGAAGGTTTTTCATCACAATTATAAGTAGCGTCGCTCAATTCGAGCGTGAGAACACATCCGAGCGTGTTAGCTTTGGAATGGAAGAACGAGCGCGGCAGGGTAAATATATTCCTCTGGCGCCTTTTGGTTACAAAAAAGGGGATGACGGAGTTTTGGTTATCTACGAAGAAGAGGCAACACTTGTGCTTGAGCTTGTAGACAGGCTTCAAAGAGGCTATTCTATACGTCAATGTTGCACTTACTTAGACAATCTAGGCGTTAAAACAAGACGTTCCAACACCGTGTGGAAGAATACTACTTTAAGGCGTATTCTTGAAAATCATGCCCTGTATGGCGCCACAAACTGGTCGGGAAAAGTATTTAAAAACACGCATCCTGGAATACTATCAGAAGATGAGTTTTTCGAACTACAGAACATATTAAAAGCTAGGACTGGACATGTAAGCTCAAGAAAGCGAGCCTTAACACATGTTTTCGCTGGGAAAATAGTATGTCCAAATTGCGGTTATAGAATGTCATGTACCCGCACAAAATACCAGGATCGTTACAACAATGACTATCGATGCGCTAATTGCAAAATATACTACACCCACACTAGTGTTTCTGAACGTAAAATATTAAAAGCGTTTGATAATTATATAGAGTCATTTCAATTAAAATCTTTCGATATAAAAAAAGAAACGAAGCAAGAAAACAATACACGGAAAATAGAAAGACAGATTGTTAATCTTTCGAAGAAACGTGAGAAATACCAAAAAGGATGGGCGTTAGATTTAATAGATGACAACGAGTTTTCAAAACTTATGAAAGAGACTCAATCAGAATTGGATCAACTGGAATCAGAGCTTCCAAAACAGTCCCCCACTTCTGAGAAAACATTTGATGCTATTGCTATCAAAAATATAGTGAAGAATATAAAAGATAACTGGACGGAACTCACACTTGAGGAAAGAAAAGACTTTGTAAATATGTTTATTCAAGATATTCATTATGTAAAGGATGACGGCATAGTAACAATTACGAAAATTGATTTCTACTAAACTCTGTACTTTTGATAATTAAAGACTACTGTATTTATATCCCATTTTTCTTGAAATAAACGCTTGCGAAATTCCCAAAGATTCTCTTCTCTTTCTCACTTTCGCCCAATTGATTTTCTTGTCTGCAGTTGCTTTCATGTGTATCGCTCCATTCTACTCAATTTGTGTTTATAAACCCATAATATCAACTCTAATAGTTGATGTCAAATCGTTACCAGTCATATCGTGTAATAAAATAGCTGTATTGTGTAAGTTATGATATACTATATTCTAAAAGGAGTGATTAAATGCCAAAATTAAGTCATCGGTTAACTATTTTAAGAGAACAGAAAGGTTGGACGAAAGCAGAAACAGCAAGACGGCTCGGCCTTAACGCGACGTCTACGTATGGTAATTGGGAGTACGGCATCAGAGAACCAGACATTGAGATGCTACGCCATATCTCTATGCTATTCGATGTTTCTGTTGATTATCTCGTTGGTCAAAAAAATGATTCCGATTACAAACCAAGCGAGGTAGAAAAACATCCTGATATCGCAAAAACCTTAGAGCAAATCAGGCAAGATCTCCGTTTTGAAGAAAATGTTGCACTCGATGCACAACCTATACGTCCTGAAGTTGTTAAATTTATTGACGATACAATTATCTTTCTGTTAAATCAAGCGCAAAGCCTTAATACTGAACTTCGGAAAGAAGACTAAAACCGTTTTTCTATATATATTAAGTTTCAACCTATTCTTTTTGTGGAAAAAGGTAAAGACTATAAATATAAATAAGGGAGGCGATCCATTTGTCTCATTGGTATTTTCAAAAGAATAACAAGACAATTGGTCCATTAACAGATTACGAACTCAGAACACTATACAAAAGAAAGGAACTATCTGCTGAAACAAAAGTGAAGCAAGAGGAAAATGGCGAGTGGCTACTTCTAAAGGATAGCCCAATTTTCCAAACGATTCACGAATCTCACGGTCCGCATGACACTTCAAAAGGGCCTAAAAAGGAGGCAAACCACCATCCCCACGAAAAAAACGGGGCGCAACATTTAGGCTTAGGTGATATTTTTGCCGACGTCTTTAAAAAGCATCCTAAATCAGACAGCGAGAAAGTCTTTATCGCGGGTACTACTTACACAACGCCGAAAGAAGGAGATATTGCATCTTCTTGGACGAGACCGTTCCTTTTCTCTCGTGTCTTTTTCGCGCTAGCTATCACTTATTTATTATTACTCGCTTGTACTTATATTTTCTCTAATTCGAATACGATTCCTGGCTTGATGGTTATTGGATCGTTCACCATGCCATTTTCGGTACTCGTGTTATTTTTCGAAATCAATGCTCCGCGGAATATTAGTTTCTTCGATGTTTTAAAAATGTTCTTTATCGGTGGTGTCGCAGCGCTTGTGGCCACGCTGATTCTATACGATGTGATTCCCGTTGGACAATTAAACTACTTTAATGCCTTCTTAGTTGGTATTATTGAAGAAACTGGTAAAATGGTCATTGTTGCCCTCTTTATCGTGGCGCTGAAACCAAAATATATTTTGAATGGTTTACTTATTGGAGCAGCTGTTGGCGCTGGTTTTGCGGCCTTCGAATCGCTTGGTTATGCGTTTAATTACAGTATTGAAGTTGCAGCCGTATTTAAAAACCTACAATTTGCCGGTGATACAATGTTAAACATCATTTTCTCTCGCGGCTGGCAGTCTATCGGTGGACACGTGGTCTGGGCAGCTATTTCCGGTGCCGCACTAATGATCGCAAAAGGATCCGATCCGAAACTCCAAATGCGTCATATCTTTACAGGCAGATTCTTAAGCCTATTCATTATCCCGATTGGTCTTCACTTCCTTTGGGATTGCCCTTGGAACCCACTGCCACAAATTGCGTTCAAACAAATTTTACTTATCGTTGTTGTTTGGATCGTTATCTTCTCACTTATCAATAAAGGTTTACGCCAAATTTCAGGTGAAAAGCCTGCGAAAGCGTAATTTTGCGACCTGTTCTATCTTTTTTGATAGAATGGGTTTTTTTGTGCGCCGAAATAGTGTACAATGAATGGAATATAATTTGACTTAAAAAGGAGACTCGTTCTATGCGTACATCTTTAAAGAACTGCAAACGAATTGTCATTAAAGTTGGAACTAGTACGCTCATGTATCCAAATGGCAATATAAATTTACGAACTATTGAAAAATTAGCGATGGTCCTCAGCGACCTTTCTAATGAAGGTAAGGAGGTTGTGCTCGTTTCCTCTGGTGCGATTGGCGTTGGCTGCCATAAACTGCAATTAGCCACACGCCCTACTACTATCCCCGAGCAACAAGCCATTGCAGCGGTTGGACAAAGTGAACTGATGCATATTTATAGTAAGTTTTTTGGTGAATATGGGCATACGGTTGGGCAAATTCTACTGACCCGCGATGTGATTGATTACCCTGTCAGCCGTAAAAACGTGATTAATACGTTCAATAAGTTGCTCGAAAACGAAATCGTCCCCATCGTCAATGAAAATGATACGGTCGCGATTGAAGAAATTGAGCATCTTACAAAATTCGGCGATAATGACCGACTATCTGCTATTGTAGCCGAAGTTATCCAAGCCGATTTACTGATTATGTTGTCGGATATTGATGGTTTTTATGATAGTAATCCGAATGAAAATCCCGAGTCTACCATGTTTACTGAAATCAACCAAATCACGCCAGAATTGCAAGCATTGGCTGGTGGGAAAGGCTCTGAATTTGGTACTGGTGGCATGCTGACAAAGCTCGCCGCGGCCGAAAGAGTTTTGAAAAATGGGGGCAAGATGGTACTGACGAACGGTAATAATCCTGGTGCGATTTTTAATATTATGAATGGCGATTCTATTGGCACTTTATTTGCTGCGAAAGATCTTGTAAAGGGGGAAACGAAACGATGACCGAACTCATTCTAAAAGGAAAACAAGCAAAGACCGCTGCATTGGTGTTAGCACAAGCAAAAACGAAGGCGAAAAATGAGGCGCTTCAATCGCTTGCCGTATCTCTAGTCGAAAATACTACGACTATTTTAGAAGCTAATGAGAAAGATTTAGCAGCCGCTTCAGAAAATGGCGTTCGAGATGCAATGCTTGATCGGTTGCGCTTAACGCCAGAACGAATTGTAGACATCGCGGAAGGTGTGAAGCAAGTGGCGACCCTCGCTGATCCGATTGGCGAAGTCGTGCACATGTGGAAAAATGAAGCGGAATTAACGATTGGAAAACAACGTGTGCCGCTGGGCGTTATCGGTATCATTTACGAATCACGGCCGAACGTCACTGTGGATGCTGCGGTCCTTTGTTTCAAAACAGGAAATGCGACTATTCTACGTGGTGGAAGTGAGGCTTTTCATTCCAACCTTGCCCTCGTGCGCGTGATTCGCGATTCGCTAGCAAGCTCTGGCTTCCCTGCCGACGCTGTGCAGATTGTAGAGGACACATCACGAGACACCGCGCAACAGTTGATGAAACTAAACGCTTATCTCGATGTCTTGATTCCCCGTGGTAGCGCTCGGTTAATCCAAGCCGTCTTAGAGAATGCGACGGTTCCTGTTATCGAAACGGGAACTGGTAATTGCCACGTTTATATTGACAGCGAGGCGCAAAAAGAAATGGCTACAAAAATCATCGTTAACGCCAAAGCTAGTCGTCCATCTGTTTGCAACGCTGCCGAGACGCTCCTGATTCATGAGGCTGTTGTCGGTGATTTCCTGCCAGCAATCATTTCCCGACTTCGCGCAGAAAATGTGGAGATTCGCGGAGATGAGCGAGTTGCATCTATCGTTCCTGACGTGATTCCAGCCACAGAGCTTGATTGGGAGACGGAATACGCCGATTACATTTTAGCAATTAAAGTCGTACCTGATGTCGATGCCGCGATTGCTCATATTAATAAGTACGGAACCAAGCACTCCGAAGCGATTGTTACAGACAACTACTTCACGAGCCAAAAATTCTTGCAACAAGTGGATGCTGCGGCTGTTTACGTCAATGCTTCTACTCGTTTCACGGATGGATTTGAATTCGGATTCGGCGCAGAAATCGGTATCAGTACGCAAAAATTACACGCCCGAGGTCCAATGGGCTTAAACGAACTGACATCGACGAAATACATCATTTACGGCGAAGGTCAAATACGAGAATGACGTAAAAAAACAGCAAATCTATCACTCTCCAAATGAGTTGATTTGCTGTTTTTACTGTTATCTATCCGTTTCTATATACTTTTTATACCAAGTGGCAACATCTTCAAAAACCTGCTCTTTATTAATCTCATTTGTCAGTTCATGACGCGCATCCTCGTATATTTTCAATGTCACATCCTGCACCCCTGCCTTTTCAAATTTCACAGCTAGTTTCGGCACATCTTTTCCGAGGTGCCCAACCGGGTCTTTACTTCCTGAAATAAGCAATAACGGGAGGGTTTTTGGCGTTTTTGAGATTGTTTCTGGATTTTGCGACTGCTCCACACCTCGAAGCAAGCTATGATAGAAGCCAAGTGAACCAACAACCTGCCCGCCAAATGGATCTTCCATATATTCTTCATGCACCGACTTATCTCGGGAAAGCCAGCTAAATGGATGTTTTTCTGCGATGAATTCACGATTGAAGCCGTAGAATGATAACTTATGCAGAATTTTGCTACGTTTGGTGTCATTTTTTTGTGCCCGTAGTTTTGCATAGAACAGGCCTGATTTCAAAAGCGGGTCTGGTTGTAGTCCACTCCCTGCCAAAATCGCTGCGTCGACGCTGTATCGTGTAATTAAGACACGCGTAACAAAACTCCCCATGCTGTGCCCAAAAAGAAGATGTGGAAGGTTCGGGTAACGCGCTTTGATAAAGGTAGCCACTACTTCTTCATCCGCCACCATGGCTTCAAATCCATCAGGGAAAGGCAAATGTCCGAGATTCGTGGAATCCTCAGCGCTCTTGCCAAACCCACGATGATCATCGGCAATGACAATAAATCCTTGGGTGTTTAAATATTCGGCGAACTCGCTATACCTCGCACCGTGTTCCGCCATGCCGTGAATAATTTGAATAATCCCAATTGGTGCAGCTACTTTCTCCCAAATATGTATGTGTAATGATAGCTGATCATGTGTTTCTATCTTTACTTCTGTATGCATCGTATCCCTCCTCTTCTCATATAATCCCATTATACATGAGTCCCTTCAGAATTCCCAAATATGCTACTTGATGATTTGATTTTTTGCGTTATTTAGCACTTTTAACACTTGTTCACATAATCACAACATGTTAAAATAGAAGCATGAAGGAGATGTTAACATGACAAAGGATATCGCGCATTTACAAATGTTTGATTATGTTTTGAAGAAATATGGTAACAAGCAGCTTTTTGCTAACACACGGATGGTCGTGGAAATAGACGGCAAGCTTTGGACGGGTGATTTTTTGATTTTAGATGATTGTCATATTCTTGAGATTGATTGGGCGGATAATGGCTATACGCAGGTGGAACTGACTCGTGAATCGATTAATGACGCTTTTGATGAGGCGATTAAAGTTTCTAATGTGAATGTCAGTCAAAATCGGATTGATGCAAAGATTGCCTCGTTGAAACATCCTGAGACGCTGTATCAAGAGATTAATCGCTTTATTGGAACAATTGACAACACGAAAACGGCTTTAAAACCAATTCTATACAATGCTTATTGCTTAGATACACGTGTAAAATTACCATTTTTAGATATCTCGAAAAAAGATATCCTTTTGGTTTCGTTAACGGTATAATAGTTAAGAACGGTAGTTTGTTATGGCTACCGTTCTTTTTTGTGCTTTTATTACAATTTTGTCATGTCAAAAACCTATTTTGTCATGTACATCGATGTTTTTTGGACACTTGGATTGGTAAGCTGTATAGAGGAGGTTTGACTTTTTATGATGAAATGGTGTAGAGCTTTTTTTGTTATGTATATATTGTATATCATGTTTATTTTGGATGGGTATTACTTTATGGTTTTAAATGTTTCTTTAGCGTATATACCTCTTGAGTTAGCGGCATTGGTTTATGGGAAACAGCGCAAAGCTTATCTATTTTGGCCGATTGCTTTTTTATGGTTATTGTTCTTCCCGAATGCCCCGTACTTGTTGACTGATTTTTTTCATCTAGAGGGTTTGCGAGTGAATGTCGCTGGGACAGGGATTTTCTCAAGTGATCCTTATATTTGGGGACGTTTTACCGCACTGACTGTGGGTGTTTGTTTTGGCTTGTATACTGGGTTTGTTTCGCTTAAATGGATGTTAGATGAGTGGATGATTCGCTGTAAATCGACGCGTGCACTTGTTTATTGGGCGACGTTTGTCGGGATTTCAGCTTTGTCTGGATATGCGATTTATTTAGGACGCTTTGCTCGGTTGCACTCTGTTTACCTTTTCACAGAGCCACTTTATTCGATACAGCAGATGATCGATGCGTTTTCGTATGAGATGGGTTACTTTGTTTTGTGTTTTATGGTGATTCAAGCGATTGTGTATGTCGTATTTTTGAAATTTCCGAGTAAAAAAGACTAGCGATGGTTGAAATCGCTAGTCTTTTTTGACTGTGAGCTTATTAATTCTTTTTGGCAAAAACATCTGCTACTTTTAGTGCCATGCGCGCAGCTTTTCGCTCTGTTGTGCGTTTATAGTAGTCTGCCTCCCTCTTCTTTTGCTGAAGTTCTGTTGTTGTTTTCGCTAGCTTTTGCGCGCTTAATTCTAGTTGCTTGTCTTGCTCAACATTTTTCGCCTCTGTAGTGATGATTTTCTGTTCGGCTACTTGAAGTTTCTGCTGTTCATTACTCACGTTTTGTTTTAAAGTACGAATTTGTTGCTCCCTTTTATTGATTTCAAGATACACCTTAATAGAAGCCTTTTCTTTCACAATTTCTGTCACTTGCGCTAGTCTCTGGAATATTTCCTCTTTTGAACAAGCAGTAATTGGTACAATACCTTTGGAAAATTTAACGTCTTTTAAAAAGAAGTCCATTGGTGCATCTTTGCGATTTTTGTCAGCCTTATAAATATGGTCGATTTCATTATAATCAAGGAAATCTAAATAGTTATCAAAATTAGCCGCTTGCACTTTTTCTGCAGAGTGGATATCTATTTTTTCAAGGAGGTCCTCTAAGTTATTGAAGCTAGTTAATGCTTCTGCAGTCACATGAGGCAACTGATGATACGCGGCAAGCTCTCGCATTCTAGCATCTTGCACAAAAGAAATATTTGGCGTGCCTACAATTGTTGCCGTAACATTTCCGTGTAAACGTGATCCAATGCTAAAACTTGTCCCCCTCATTTCATCTAGCCAAGCTTGCATACTAGTGAAATATTTTACCTTACCTTCTTGATAATACTTAGACGCAATAGAAGTTGGGTAATTAGATATATTACTCACCACTCCCGGTCCACCCGCATAGGTAAGAAATAATTCATCATATAGTTGCGGAATAAAGTTATAATTAGCATATTGCGCTGTTACTTTGTTCAAGAACTCGATGGACGTTTCTAGTGCGACAGGCGAAGCATTAATCGCGATTGGAGAATTTTTATGTAAATCAAGTGAACGAATCTTTAATTCTCTACCAAATGTATAGAGTGATGGACAGCCTATAACGCGATGATCTACACCTTCTTTAAAGCCTAATTTCGTTAAGTATTCTGAGGTGATTTCTCCTCTCAAGCCAATCTGACCTGATTTTTCTAACACAGCGCTTACAAACGCCTTCACATCTTCGTCGAAAATAAAATCTTCTCCTAGTTTAGGTTCATACGGTGCACGTAACCCCACTCCGATGACATAAACAGGAATTGTCAGTCGTTTAATCAATTGTGTATATGCTCTCAACATCCATCTGAAATCTTCTCGAAAAGCATCTGCTAAAGGTATAACATATGCATCATATGTCTCATTTATCTCATCTGCCCGATTCGGATTAGCGAAATACCCATCAGAAAATAACTCGACATCCTCCTTCCATAGTGTTCGAAAAATGCTATACTGATATGCCAAATTACCGTTATTATAACCCGTCCGATCTTTTGTAAGTATCTCTTCAGCTGAAAAAGAATCTATTGGTCGCATCCCACTGCGAACTAATATTTTTTTCATCCCTGCACATCCCTTTTTTTGTCATTCTAGTTCAGTATATCAGTTCCCAAATAATTGCGCAATTCAAATGAAGCGGTATTTGACACTAGATTCCCTAAAAAAGAATAAAAAAATGCAGATGATGTATTTTACTACATCACCTGCATTTATGTTTGATCATCGGGTGTGGATTTGCACCACACAAACTCATATTTAAATCTTAACTTGTTTAAATGTACTTTATTAATGTTGCTTTGCTTCGAAGTTCTTTGCAACTAAATGCGTCTACCTATTCCGCCACCGATAATGTTATTTTAACAACGGTATCTATATTACCACGGATTCAGGAATAATGCAAGGTTTTATTGTATTTCGCATTAGAAACTGTCAGAAAATGAGGCGAAGTAGCGCCATTATAACCACGCCTAAAATAACTGTCCATAGCAAACTTCGCGTGATTAGGGAGACAATAAGCGTTGCAATGACGGCAACTAATTCTAGCCAATGAATTTGAAAGCCCTGTGCTCCGTTTGTCATAAAACTTTCAATGATAAGTGCGCTGAAAATGCAGAGCGGAATGTAACTTAGCCATTTTAGGACGGGCTCGGAAATTTGCATATTACGCATAACTAAGAACGGTAGCATTCGCGGGATTGCGGTTACCAGAGAGCAGCCTAAGAGCATGAGAATAAATCCGTAGCTGATGCTCATCGATCTGTCACCACCCCAATGGTTGCAACGATTAGCGTCGATAATACGACTGCCACATTTGTTGAAACGATAAACGACAGACCAATCATGAAAATAAGCATGTATAAGATTAGAAACGAGATGTGGCGCAGTTTTGATTTTGGTACGCTTTGTAGCTGGAATACGAATAGTGCGACAAACATGGCTGTGAGGGCAAAATCAAGACCGAATACTGCTGGATTTGGAATTAATTTCCCAACAAGAGCGCCGAGTGCACAGGATGCAATCCAGACGAGATACGCGGTGATGTTTAGCCCGTTCATCCATGACGCGTAAATCGGCTCTTTTTTCGCCAGTTTCATCGCAGCCACGCCAAAGGATTCATCGGTTACGAGTAGACTAATTCCGATGTTTTTGAGCATTGAGTCTTTTTGAAAATGTGGTGCCAATGTTGCGCCTAGTAGAAAATGCCGAAAATTGACGATAAATGTCGTAACAATAATGGCCAATGTGGTGCTGTTCGTTAATAGCATGGCACAGATGATGAATTGCGCGGCACCTGCGTAGACAAAAATCGCTAATAGTGTGACTTCTAAAATGCTCAAATCTGCCGCGATACCAGCAACGCCAGCCGCTATCCCGATACTTATGTAACCTAATAATGTTGGAATACAATCTTTTACGCCTTGTTGGAAAGTGATGTTCCCCGTTTGATCTGACATTTGTCACGCCCCTTTTCTTTTTCTATTATCCTATCAAATTTTAGCATTTATGACTAGCGCTTCTTGACATTCTGGCGATTTGGTTTTATACTGTATTAAAAAATGACTCTGAAGTCAAATTATGACTCGATGTATAAAAGGTGGCCTCTAAATGAATTGGAAGGAAAAACAAAAGTACGACCGAGAACAACTTATACTAGCGCAGGCCGAAAATATGTTATTCCAAACGGCGGATAGCCAACTGAATATGGATGAACTCGCACTTGCTGTTGGGATTTCAAAAGGAACGTTGTATAATCATTTTTCGAATAAAGATGCTATTATCGCGCGTATCATGGAACGTAATGCACAGAATTTTTTGCAGATGATGCGGGAAACGATGATTAATGTGGATGATAGTTTGCTGAAATTGAAAACATTGATTCGGACGATTATTCGAAATCCTTATTTTATTTTTGTATTGCGAAATAAGCCCAATATGACGGAAACGACGGAGCTTGCGCGTATTTTCGAGCATATTTTAGACGAGCTTGGTGTCTTGTTTAAGCATTTGCAGACGCAGCATTTGATTGACCCCGTCTACCCCACCCCTTTTTTAGTTTCGTATTTTATTCATCTATTCGATCCGGCTATCTTTGACCATTTATTAAAAGAAGGTGTCCTTGAAGATCAAATTGTTGCTTTGACGGAGCGATTTTTCTTCCACGGGACACAGAAGGAGATGTAAGTAATGCAAGCTTTTATAAACAATGCTAATTATCATTTTATTTTAAAACAAGCCATGAATGCTTTTTATGGCGCTCAAAATACGAACGACGAAGGAGTAAAAAATGCGCTACGATTTTCGTGTATCGATAAGGCCCAGGCGATTTTTGAAACATTGGAACCTGAGCAGGAACAGCTGATTGGGGAGATTTTTCATATTCATTCTGAGGAGGAACTTGCTCATTTTGATGAACGATTGCAAGAGTTTCTGTTGCCCTTCCCAATTGTGACGGATGCGACCGTGAAGAAATTGTTTCCGAAAGCCAAGAAATTGAAGGCCCCTCCCCTACCTGATGCGGAAATGGAACGACTTGTATTTCTGGGATGGAACGATACGGGAGCTCAGAAAAAGTTCATTATCGCCAAGCATGATGGCAAATTAACTGGTGTTCAAGGTAGTTTTACCCCTGTTTCCAAGAAAGGCATCTGCGCTTTTTGCCACCAGAATGAGCGTGTTGGTTTGTTTAAAGCGGATATCAAGGCAAAAGGAAATACAGATAATTTCCGCGCCATCGGTCAGTACATTTGCGCTGACAGCCTCGCTTGTAGTGCGCATGTGCAAAGTACGGATCGGCTGGATGCTTTTATTCGTGAGTTGAAATCCTGAATCTGGGTATACTAATAAAGATAAATTAAAGGAGGGTTTTAAAGATGGCAGAACAACCAAATTTACTTTTTGTTAATTTAGCAGTCACAGATTTAGATAAGTCTATTGCGTTTTACAAGACACTTGGTTTTGAGTTTAACCCACAATTCACGGACGAAAACGCAACCTGCATGATTGTAAATGAGGGCGCGTTCGTGATGCTACTCGTGGAGAAATTTTTCCAAAACTTTACGAAAAAATCTATCGCTGACTCGAATTCGATAACGGAAGCTATTATGTCGATTACAGTAAATAGTCGCGAAGAAGTTGACCAATTTGTTGAGAAAGCTCTTGCGGCAGGTGGAACAACATCCAACGAGAAAATGGATGAAGGATTTATGTATAGTTGGAGTTTCCAAGATATTGATGGGCATTTATGGGAAGTTCTTTATATGGATCCCAGTGCGATTAACGGGTAAAAAGGCCCGGCATATGCAAACTAAAAGCTAGTTCCTCGATTATGCAGGAACTAGCTTTTATATTCTCTATTTCTTCGCATAATCCCCATATCCCTGCAAAATAATCGGCATGGTAGTATCATGAAATGCGGTTAATTCATCCATATAATAATTTATTTCTTGCGCTGTAACATCCATGGCGCCTTCTTGTCTACGCTTCAATAAAAAGGCTTCCATCGCAGCTTCAAAGGAATCACGATTGCGCAGTGCATCTTCTACTGTTAGTCCGTTTTGCGCCTCTGTTTTCCCAAGGTTGTAATAATCTAGTTGAGAGTAGCCGCCGCCACTAATCCCACGCAAACCGCTAGATACTGTTTTAACAATCGTCGTTCGGTATAGTTGCACAAATTCAGGATGCTCTTCTAAAATAGTATCGTGAATATCCGTTGCGTAATAATTATCAAACCAAAACTCGGCAAAACGAAAAATCTCCTTTGAAAAAAGCTTTGTAATTTCATTAGATATCAGTTTATCGTGCATTCACGCTCCACCTTTTGGTTATAAGACATGTCTTAATTGTACTTTTATTCGTAGCAAGATGCAATGTTTTTTTGTAATATATATTATCATTATTGTTCTTATCATCCTACAAAATTGAACATATCTTCTCGCATTTAATATTTATACAAAAAAATTTCATTCAGGTATTGGCAAACGAAAGAAATCGTGATACAATAATTCTTGTGCTTATGGAGGAATACCCAAGTTTGGCTGAAGGGATCGGTCTTGAAAACCGACAGGCGGGTAAGACCGCGCGGGGGTTCGAATCCCTCTTCCTCCTTCATTAATACGAAAAAGATCCGAGTCTACTTGATTCGGATCTTTTTTTGTCTACATATCTCGACTTATTGCCACAAACTGCGCCCTAACTACTTGAGCCAAAGCATGCGGATCCACACCTACTTGAAAACCCCTCTTGCCAGCTGAAACAAGAATCTGCTCTTTTGATTCGGCAGCATCCGCGATAAAAGTTGGGAACAATTTCTTCATACCAATTGGCGAACAACCACCGCGTATGTATCCCGTAACACTTTCCAGTTCTTTCATTGGTAGCATCTCCATTTTTTTATTCTGACTCGCCTTGGCTAGCAGTTTTAAATCGAGTTCTTGATTTCCTGGAATGCACGCAACGACGACACCCGTTTTATCGCCTTTTGTCACGAGTGTTTTATAGATTTTATCTGGCGGCAAATCAAGATCCATTGCAACCGTCACAGCATCCATATGCTTATCTTGAAACGGGATTTGATAGAGTTCATATGGTATTTTTCGTTGGTCCAAAATTCTGCCGACATTGGTTTTCGGTATTTTCATCGTTTTCATCTCCAAAAAACAGGTACTCTATGTGAAATCAGAATACCTGCTGTCATTATTAACTTACTATTTCATCATCCGAAACACTCTCTTTGCGATCCCATTTCACGATGATTTTCACGGTTTTCTTGCGTTTGTCTACTTCTTCATAGCTTTCTGAATACAACTGTTTTTGATGCTGTATTTGTTCCGCAATAAAACCGGCTTCTAGCTTAAACGTTGCGTCTGTATCATTCGTCAGACGGAGCGCTACCATTTCGCCATGTAACAAAATATGCATCTCGTCTTTCTTCTCGCTACTCACTTCTAAATCGCCGAATGATGCTTTTCGGAAAAAGTCTGCCAGCTCCTCAATCGTTTCTAGTGGATATTTACGCGCTAGTTCTTTACCTGCCCAGTATAAGATGTGCGGCGTTTCTTCACCTAACACATTCGGCAATAGTGTATCGCGGATTAATTCGTATCCAAAAACTGGTATCATTTTTTCATTTACAACTTCATTATTTTCTGTCATTCATAGTACCCCGCTTTCTTCTCCACTTTATTATACCCAGAAAACCTCCAAAATAGAAACATCAACCTGCAAAATTCGTAAAAAAACTATAAAATCATCAAAAAACTTGCGAAAACGGCGAAAAAATAAGAAAATGGAGAGTATAATCCAAATTTGTAGTATACTTATAGGAAGACGAAAATATAGAAATTGAGGCGAGACGTGTGAAAAGAGCAATTGGTTTTATTGATTCGGGCGTTGGTGGACTGACGGTTGTCAAAGAGGTCCTCAAACAACTGCCCCATGAACAAATATATTATCTAGGTGACACCGCACGTTGCCCATATGGTCCGCGTGATAGTCAGGAAGTGCATCAATTTACGTGGGAGATGACGAATTTCCTCGTAGATCGCAATATAAAAATGCTCGTTATCGCTTGTAATACAGCAACAGCAGCGGCTTTGGCGGATATTCGTGAAAAATTAGATATTCCGGTTATTGGCGTTATCCAGCCCGGTTCTCGCGCGGCTTTGAAAGCAACGCAAAACAATCGGATTGGCGTCCTTGGTACGATTGGAACGGTGCAAAGTATGGCGTATCCGAAAGCTTTGAAAGGCCTGAATCGCCGTGTCGAAGTGGATTCGCTCGCTTGCCCGAAGTTTGTATCGGTCGTTGAGAGTCGCGAGTATAAAAGCGCGATCGCTAAAAAAATCGTTGCAGAGTCCCTACTCCCGCTGAAGAGTACGAAAATAGATACGATTATTCTGGGCTGTACACATTATCCGCTACTCAAAACATTGATTGAGAATTTCATGGGTTCAGATGTGGCAGTTATTAATTCTGGCGAAGAAACGGCAAGTGAAGTCAGTGCTTTGCTGGATTACCACGATTTGCTGGATCATGATGAAATTGGTGCAAATCATCGGTTTTTCACGACTGGTTCTGTCTCCATTTTTCAAGATATTGCACAAGATTGGTTAGATGTTCCAGACATGCAAGTGGAACATATTAAATTAGGGGGTGCGTCGTGATGAGATTCGACGGTAGAGAAAAGGATGAGCTGCGTCAAATAGAAATGGTTCCTGGGTACATAAAGCATCCGGAAGGCTCGATATTAATTACGGTTGGCGATACGAAAGTGATTTGTTCCGCTTCTGTGGAGGATCGTGTGCCGCCGTTCATGCGCGGAGAAGGTCGTGGCTGGGTTTCTGCAGAATACGCGATGTTGCCTCGTGCGACGGAACGACGGAATATTCGTGAGTCCTCGAAGGGTAAAGTGACGGGGCGGACGATGGAGATTCAACGTTTGATTGGCCGTTCTTTGCGCGCTGTTGTTGATTTAGAAGCTTTAGGAGAGCGGACGATTTGGCTTGACTGTGACGTGATTCAAGCGGATGGCGGGACGCGTACAGCCTCGATTACTGGTGCATTTGTCGCGATGGTGATTGCGATTGGTAAACTGCATGAGGTTACCCCTTTTGTGAAATTTCCAGTCAAAGATTTTCTGGCTGCGACGAGTGTTGGTTTGCTTGAAAACGGCGATACCGCGCTTGATTTGAATTACGTGGAAGATAGTGCTGCTGCGGTGGATATGAATCTTGTGATGACTGGTGCTGGACGCTTTGTGGAGTTGCAAGGAACTGGCGAGGAAGCTACTTTTTCAGAGGAAGAACTGAGCGAGCTTTTAGCGTTAGGGAAAAAAGGAATTCAGGAATTAGTCGCTTTGCAAAAAGATATTCTGGGTGAGACGGCTGGATTGATTGGAGGCGCTGAAGATTGAAGAAACTTGTGATTGCAACGAATAACGTTGGGAAGGCTCAGGAATTCGAGAAACTTTTCGGCGCGCATGGTATTGAAATTTTGACGCTAGCTGACTTTCCGGAAATCGGTGATATTGAGGAAACTGGTACGACATTTGCTGAGAATGCGGCGTTGAAAGCGGAAACGGTAGCAGAGCGAATCGGGCAAGTCGTGATTGGCGATGACTCCGGCTTGATTGTCGATGCGTTAGATGGCGCACCAGGCGTGTATTCTGCGCGTTATGCCGGAAATCAGCATAATGATGCCGATAATAACGAAAAACTGTTGAGAGAGCTTACAGGCGTGCCAAACGATGCGCGGCAAGCCAAGTTTCATTGTACACTTGCTATCGCCTTTCCTGGTGCAACGACAGAATTTTTCACTGGGGAATGTTCTGGACACATATTGACCGCCGCGCAAGGAGAAAATGGTTTTGGCTATGATCCCCTCTTCTACTTGCCCGAATTTGATAAATCGATGGCTGAAATTAGCGCCGAACAGAAAAATAAAATTAGCCATCGTGCAAAAGCTTTAGAAAAAGTTGCAAAAAATATAGACCAATTGCTAGTAAAGATTGTATAATAAGAAAGTGTAAGAAGATGGGGGAGAATAATTTGAAATTACTAGTAGTCAGTGACAGTCATCATGAACGCGACTGTCTCATCCATTTGAAGGAAAAATACGAAGGAAATGTTGACGCGATGATCCATTGTGGCGATTCTGAGCTTGAAAAAGACGATCCCGCTATGCAAGGCTTCCATACAGTTCGGGGAAACTGCGACTTTGGCTCGGATTATCCGAATGATTGGGTTGGCGTCGTTGATGGTTACCGCATTTTTACGACTCACGGTCATTTGTATAATATCAAAATGACATTGATGAACCTGCGTTATCGTGCGCGTGAGTTGAACGCTGATTTTGTTTTCTTTGGTCATTCGCATGAGTTAGGCGTTGATATGCTGGATAACACGATTATTCTGAATCCCGGGAGTATCTCTCTTCCAAGAGGTCGCGTTCACGATAAGACATATGCACTAATTGACGCAACTGATAAAGGCGTGACGATTCGTTTTATGACCATTGATGATGTCGAATTAACAGAGCTAACGCAAACATTCCCGCTTGTGAAGAACAACTAGTTTTTCACGCGGGTAAGGCAATTGGAGCGCTAAAAATGGATAAACTTGCAGTAATATGAATATTTTTTAGAAAGTTTGCCTAAAACCATTGACAAATCGCCGAAAAAATCATAGAATGATACTTGGCTGTGAAAATTGTATAGCGCGTCCTGATAGCTCAGCTGGATAGAGCAACGGCCTTCTAAGCCGTCGGTCGCAGGTTCGAATCCTGCTCAGGACATAATTAAACCCACTGTTTCAGTGGGTTTTTAATTTGGTTTTTTTATATCTATTTTGTAAAATCATGTTATACTATTCAAGAAATAACAAAATAGGGAGAGAATAATATGAATGAAAACATTGAACAAAATCAATTAGAAGACAAATGGTACTACTCTACGTGGCTTATTTCTTTAATGTTTGTCCTTAGCTTTACTTTTATTACAGTAGTTATTGGCATTGTTTTACTCATCGTCCAAATTAATAAGCGTAAAGAACTGAATAATAAAATTTTAAACAGTGGTATATTAGATGTACAGGCCTTGAGTACAAAGAAAGACTGGCTAGAAGAAGATATTACTCAATTAGAATCCAGTAAAATCGTATTAGAATCCAATTTAAAACAAAAGCGTTTAAAAATTGCTGACCTAGAAGCTTCTATTAAAAAAATAAAAGAAGATAACGTAGATATCTTATCCCTCATGAAACAAGTACAAGATGCTACGCAGGAACTCAATGACTTATCAGATAACAAAGAACAAGTCGAAAAAGAACTAAAACAGTTAAAAAAAGAGAACACTCACATTACAACACTTATCTCACAAAGCGAATCCATTGTAGCAGAGATAAAAACAAGACAAAGTCAACTAGCTGTTTTGAATGATGAAATTATTCAAACGAAAGATGAGATTTTGTTACAATCATTTGGTTTGTATGAACCAAAATACGCCTTCGAACATGCTGAAACATACGTTGAAAGATTAAAAGACATTAGAGAACAGCAAAAATCACTTGTTAAAAATAAGATAGCCACCTCTCACAAAGACACATGGCAAGTTGATGGTAGCGTGCAAAAAGGGAAAGTAATGAATAATAATAATATTAAATCGGCCCTTAGAATGTTCAATAATGAGTGTGACATGGCAATCTCAAAAGTAACATTCAAAAATATCGATACCATTGAAAAAAGAATTATTAAATCTTGGGAAACAATCAATAAATTAAATGCACCTGTAGCTGTCGAAATTCGCAAAGTCTACCTAAATTTAAAGATTGATGAGCTTTATCTGTGCTTTGAGTATCAAGAAAAGAAAGAAGAAGAACGCGAAGAACAGCGCGCCCTAAAAGAGCAAATGCGCGAGGAAAAACGGGTGCAACAAGAGATTGAGCAAGAAAAGAAAAAAATAGAAAAAGAAGAACGTCATTTTGCTAATGAATTATCACGGCTAAACAAGGAAATCCCTTCAGAACCAGAAGATAAAGCCATATGGGAAGCTAAGATAAGAGAGCTGGAGCAAAAACTAGCATTGGTTGAACGTGATAAACAAAATGTATTTAACCGCGAGCAGAATACTCGTGCTGGTTATGTTTACATTATATCTAATATTGGCTCCTTTGGTGAGAATATCTACAAAATTGGTGTCACTAGGCGCTTAGACCCTACCGAACGTGTAAAGGAACTTGGCGATGCCTCTGTCCCCTTCAAGTTTGATATTCACGCTACTATATTTAGCGAAGATGCCCCTACTCTTGAAAACGCGCTCCATAAAGCATTTCACGAGCGCAGCGTTAATCGAATAAATTACCGTAAAGAATTTTTCCGTGTTACTCTAGCTGATATTAAACAGGAAGTCGAAAAAAACCATAATAAAACAGTTGAATTCACAATGCTTGCAGAGGCAGATGAATTTAGACAAACACAAAAAATATTAGAACAAGCATTATTGCTAGAAGAAAAAGTAGGATAGTATATCTCAGTTAGATAGCGCACTGAGGTTGAGACAGAATCTAATATTAATAGACACAAAAAATAAGCAAGGTAACACCTACCCTATTTTTTCGGTTCTATAATAAATGTTGGGGTAGAAATTAATCTGCCTCAACATTTTTTTGTTCTTATTTCAAGACAAAAAAATACACAGTAATATCAAAATCCTTTAAGATAAAAGTGACCAAACCCAATCCAA
>NZ_JABJVM010000009.1 GCF_013820765.1 Paenilisteria rustica
CATTGTCTGGTGGTTACGGCGAAGAGGTCACACCCGTTCCCATCCCGAACACGGAAGTTAAGCTTTTCAGCGCCGATGGTAGTAGGGGGCTTCCCCCTGTGAGAGTAGGTCGTCGCCGGGCAATGTATTATTCCACAGTAGCTCAGTTGGTAGAGCAATCGGCTGTTAACCGATCGGTCGCAAGTTCGAGTCTTGCCTGTGGAGCCTTATTTTTGTTTAACTAGAGTTTTGAGGTGTGTTAGAAGTCTGATGATATTAGTGCTTCCATAGCTCAGTAGGTAGAGCACTTCCATGGTAAGGAAGAGGTCACCAGTTCGAATCTGGTTGGAAGCTTTATACGATATAAATAATGTCTGGTGGTTATTGCGAGAAGGTCACACCCGTTCCCATCCCGAACACGGAAGTTAAGTTTCTCAGCGTCGATGGTAGTAGGGGGCTTCCCCCTGTGAGAGTAGATCGTTGCCAGGCAAATGATGTATGATAGTCTATGAAATCGTAATTGATTTGTAGGCTATTTTTTTATGTTTAGAAATGGAGGATGGTTGGTTTGGATCTAGCTGATGTGAGGAATATACGGATTGTTAACTCGGGGTTGGGTAATTCTTTTGAGTCGGTGGTAAGTTGTACAGAAAAGTTGGTCGGGATTCAAGCGCAGTATCAGCAGTTTGGGGAAATCAGTTTATTTCATCGGGTGGATGGGCTGACAAGGGATATATTGGACCAGATATATGCTCAGAATGAAATTATTAAGCTTTGGGGGCAAAGGACTACGGTGCATTTGTATGTACCAGAGGATTGGAAAAACTTACACGAGATTTATTCGCCTAGAAGAACGTGGGTTAGGAAGCATTGTGAGGAGTTAGGTGTGGATTTGGATGATTTGTTGGTGAGAATCGACAAGCTTGGAAGATCGGAACGGTTTGTATCGAAAGAAGAGCTGGCTAGTTTGATGGGGGATCAGGCTAAAAAGTTAATGACCTGGGGTGGTGTCTTGATTGAGGCTTCTTTGCTGGGTCAGATTTATGCTGTGCCGCAGAGGCCGAGTACGCGATTTTATGCGCATCGGAAATGGGTGGATGGGATATCGCAGGATTCATGGCAGGATAATGTGGATGAATATGCAATAGATAGGTTTTTATCTCGGTATTTAGCTTGCTATGGTCCTGCTACTTTGGCTGATTTTAAGCATTGGAGTGGTTTGCCGAACTATGCGTTTTTGGATGCTTTTCGTAGGATTGAGGGGCGATTGGATCGTTTTGATATTGATGGGAAGGTTTACTATTATCCTCAGGGTGAATTAGATTTAAGTAGGCAGGAAGTGATTCCACAGGTGAAATTGCTTGGGAAATTTGATCCTCTTTTTGTGAGTTTTGCTGATAAGGGGTGGCTTGCAGATGTGAAATATGAGAGGGAGATTTGGAGGACTGCGGGGCATATTGAGGCTGTACTTCTGATTGATGGGCAAATTCGAGGGACGTGGCGGTATGAGATTAAGGGGGAGACGATTGGCTTTACTTGTTATACTTTTGGGCGGATTTCCACAAGTGATAAGAAGCGTGTTGGTGTTGAGGCAGAACGGTTGTCGGAGTTTCTTGGGAAGAAGTTGCAGGGAATTGTATATGAATAAAAACACAACCGGATTGTTTTGCACCGATTGTGTCGCATTCTTTATAAAAATGGGTTTTCAGACCAGTATTGGAGTGGTAGTTCCATGCGTGCGGTCTTGTTTGGATCAACCACTTGGCAGATTCGAAGGTCACCTGCGAGTGAAAGCAGCATGATGGCTTCGGCTTGTGTTGCCTTTGTTGCGTCTGTCAAAAGTTGAACCATGTTCTTTGTTGCAATTAAGCTGGCGTCGTCGAGTGTTGGTGCGGACGCGATGGTGATGATTTTTTCGTCGTTGATTAGACTCGGTGTTGGCCAGTTTTTATTTTTAACTACTTGGAGACGCATCGTGATTTGGCTAGCAATTTCGGCACCGGAAACAGATACTTCTCCGTCCGCCATTGCAGCGTGTACGTCACCAAGCGCGAGTAGAGCGCCAGAGACGTTAACTGGAAGGAATAGTGTTACGCCTTCTGTGATCTCTTTGCAGTCCATATTGCCGCCGTGCGCGTCTGGTGTGCCACATGAGATAGGTTTGCCGGCTGGTGCAGTTCCGATAACGCCAATCATTTTGTTTACAGGAACGGTGATTTCTTTTGAAAAAATAAGTTGGTCATTTACAATTGGAAACTGGCGGATGGTGTTTTCTGTTAGGTCATCACCAAGGACGCCTAAATTTGGACCCGTTAACATTGTTGCGTCGCCAATTAATTGAATTTTCTCTATAGTTACAGCCAGTATGTCTCCAGGTTCTGCATCCTTGATGAAAATAGGACCAGTTGCTGGATTTACTCTATTCCAATCAAGGCGATGGAATGGCTGATGTTCGGATTTAATTTGGTTTTCAAAGCAGTCGTAGGTTTCTATCGTAACTACTGCGCCATTATCAACTGTCATGCTTGGTTCTGCGTTCTTATCCATTGCATAAATAACGTGTTGTTTCGTCGTGGGATGCATCAAAATTTCTCCTTTCTTTTAGAGTGGTGGTGCTTCAAGTAACAATGAATAATTAAATTTATTGGAGTACTTTGATAAAGTATAGCATCTCTCTAAAACGAAGTACATGGACATATTGTGAACAGTTTGAGTCGTATTGTTTGCTTTTAACGGCTTTTATTGCTTAGAATGCTAGATATATTTTGGAGATGCTTATTTACTGCGGTTTTTGGGTGTTTTTTCGCTGATTTCGAAGGCCTTAAAATATGAAAAATACTTTTATTTTGTTTGTGTGATTGCGTGGATAGAAAAACCTTTCTTTGCGTGGGGTGTTTTTTTGTACTATAATAAGCAGGGTATAGGATCGTGTGAGAGTGAGGTGTGCGTGATGTCGGATGATTTCGTGAAATTGGATCACGTTAGTTATAAATATGAGGATGAAGATGTTTTCGCGGTGAAGGATGTTTCTTTTACGGTGAAAAGGGGCGAGTGGTTGGCGCTGGTCGGGCATAATGGGTCTGGAAAGTCGACGATTGCAAAACTCTTGAACGGCTTGCTATTCCCGACAGAGGGCATGGTCAAAATTGGACACTTTAAATTGGGTGAAAAAACGATTTGGGATATTCGGAAGCAGGTTGGGATGGTTTTTCAAAATCCGGATAATCAGTTTGTTGGCGCGACGGTGCAGGATGATGTGGCGTTTGGGCTCGAGAATCACGGTGTGCCGCATGAATTGATGGTGAAACGCGTGGAGAGTGCGCTGGACGAGGTCGGAATGCAAGGTTACGCATTACATGAGCCGTCTCGTCTTTCGGGCGGTCAGAAGCAGCGTGTGGCGATTGCTGGGGTTCTTGCTTTGCAGCCGGATGTGATTATTTTGGATGAGGCGACATCGATGCTTGATCCGCGTGGTCGTGCCGAGGTGATGGAAACGATTCGCATAATGCGGGAACGTGAGGCAATTACGGTGATTTCGATTACGCATGATTTGGATGAGGTCGTGATGGCGGACCGGGTTATCGTGATGAATAAAGGCGAGCGGCACCTCGAGGGAACGCCAAAAGAGGTTTTTGCGCAGGCAGATGAAATGCGGCGAATCGGGCTTGGTGTACCTTTTATAACGTCGTTGCAGGAAAAATTAGAGCAGTCAGGGGTTACGCTAGCGGATCGGAGCTTGATGGAAGGGGCGTTGATGGATCAGTTATGGACATTACATTCGAACAAGTAGGTTATTGTTATCAGAAAAATTCTCCTTTTGAGACGCGAGCGCTTCAGGATGTCAACGTAACGATTGAATCTGGGAGTTATACAGCGATTATTGGGCATACGGGCTCTGGAAAGTCGACGTTATTGCAGCATTTGAATGCATTGTTATTGCCGACGGAGGGTACCGTGACACTTGGTGATCGGGTTATTAAGGCTGGCGAAAAGCAAAAGGGATTGCGTGATTTGCGGGAACGTGTGGGCATTGTTTTTCAGTTTCCAGAGGCACAGTTATTTGAGGAGACGGTGGAAAAGGATATTTGTTTTGGACCGCTTAATTTTGGTGTGTCGGAAGAAGATGCGAAGGCACGGGCACGTAAGGTGATCGTTGAGGTCGGATTGACGGAGGAAATTTTGACGCGTTCGCCGTTTGAACTTTCTGGTGGTCAGATGCGACGTGTGGCGATTGCTGGTGTTTTGGCGATGGATCCGCGGGTTTTGGTGCTTGACGAACCGACGGCTGGGCTCGATCCGAACGGGCGTAAGGAGATCATGGAGATGTTCGCGACGCTGCACAGGACGAAAGGGCTGACGACGGTTCTTGTGACGCATAGTATGGAAGATGCGGCGACTTACGCGGAAAAAGTAATTTTGATGAAAGGCGGAACGGTGGAACGAGTGGCGACACCTCGGGAAATTTTTAGTCAGCCGGATGCGTTGACGGATTTAGGACTCTCGGTTCCGGATGTGGTGCATTTTCAACGGAATTTTGAGCAACGATTTGCGGTGAAGCTTGAGAAAACGTGTTTGACGATTGATGAATTGGTGGGAGAAATGGTGCCGTACCTTGGGAAGGGTGTGGCGAGCCAATGATGGAGAAGATGATTCTCGGTCGGTTTATCCCCGGCGAATCATGGTTACATCGTCTCGATCCTCGTGCAAAAATTACAGCCGTGATGTATTTTATTATCATCGTGTTTCTCGCGAATAATTGGCTTACATATGCGTTATTATTTGTGTTTGTACTGAGTTTGCTATTTGCGTCACGTGTGCCGTTTATGTTCTTTATAAAAGGGCTGCAACCGGTGTTTTGGCTGATTATCTTGACGCTGTTGTTGCAGGTGTTTTTTACGCAGGGTGGAACGACGTATTTTGAGTGGGGACCGATTCACGTGACGAGTCTCGGATTGATGAACGGGGCGATGATTTTTGCGCGTTTTGTGTTGATTATATTTATGACAACGCTATTGACGCTTACGACGAGTCCGATTGAGCTGACGGATGGGATTGAGAACATGCTGGCATTGCTACGATTTGTGCGGTTTCCAGTGCATGAATTGGCGCTGATGCTTAGTATTGCGCTTCGGTTTATTCCGACGCTAATGGACGAAACGGAGAAAATTATGAAGGCGCAAAAGGCCCGCGGGGTGGAGTTTTCAAGTGGTCCAATCAAAGACCGGATGAAGGCGATTGTGCCGCTGCTCGTACCACTTTTTATCAGTGCTTTTAAACGCGCGGAGGATTTGGCGATAGCGATGGAAGCGCGTGGGTATCGTGGCGGTAAGGGCAGGACGAAATTTAGACTGCTTGCGTGGCGGTTTTCGGATACATTTTTGCTGGTGATGATGTTGGTTGTAACGGCATTGTTGGTTTGGCTGCGATCATAAGATGAGGTGTAACAAATGAAGCGATTTAAGGCAGTAATTCAATATGATGGGACTAATTTTGTCGGTTATCAGATTCAGCCGAATGGGCGAACGGTGCAGGAGGAAATTGAAAAAGCGCTATTGCGGATGCATAAAGGTGACGTGGTGAAGATTGTCGGCTCTGGGCGAACAGATACGGGCGTTCATGCAAAAGGTCAGGTGATTCATTTCGATTCACCGCTTGCGATACCACCGGCAAAATATCGGAAGGCTTTGCAGACTTTCACGCCATATGATATTAGTATTGTTTCTGTGGAGGAAGTGGATAACGATTTTCACGCGCGCTTTGGGACGATTGGAAAAGAATATCGCTATTTTGTTCAGCGTTCGGAGTTTTTTGACCCGTTTGCGCGACATTTTACGTTGCATTTTCCTTATAAATTAGATATTTCACGGATGCGTGAGGCGGCGGATGTTTTGACTGGTGAGCATGATTTTACGAGTTTTTGTGCTGCTGGATCTGGTCGTGAGGATAAAGTTCGGACGATTTATGCGATTGAGATTACCGAAGAGGAAGATACGCTGATTTTTTCTTTTAAAGGAAACGGTTTTTTGTATAACATGGTCCGGATTTTGGTTGGAACGTTACTTGATGTTGGGAATGATCGGTTGACGGTGGCGCAGGTCAAAGCGAATTTAGAGGCGCGAGATCGGACGCAAGGTGCCAAAACAGCGCCGCCACAGGGATTATACTTATGGGAAGTCTACTATAAGTAAAATCAGCGCGCCGACAAACACTCATCTACGTCGTTAAAGACTCCGTTCCAGTGCTCATGTACAAATCGTACATTCCGCGCTGGTACTCGCCTTTGCCTAGTATCTGAGCATTTGTCAGCGCGCTGATAAGTTTTGCGGAAAACAGACGGCTTTAAAGTAGTTTGAAATTTTTTCTTCAATCGCATTGACTTTTGACGATAAAGACTGTATTATTGACTATGGTATTGTTTGCCCCACAATAAGCCCCGGAAGGTTGTTGTGTTGAACAAAACAATGGAAATTTTAATAAATCAAATCGAAAAGCAGATCGTGGGCTATGGAACAGTTTACTGATCGCATTTTTCTTAAAATCTAGGAGGGAAAATTATGCGTACGACTTATATGGCGAAAACAGGCGAAGTAGAACGTAAATGGTATGTTGTTGATGCTACAGGTATTCCGCTTGGCCGTTTATCTAGTGAAGTAGCTTCAATCTTACGTGGTAAAATTAAACCACAATTTACTCCTCATGTTGATACAGGGGACTTCGTAATTATTATTAATGCAGGTAAAATTGCTCTAACAGGTAAGAAAGCAACTGACAAAATTTACTACCGTCACTCTCAATATCCAGGCGGTTTGAAATCACGTACAGCGGGTGACCTACGTACGAATAATCCTGAGAGATTACTTGAACTTTCTATCAAAGGAATGCTTCCAAAGAATTCTCTAGGACGTCAAATTTTCAAGAAATTACACGTTTATGGTGGCGCTGAGCACGAACATGCAGCTCAACAACCAACAGTGTATCAATTACGCGGATAATTAGAAGAGGAGGGAAATATAGTGGCTCAAGTACAATATTATGGAACAGGTCGTCGTAAAAGCTCAGTAGCTCGTGTACGTTTAGTACCAGGCGATGGCAAAGTAATTATTAACGGTAGAGATTGGGAAGATTACATTCCATTCGCGGCTCTTCGCGAAGTTATTAAACAACCATTAGTTGCAACTGAAACTCTAGGAAACTATGATGTTTTAGTAAACGTAAACGGTGGTGGTTATACTGGTCAAGCTGGAGCAATCCGTCACGGTATTTCACGTGCATTGCTACAAGTTGCACCAGATTACCGTTCTCCATTAAAACGTGCAGGTCTGTTAACTCGTGACCCACGTATGAAAGAACGTAAAAAACCAGGTCTTAAAGGCGCGCGTCGTGCACCTCAGTTCTCAAAACGTTAAGACAAATTTTTCAAGGCTCTCATCTTTTGGATGGGGGTCTTTTTCTAGTTATATTTTAAATTTTGGAGGGGAGGATAATATGGGGATGCTTGGTTTCTTTAAGAAGAAAAAATTCGATATGGATGCAGTTGACTATAGTAAGCTGATAGAAATTGCAAGGATTTTAAGTAATGACAACAAGGGGTTAGTTGATGATGCTACTTTAATGGCGAATGATTATGAAAAATTTCGGCAAACGAATGATAAATGGTGTTCGGAAATGTGGGAAGACTCCTTAGATAGTCACAGTGCGAGATTGTTAATTGCTGCTTACTGGTTTGTTGGTTATGAGACAGCGCATCAATTTGGTGCATATATTGATTGGAAAGAGGAGACTGAAGATATTTTATGGCAACTTAAAAGCACGATTGATAGCTTGGGTTATTCACTTAATCTCAATAAAATTATTTTTACGGGAGAAGAACCTACTGATGAGGCGTTGGATAAGATAAATGAATATTTTTTGGCGGAAGGTTATACGTTGGTAACACTGGATACAGACAGTGATTGCTATCATCTTTTTATTGTGCCTAATGAGAAAATGGATAGGTTGATTTATTTGGGGCAGTCGATTGGTTATAGATTTTTCTATGATTATAAGGATTGAGTTTTGTGGAAAATGAAAATTGGTGATTGATGCTATTGATTTTTTCTAGTATTATTAGTAGAATAACCATGTTTTTACGGAAGTAACAGAGTTTATTGAAATGGAGATTGAATCATGACAACTAATTTTTGGGCAGAGTTGCCGAAGCCTTTTTTTGTTTTAGCACCAATGGAGGATGTGACGGATGTTGTTTTTCGACATGTTGTGAAAGAGGCTGGTGCGCCGGATGTCTTTTTTACTGAGTTTACGAATTCGGATAGTTATTGTCATCCTGATGGTATTGAGAGTGTGCGTGGGCGGTTGGTTTTTACGGAGGATGAGCAGCCGATTGTGGCGCATATTTGGGGGGATAAGCCTGAGTTTTTCCGAGAAATGAGTATTGGTTTGGCGGAGATGGGTTTTAAAGGTATCGATCTTAATATGGGATGCCCAGTTCCGAATGTCGCGGGGCGTGGAAAGGGTAGTGGTCTTATTTTGCGGCCGGAAGTGGCGGCGGATTTGATTGAAGCGGCGAAGGCTGGTGGGATACCTGTCAGTGTCAAAACGCGTATTGGTTATGCTGAATTGGATGAGTTAGAGGATTGGATTACGCATTTGCTTGAGCAGGATATTGCAAATTTATCTGTTCATTTGCGGACTCGGAATGAGATGAGTAAGGCCGATGCGCATTGGGAACTGATTCCTCAAGTGATGGCGATTCGGGATCGTGTGGCGCCTCAGACGCTGATTACGATTAATGGGGATATTCTGGACCGCGAAATGGGCTTAGAACTTGCGGAGAAATATGGCGTGGATGGTATTATGATTGGTCGCGGCATTTTCAAGAATCCTTATGCATTTGAAAAGGTGAAGAAGGAACATACGGCGCAGGAGTTGATTGGATTGTTAGAAATGCAATTGGATTTGCAAGATCAATTTGCTGAGTTGGTTCCGCGTTCGATTACAGGATTGCATCGCTTCTTTAAGATTTATGTGAAGGGGTTTCCAGGTGCGAATGATCTGCGAATCCAATTGATGGGGACGAAATCGACGGAAGAGGTTCGGCAAGTATTAGCTGAGTTTCGAAATACTGATAATTAAAGCAAAAAAATCCTCGAAACTAATCGGGGATTTTTTGCTGTTACTTATTATTGTTTTTCAACGACGTGTACATCTTCAAATGAGCCGTATTTAGACCACCATGGAGATGCGCCAGCGTTTAGCAAGCCGTCAAGAGATGTGATGTTTTCTTTACCTTGCGTACGTAACCATTCACGCAAAGCATCGTCGCCTTGTTTGCCATAGACTTCAATACCATCTTTCCATGTTGCACGGCCGCATAATACACCGCTGTATTGCACTTTATGTTCATTCGCAAAGGCAATCGTTTTATGGAAAAGTTCCGCCGTCACGCCAGCACTCAAATAAATGAATGGCAGTGGGCTTAAATCGGAACATTCTTCAAAATGGCGTCCAGCTTCTTCTTTTGAATAAACGGTTTCGCCATCCGTAAAGCCTTCTACATATTTGAAGTTCACTGGGACTTCGAGTTTAAGTACGTCCACACCATAACGCGGTTTGGAGAATTCTTTGATCGATGCTTTCACTTTCGCAGGTTTCAGTTTCGCGTATTCGGCGCTGGCTGAATCGGTTACTTTTGCATCGTACGTAATCGGTTCTAGGAAGAATGGGATATCGACTTCGCGACACTCGGCGCCAATTCTTTCTAGGAACGCGTATTTAATTTCATTGATTTCAGCAGGCTCATCTGGATCATAATATACTAAAATTTTCACTGCATCGCCACCGCTTTCTTTGATACGGAGTGCGGATAGGTCAGCGATTAAATCGGGAAGTTTACCAGGAGTTGTGGCATCGTAGCCAGTTTTTTCATAAGATGTTAGTAGGCCGCAGTTCTCATTACGTGCTTTGATGGCTGGCGTACCGTATTGAAGATCCAGCAGAATCGCGGATGCGTATGGTGTCAATTCTTCGGAAACCATTTGTTTGAAATCTTCTACATCTTTGTCGCTTTCGGAACCTTTTGCCTCTTGAATCATTTTCTTGAGGGAGCCGCGTTGGTCAATTGCTAGCGCAGCAATAATTCCTTTATCATTGGAAAGTCTTTGTAAACCATCGAATTTACCTTTTGTAATTTGTACCATAACTCTAATCTCCTTCTTTCTTTTTCTATTAGAACGCATACCTCATTACAATACCCTGATAAAATGGGGCGCAAACCTAGATTTGCCCTTTGAATCCTGTCCTTACACACCCTATTTTAACACCGAAATTGTTATATGCAAAATAATTTGGGAATCTGGTTGCATTTTTGGCCTGAATGGTCTAGTATTTTGAGTAGGAGTTGTGCAAACTGGAGAATTGTATTGTGTCAAAATTCGTGGGGACGAAGCGAGCAATTTTACTAAGAAATGAGGACAAAGCATGGCAAATCAGCAAATGAGCCGCTCCTCGAAACGGCGCAACAAAAAGAAACGTGATTTTTATATTGGTATTGGGTTGATTTTTGTATTATTGGCAGTGATTTTTGTGGCTGTGAAATGGATAACACCGGCAGATTTGGAAAAAGCAGACGAGAAGAAGAGTGAGGAAAAGGCACCTGCGAAGCCGAAGCAAGTAGCACCGAAAAAACAGGTGGAGAAGGAAACGGCGACGGTTGCCGATAACAAGGAAATTGACGAATATTTAGAAGGCCTGGGCTTTAGTGGGACGGCGCTTGTATATCGTGAGGGCAAGATTGTGCTGAATAAGGGGTATAAAGTGGCGAATCGGGATACGGATGTAGCGAACACGCCGGATACCGTATATTATATTGGATCTTCTCAGAAAGCGGTCATTGCAACAGCGATATTGCAGTTAGAAGAGCGTGGCAAGCTGAATGTTGATGATACGGTCGCAACTTATTTACCGGATTTTCCAAATGGGAACCGCATAACGCTGCGAAATTTGCTGAATCACACGTCAGGCATTGTCGGACACACGGAGGAAAATGTGAAAATTACACCGGAGGACTTGATCAAGGATATTGAGTCACAAGGGATTAAACGCCAGCCGGGAAAATGGGATTATAATGATTCGAATTATAGCGTGTTAGCTTATATTGTGGAGCAGTTGAGTGGGGAAAAACTGCTAACATACGTGCAAAAGAATATTTTTGAACCTGCGGGGATGAAGCATTCGGGAATTTATACAACGTTTGAGAAGGAAAAGAAGCCGTCAGTGGGGTATAGTATTCAGAAAGATGGAACTTTCGAGAAACCATATTTACCAGATTTATCGCAACTTTATGGATGTGGCGATATGTACATGAGCGCGACGGATATGTATTTGTTTGACCGGGCATTGTCGGAACGAAAATTGATTAATGATGCGAGTTTCGAGAAGATGTTCACGGCGGGAAGTACTTCGGGATACGGAATGGGATTCTATGCTGATCCTGGAAGCTATAATAGTCACGGGGTTTTGAGTGGCTGGAATGTATCGAATAGCTTTAGCCATAGTGGGAAAACGGTCGTAGTGCTACTATCGAATATTCAAAATAACATTAAATCATTTGGCAAGGTGAATAATCGGATTTACCAGATTTTGAATAATTAAATAAAACCAGTATTAGATACGTTTTGGGAGGCGTATCTAATACTGGTTTTTATATTATTTATTTGTTATTTTGTCGATTGCATCTTGCATTTGGTATTCTCTGGATGGTGCTGTGTAGTTACTCCACTCATCGCTGTTAACAGGGTATACGTGTTTTGCTTTAACTGCTGGGATGTCTTTCCAAATTCCTGTTAGCAGGGTGTTTAGTTCGTCAGTTGATTTGCCTTCTGGTGTTAGGATGAATAGCTGATCAGCATCGCTAACGTAGTCTGGAATGGCTTCTGAGGAGATGGCTTTCGTTTCTTTATTCTTTTTGGCTGCTTCTGTTGGTGTGAAACCAGCGCCAGTGTAGAGGCCGTCAAATACGATTGGGTCATGGATGTAGATTTCTTTACCCCAAAATTGGACTACGGCAGCTTTTTGGTTTTCGATGCCAGCGTCTTTTAGTGTTGCTTTGGCTTCTTTTGATTCTTTTGCGTATTTTTCTTGGTATGTTTTTTCGGCGTCTTTTGCATTGACTAAATTAGCGATATCAGCAAGTTGCTCGTCTGGTGTCACGCCGAATTTTGTTGCATAAACGGGTGCGATTTTTTCCAGATTCGTCAACATATCTTTTTGATAATCGGAAATGATGATTAAATCGGGTTTTAGAGAAGCAATTTTCTCCACATTTGGCTTGTCGCCACCGATATTTTCAACGCCTTTTAGGAAGTCTGGGTAGATTCCCATGTAATAATCCGTTGTGGCAAGTGGTTTAATGTCTAGCGCGTAAAGTTCCCCTGCATTTTGAATGGCCACAATTTTCTTCGGTGTTGCTGGTAGTACCACTTTACGATCTAGTGCATCGGTTAGTGTGCGCGCCTTGTCTTCCGTCTTCGCCTCGTCACTCGAGCCTGAACCCCCACATGCTGCAAGTACTAGTCCTAACGTTAAAACAACGAGTAGAAGTGCTGTTAATCTTCTCTTTTTCATCCTTAAACCTCCTGTAATTGAAAACTATTCTCAATAAGATAATTATAGAGGTAGTTTCGGGAATATTCAAGGGGTTTGGGAAAATAATTTTTTGCGCATACAAAAAGCCGAATCTGTTGACCCGACTTTTGTATCTATATCTTGTTTATTTACTGAGCTTCAAATGTTCGACTTCGATGACGCGTAGCCCTTTTCGCTCAAGGTTGGCGACAATCGTGTCTTTTTCTGCTTCTGTGATGCCTGCGGGTAACGTCACGAGAACGCGGCGGATGTAGTCTTCTACTTGAGAATCCATCGTAATCAGGCTGGCAATCGTTGTGTGCTTGTCGATAATTTTTGTGATTTTGGTTAGAGAGCCAGGGACTTCACCGGTTGCGATGGTTAGAACGTAGCTCCCTGAATCGATATTCCAAGCGTCTTGCAAAACACCGAGCAATTTACCGTGTGTTAAAATACCGTAAAAATCGCCTTGTTCATTTAGGACCGCAATGTATGGCAGTTCTTTGATTGTGAAGAAAACCTCGAAAAAAGAAGAATTAATGCCAATATGTTTCGTTTGGTTTTTGATGAGACTTGTGACTGGATCTGATAAGTCACCTCCATTTGCGGCATGACGATAAATATGCATTTTGTAAATATTCCCGATGAATTTCTCGCCTTTATTATCTAGAACGGGAACGCAACGATAGCCGGCTTCTTCCAAAATGTCCAGCGTTTCTTTGAGTGTTGCGGTTTCGGTAATGGTCGTTAGGTTGATTTTAGGGATGCAAAGATTTTTAATCAACATATTTCGGTCACTCCAATCTCTTTAGTATAGGATACGTCTCTTTTATTCTAACCCAAGTTGTTGCATTTGTATAGAAATCACTGTATGAATTAGTTGACAGGCAAAGGGGTGTCCATTAGAATAGAGAAAACATCATTGATAATGATTATCAGTGAGAAAGAGTAGGTGGCGTTATGCATATTGAGACAGTGAGTATTGAGTTTGAAACTGGTAATAAGGAGAAAATGTTGCAATCTGTGGCGCATCATCGTGAAGAAATGGCCGAATTTGAAGGTTTTTTAGGATATGAGGTTTGGTTGAAGGAAGGCGCGCGGAAGTCGACGGTGATGAATGTGTCGCGCTGGGCGTCGAAGGAGCAGTTTACGGTATGGATGAAGCAGCATCGTGATTTCCACCGGGAGATGAAGCGGACTGGTGGCGGCTCAGAGTTGGTTGTGACACGGCAGACGGGATCGTATGATATGATTATGATGTGAAATGAAAATAAACGCTAAACCAATTTGTAGGGACTGGTTTAGCGCTTTTTTAAGCGTAGACTAAAATGACGCGTCTACTATACATAATTTTTCCTTCATCGTGTAGCTTGTTTAGAGTAAGTGTAAGGCTAGACAATCGAATCCCTGTATAATCTGAGAGAATCTTTTTTGTGAAGAATACTGGCAATCTGCGGGCTTCTTGGTCTGTCGAGGATTCTCCAAAACGTGATGCTAGCCAGCGTAAAGATAGAATCAGTTTATTAGGATTATTCAATTTCATGATACTTATTTTTTTCATGAGGCTGTCGTGTATGTTCATAGCATGTTTGTTATATAGTAAAAAACCGTTTCTAGTAAGTGATATTTTAGCGAAAACATCTTGTAGTTCAAATTTCCAAACTGTCGCGGTTTTCGATAACACTTCGCCGTGCATGGGAGAATCGTTATCTGTATAGAAGCCAATAAAATGATCTGTTGTTGAAAAATCAAGGATAGTATCACCTCTGTGGACTGCAATTATTCCATCAGAAATACCAAAAATATAGTGAGATTTACTTATAGCATCTTCTAAATCTAACTTATCACCCTTATGAAGATACTGCTGTTCACTCTTAATTGGCATAATTGCGTCATCTAATAAAAATGTTAAAAATTTTTGCATAGTATCCCTCCAATATTTGGTGCGCGCTCACTGGACTAGTTATATTTCGTCCTTAACTCGTATATCTAATTTAGCATGAATCATTTATAAAATTGGAGTTTTCCACAAAAATATAGAAAAACTAAAATTATATGTAACATTTTTATTAAATACATATACTGCACCAGAAAGAAGCCCGAATCTCGGATAAAAGATTTTGGCTTTTTTTTGGTGCCTAGATTTTTATTTAATAAAGTTTCGCAGCATCTCAAAATCTAGGTTTGTCGGTGGTGAATTCCAGGTTAGTATCTCGACTGACGTTTTTTCTGAAATTGGAAAGTCCGTGATAATCAAGTCGCAATCGATATCATCCAGTACGTTATTATTATTTGAAAAAACAAGATATTCTTCAGAAAAGTTCTGCCTAATTTGGTATCTTAAAAGTTCTTCCCACATATAACCATGCTTAGAAATCACTTTTAAATGTAGTTTCTCATGTTGTTGACTCAGTAGTGAAGAAATATTGAGCAGTTCGTGCACATAGGGCAAAATGGCTTTCATATTTTCGCGAATAAACTCTAAATCCTTCGAGTATGTGCTTACTTCCAGTAGTTTTTTTTCTATTTTTTGTTCATCAATCTGATTTATTTTATTTTTATTCTCATATTCCTCGATTTCAAGGATGTACGCCGTTTTACCGACGAGAGTATATTTTCCAAAGAAGCTGAGTAAGTTTGCTGTTACAAATTTGGAGTCTTTTTCATCTACATTGGAAAGTCCTACAAGTTCTTCTGCTGCTTTATAGCGCATGGGACGAAATGTCTTGTAGTAATTTAAAATCCTATTCAAAGATTCAGTTTTTGAATAGGTAAAGGAAACGAGAAATAGAGATAAATAAATAATTGATCTTTCGTTCAATGTAATTTTCTGTGAAAGGAGGCTTTCTAAATCGGTAAAATCCATTTTTTCGATTTCAAAAAAGTGGATAATCTGTTGCCAATATATGAGTTGTTTTTCGGTAAGGTCTAAAGGATGATTGGTTTGGATTCTTTTAAGATGGATACCTATGGCGATTGCATAATCATTTTTAGCTATGGGGGACAGGCGTACTCCTAAGAATTTTTCCATTTTATAAATATAAGTATAGATTTGTTCTCTGGGTATTTCTTTGAATAGCCAGCCTGAGCGAGGGTTGGATCTATCAAATATATGGAAATAAAAAAATCGGATAGATAACTCATTTCCCAGAATTTCAATGGGTGTTTTGTTTAGAATTAATCTATTCTCAGCTAGCAAATTATCCAATTCTTCTAGTTTGTTATAGATGAGGGATTTACTAATATACTCTTTATTTGCAAAGCTTGTAGGGGTTTCTTTATCCTCATTTAACGTAGATAATGCGATTCGATAGGCTTGGCTGTTATAAATCATCGTTGCTGTTATCAGGGAGAAGTTTGTTTTATTATCTCGTGATAAGAAAATCCATTTAGCTTTGTATGTTTGAATTTCTAAAGTTTCTTCAGAGAAAAAGTTGTTTATTCCAGTGATATCTTTGTTCAATGTTAATTCACTTATTTCAAGATAATTCGCGGCCTCTTTTTTAGAAACATACTCATTTTTGAAAAACAATAAACTTATTAAACGTAGTTGTCTATAATCTGATTTAGTCAATATTTTTTGCATGAAAAGCACTCTCCTTTGTATTAGACAAATCTTAGTCCGACAATTTTGTAGGAATAAACAATTAAGTATAGGAGCTATTGAGGTCAAAAAGCAAACTTTAAGTAGTTTCCAAAGATATCGTGAAAAGGATAAGTTTTCTGGAATATATGGGGTTTTTGCGATTTATGATGCTATCATGAGGTATACCACGAAGAGAACATTCACCGTTTAGACAAAAATAGCATGGAATAAGACGCTACCTAGATACATCTACACACGACAGCTAGGAAAAGGAAAATTACTATATAAAAAGAAATATTCTTTACGAAAAAAGCACTTTTAACACACTATTAGTTCACATGTTGAAATTATATACTAAATGAGTAGTTAAACGAAAGGGAGGTTACGAGGATGGATTTTCTTACAGTCCATGGGCTGTTACTAAGAGAGCCTAATTTACTAGCAACATTATTGCAAAAGTCTAATTGGAAGCGACGATATAAAGACTATTACGATGTGAAAGTACTGGAACATGGTCAAACTTCACTTTTTGATGAGACTGGGAAAATCATTCATATTATAGAGGGAAAGTTACTTCAACAAATTACTAATTCGAAAACAGATAAGAATACAATTAATGCGATATGGACAAAAGATGATTGTGTTTTCCATAATGTTTTTCAGTCGAACGATTATGAATATATAGCACTCGGAGATGTGACATTAGAGATTTTTGATGCTCAAATAGTATTACAAGAAATATCGAAGCACCCATTTTTCCCAGATCTTTTAATTGATAATATGAAACGGTTAGAAGATAATTTTTTTCAATATTCAAAAATGTTAACTAAGGGAACAGATGAAAGGATAAGGGATGTCATTCGCAGGCTCTCCAAAAAAGGCAAAGAAGGATACTATATTCCGAAATTCGTGAATTATGCGTTACTTGCGAAGTGTTGTCAGATTACGTCACGAACGGCTAAGAGTAAGTTAAAGGAGTTAGAGAACACACATCAAATAGTGCAACTAAACGGCAATCGAGTTCTTCGTTTTGAAACAGTTGCTTCGGGTTTATAAGTTCGCCCAGCCCATAAAAAACTTAAATCTTATCGTGGAGGAGAATATTTAAAAAGATGGGTTACCAGATACAGAAGAGTTTGAAGGGAGAAAAAGAAAAATGTCAAAAAAATCAAAAATATTAAATAAGTCTTTAAAATTATTTTTAGCAAGTGCTATGGTATTGACAAGTATCAGTACTTTGCCAATGAATACACTCGCAAATGAGGGGATTACGAATCCGAGCGTTGATGCAGTAGACGTCTATGTAAGTGACTGGGCTACATTTAAGTCAGAGCTTCAGAATACGACAACAACAGATATTTATCTACAAGCAGATTTAAAAATGGAAGGCGCGGATTTTAGTATAGCAATTGATGAGAAAAATATTCATGGTGAAGGCTATTCTCTGGATATGAATACTAGAAATATTCGTGTGACAAAAGCAAATGCAAAAACATCAATAAATAATATCACAATCAAAAACAGTGGTACGAATGGTTTCCTATGGAGTACTATAGCTGGAACGCACACGATTAATAATGCAACCGGTGAAGGTAATAGAGCCTTTGCAAGACTAGAGGCTGGTTCTATTGTCTTTCAAGGTACAAACAACATTACGCAACTTAGTGGTAATAACAACTACAACGTGTGGGCGAAAAATATTGCTATCGAAAGTGGCGCAGTAGTAAATATCGATGGTGGTGGATATGCCAGAGATCGCGGTGCACTTCATACGACAAGAGGCAGTGTTCTTACTGTCGCAGAAGGTGCACAACTAAATGTAAGCTCTACGGTAGGGCAAGCTATCAGATTGGATGAAGTTAATTTCACCAACAATGGTACTGTCAAAGCAACATCAGCTCGTGATGCTATCGCAACTTACAACACAAGTACAACAACACTAAATTCAGGCTCTACATTAGATGTTAAGTCGACAGCAACAGATGTACAGGGAGCAATGTTCTACAATAGTTCTCTTTTTGTGAAAAGTGGAGCAACACTGATTGCGGTTTCGCAAGGTTCTTCTTCTACTTTGACAACAGGTAAAGAATTAGTTATTGAAGACGGTGCTAATTTCTCTATTACAAACACAAGAAATGGTGCGTTAGGTAGTGAAGCGAATGCAACAACAATGGTCATCAATTCTACTATTGGCGTTAGCACATGGGAACGCGGTAAAACAACACTTGAGGAACCAACTTTTTCATACCAAGGGCCATTAGAGGCTAAGTTCACATTAAGTGGTTATGCAGGGCCAAAACAAACGAACCTTGTTACGAACAATGCAGATATCACGAAAAACTTTGATACGAGTAAAGTTGGTCGTATTGAAGGTGGTTATTTTGTAAAAGATCCTAAGCAAGTTGAAGCAGAGGACAAAGCACGTATAGCTGTGAACAACTTGTTTACGAGCCAAAATCCAGCGAATGATGCAAAAGCAGGATTAACACAAGCGGAAATTGATGCAGCGCAACTTTTGGTGGATGAAGTAACTGACCCTAAAACAAAAGCAGCATTGCAAGCGGACATTGATAAGGCGCAACAACAAGTAGATGCACTCATAGCGGCAGAAAAAGCAGCTATCGAGAAAGCAGCACAAGATAAAGCACGTGCAGCAGTCAATGATCTATTTACTGGGAAAAACCCAGTTGGTGATGCGAAAACAGGATTGACACAAGCGGAAATCGATGCGGCGCAAGCTTTAATCGACCAAGTAACAGATCCAACAGTAAAAGCAGCGTTACAAGCAGACTTAAATAAAGCGCAACAACAATTAGACGCAACGAATGCGGCAGAACTAGCAGCGCAAAATAAAGCACGTGAAGCGGTTAATAACTTATTTGCGAATCAAGATCCAACTGGTGCTACAAAAGCTGGATTAACACAGGCGGAAATCGATGCGGCGCAAGCTTTAATCGACAAAGTAACAGATCCAGCGAAAAAAGCAGCATTGCAAGCAGACTTGAATAAAGCGCAAGACCAACTAGACGCAGCAAATGCAGCAGAATTAGCAGCACAAAATGCAGCGCGCGAAGCAGTAAATAATTTATTCGCGAATCAAAACCCAACTGGCGATACAAAAACAGGATTAACACAAGCCGAAATTGATGCGGCACAAGCATTAATCGATGCAGTAACAGATCCAGCGAAAAAAGCAGCATTACAAGCAGACTTAAATAAAGCACAAGACCAACTAGATGCAGCAAATGCAGTAGAATTAGCAGCACAAAACAAAGCACAAGAAGCAGTAAACAACTTGTTTGCGAACCAAGATCCAACTGGGGATGCAAAAACAGGATTAACACAAGCCGAAATCGATGCAGCGCAAGCGTTAATCGACAAGGTAACAGATCCAGCGAAAAAAGCAGAACTACAAGCAAGCTTAGATAAAGCACAAGCACAACTAGATGCGGATAAGGCAGCACAAGATAAAGCACGCGAAGCAGTAAACAACTTATTTGCTAACCAAAATCCAACTGGTGATCTAAAAACTGGTATTACTCAAGCTGAGATTGAGGCAGCACAAGCGTTAATCGACCAAGTAACAGATCCAGCGAAAAAAGCAGAACTACAAGCAGATTTAGATAAAGCACAAGCGAAACTAGACGCAGACAAGTCAGCAGAGCAAGCAGCACAAGATAAAGCACGTGCAGCAGTAAATGCACTATTTGCAAACCAAGATCCAACCGGCGATGCAAAAACAGGATTAACACAAGCGGAAATCGACGCGGCGCAAGCTTTAGTTGACAAAGTAACAGATCCAACCGTAAAAGCAGCATTACAAGCAGACTTAAATAAAGCACAAGACCAATTAGACGCAGTAAAAGCTGCAGAACAAGCAGCGCAAGATAAAGCACGTGCGGCAGTAAACGCCCTATTTGCCTATCAAAACCCGGCTGGTGATACGAAAATCGGATTGACACAAGCCGAAATCGATGCGGCGCAAGCTTTAATCGACCAAGTAACAGATCCAGCAGTAAAAGCAGCATTACAAGCAGATCTAGATAAAGCACAAGCACAATTAAATGCTAATTTAGTAGCTCCAAATGCACCAACAGTAAACAGCGTAACAGCAGTAGATACAAAAGTTACTGGTAAAGGTCAAGCTGGTATGACAGTTGTTGTCAAATTAGCAGACGGAACAGAGAAAACTGGTGTAGTGAATGCGAATGGCGATTTCTCTATCGTTATCCCTGCACAAGCAGCTGATTCCAACATTGCAGTAACACTTAAAAATGCTTATAGCGTAGCAAGTGAAGCAACTACAGTAACCGTTGTCGGTTTACCACAACCGGTAATTAATCCGATGACAATCTCTGACGTTACTGTTACAGGAACAATCGATGTGTCACAATTCCCAGCGTCTAAAGTGAAATTAATTATTAATGGAGCTCCTAAAACAATTTTGACAGTTGGAGCAGACGGTTCATTCTCTTACTACACAGGGAATTTAGCAGCTGGAACAACGATCGAAGTACAATATGTTGGACCAAACGGTTCTTATTTGACAGATAGTAAATACGTAGGAACAACTGTAGTTACAGAAGAATCAGTTGCCCTTGTTTTAAATGAAATGACAGCTTCAGATATGTATATTACTGGAACAACGTTAGCAGACCACCGTGTTCGTGTAAGTATTAACGGTGTATTGAAAGCAACAGTAACAGCAGATGCAGCAGGTGATTTTAGTTACCTAAGTAGCTATTTAGTGAAAGGTGACGTTGTAAAAGCAGAAGTACTACTTGGTGCCAATGTTGCTAAAACAGTAAGTATTACAGTAGCAGATGCTGTAGCAATAGAATTAGTAGTCAATGAAATGACGATTGCTGATAACAAAATAACAGGAACAGCAACACCAAATGCAAAATTACGTATTAGCATAAATGGTGTAGCAAAAGCAGTTGTCACAGCTGATGCAACAGGTAATTATACGTATGCAACTGGCGCATTAGTAGCTGGAACAGAAGTGAAAGTTGAGATGCGTAATTCGTTGACAGGAGCTTATGACACATCAAAATCAGTTGTTGTTTCTGGTGAAATACCAGGTCTTCTATTGACATTAGATGATTTGAAAGCACCAGAGGGTCTTGTTTCTGGGGAAGCTACAGCTGGCTATACCGTTCGCATTAGTGTGAATGGTGTAGTGAAAGCAAATACAGTCGCGACCGCTGATGGTAAGTATTCTTATAACGTAGGCGTTCTAACTGGCGGCGATGTAGTAAAAGTAGATGTACGTGTAGGTACACAATATCTACTTGCAACTGAAAAAATTGTCAAAGCAGAATTTTCATTGAACCCAATTTTAGATACAGATCGTACGATTACTGGGAAAGCACCAGCTGGTAAAACCGTTCGTATTAGTATCAATGGTGTTCCTAAATCTGTCACAGTAGCTGATGCAGCAGGTAATTACACATATCTTATCGGCCTTGTAGCAACAGGGGATGTTATTAAAATCGAACTAAGAAATACAGAAACAGGTAAATATGAAGAATTCGTAGAAAGAACAGTTATCTCAGAATCAGAAGCAGGTCAAGTAACAATCAACGCGCTAACAAATGCAGACACAATGGTTACTGGTAAAACGATATCATCTGGTAAATTGAAAGTTAGCGTCGATGGTAAAGCGAAAACTGTTATCACAGCAGACGCGCAAGGAAACTACAGCTACTTCATAAGCGGAGTAACAGTAGGACAAGTCATCAAAGTAGAACTGAAAGAAAATAGCACGTATACCTCATTCGCTGAAACAACTGTTACAGAAGCTCCAGCGGCTGAATAAAGAAAGAAAAAGCATCTAGATGAAATTTCAGGATATAAGTAACGAAAAATGGGGGGAGGGGCTGAGCGTTTTTCAGTCACCTCGCCCATTTTTAAACGAAGGAGATATACAATACATGAAAAAAGTAGTCACGCTCATATGTACGGTCATGGTGGCGAGCATTACCTTATTGGGATGTTCTAATCCAGATGATACCAAGAAAACGGAAGATAGCAAGCAAGAAACAACGAAGAAAAAAGAGCTAAAAGCAGACAGTAAAGCCACATACGGTTTTCATGATGTGGTAGATGTGGATGGCTTGCGTATCGCGTTTACAAAAGCGCAATTGCTCGAAACAGAAGGCAAGAAGGATAGCGTTTTGAAATTGTCTTTCGAATTAAGCAATCCTACGGCGGATACAGAAGGTTTCACAGCTATTAACTTGGAAGTAAAGAATAAAGAAGGCGAGTTGCTGGATGTCTATCCTGGTGAAAACTACGGGAAAGAAATCGAAACGGGAACAAGCGATAAAGGCGCTGGCTATTTTATGGTCAAGGGTTCGGCTCCATTCAGTGTGACGTATATTGATCCGGATCACAAAGCAGTAACAGCGACGTGGAAATTAGCAATCCAAAAATAACATGCGAAAGGTGCAAATCGAATGAAAAACATTCCGAGCACACGAAAAAAAATCTTGATTGTTGGCGCAGGGGAACTGGGCATGAATGTCCTTGCTTCTTTTGTAAAAGATTATCCAGAGCAATATACCCTTGCTGGTTTTTTGGACGATAATAAAACGAAATGGGACGCGGTGTTTCATGGCTATCCTGTTTTAGGTGGATTAGAAAGATTAGGCGACATGATTACAAGATTGAATATTCAGATGGTTGTCATTGCGATTTCTGATATGGACGCGAGTAAACGAGAGGCGATCATTCAAACGGGTATGGCGAAACAGGTCACGGTGAAATCGATTCCGGGTATTCGCGAATTAATCACGCAAAACGATTCTTTTAAAGCGTTAGAAGAGGTGACGATGCTGGAGTTGTTGGGACGCTCACAAGTCAAGCTAGATGAGGCGCTTCTGTTATCGCAAATCACTGGGAAGACGGTGTTAGTAACGGGCGCAGGTGGTTCGATTGGTTCGGAGCTCTGCAAACAGTTATTGAAACTCGCACCGAAAAAATTGATTGCGTTGGGACATGGAGAAAATAGTATTTATCAACTGGTTATGGATTTAGAAAATGACCGAATCGAGCCTGTTATTGCGGATATTCAAGATCAGGATGAATTACGTGCTGTTTTTGCAAAATATGAACCTGAGATTGTCTACCATGCGGCGGCGCACAAACATGTACCGTTGATGGAACGCTCACTACGTAGTGCCTTTAAAAATAATTTTATTGGAACGAAAAATGTGGCGGATATGGCAGAAGCTTTTCAGGCGGAGACGTGCGTGATGGTATCGACGGATAAAGCGGTGAAGCCTGTGAATAATATGGGGCGCACGAAGCGGTTAGCGGAGATGTATATCCAAACGATGGCAGATCAAGCGACGACGTGTAATTTTTCTGTGGTGCGGTTTGGGAATGTGTTGGGTAGTCGTGGCAGTGTGATTCCACTTTTCAAAAAGCAAATTAAGGCGGGCGGACCGGTGACGGTGACGCATCGTGAGATGACGCGCTATTTTATGACGATCCCAGAGGCGGCATCGTTGGTACTCCAAGCAGGGTCACTCGCTACAAGTGGAGATATCTATGTTTTGGATATGGGCGAATCGGTAAAAATTATGGATTTGGCGCAAAACTTGATTGCACTTTCGGGTTATTCGCTACAAGATATTGCGATTGTGGAGTCGGGCATTAGGCCTGGTGAAAAGCTACATGAGGAATTGTTGGACGCAGATGAGATTCATCAAGAACAAATATCGGAGAAAATTCATATCGGCAAGACGGTTCCATTTGATGTGAAAGAACTGATTCGTTTATCAGAGGAGCATCGACACCTGTCAGAAGGCGAGTTATTGGATGCGATATGCGGATTAACGAGTAAACAAGTACAGAGAGCGTAAGGAGATGATGGCAAGTGAACTGGTTATTCGCATATGATCATAAATTTTATACGAGTGGGGAGGATGTGCTGTCAAAAACGGCCTTTCCATATGAGACATGGCAACGTTATTTAACGCATAGTGACACATTGACGGTGGCTTGTCGGTTATACCCACTGACAGAGGAAGCGCGGGGATATAGTGTTTCGAGTGGCGAACGGGTGTCGTTTACGGCGATTCCTAATGCAAGTGGTTACGCGTACTTTATGCCAAGCAATCCAGCAATTCAAGCGATGCGACAAGCGGTACGTCAAGCAGACGCTGTCATTGCACGATTGCCTTCCCAAATTGGTTTTTTAGCTGTCAAAGTGGCAAGAGAATTAGGGAAACCGTATGCCGTCGAAGTCGTTGGCGATCCAAGTGAAACCTACCGATTACATGGGAGTTTTAAGGCGAAATTATACGCGCCGATTGCAAAAAGAACGATGGAAAAGACTGTCGCACAAGCACCATTTGCTTTATATATTACGAAGAAAGAACTACAAAAGCTATATCCAACTAAAGGAACCGAGACCAGTTGCTCCAACACAGAATTACCCGATATTTCAAGAGCCGTATTATTGATGGAAAGAAAAAATAGAGACTTAAATAAAAAAATCGTGTTTGGGATGATGGGATCTCTCGATTCGCAGTATAAGGGTCTCGATGTGGCTATTCGAGCACTGGCACGTATCAAAAAAGAGCTTCCCGATTTTGAATTTCGAATCCTAGGCAGTGGTGCCAGTAGTAAATGGACACGGATTGTTGTACAAAACGGTCTAGAAGGCATGGTGGATTTCTGCGGGACAAAGCCGTCAGATGAAGTATTTGATTGGCTCGCCGATGTGGATATTTATCTCCAACCGAGTCGCACCGAGGGGCAAGGACGTTCTGTGATTGAGGCGATGGCGATGGGATGCCCGGTTATTACTTCGAGTGTCGGTGGTATGAAAGAATTGGCTGAACAAGCGATGCAATTTGAAAGTGAAAATGACGCGGAATTAGCGGCCATTATTACAACGTTAACTGAAAATCATGCGCTATATGAGGAACAAATCGAGCGTAATTATATAAAATCACTGCAATTTTCGAAACAAGTACTAACAGCAAAACGTGAACAGCATTATCAAAAATTTATGAATTGGATCGAGGGACAAAATAAATGAATGAATTAAAACTTGGTGTTTTAGGTCTTGGATATGTAGGTCTTCCGGTAGCAGTGGCGTTTGGTAAAGAAATGCCAGTCATTGGTGTGGATATCAACGAAGCGCGTATTGCGGCACTTCAAAACAAAGTCGATGATACGGGAGAAGTCACGCCGGAAGATTTATTTGTGACGGATATTGCGTTCACGAGTCAGGCAGCGCGATTAGCGGATTGTAATTTTATCATTGTTGCAGTGCCAACGCCAATCAATGAGAGTAATCAACCAGACATGAGGATTTTGCATAAAGCATCGCAAATGATTGGGGAAAACATGGCAAAAGGAACAATTGTGGTTTTTGAATCGACCGTATATCCAGGCGCGACCGAAGATGAGTGTGTGCCGATTATGGAACGTTACTCTGGGCTTGTATGTGGCGAGGACTTCTTTGTTGGCTATTCTCCAGAACGGATTAATCCAGGCGATAAAATTCACACCTTTACAACCGTTCAAAAAGTCGTAGCGGGACAAACAGAGGAAATCACGGATATCATTGCGGATGTATATGCTTCGGTTGTGACGGCTGGAGTGTATAAAGCTTCATCAATTCGTGTCGCAGAAGCCGCGAAAGTGATTGAAAATACGCAACGAGATCTAAATATTGCGTTGATGAATGAACTGTCTCGCATTTTCCACGCGCTGGATATTGATACGCACGAAGTCCTTCAAGCAGCGGGAACGAAATGGAACTTCTTGAAATTCGAGCCAGGCTTGGTTGGCGGACATTGTATCGGCGTGGATCCTTACTACTTGGCACACAAAGCGGAGTCGGTTGGTTACCATCCAGAAGTCATTTTGGCTGGACGCCGAGTGAATGATAGTATGGCAGGGTTTGTTGGACAAGAAATCGTGAAAGAGTTGCTGCAACAAAAGAAAAATATTTGTGAGCTAAAAGTGAGCGTGCTTGGTTTGACGTTTAAGGAAAATGTGCCAGATATCCGAAATTCGAAGGTTATCGATTTGATTCAGGAACTCAAGTCGTTCGGGATGCAGGTGCACGTGTACGATCCGTTGGCAAATGAGCAGGAAGTGGCGAAAGAATACGGGCTGGAAATGGCGAGTTACCCAGAATTAGAAGACTCAGATGTCGTAATTTTGGCAGTGCCACATGAAACGTTTGTGGCGGAAAATGGTAAGCTCGTACGCGGTATTTTGAAAGATGAGTCAAGCATGCTAGTGGATTTAAAGAAAGCGTTGGAAAATTCTCGTTCGTATAGCTGGAATTTGTGATGACGAAGCTACTCATTGCAGTCACAGCGGATATCAGTGTACGGCTTTTGAATGGGCAACTAGATTACTTGGTACGGCAGGGATTTGATGTTCACCTAGTAGTGGCAAAAGGAGAAAGTTCAGAGGCGTTGAAACGAGGTGGTCGAGTGACAGTACATCATGTGGCAATGGCGCGGGAAATATCGGTTTGGAAAGACATGAAAGCATTGATCCAGATGATTCGTGTTTTCCGAAAAGTACGGCCGGACATATCGAATGTGGGGACGCCAAAAGCGGCTTTGTTAGGAAGTATCGCGGCATTCCTCACGCAAACGAAAACGCGGATTTATACGTTACGCGGATTGCGAATGGAAACAGCGACAGGCAAACTTCGAACATTATTGTGGCTGATCGAGCAGCTGATTATTGGTTTGTCCACGAAAGTAATAGCGATTAGTCCGAGTTTGATTACGACATGTAAAGCGTTGCAGATTCAAGGAACTTCCAAGATGCAAGTTTTAGGAAAAGGGAGCAGTAACGGGATTCATTTGGCAGACTTTACAGTGAAACGCCAAGAAACAGTTCGCTATGTTTTCGATAAATCGCAATTTGTGATTGGGTTTACAGGCAGAATTACGAAAGACAAGGGAATCGAAGAGTTAATCGCCGCTTTTCTTGCCGCAGAAGACATGAATTTATTATTAGTAGGCGATTTCGACGACCAACACGGCTTGAAAAAAGAGACGGTGGATATGATTCGAAGCCATCCGAATATTCATGTCACAGGCTTCCTTCCGAATCCTGCGCCCTATTACAACATGATGGATGTCTTTGTGATTCCGTCTTACCGCGAAGGTTTTTCGAACGTTTGTTTAGAGGCGGCGGCGGCAGGACTTGCGGTGATTGGCACAGATGTGACAGGGATAAGAGATGCGATGGTGGATCAAGAAACCGGCATACTCATTCCAGCACGATCCAGCTCGGCGATTCAAGCAGCGATTACTACGCTAAAAAACGATGAAACTTTGCGAGAACGTTATGCTTTTAACGGCAAAAAACGCGTCATTTTGGAGTTCCAATCTGAGCAGATGTGGGAGCGAATGAAAGACGTGTATTTAAAAGGGGGAGAAGCGAATGTATGGGCACATAAAGCAAGTTCTTGATATTTTAGGAGCGTGTATCTGTCTTCTGATTTTTTCAATGCCACTCTTATTGATCAGTCTAGCGTTGTTCGCGACACAAAGGCATGTTTTATATAAGCAACAACGCGTTGGAAAAGAAGATCACATTTTTTGGATCTACAAATTTCAAACGATGACCGATGCGCGGGATGAACAAGGCGTACTTTTGCCAGATGAACAACGGATTACAAAACTAGGAAATTTTTTGCGAAAGACAAGTTTAGATGAGTTGCCGCAATGTTGGAATGTTTTAAAAGGGGATATGAGTTTTATTGGGCCGCGGCCGTTACTTGTGGAATATTTGGAACTCTATTCGGAAGAGGAAAGAAGACGGCATCTTGTGAAACCTGGGATGACGGGACTGGCGCAAATGAACGGACGCAATGCGATTAGTTGGCAGGAGAAATTCGTCTGGGATATACGCTATGTGGAACGGCTATCAATCCAACAAGACATCCACATCTTGGTGCGCACGATAAAAAAAGTACTGTTCATCGAAGATATTGCACGAGACGGTTACGCGACAACGCCACCATTTGAAGGTAGCAAAAAGTAAGGAGACGATGCAATCAATGAAAAGAATTCCACTAGCCATTCCCCATATGGGTGGGAAAGAAATGGATTATATTAAAAAAGCATTTGCGGAAAATTGGATTGCACCAGTCGGCCCCAATGTAGATTTATTTGAAGAAAAGGTACGCGATTACACTGGTGCCGAATTTGCGACAGCTACGAGTTCGGGAACAGCCGCGATTCACTTGGCGTTACAGTTGCTTGATGTGACGCAAGGAGATACCGTTTTTTGTCCAAGCTTCACGTTTGCTGCTTCGGCAAATCCGATTCATTATCAAGGCGCCCAAGCAGTATTCATTGATTCGGAGCTGGAGACTTGGAACATGTCACCAATTGCGCTGGAACGAGCTTTACTAGATGCGAAACAAAACAATCAGTTACCAAAAGCTATCATCGTCGTGCATATTTACGGACAGCCTGCGAAAATGACGGAAATTATGGCGTTGGCCAAAGCCTACAAAGTTCCCATTGTTGAAGATGCAGCCGAATCCCTGGGCTCGCTATACCAAGGCGTGCAAACAGGAACAATCGGTGATATCGGTATCTATTCTTTCAACGGGAATAAGATTATTACAACTTCTGGCGGTGGTATGCTAGTCTCGGCAAATGAAGCATGGGCACAAGAAGCCAAGTTCTTATCCGAACAAGCGAAAGATCCTGCCCCATATTATCAACACGAAAAAATTGGTTATAACTACCGACTAAGCAATGTTTCCGCAGGTATCGGTTGTGGTCAAATGGAAGTGTTACAGGAGCGGATTAACCAGAAAAGGCTCATTTTTGAACGGTATAAGGAAGGATTTACGCGGTATATGGAAACGTTTAGTAATTTTCCACGTATTACATGCCAACAAGAAATAGCTGGTACTTTTTCGAATCGCTGGTTGTCTACGATTCAAATGGAAGGAGTCCACCCGCTTCAATTGAAGGAAGCGTTGGATGCAGCTGGAATGGAAGGTCGTTTATTATGGAAGCCGCTTCACTTACAACCTGTTTTCCAGAAGAATCGCTTTTTTGCCGAAGATCCTAATGTCAATATAAGCAATGCGCAACGCCTGTTTGAAAGTGGTCTTTGTTTACCATCTGCGACTCAAATGACATCGAATGAACAGCATCGTGTCATTCAAACCGTCGCTAAATTCTTAATCCAAGCAGGTGAATCTAAGTGAAATCCATTTCTAAAGAGCGACTCCTTGAATTTTCAGGTGTGACAGTCATTGGTCTTCTCTCGCTTTTTAGCTTCATTTTCATTAGTTTGCATGAGAGAGAACCAGGGTACGAACTGTTACCATTTTTGCCACTGTTGTTTCTCTTTGCAGCCAGTTTTGTCTTCGTTCGCTCGCTTGTCTACGATTTTAAAATGTTTAATCTCGTTTTTACGGCGCTTGCTTTTATGCGTTACGTTGTGCTTCCTTTTTTCATCGTGTACGCGAGTTATTATGGAGGCAGGTCGCCCGTACCACCTATGGCACACAGCTATGACTTGGCTTTGAAACTCATGTTATACGAGCTTATCGTCGTGACTGTTGCGATTGTGATTTTTGATGCGATACGAAAAAAACGCAAACAGAAAAATCCATTACCTGAAAAAGCACTGACACGTAGTCCATCGATTTTTTTCTATATACTATTCGCGATCGTCGGTTTTCTAGGCGTGTTCATTGTGCCAGGCGCCTTAAATAGTATATCGTTTCTCATACCGACGGACCGGGTTGTCGGTGTTCTCCAAACATTATCTCTTCCATCTTACTTCGCACTATACATGTTTATGATTGCGAAACAAATTGTTGCACTCTTGATTATCTGGGTTTGTTGTGAAAAATATAAGGCACAAGGGCAGGTGTATTATGTGTATGCCGCGGTTGCCGTGATGGTGTTGAATATCGGTATCTTTGCAGGGACGAATCGAACGGATATCATTCTCTGCACAATCACATCCCTGTTTGTCTTCAAGAAACTATTTCCAAGCCATTTCAAAAAAGCAGCCATTCTCATCGTTTCTGTTGTAACATTCGTCGTTGTACTGATTGCGTCTGTTCGGCAAATCGTATCTGTGTCAGGTGAGGCTAGCCAATTGATTGATTTCACGGACACGATGCAAGTCTACCTTGGCGGGCCATACAATGTGGCGATGGCCATCGAAATGAAAAGCATGTTTCCCGAGGCTAGCCATTTGTCTGTCTTGTTCTATGATATTTTTAGGCCGATGATCGGTGTCAATATCTTCATTAAGGATTTGCCAATTGACTTCTCCGTTTTGTACTTCAATGAGCGCTATTTCTTTAAAGATAACGTATCGCAAATCTTACCAATGATTGGACAAGGAAATCTCTACTTCGGTTATCTCTTTGCGCCACTTATTACAGTTAGTTTTGTGGCTTTGGCTTACTTTTTCCAATCACAAATTGAGCGTGTCGGAAACCTTGAACTCGTCTATTTTTTGACTATTTCAACCGCACGTATCGGTTTCTTGATGGGGCAGAACACAATGAATCTGGTGAATGATATCAGTTATAACCTCGTTTTATTCCTGCTCATTTACTTTTTAAATCAAAAAATCATCTATAAACGTAAACAAAGGAGCTCCTTATATGAATAAAAAATTAGACCAAGCCGGCCGTTTTCTTCGGTATTCGGTACCCATTCACTTGATTAATTTGATCACAGCTATCTTGCCTAATTGCACGCCAACCGTTGCAATTAGGGGCTTCTTGATGCGCCCGTTCTTCAAAAAATGCGGCAAAGGTTTTCGAATCGCGAGTGGGGTCATCATCAATAATCCCGAACGCATTGAAATCGGAGATAATGTTTATATCGCACATAATAATTGGATAAATGGCGTCGGTGGTCTGAAAATTGATACCAATGTTCGAATCGGTCCGATGAGCGTGATTGTCACCTCCCAACACGCGTTTCTAAATGGCAAAATGACGAGCGGTTATATCCCGGCTCCCGTCCGGATTCATTCAGGTTGTTGGATAGCCAGCAAAGCAGTCATTACCGATGGCGTCGAAATTGGCGCGGATTCACTTGTTGCAGCAGGTGCAGTCGTGACGAAATCGTTTCCTGCGAAAAGTAAAATAGGCGGCGTCCCAGCGAAGCTCATTGGAAAACCAGGCGATGCTTAGGGCGCTTCGAAATATCGCTAAAAATGCATATGGTATCACAATAATCAAAAAAGGCATCGTCATCATCACGGGCTTGCTATCGATGATTCTCCTTACCCGCTTTCTGGGTCCTGAATTAAAAGGAGAATACAGTTATCTTTTTAACTTGGTGACGATTGGGACCACGGTGTTAAATCTAGGTATTTCGCTCGTATATCCAGAATATAAGAGAAAAGGGCGCGATTATCGGAATGTGTTTATCACATTGTCCCTACTCCAATTTATACTATACATTGCGATGTCACTCCTGTTTTTCTTCCTATCCGGAATGGGAAACTACGGTCTTGTCGCGATTCTTATCTCTGTCAGTATTTTGAACCTACAGCTTTCCCAATTGAATTTGATAGAGGATATTCGGTCACATAGTATCATTACGATTATCGGCGCCGTGTCTAATCTTCTTTTCACGGTCCTCTTATTCTACTTTTTCAACAGTAACGTGAGTCTGGTCTTAGTGGTCTTTCTCATCAAAAATGTGATTTTAATTGGCTTCACACTCCAAGTACTCCTGAAAAACTTCCATTTTGGCGGCTCGAAAAAAGCGTTCCAAGGTATTTTAGTGGCTGGTATGTTGCCGATGCTGACGACGTTTCTGATCTCGATTAACTACCGAATTGATATCGTGTTACTCGGCTGGATGGATGTTCCGTTCTATGACATTGGACTCTATAGTACCGGCGTGCAATTGGCCGAATACGCGTGGATGATTCCAGATATTTTTAAAGAAGTTATGTTGCATAAAAATGCAAGACGCGATGATATCAACGCTTTACTATTCTCGCTTCGGATGGCGACAATCTCCGTGCTTTTCTTCGGACTGCTTATGATTATAGGCGGCAAGTGGCTCATTGCCTTTATGTTTGGCGCAAGTTTCAGCGGTGCCTACAGCATCACGGTCCTGATGTTTTTGGCGGTCCCTGCAATGGTATACACGAAAATTATCGGGACGTTGTTCATCGCAAACGGGAAATGGCGTTTCTACTTTGTGACGCTACTCATCACGGTTTTACTGAACATCGCCCTCAATTTTGCGCTTGTGCCATTCTTTGGAACGATTGGTTCTGCGCTTGCATCGATTGTTTCCTATAGCATTTCCGGCGGGGTTTTCCTCATTTGGCTAATCCGAAATACCGAAGCGAAGTGGTACGACGCGATACTCATCAAAAAACAAGATGTTGTGCAGATACGACAAATTATGAAGAGATAAAGGAGAACGAATCGATACTATGGATATAAAACTTATTTTCCAAACGATAAAAAGAAATAGTCGACTGATTATCATGCTAGCTTGTGCAGGATTGTTACTAGCAGGCACGCTGACTTTCTTCGTCATTCCAAAAGGATATAGCGCGACGACCCAAATTTTGGTCACACAGGCAAAGGAAACCGACAATGCACAAAGTTCCGAGGTGCAGGCGAATATTCAGATGGTAAACACCTACTCTGTCATTTTAAAAAGCAAGCAGCTCCTGAAAGAAGTGGCGAAAGTATACCCCCAATATACATCCAATGATATTGCCAAAATGATGATGGTGACCAGTGATTCCAACTCGCAAGTCATCAATCTCAAAGTGAATAACAAAGACCCACACGTCGCGGTGGATATTGCGAATACCGTGAGTAGTATGTTTGTGGATTATACGAGTGATTTGATTAAGTCGAATAACGTCTCGATTCTGTCCAAAGCTTACATGGAAGATAGCGCCAAACCATCGAGTCCGAATCATAACATGCATCTGGCGATTGGCTTACTCGCAGCTTTATTCCTCAGTTTTATCATCATTGTACTAAAAGAAGTGTTTGATAACACGATTAAAACGCAAGATGAAATTGAACAACTATTAAGACTACCGATTTTAGGAACGGTTAATCAAATAGAGAAGGGAAATAAATAATGCCACTTAAACTAAGGTCAAAGAAGAAGCAAAATATCTCGATTATGCAAAAAGAATCCAACTCGATTTCATCAGAGCAATTGCGTACCATACGAACGAGCATTCAATTTGCCTCCACGGAACGGTTGCGCACGATGGTTGTCACCTCACCAGAACCAGGCGCGGGCAAGTCTTTTATCTCGATGAATCTGGCCATTTCCTTTGCCGAACAGGGGAATAAAGTCTTGCTAATTGATGCAGATTTAAGACGGCCGACGGTACACACAACGTTGCGTCTTTCCAACGAACTAGGGCTCAGCAATTATCTCGCTGGACAAGGCAAGTTAGAAGCGTGCCTCCAAGAAATTACGATGCATGAAAATTTATTCGTGATTACCAGTGGCATTATTCCACCAAACCCGGCGGAGCTACTATCTTCTAATAGGATGAAAGAGTTTGTACAAATCGTTTCGAATATGTTTGATATTGTGATATTTGATGCCCCACCAGTTTTGCCAGTTGTGGATCCGTTAATCATTGGCAATATGGTGGATGGTCTGATTTTAGTCTTGCGAAGTGAGCACACAGACCAAAGTGATGCGGTGCAGACATTAGATAAGATTAAACAATCCAAAATTAAGATGATCGGCGCGGTGCTAAACGGTAGGAAAAATCGAGGCGATAGCTACAAAACGGTCTATTACACAAAAAATCAAAAGTAAATGAGAAAAGGTAGGGAAAGCCTCTTGAAAAACGGTTATTTCGTCCTATCCCTGGATTTTGAATTACGATGGGGAAGCTATGCTTGGGACACAAATCACGTATACGATACCAATATTTTAGGTGCGAGAAAAGCGATTCCAGATATGCTCCGAACCTTTGAGGCGTATCAGATTCACGCTACTTGGGCGACGGTGGGTGCGTTATTTGCACCATCCAAAATGGCGATTTCCAAATTGAATGAGCAGTATTTCGATGATAAATCAGTGTCGCACATGTCTCCCTTTCTGAAAGAATGTACAACGCTTGGTGAAAATGAGTCGGAAGATCCTTCCCACTATGCGCTTTCTTTGATTGAGCAAATAAGTGCGACAGAGCACCAAGAAATAGGGCTGCATACATTCTCCCATTTTTACTGTCTCGATAATAAGAATGCAGAGGAAACGTTTGAAAAGGATACGCGAGCGGCACTGGCAATGATGGAGGCGCAAAATATTCAGCCTAAGAGTTTTATTTTTCCACGTAATCAATTTCATCCAGGCTTGTTGGAGGTATTAAAGAAGCACGGATTGGATGTTGTTCGTGGGAATGAAAAGCACCATTTATATCGTGAACGAGAAGGGCGTGAAAGCAAGCTACATCGTGCATTGAGGCTGATGGATGCATATGTTAATATTTCGGGGTATCATACTTTTTCGCCTGAATCTTGTTTGGATCAAGGCATGGTGAATATTCCTTCTAGTCGTTTTTTAAGGCCATATGCGAAACCAACGCGTTATTTAGAATCGCTGAAGTTGCATCGTATTAAAAAAGCAATGCGCCACGCCAGTAAGCACGGAGAGGTTTTCCATCTCTGGTTTCACCCGCATAATTTTGGTGCGAACATGGAAGCTAATATAAAAATGTTACAAGAAATCTGTCAGTATTATGAAGACTTGCAAAATGAGTTTGGCTTTGAGAGCGTGACGATGCAAGAATTGGCTGAAAAAGTGAGAAGAAAGGAAGTCACCGCATGAAAATTATGATGCTTGCAGGAAACAAATCGAGTAGTCATCTCGTCTACCAAAAAATCAACAAAACGTCTCCAATCAGCACGGTTGTGATGGAGGGCTCGTTATCCAAAAAAGGGATGCTTAAAATGCGACGAAAGCGTTTAGGGCTCCGAACGGTTGTAGGGCAAGTGCTATTTCAACTTGTGTGTCTGCCCATTTTAAAACGTGCGGCGCGAGGTCGAACACAACAAATCATTCGTAACGAAGCGTTAGATATGGCGCCAATACCAGAATCTGAAATACAGCGAGTATCGTCTATTAATGACGAGGAAACGATAGCAGCCATCCAATTAGAGGCACCGGATTTAATCTTAGTATGTGGAACGAGGATTATCAGTAAGCAAGTGTTAGAAGCAACAGGAGCGCCTTTTGTGAATATCCATGCGGGGATTACACCTTATTACAGAGGCAGTCATGGTGGCTATTGGGCACTGGTCAAGCAGGATAAAAGAAATTGTGGCGTGACATTACATTACATTGATACTGGAATCGACACGGGTAACATTATTGCACAAGAAAAAATTTCCGTGACGTCAAAAGATAATTTTGTTACCTATCCATACTTGCAATTGGCAAAGGGAATCCAGTTGCTACAACGATTTCTTTTGGAGAATAAAACGGAGGCAATAACGCCAAAAATAGCGGACAAAGATAGGAAAGGTCATGTTTTTTATCATCCGACGCTGTTTCAGTATTTACATTTTAGAAAACGATTGAAAGTGAAGTAAAGGAATGGCATGCTAAATTGCAGGAATCTTTCGGGGTTTCTGTTTTTTTGTTTAAATTGTTCTAAAAAGGTGTATTTATAGTGTAGTGGTCTATTCGTTACAGATGGTGGTATTTGTGATAATATGGATACGTGACAAAATCTAAGGCAAAAAGAAAGCGGGGACTTTATACAATGAATAAAGGAATTGCAAATTTTGATTATTATAACCCAACGCACATCGTGTTTGGAAAAGACCGGATTGGTGAATTAGCGACATTGATTCCAACCGATAAGAAGGTGCTAGTGCTTTATGGTGGCGGCAGTGTGGAGCGTTTTGGTACGCTTGCGAAGGTTCGCGAGGCGCTTACTGGACACACGTTTGGTGAGTTTGGTGGGATTGAAGCGAATCCTACATACGCGACGCTTTTACGTGCGATTGAGCTGGTGAAGAAGGATGGCTACAATTATTTGCTAGCTGTCGGCGGTGGTTCTGTTATTGATGGAACGAAATTCGTTGCGGCGGGCGCGCTTTTTGATAGTGAGCCGATTAATATTTTTGGTAGTGGGATTGGTGAAGGTATTCCGATTAAGGAGGCTTTGCCGTTTGGTACGGTGTTGACGCTTCCTGCGACGGGGTCTGAGATGAACAGTGGCGGTGTCGTGAGTATCGTTGAGAAAAAAGCGAAACTTGGATTTGGTAGCGCTGTGACGTTCCCGCAGTTTTCGATTCTTGATCCGGAGTTGACGTATACGTTGCCGAAGCGCCAATTGGCGAATGGTGTGATCGATTCGTTTGTGCATATTATGGAGCAATATATGACGTATCCGGTCGGCGGAATGGTGCAGGATCGGTTTGCGGAAGGCTTGCTTGAGACGCTGATTGAGATTGGGCCGGACGTGGTGGATGAGTCGAATCATGACTACAATCTGCGTGCGAACTTTATGTGGGCGGCGACTTATGCGCTGAACGGGACGCTGAACAAAGGGGTTCCGGGGGATTGGTCGAGCCACGGTTTAGGCCACGAGATTACGGCGCTGTATCATATTGACCATGCGCGGACGTTGGCGATTGTGTTGCCATCGTTGCTTGAGATTCGTAAAGAGCAAAAGGGCGCGAAGTTGTTGCAATATGCAGAGCGTGTTTGGCATATTACGGACGGGACGGATGATGAGAAAATTCAAGCGGCCATCGATAAAACGCGTGCTTTCTTTGAATTACTAGGCGCGCCGACGCATTTCAAGGATTATGAGCTTGGCGATGAAGTCGTGGATGCGCTCGTTTCACAACTTGAAAAACATGGTCTGACGGCTGTTTCCGAACGTGGCGATCAAACGCTTGACGTGAGTCGTGAAATTTATAAGAATGCCTTGTAATATCGGCTAATTTTGTTTGTACTTTTGGGACGCTGGGCGGTTTTTAAGTTCGGCGTCCTATTTTTAACTAGGAAAAAGGGAGGTTAGGGCGATGGAGATTAAGGACAGTAGTGGTAAGACATTTTTTGGACATCCTAGAGGGCTCGCGACATTGTTCTTTACGGAATTCTGGGAGCGTTTTTCTTATTATGGAATGCGCGCTATTCTTATTTTCTATATGTATACGGCGGTTGTTGATGGTGGACTCGGATTTTCTCAGGCGACAGCGACGGCGATTATGTCGATTTACGGTTCGCTCGTTTACATGTCTGGCGTTATCGGTGGCTGGACGGCGGATCGAATTTTAGGACCGCGCCGCACGATTTTTTATGGTGGTGTCTTGATTATGGTGGGGCACATTGTCTTGTCATTTCCTGGAGGCGCGTCGGCACTTTTCATATCGATGTTCTTTATCATCATTGGAACGGGCTTTTTGAAACCGAATGTGTCGAATGTTGTAGGTGATCTTTATCCAAAAGGGGATCAGAAACGTGACGCAGGGTTTAGTATTTTTTACATGGGGATTAACTTGGGGGCTTTTATCGCGCCATTTATCGTGACGCAAGTGTCGAATTCCGCGAATAGTTATCATGCTGGGTTTGGTGTGGCGGCTGTCGGGATGGCTCTGGGACTCATTGTTTATGTTATTACTGGAAAAATGTATTTGCGCGATGCTGGGAAGAAAGTTCCGAACCCGCTAAAAAGTGCCGAGAAGAAGAAAATGTCTGGTTTGGCGCTTGGCGTATTAGCTGGTATTGCTGCGATTGGTACGATTGTGGCATGGCTTCAAGGCGAATTTACATTGCAAACGGTGATTATGACAGTGACGATTATGGGTGTCATTATCCCGCTGATTTATTTTATTGTCATGATGACGAGTAAGAAAACGACGAAGGACGAGCGCTCGCGACTTACAGCTTACATACCTCTGTTCCTTATTTCGGTCATGTTTTGGATGATTGAAGAGCAAGGATCGACCACACTAGCCTTATTTGCTGCGAACCGAACGGATCTGAGCGTTGGCAGTTTTGAATTATCGCCAGGTGTTTTCCAATCACTGAATCCGATGTTCATTATTATTTTATCACCAATTTTCGCATGGATTTGGACAAAGCTTGGAAAAAGGCAACCAGGAACACCGCGAAAATTTGCGTTAGGTCTATTTTTTGCTGGCCTATCGTTCGTGATTATGATGTTGCCAGGGTTGCTTGCGGGAAACACGACAACCGCGGTAAGTCCGATGTGGCTAGTGCTGAGCTTCTTTATCTGTATCGTAGGTGAGATGTGCTTGTCACCAGTCGGGTTATCAGCTACGACAAAACTAGCGCCAGCGGCATTTGCCTCCCAAACGATGAGTGTTTGGTTCTTGTCAGACTCGATGGCACAGGCATTCAACGCGCAAACAACGCAGTATTTCAACGCGAAAACAGAGATTTTGTATTTCGGACTTTTCGGATTTGGCGCTGTAGCCTTTGCAATTTTACTTTTCCTTGGCGCACCGCTTTTGAAAAAATATATGCGTGGTGTGGATTAATTATACGACAAAGCGCTTTTCTTATTGCAAGAAAGGCGCTTTGTTTTATTGCAAAACGCGGCTGGGCTTGATACACTAAGGGTATCTTTTAAGAAACGGTGGTGCTTGTGAAAATGGCTGGGAAAGTGACTTTATATGTGACGCGACACGGAAAAACGATGCTGAATACGACGGAGCGTGTGCAAGGTTGGGCGGATTCGCCGCTTACAGAAGAGGGCGTTCTTGTGGCGGAGCAGCTAGGACGAGGTCTTGCGAATACGAAGTTTGAAGCGCTTTATACGAGCGATCGCGGGCGGACGCTTGAAACGGCGGATATTGTGATGAGGCATGGGGCTTTCGAATTGCCTGCGAATCAGTTGAAAGGATTGCGCGAGTTCGGTTTTGGTAAATTTGAAGGCGAATACAACTTGTTTATGTGGGAAACGGTGAGTAAAATGCACGGATTTGATTCTGTGGAGGCGTTTTTTGAAGTACATAAGCATGATGCGCCGCGGGTGATGATCGATGCGGTAGCAGATATGGATGAGACTGGCATGGCGGAGAATTGGGATATTTTCACGGAGCGATTGTTGCAGTCGCTGGATTTGATTTGTAGCGAGCAAACAGATGGCAATGTACTCGTGATTTGCCACGGTATGGTCATTAATATCTTGCTTTCGCTGCTTGACCCAACACGTGTTGACGGGCCGATTGAAAATGCGAGCGTGACTAAAATAAGTTATGAAAACGGCAAATACACGGTAGAATCGGCGAATGATATGCAATACGTAGCGCGTGGTGTCGTTAAAAATTAGGATAAAGGGATGAAGAACAATGAATGACATGGAAGAAGTACCGATCAAAAAACGAACAACTTTCTTAGGCTTTATGGCATTTTTACTAGGAATTCTATGTATTGTTATGATTTTTATAAAGCCAGTGGAGATTGGATTTGTCACGGCGAGTAATTGGTTTATTGTAATTTTTGGTGTAGCGGTTTTAACGCTAATTGTATCGATTTCAGGAATTGCCAGCGAGCGAGAACGCAATTTTTTCCCAATTATCGGATTTATTATTTCGATGGCGTATATCGTGTTCTGGATTATTTTCTTCTTGTTGATATTAATCGGTGTGATGTAATAAATAAGTGAGATGGAGGAATGCAAAATGGAACTTGATAAAAATAGTACGGTTTCCACTTTTTTGACGTTTAGCGGGGAAGCAGAAGCAGCGATGGACTTTTATGTGGGGCTGTTTGGTGATGATGTAAAGACATTAGGCAAGACGTACATTGGTGAAAATGATCGTGGTGATACGGGGAAACTGATGAATGGTACGTTCGAAATTCGCGGTCAATCATTCATGGTGATGGACATGGAGGCGGAGTACGCGACACCGTTTGCGTGGTCGTTTTCGATTCTTGTGCAATGCAAAGATGAGCCAGAATTTGATCGCCTGTTTGCAGCGTTTTCTGAAGGTGGCTCTGTGATGATGGGACCAATAGAACTTCCGCCATTCAAAAAAGTGACATGGGTAACCGATAAATTCGGCGTAACTTGGCAATTAGTCTGGTAAACTAGGAAAAAGTCCACCGTTCTCGAGAAAAAGGAGAGCGATGGACTTTCTTTATTTATAAAGTTATCACGCGCGGATTTTTGCCGGTGAAACCTTGTTCTAGAATAGTCATGTTGGTTAGCGTTTCTTCATCGCTGACTAGTTTTGGTGTGCCGTTTAGGATGGCGTCGTGAAGCTGGTCGTAAAGTCGACCGTAGTCGCCAAGCGGTGTTGGTACAGTTTCTTCTTGTGTTTCGCCGTTTGCATCGACATAAACGAGTGTGCCATAACTGCTTTCTGGATCGACACCAAAATCAGGCGCACCAGGCATCACACCAGCCTTCAGATACGTTTCTTGTTGATCGATACCGTATTTGACAAAACTGCCTTTTGTGCCGTGAAGGATGAATTTTGGATAGGGAATATTCACTAAATGGCTCGTTTTGATGATAACTTTCAATGTTGGATAGAAGAATTGCACTTCGAACGTATCATCGGTGTTGTTCGGATTGCGGACGGAACGAATATCATAGCTGACTTCATCCGGACGACCGAATAAATCGATAATTTGGTCCATCATGTGAACGCCAAGTCCGTAAAATGCACCGTCATAATATTCGCCGGGTGCGTCGGGAGCTTCTGGACGGTAGTAATCCATATGCGATTCGAGCTCGACAAGGTCGCCTAATTTACCGCTAGCTAGTACCTCTTTGACAGCCAGGAAATCACTATCGAAACGACGGTTTTGATACGCCATCGCGATTAAGCCTTTTGATTTAGCGAGTGTGAACAATTCCTCAGCTTCCTCGGAGGTCGTGCAAAACGGTTTTTCGACGAGTACATTTTTGCCATTTTCTAATGCTTTTTTAGCGAGATTATAGTGCGTGCTTGCGGGCGTGCAGATGCTGAGCAATTGAATTTCCTCGTCTTGCAGAATTTCCTCAAGTTGATCCGTGAATTGAATATTATGTGCCGCGTACTCTGCCTCAAGCTCTGGTTTACGGCGATGATTGTAAATCGTTTTAATCCGAATATTGTCGCGAATCAGCGTGTAAGGCATATGATAACGCGTCGTACTTTTCCCAAATCCGATATAACCAATAGTTAATGTCATAAAATTTCCTCCTAATAAAGAGGCTCCGAACGTTTGCGCGTTGGGGCCTCTTTGTTTATCACTCGTTAATAAATTTCACGCAAACCGGCTCTGGCACGTGGATATCTTTTTGAAGTAAAGTCAGCGCGCCGGTTTCTTTATTCACGCCAAATACCGTTACGTTGTTCGTGTTTTCGTTTGATACCAATAAAATTTCGCCGCTTGGATCAAGGTCAAAGTCACGAGGACCAACGCCTTCCACAGGAGTAGTAGCAGCCAAGCTCAATTTACCTTCCGCATCAATCGCAAAAGTCACAACCGCGTCTTGTCCACGATTGGAAACGTAGAGGAAGCGACCATCGTTAGAAATATGAATCGCGCTACCTTTATTTTCACCGCTAAAATCAGCTGGCAAAGAAGCAATGCTTTGAATCTCAGTTAACGCGCCAGTTGCTTCATCATAAGCTGCAACAACAACGTCAGCCGCCATTTCCGTCATAATATAAGCAATTTTGTCGTTCGGATGGAAAACAAGGTTACGAGGACCGCTACCACCTGCCACCTTCAAATCACTAACTTTATCAAGAATTCCGTCATTTAATGCATAAGTTGTCACGTAATCCGTACCAAGATCGCACGTGATGACAAATTTCTCATCCGGTGTAAAACCAGCGAAATGAGCATGAGCTTTTTCTTGACGCTCTGTGTTAGGCCCAGTTCCGATATGCTGAACGGATGAGCTCGGAGCTTTTAGCGCGCCATTTTTTTCGGTTGGATAGGCAACAATCGTTCCTAAATGATAATTCGCTGATACGACATAAGCGCCGTCTTTGGATGCATCGACATAACAAGGAGGATTTCCAGCTTGGACTTCTTGATTCAGATGTTCAAGAGAGCCATCTTCTTTAATCGCAAAAGCAGCAACGCCACCTTTGTCACCGTCTTTTGCTACCGAATAAAGATGTTTTTGATCATCCGTTAGTTTTAGATAGGTTGGATTATCCATTTTTCCAGCGAGTTTATTTTGTGTAATCTCACCTGTTTTTTTATCAATATGAAGGCGATAAATTCCTTCACTTTCTACTTTGGTGTATGTACCAATGTAGGCAATTGCTTCTTTGTTAGCCATAAATCATTTCCTCCTTTAAGCATTCTTGTCTCTATTATTATATCATAGCTAGGGAAAAGGATAGCCTAATAAACCTATGTTACGGTAATGTTACAAAAATGTAACGTGGAGATGTGTTTCACTTGATATAATGCCAATTCGTTACTAAAAATAAGCTTAAAAAGGCTAGTTTAGTGTAAGAATCGCTCTTTTTTTGATACAATTCATAAATATTTGTAATATAATCGTAATAAAAGTATTGACTTTGAAATCATCGTGGTGTAATATAAAGGTATCGAAAGGGCGCCCCTTAGAAAAATAAAAACACTGCAATTATCCAAAATAACTAATAAACCTAAATTTGAAGGAGAGATTATGATGAACAACGTATTGAACAACAAAACAACTAAAATGGTGGCAGCAGCAGGACTAGCATTGACATTGGCATTCACAACAGTAGCAGCAGGAGCATTCACAGCAGAGGCAGCAACACAAACTACTTATTACACAGCAAAACCACAAATGGTAACCGTGAAATCAGCAGTAAATGTACGCGCTGGTGAAAACACTGGATCTAAAGTACTCGGAACACTTAAAAAAGGTGAGAAAGTATACTTTGTAAAAGATGACTACGGTTGGAGTAAAGTAACATACAAAGGTAAAACTGGCTATGTTGGAACTAGATTCCTAAACGTTCCAGGCAAACAAGTTGATACAGCTAAGAAAGTAGCACCAGCAGTGAAACCAGCACCAACAAAAGTGGCACCAAAAGCAAAAGTAGCACCAAAAACAGCGCCAGTAGTGAAAAAAGCGACAACAAAAACAGTAACTGCTAAATCAACTGTTTACGTTCGCGCTGGCCAAAGCAAAACATCTAAGATTTTAGGAACACTTAAAAAAGGTGAAAAAGTAACATTTGTTGAAGACAACTATGGCTGGAGTAAAGTAATTTATAAAGGTCAAACAGGATATGTAGGTACACAATTCTTAAACGTGAAATAAGTTTTCAGCAACAAGAGTGAAAGTTGTGAAGTAAGTAGGATTGCATCACAAGAATGAGTAACTCATCACATATATTTTTGCACAAACTCCCCCCACGAAGTACGAAATAGGACGCAAACTGGTTTTATAAATCAGTTTGCGTCCTATTTTGTTGTGAGGAAAAAGAGTTGTGAATTGCTTTTTTTGATTCGCTGGGTATAATGAGATGCAAGAACACGTTAACTTTTACACTTATTTAATGGGGGTGTTGTGTATGAATCATTTCTTTTTACAGCTAATTGCAGAAAAAAAGGTTAGGCGACAAATCAAGGTATTGCAGAAAATCTACGATGCAAAATTCCCTCTTACAGTAGATGAGATTGCCGAGGATTTGGATATTTCCAAAAGAACGTTATCCAGAGACATTAAGGATATCGAGCACTCGTTTCCAGAGCAAGAAGTATTAGAACTAAATACGGTGTATGGCTATTCGATTAGTCACTCGCATTACGTCGATGATCTGATTGTTAGAATTTCTGAGGAATCGCCATTGCTTCTGATTGTGAACGGCGTTTTTCAGGAAGAGTTCAAGAGTATCGATGAGTGGGCCGACGAATTGTTTATATCAACATCGACGCTACACAGATATTTAACGTACTTGAAAAACCTATTGAAGGAGTTTAAGTTGGAGTTATCGTTAACACCGATAGCAATCCTTGGTGAGGAAGTAAATATTCGACATTTCTTTTTTAACTTTTTTTACAATATGAATGATATTTCGACGATAAGCCATCCAACAGAAGCTGAGTATGATTTGCACATAAAATTATTAGCTGGATATGATGAAATCAGGAAAACCAGTAATTATTCACAATACAGAAGAGGAATATATTGGCTTATGGTAGTGAATACTCGCATTAAACAAGATCACTTTATCAAAATAAATCCAGAGCTTAAAAAAATCCAAAAACAAATGGAGACATATCAGGTGTTAGCACAAGTAGTGGAATCACTACTCCCGATTATGGTGGTAGATAGTATGCCTGAGGATGAGCTGGTGTACATGGATTTGTTGACGATGGATATTTTTGTGTATTTAGAGGATAGGGTTATAAGCGGCTTTCATACTAAAGCGGAAATGGATGCAGTCGATGATTTTCTAGTGAAGGCATTTCAAGTGTTAGGCATCGATGCAATCGAAGCATCTGATTTAAGGATTTTTATTTCCTATTTTCGTAATCAAATTTTATTGTCTAAGCTAACCCCTTTATTTCAAAAAAATGTGTATGAGGTCAATCAATTCATAAAAGGTGGACATAAGGCGTTGTTTTACAAATGGGTAGATTTATTGCAAAATGACCAAATTAAGCAAATTGCTAATATAGAGTATATAGAGGATGTAGCAGTGAATTTGACGATATTTACACATTGTATGACTTATAATAAGCGTTTCAAAGAACGTGAGCGCCACATTTTATTTACATTCGATGGACCAAATGCTTATTTAAACTATTTGGCGACTTTGGTAGAGAAATTCAATATTAAAAATGTCAGAATCACACTGTTGATGAATTATCATGTTACTAATGAGCTTATAAAAGAACGTCAGGTGGATGTTGTTGTATGTAATTACAAAGATGAAAATGAGGTATTGGACTGCGAACTATATAAGGCCGAGCGGGTTCCAACAGAGAATGATTGGGAACAAATTCGTAACATCATATTTTATATGGATGAAATTGTTTAATAATAGAAGGAGGCTCTAGTATTAGTAAAGTTGCTGATATTGGAGTTTTTTATTGGAAATAGAATGGCGGATGTTGAAGCCAAATTTGATTTTTAATCAATTGTTAAAAATGGTTTAATAGAATTAACAACAAGAGCAATGGACCACAAAAAAAAGACATAAAAAAATGTCGGAGTTGTGACGGAGACTAGCCTTGTCATAGCAAGGTTAAAAAACTTATTAAAAAAGAATAAAACATGTGGTGTAGGATATCATTCTGAAGCACTTATAAAAAAAGACGTTTTGATTGGATTAGCGTATTAATAAAAATACAAAAACGTAGTAGTATTAATTTTAGTCATTTAGGGAGGTTTACAAATGGATTATTTAGCAATAAACAAGCTACTCATTCGAGATAAGACAATTTTACAAAGCATCATAAACTCCAATGATTTTCAGGATAACTTATTGGAAACGATAGTTATTCGAAAAGGAGATAGAATAATACAAGGTAGGATTCAAGATATTTACATCATTGAGGAAGGTCATATAGCCAAAATAATCACCCATAATAAAAATGTAGAAAAAAATATATGTCAAGCTTTCTTGGGGGAGACAGACGTTATTTGGAGCAACCAATTTATTAGTGATAACAAGATAAGCTATGAGCCACTAAGTAGAGCTGTATTAAAGAAAATTGATGCCAATATATTTTTTAATGTACTAGCAACACATCCGTTTTTCACAGATGTCCTCATTGAGGTACTGAATCGAAATGAGGAACTTGCTGAATTGTATGCCAGGCAGTTTCAATACGAGTTGCAGGACAGAATCCTTATGTTATTCGAACAGTTAGGAACACAAATAAGTCCGCAAAAATTTATTTTGCCAAAAGGCTTGGACGCACATTATATTGCTGCTTATTGTGGTGTGAGTAGAGTTAGTGTTAATAGAGTATTGAGAGAATTTAAGGAAATGAAATTATTTGAAAAAAAGGATAAAGGTATATCCGAATTCAGAAAATATAAGATGGTAGGTAAATAGAAACATGGGTTTATAAGTTCTCCCGCGCCCGCAAAAAACTTAAATGATTATATGGAGAGTCAGTCAAGGGTATACGGTTAAGAAAATAAATTGAGAAGGAGAATGATTTTAAAAATGAAGAAGCAAAACCAAATGATAAGTAAGGTATCAAAAGTAATAGTAGCAGGAACAATTGTGTTTTCTAGCTTAGGGACAATCCCTTTTAATACGTTAGCAGCTGATGTAACGGGAACACAGGTAGCAAATGGGCAAATCACCATCCAAAATGGCGTAAAAGTAGAGTATACGCAAGTGATTAAAACGAACCCATGGCAAGGCAACTTAGTTGGGACAGAATATGTAGCAAAAACATTCAGTGAGGATTTCGGTACGAACGAGCCTTTTCCAGGGGTAGGAAAAACGAATTATTCCGTAACGAAAACAGCTTTCGTTGTCATCCCAGTTTCTGGACAATATAATTTCAGAACACAAGGAGATGACAGAACGACTGTTAAAATCAATGGAGTGCAAAAGTTATCAACAGGTGCGTATAATGCAACTGACGACAAGAATGTAGGCTATTTCCACGGTGGAGATATCGTTGAAGTTTCACAGACGATGGAGAATGATGGAAGTATCGGTTTTATGGCTTTAAAATGGGGAATGCCAAACTTAAAATTAGAAAATCCAGATGGACAAAGAACAGATATTCCTCTTTCTAGTACGTTCCCAACAAGAGAACAAGCGGAACAAGCAGCAGCAAAAATGAAGGACCATGGCGTCTTGACAGAATATTTTGATGGTACTTCATCCAATGTTTTTAAAGGTCAAGTAGTTGAGCCTGAAAGTTTCACGAAACATTACGGCTCGACAGAACCATATCCAGGGGTAGGAACTACTGATTACACAGTGAAGAAGACAGGTTATATATATATTTCTGAAACTGGTAATTACCGTTTTAATGGCGGTGGAGATGATTATTTTACGCTTGCCATTGATGGAAAAGAATTGATTAAAAGTTTGAAGTATCCGAATTATGCCGAAACAGGGAGTATCTATCTAGAAAAAGGAGCGACCATCAAAATTGAGCAAACACTTGTTAACGAAGCTGGTGAAGGCTATGCTTCATTGAGATGGACAACTCCTAGTCAACCAGCATACAGTGACGTTAAAGTAACAGATATGTATGAGTCTAAAGAAAAAGCAGTGGCATCTAACGAAGGACCAACATTTGAAGATGCAAGTGCAGCAGTCGATAACTTATTCACGAATAAAGATCCAAATGGCAATATCAAAAATACCCTAACACAAGCTGAAATTGATGCAGCACAAGCCCTAGTCAACAAAGTAACGGACCCAACGAAAAAAGCAACGTTACAAAACAATCTGAACAAAGCACAAAGCCAACTAGATGCTAAAAACGCAGCATCAGTGGCAGAAAAAGCAAACCAAGATGCGGCCAAAAAAGCAGTAGATGAGTTGTTCAACAACAACACATCATCAAGCAATGCCATCAAACCAGCAACAAACCAAGCAGCAATTGATGCAGCGCAAGCCCTAGTCAACAAAGTAACAGATTCAACAACAAAAGCAGCATTGCAAGCAGATATAGACAAAGCCCAAAACCTACTAGACGCTAAAAATGCAGCAACGGCAGCCGAAAAAACAAACCAAGATGCAGCGAAAAAAGCAGTAGATGAGCTATTCAACAACAACACACCATCAAGTAATGCCATCAAAACACTAACAAACCAAGCAGCAATTGATGCAGCGCAAGCCCTAGTCAACAAAGTAACAGATTCAACAACAAAAGCAGCATTGCAAGCAGATATAGACAAAGCTCAAAACCTACTAGACGCTAAAAACGCAGCAACGGCAGCCGAAAAAGCGAAGCAAGATGCAGCGAAAAAAGCAGTAGATGAGCTATTCAACAACAACACACCATCAAGTAATGCCATCAAAACACTAACAGACCAAGCAGCAATTGATGCAGCGCAAGCCCTAGTCAACAAAGTAACAGACTCAGCAGCAAAAGTAGCATTACAAGCAGAGTTAGATAAAGCACAACAACTGCTAAATAACAGCGTACTAGCAACACCACAATTGAATCCAATGACAGAAGCAGACACCGTATTTAGCGGTAAATTGGATGTTTCGAAATACAACCCAGGCACAATTCGCATCTACATCAATAATGCACCAGCAACAGTTGTAACAGTGGACGGTAACGGTAACTTCTCGTATAACATTGGAAACCGTAAAGCTGGTGATGTTATCGGCGTAGATTACAAAGATCGTACAGGTCAATACAATCTTACGACGAAAACATTGATTACAGTAACACCAGTATCTAGCAATGTAACTATCAACAAAATGACAGAAAATGATGACTCGATTACTGGTAAAGCAACACCAAATGTAAAAGTGAGATATGTTGTCAATGGTCAAGCTGTGAATGTAGGGAGTGTAGATACGAACGGTAATTATACAGTGTTTATCGGCAAACAAAAAACAGGAACAGTTGTTGGGGTAGAAGTATTTGATCCAGCAACAAATAAATACAAAGCAGCGGTAACAACAACAGTAGCTGCAGTGAACGTGATGATTCAACCAATGACAAACTCAACAGATACTGTATCGGGTACAGCTCCAGCGAATGCCAAACTTAGATTCCTAGTTGGCGGGGCAGCAGTGAATGTAGGCACAGCCGATGCGAGCGGTAACTACAGCAAATATGTAGGAACTCAAATCGCAGGAACAACAGTAGCAGTAGAAATGCTAAACCCTGACACAGGAAGATACGAACTTGCGAAATCAACAACTGTAACAGGCGCTCCTAAAAGCGTGAACTATACTGTAGCAGCATTAACAACAGATAACGACACACTAACAGGAACAGCCCCTGCAAATGCAAAACTAAGATTCTCTATCAATGGTAATCTAGTTAGCGTTATCACTGCAGACGCATCAGGAAATTACAGCAAATTTATTGGTAAACAAAAAGACGGCGTAGTAGTTAGCGTAGAGCTTTTAAATGAAAACACAAACCAATATACAGCACCACAATCAGTGACAGTTACAACAGGAACAGGTAATGCGACACTTGCACCAGTCATCAACACGATTACAGAAGGCCAAGGCGTAGTAACAGGTACAGTGCCAACAAGCGTTACAACTGTTAGAGTATGGGTAAACGGCGTTGCACAAACAATAGTATCTGCAACAAACGGTAACTTCACATGGACAAAAGCAAATCTAAAAGCTGACGATACAGTCAAAGTAGACTATAAAGATGCTACTGGAACTTGGATTTCCGCAGAAAAAGTCGTAACAAAATAATAAAAAATGAGCTGGGACAGGAGAATGGTTTTCCGTCCCAGTATATGAAATCAGTAACATAACAGAATGGCGGATGTTGAAGCCAAATCTGATTTCTAATCTATTCTCAAAAATGGTTTAATAGAATTAACAGCAAGAACAACAGATCAGACGATACAGCCAAGGTCGTAACAAAATAATACAAAACGAGCTAGGACGGGAAACACAGTTTTTTCCGTCCTAGCATATAAAAATAAGCGAGGTAATAGAATGAAAAAATTAGCAATCGGACTCGTAGCAGTAATCGGTCTCACATCAGCACTTACAGGATGCGGCAATCCATCATCAGAAAAAGATCAAACAGAAACAAAACAAGTAGCACAACAAGAAACAGTAAAAGCAACAGACCAAAAAACATTCAAACTAGGCGATCATGTAGATTTTCTAGGGCTAATTGTTACATTTGAAAAATCCACCTATTTAGAAAATGACAAAGGCGTCAAAGATAGTGTGATGAAAATAGATATGAAGGTAGAAAATAAATCAGCTGCATCACGTGGCTTTACAACAATCGATATGGAGATTAAAGACAGCAAAGGCAAGAAATTAGCGATTTATCCAGGCGAAAACCTAGGTGATAAAATCAAACCAGGCAAGTCCATCAGCGGCGCAGGTTATTTCACAGTGAACGGCAATGCACCATACACAATCACCTACAAAGACCAAGACTCAGATAAAAAGGCTTCATGGAAAGTGGAGGTTAAATAGCATTGGAGCAAAAAACAATTGAACTAGCCGACTTTCTATACGTGTTAAAAAAATGGTTCTGGCTCATCATTATCCTATGCATCGTGGGTGCAATGAGCGGATTTGTTATTTCAAAAGAGTTTATGACCCCAATCTATGAATCTCAATCACAATTAGTCATTAAGCAAGAAAATAAAAAGGACACAGCCACAACAACAGAAACACAGAGTAACATCCAGCTAGTTAACACCTACAAAATTATCCTAGTAAGTCCAACTGTTTTAGGAACGGTAATCAAAAATTTAGATTTACCAGAATCCACAGAGCAACTAGCAAAACAAATATTAATCGAGAACTCGAAAGACTCTCAAGTGCTTACTGTTAATGTATTAAATGCAGATCGTGAACTAGCTAAACAAATAAATCAACAACTGATCAAAGCAGCAACGAAAGAATCCGATAAAATTATGTCTGCCAATAATATTCGAGTTTTGACACAACCGACTGAAAATATGTCACCAGTTAAGCCGAATCAAACTTTGGTGATTGGTGTGGGATTCATCGTCGGGCTCCTCGTAGCTATCTCCATTATTGTGCTCAAAGAAACGATGAGGCAGAATATCAGAGATGAAAAAGAGTTACGTGCGATTATTAAAGCCACCCATTTAGGCAATATAAATCAATTTTGATAGGAGTAAATGTATGCTATCGCTATCTCGGAAAAAAAATAAACCACCAGTGAATCGACTAGCTCAGTTGGGAGAAAATAAATCAGTCAATGAACAGTTTCGGATTATTAGAACGAATATCGAGTTCGTCTCCATGGGACAAAATAACGTGTATCTTATCACATCAAGCATTCCGGGAGAAGGGAAGTCCACGATAACATCGAACATCGCGATGACTTTTGGTCAACAAAATAAGAAGGTATTACTGATTGACGGCGATATGAGACGACCGACGCAAGACAAGCTATTTCGCAGGTTAAACAATGTCGGACTGAGTACTTTGCTTGCCAACCAACACACATTGGAAGAATCCATTCAACCGATTGAAGAATACAATATCGACTTTTTACCAAGTGGCCCCGTTCCGCCTAACCCCGCTGAATTACTTTCCTCGACCAAACTTGAGAAACTACTAGAAGAATGCAAACAGAAATACGATCTCATTTTTATTGACAGTCCGCCATTGATTGATATTGCCGATGGACCAATTTTGGCAAGTAAGGTAGATGGAACTTTTCTAATTGTACGAGCATACAAGACCTATAAAGCAGAGATTCAGAAAAGTGTACAAATACTAGAGCAATCCAATAGTAAAGTCATGGGATATATTCTAAACGATGTGAAAAAACAAGGCCAAGGCAAAAACTATTACGTCTATTAAATGATAAGGATGCGTTTATAAATGGAACAGACTAACTTTCAACAAGTAAAAAATACGTTAATACTAGGTGCGGGTGACACTGGCCATATTATCGCTAAGAAAATCATGAAAGAGCAAGAGGGAACATTTAGAATTCTCGGTTTTCTAGACGATGCACAAGAGAAACAAGATATTAGTTTGGCTGGTGTTTCTGTTATCGGGACTTTAGCAGACTTACAACGGTTGATCGAGCTATATGATATAGATTTGGTTATTGTCGCTATCACGAACATGGGGCGAGTCGCTTTTACAAGAATAGAAAGCCTTTGTAAGCTTGCTGACATTGAGTTGAGACGAATTCCATGCATCGAAGACTTACTTTTAAAAAATGAGCCGCTCATCGATTTAGCAGATATTCCAACACAATCTTTGTTAAATCGTGAACCAGTTCAATTAAATGATGCGGATATAAAACGACAATTGCATCAGCAAACGGTACTGATCACAGGTGCAGGAGGTTCCATCGGTTCGGAGATGTGTCGCCAGTTGCTAAAATATGAACCGAAATCGCTCATCTTGCTCGGTCACGGTGAGAATAGTATTTATCTGATTGAGCAGGAGTTGCGCGAAAAGGCTGGGAATACAACACTTGTACCGATTATTGCAGATATCAAAAATCGCCAACAAATGCACGAAATCGTGGAAGAATACGCCCCAAATGCGATCTATCACGCGGCAGCGCATAAACACGTGACGTTGATGGAAGCAAATCCACATGAAGCCATCAACAACAATGTGATTGGAACAAGAAATATTAGTGAAGCAGCTGATCGATTCGGCGTACAATCGTTTGTGATGATCTCATCGGATAAAGCGGTAAATCCAACAGGTGTCATGGGTGCATCTAAACGAATGTGTGAAATGGTTATCCAAGAATTCGCGTAAAAAAGTGATACGAAATTCGCGGCGGTCCGTTTTGGAAATGTGCTTGGTAGTCGTGGCAGTGTTGTCCCAATGTTCAAAAAGCAAATCGCTAAAGGTGGTCCGGTAACGGTAACAGATCCGCAGATGACGCGATTTTTCATGATAATTCCCGAAGCGGCGAGCCTCGTTTTACAAGCTGGAGTTTTCTCACAAGGCGGCGAAATCTTTGTCCTAGATATGGGCGAGGAAGTCAAAATTCTAGATTTAGCGAAAAATGTCATCCGATTATCTGGTTATTCTTTAGACGACATCGAAATTAAATTTACCGGTTTACGTCCAGGCGAAAAACTATATGAAGAATTATTGCTAGAGAATGAACTGGAGCCGCAACAAATATACCCTAAAATCTACGTTGGGAAGACTAAATTTGTTAGTTTTGAAACGTTGCATAGAATTTTAGAAAACAATGATGCGTGGACGAAAGAGGAACTGCGCAAAGAGATGTTGGCGCTAGCGAATAGTAATCAGGTAACGCAAGAAAAAAATAATTTGAAAGTCTAGGTGGTGAGTCGTTTGAACTGGTTGTTTGCACACGATAATCGATTTTTGGAAGCGGAAGATGGGCAGGTATACTCGGAAGTGGCGTTTTCGTATAGTAATTGGGAACGTTATGTGGCGCATGTGGATCAACTCACCGTCATTGCACGTATGGAACCGTTGGGGGATTTGGATACGAAGTTTTTAAATCTTTCAAGTGGAGAAAAAATCGCGTTTGAAGGCATGCCAAATCCATATGGAATCAGGGCTTTCACACCATTTCCACAAGGATACAAAACGGTACTCGCGGCGGTTGAAAAAGCCGATGGAGTCATCGCTCGCTTACCTTCAGAAATCGGCTATATGGCAGTCAAAGCAGCTTGGAAAACGAATACGCCTTACTGTATTGAAGTCGTTGGCGATGCTTATAACGCGATGGCGACGTACGGTGATTGGAAAGGGAAATTATACGCTCCTTTTGCAGAACGGAAAATGAAGCGAAGCGTTAGAGAATCTCAACGTACGCTTTATATCACGGATAGGCACTTGCAAGAACGTTACCCGACAAATGGTGACAGCGTATCTTGTTCTAATGTAGAACTTCCCAAGCTGGCAATGGAAACTATTGAGCGACGCCAAAAAAGAAACGCGACGCCAGCGGAAAAACTGATTATCGGCATGAATGGTTCGTTATCATCGCCTTATAAAGGTTTTGAGACGGCTTTCCAAGCACTTGCAAGTATTACATCAGACTTACCACCGTTCGAGTTTCGAATTTTAGGGCGTGGCTCAAAAGAAGAATGGCTTGAAATGATTGAGCAACTAGGATTAACAGAACACGTCGTTTTTTCGGGAACATTACCTCATCAAGGCGTCTACGAATGGTTGGATGATATCGATATTTTCCTGATGCCAAGCAAAACAGAAGGGCAAGGAAGAGCGTTAATCGAAGCCTTATCAAGAGGTTGCAGTTGTTTAGGATCGAACGTCGGTGGTATTCCAGAACTCATCACAAAGGAACAACGACACGAGCCAAGCGATGTTGCCGAGCTAGCTAGGAAATTAGTCAAACTCGCAAACAACCAAGAACAGCGGCAACGATACGCCGAGCTGGCTTTTGAACGAGCGGCAACTTTTCAGAGTGAACGGTTACAAGAAATCAGACAACGATTCTTTCAGGATTTTAAAAACACCATACACAACAAACGAAATGAGGAATTATAATAATGGCTAGGAAAATTGCAGTCGTAGGTCTAGGCTATGTCGGCTTACCAGTAGCGGTAGCCTTCGGACAAAAGGAAAACGTCGTCGGATTCGATATTAATCAAGAGCGTATCCAAGCCCTTCAACATAATATCGATATGACAAAAGAAGTAACGACGGAAAACCTGAAACAAGCAAGGATTGACTTTACGTCAGATGTAACGAAATTACAGGCATGCGATTTTATTATTGTCGCTGTACCAACCCCGATTACCAACGATAAACAACCGAATTTAGCGCCGTTAATTAGTGTCTCCAAGACCATTGGCGAGAATTTAACAGCCGGAACGATTGTCGTGTATGAATCGACAGTGTACCCCGGCGTGACCGAAGAAGAATGTGTGCCAGTCCTCGAAAAATATGCCCAATTAAAAGCAGGTCAAGACTTTTATGTAGGCTATTCCCCAGAGCGAATTAACCCCGGTGATAAGAAGAACACCTTTTCCTCTATTAACAAAATTGTATCTGGTCAAACAGAAGCGGTAACAGAAATTATTTATGAGACGTATAAGTCGGTGATTCAAGCGGATGTCTATAAAGCAAGCAGCATCAAGGTAGCCGAAGCCGCGAAAGTGATTGAAAATACGCAACGAGATCTAAATATCGCACTCATGAACGAATTTGCGATGATATTTGATCGGTTAGACATCGATACATCGGAAGTGTTAGCCGCAGCGAAAACGAAGTGGAATTTCCTACCCTTCGCACCAGGTCTTGTTGGTGGGCATTGTATCAGCGTCGATCCTTATTATCTAACACACAAGGCGCAGATGCTTGGCTACGATCCACATATGATTTTAGCCGGTCGTCGAATTAATGATGGTATGAGCCATTTTATCGTTGCTAGTCTCATCAAAAAAATGATTGCCGCTGATTTACCGATAAAAAATAGCGTGGTGACGATTCTAGGTGTGACTTTTAAAGAGAATGTTCCTGATATGAGAAACTCCAAAGTAATGGATATTATCGCTGAATTAAAGCAGTTTGGCATCGAGGTTCAACTTTCAGATACGGAATTGGAAGCGGAAGGTACGAAGCTTAACGATGAAATCGTAGCTTTTACGGAGTTGAAACCGAGTCACGCGGTTATTATGGCAGTACCACACGCCGAGTATCTAACAGCTGGTTGGGAAGGCTTAGCCGATTTAGTCACGCCAGGCGGGATTTTCATGGATGTGAAAGGTGCGTTAAATAGCGTGGAAAAACCAAGTCATATTGACTACTGGAGACTATAATATGGCCAAATTACTCATGGGCGTGACGTCATCGATCAGCCTACAACTTCTCCGAGGACAGCTAGAATACTTTAGCAAACTGGGCTACGACGTTCACTTGATTTGTTCGCCAAGTGGAGAGATAGATCAGATGCTACCGGAGAATATCACGGTGCACAACGTACGAATGACGCGCGAAATATCACCATTTTCCGATTTGTTCTCCTTGCTCCGAATTATCATGATTTATTTAAAAGTGAGACCAGACATCACCAACGTATCCACCCCAAAAGCGAGTTTACTGTGCATGATAGCGGCATTTCTGACACGTACACCGATGCGAATTTACTCGGTGATTGGACTAAGATTTGAGACGTGTACTGGGAAAAAACGAAAGCTACTACACTTCATTGAAAAATTAGTTTGTAAACTGAGCACGACATGTCTTGCGGTCAGCCCTAGTTTGAAGGAAGTTTTGGTGGAAGAACGGCTAGCACTGCGAGAGAAGATTCACGTGTTGGGATCTGGGAGCTACAACGGTCTAGATTTAGCTGAATTTCAGTTAGACGTGGTGGAGGTAGCACATCTGAAGAAACAACACTCGCCAGATAATCGGCGCAAGGTCATTGGTTATGTAGGACGGTTGACGAAAGACAAAGGCATCGATGATTTGGTGGCGGCTTTCACGGAACTTTCTGAGGAACACGAGAATCTCAAGCTACTCTTAGTTGGTGATTTTGAAGCGGGTGATATGGTTTCGCCGCTAACGCAAAAGCGAATCGAGGAAAATCCAGATATCATAAAAACCGGATTTGTCCCTAAAACTGCTTCTTATTACCGCTTGATGGACGTGTTTATTTTACCGACTTACCGTGAGGGCTTTGGAAATGTCATTTTAGAGGCAGCTGCGGCGAATGTGCCTGTTATTACAACAAATGTGACGGGAGCAAAAGACGCGATTATACCGAATGAAACGGGATTACTGGTCGAAGCGGGTCATGTAGCGGATATGAAAAAAGCGCTGATGACGTTACTTGAAGATACCGATTTGGCCGACAAGTTTAGTAGAAACGGGCGCATGCGAGTGGGTCGAGAATTTAGATCTGAAATTATTTGGCACCAGTTAGATAGTGTGTACAGAGAAACGGAGGTCGATAAGCAAGATGTATATGAAATGGAAAAATAATATGGATCGGTGCCTAGCCATCGTGATGTTATTGTTACTAGCGCCATTGTTACTAGTCATCGCCGTACTCGTATGGGTGAAATTAGACAGGAAAATCATCTTTTCGCAAGAACGCGTAGGTTTGCACGAAAAGATTTTCAAGATATATAAGTTTAAAACAATGACAGATGAGCGGGACGCAGAAGGTCAGTTATTACCGGATAACGAACGGCTTCATCCATTTGGTAACACATTACGGAAGCTGAGTTTGGATGAGTTGCCACAATTACTGAATGTTATCAAGGGTGATATGAATTTTATTGGACCACGACCGCTGTTAAAAGAATATCTCGCTTTTTACTCCGAAGAAGAGAAGAAACGTCACGATACGAAGCCAGGTCTCAGCGGTTGGGCACAAGTGAATGGGCGCAATAGCATCAGTTGGCAGGAGAAGTTTCAATTAGACCTCTTTTATGTCGAAAATCAGTCGCTGAAACTCGATATGCGCATCTACAAAAAAACGATTTTGAAAGTGATTCGTCGAGAAAATGTGAATACGTCAGAGCAAGTGACGATGGAAAGGTTGGACGAGATTAAACATGCTTAAAACAAAAAAGATGATTCCGTTAGCAGTACCTCACATGAGTGGTATGGAAGAGAAATATATTCAGAAGGCTTTTCAGGAAAATTGGATTGCGCCATTGGGTTCGAATGTAGACGGCTTTGAAGCAAGTATCGCATCGTATAATCATGTTTCCGAGGCAGCGGTTGTTTCTTCTGGAACGGCAGCTATTCATTTAGCGCTTCAACTTTTAAATGTTAGTGCGGGCGATACGGTATTTTGCTCCACGTTTACGTTTGTCGCCAGCATCAATCCGGCGTTGTACCTAGGCGCCAAACCAGTATTTATCGATTCGGAGGAAGAGACTTGGTGCATGTCCCCAATTGCTCTCAAAACGGCACTAGAAGACGCGCGACAAAAGAAGCAACTGCCAAAAGCAATCATCGTTGTGCATATTTATGGACAGTCCGCGAAAATGGACGAAATCATCGCTTTGGCTGACGAATACGGGGTTCCTATCGTAGAAGATGCGGCGGAGGCACTTGGAGGCACGTATCGAAATGTCCCGCTTGGAACGCTCGGTGACCTTGGTATTTTCTCTTTTAATGGGAATAAAATCATTACGACATCGGGTGGCGGTGCTTTAGTTTCTAAGCAACCAGAGAAAATCGCAGAAGCCCGCTTTTTAGCTAGCCAGTCGAAAGAAGATGCGCCGTATTATTTACATCAACAAGTTGGTTATAATTATCGCTTGAGTAATGTGCTTGCCGGGATTGGTATCGCGCAAATGGACGTTTTGAATGATCGGGTGGCTAAAAAACAGGAGATATTTGCAGCGTATGAGGCAGGATTAGCGGATGTTCCGAGTATTATCATGATGCCGGAATTGGATGTTGCAACAGGAAATCGGTGGCTTTCGACGATGACATTTGATACGGATGAGAAAACACCGGAAGACGTGATGGCATTATTGAAGGCGAAGGGAATTGATAGTCGCTTATTATGGAAGCCGATGCATCAGCAACCACTTTTCCAAGATGCGCCGTTTTATGCAGATGAAGCAGGAGATGTGGCGACAAAGTTGTACGAGACAGGGTTATGCCTTCCGTCCAGTACGCAGATGACGCAAGAAGAACAGGAATATGTAATCGAAGCAGTAAAGAATATTCTCAGCAAATAATTTGAAGGATGTATGAATAAATATGCCAATAAAAATTCCTAAACAATTCTACGTTATAGCAGTAAATGTAATCATGCTCGGCATCGGTGGATTTGTCACTTTCTACGTGGCAGGAAATATCAATGCAAGTGGTTATGAGCGACTCTATTTATTACCATTGACATTTACGATTTGTTTCTTGTTAGTCTTTTCGAGAGCCTTATTTCAGCGGTTCAAAGTATTTCTCATTGTTTTTACGGGAATTGGATTTGCTAGATTTGTCGTGTTGCCTTATTTTATCGTGTTCAATGATTATTATGGAGGCAGATCACCGGAACCGCCGCTTGCAGGCTCGATGGAAACGGCGATTTATTTAATGGTGTATGAGCTTATTGTCGTGACGATTGTCATTGGAATACTGGATTACTTCCAAAATAAGAAATACAAACCGAGAAATACGCAGCAACCATTTGATGAAACGAAAAGTTATTTTGGATATGCTGTGTTTATCGTCGTGGCTATTGTGGCGGCGCTTGGAATACCAAATGTGATTTCATCGATTAGCTTCTTTATTCCAAAACCGGATTTAGTGGACGTGATGGAAGATAGTAATGTGATGGTTATGCTTGGTGGCTACATGTTTATTTTAGCGAAGCAGCTTGTTTTCATTATGGTTACGTGGTGGGCGCATAAGAGGCATCGGGCAACAAGTCAGTTACTCTATGTGTGGATTGCGATAGGTGCTTTATTTGCTAATATTGGCATATTTATCGGTACGAATCGTTCAGATATTGTGTTAGTTGCGATTGTTAGTTTAGTGACATTTCGATTGTTGTTTCCGAAGTATTTCAAACTCGTTGTATTGCTTGTCGTCGGAATGCTCGTTGGAATTCTTTTGATTATGAGTACGGTGCGAAATATTGCCTCGATATCTGGTGGCACGAGTGGGGTTACGGATTTTACGGATAATTTACAAGTGTATTTTGGCGGACCGTATAATGTGGCGATGGCGCTTGAAACGAAGCTGATTTACCCAGAAGCGCAACATTGGAGTGTACTGTTTTTCGATATTTTTAGACCGATGATTGGGGTTAACATGTTGGTGAAAGATTTGCCGTTTGAGTATTCGAATATTTTCTTTAATCAACGTTATTTTTATTCGGATCATGCGACGCAAATTTTGCCAATGATCGGGCAAGGGAACTTGTTTTTTGGTTATTTATTGTCGCCGTTGTTGTCGGTGTTAGTGGTTTGTCTGGCTTACTTCATTCAATCCAAAATTGATCAGACGCGTTCTATCGAGATGTTCTATTTCCTTACATTAGTTTGTACGCGAATGGGGATGTTGATGGGGCAGAATACGATGAATATTATCAATGATTTGAGTTATAACTTGGCGCTGTTTTTAATTGTTTACTATGTGAATCGCAAAATTGTTTACAAGAAACGTTTAGGAGATGTTCATTATGAGTAAGAAAAAACTGTTTTTCCGATATGTTTTGCCAATGCACTGTATTCAATTATTGACTGCGTGGATGCCGAATACAGATATTACGACGAAAATTCGTGGTCGGTTGATGCGTCCGTTTTTTAAGCAATGTGGGTCTAATTTCAGGATTGGAGCGCGGGTTATTATTAATCGTCCGGACCTCATTAGTATTAGCGATGATGTGTATATTGCGCACCAATGTTATTTGAACGGTACGGGCGGTTTGAAGATTGAGCGGAATGTTTCGGTTGGGCCGATGTGTGTGATTGTGACGTCGAAACATGTGTATGAAAATGGTGAGGTTTCGATGGATTACAAGCCGGATGGTGTCGTCATTGGAAAAGGTTCGTGGCTCGCGAGTCATGCGGTGATTAATGCGGGAGTTACGGTGGCAGAAGGTACAACTGTTGGGGCCAACGCGGTAGTAACGAAGAATTTTGAGCCACATACGATTATTGGTGGCGTGCCAGCTCGTGTGATTCGCACGCAGGAAACAGTGCTATGAGTTTCGCTTCAAACATGTTTAATAATGCGTTCTTCCTGACTTTTGTTAAAAAGGGGTTCGTCGTTCTTAATGGGATTATTAGTTTGATGCTGGTGGCGAGATATTTTGGGCCTGCGATGCGCGGGGAATATATGTTTATCGTCAATGTTGTGATTGTAGGGACGACGATTCTAAATTTGGGTATTTCGCTCATTTATCCGCATTTTAGAAAACAAGATAAGCGTGCTAAAAATCTTTTTGTGAGCTATTCTTTCCTCCAGTTTTTCCTGTATTTAATCATTTCTATGCTGATTATGATTATCACGAAAAATGTAGTTTTAAGTATAACGGCGATGCTGATTAGTGTGAATGTGCTGAATTTACAAGTGACACAGATTAATCTAGTGGAAAATTTGAAGCAGCAGTCGATGATTATTATTATGTCATCGCTTATCAATACAGGATTGATTACTCTCGCCTTTTTTCTGACGAGTGAAAATCTGTATCTGATCTTGATTATTTTCGGATTGAAAAGCTATGTATCGATGGTCTTTTCTCTAGTGTCGTTGTGGGATAAGGACTTTAAGTTTACGATTGTTCCAGTGAAATATAAGAAGATGACAGCGCTGGCCTTTCTCCCGTTGTTGACCTCTTTTTTAATCGCGATTAATTATCAAGCAGATATTATTATTTTGAAAATGATGTCCGTTGATTTTTATCATATTGGGTTGTATAGCACGGGTGTGGCGCTTGCGGAGTATTCGTGGATGATTCCGGATATTTTTAAAGAGGTCATGTTCCATCATAATGCGCGAAAAGATGATATCAAACGCATGACATTTTCGATTCGGTTAGGTTTCACGGCGGTTGTTCTCGTTGCGATTATGGTGATTGTGTTTGGAAAACCGATACTGGGCTTCTTATTCGGAGCAGATTTTGTAGCGGCGTATCCAATTGTTGTATTGATGTTTTTGGCGGTTCCTTTTATGGTGTATACGAAAATTATTGGAACGCTGTTTTCGGCAAATGGTGGATGGCGCTTTTACTTCATCACATTGCTCATTAGTGTGTTACTGAACATTGGCTTGAATGTGGCGCTTATTCCATCGTTTCATATTTATGGTTCTGCGTTTGCTTCTGTGGTTTCGTATGCCTTTTGTGGCATGACGATGCTGTTTTGGTTTAAGCGGAAATATAAAGTGCCGTTTCGTGATGTATTGTTTGTGAAATGGGAGGATATCCGGAAGGTGGCGCCATTTTTATTTAGGAAAAAAGAATCGTCGGTGGCATCGCTCATTATTATTGGCGACGGCGGGCATAGTAAAATGGTTCAGAATATCGTTCGGGAGAGTGGGACGTATCGGCTGACCGAGGTCTGGGATGATAAGTATCGTGAATCCGTTGCGCGAGAAGGGATTTTCTATACATCACTCGACGAAAAATTACAAGGATTGACGCAAATGGATGCCGATGTTGCCTTTTTTGTAGCGATTGGTGATAATGACATTCGGAAAAAAATCGCTAGAACCTTGGCTTTGGCTGGGAAAAAATTTGCGGTGATCGTTCATCCGACTGCGTTTATCGAGGCAACGGTGGAAATCGGCGAGGGCAGCTTAGTGATGGCAGGATCGATCGTTCAGGCGAATACGGTGCTTGGAAAACATGTTATTGTAAACAGCGGAGCTACTGTGGAACATGACATTTCGGTTGGGAATTTTGTTCATTTTGCTCCGGGAAGTGTTGTGACGGGCGGATGTACGGTGGAAGATAACGTATTGATTGGTGCCGGGAGTGTCGTGGTGCCGAATATCAGTATTGGTGCGAACGCCGTTGTTGGTGCAGGGAGTACACTGACGCATAATATTGAGACTAACACATTAGAATATAGCAGAAAAAAGACCGAATAGTGAGGGAAGCAATCCGTCATTATTTGGTCTTTTAGCTGTTTAGATAATACCTTCCGTCAACATGCTATCGGCAACTTTGAGGAAACCGGCGATGTTGGAACCAACGACTAGATTACCGGATGCATCGTAAGCTGATGCCGTGGCGCTAGCGTTTTTGTAGATATTTTTCATGATCGATTTCAAGTGAGAATCGACTTCTTCAAAAGTCCAGCTCATCCGGATACTGTTTTGAGCCATTTCTAACGCTGATACAGCAACTCCACCAGCATTTGCGGCTTTGGCAGGTCCGAATAACACATCATTTTCTTGGAATACAGCGACAGCATCGAGTGTGGATGGCATGTTCGCACCTTCTGCTACAGCGATGACGCCATTTTTAACGAGTGTCGCGGCTTGATCTGCGTTGATTTCATTTTGTGTTGCGCAAGGTAATGCGATGTCAGCGGATAGGGACCAAATATCTCCGTTTGCGACAAAAGTGGCATTTGGATGATGCGTCGTGTATTCGCTGATGCGTTTACGTTCCTGCTCTTTTAATTGTTTGACGGTTGCGACGTTGATGCCGTTTTCGTCTCGGATATAGCCGCTTGAATCGCTACATGCAATGACGGTTGCGCCAAGTTCGTGGGCTTTTTCGATGGCATAAATCGCGACGTTACCTGAACCGGAAACGATGACTTTTTTGCCTTTTAGGGAATCAGCTTTGTCTTGGAGCATTTCTTGTGTGAAGTACACGACGCCGTAACCGGTTGCTTCGGTACGTGTTAAACTTCCGCCGTAGTTCAGGCCTTTACCTGTTAATGTGCCGGCATCGAAGGCGTTTAGGCGCTTGTATTGACCGAATAGGAAGCCGATTTCGCGAGCTCCGACACCGATATCACCAGCTGGAACGTCGGTATTTGGCCCAATGTATTTCTGTAATTCGGACATGAAGCTCTGGCAAAAACGCATAACTTCATTGTCTGATTTGCCTTTAGGATCGAAGTCGGAACCACCTTTACCGCCACCGATTGGCAAGCCAGTTAAGGAGTTTTTGAAAATTTGCTCGAACCCAAGAAATTTGACGATGCTGCCGTTTACGGATGGGTGAAAACGAAGTCCGCCTTTATATGGACCGATAGCGCTATTGAATTGCACGCGGAAACCACGGTTGACTTTGACATTGCCGTTATCGTCTACCCAAGGGACGCGGAATGTGATGAGTCGTTCTGGCTCGGTCAATCTTTCTAAAATTCCAGCTGCCTCATATTTTGGCTCTTTTGCTAAAACAGGGACTAAGGATTGTAAAAATTCTTCGACTGCTTGGTGGAACTCGCTTTCGGAAGGGTTGCGTTTTTTTACTGTTTCAAAGATACGTGCCGTGTAGCTTTCGGCAGCCTCGACTTCTTTTGTCAGTGTTGTTGATTGTACCATATTGAATCGCTCCTTGTGGTTTTATTTTAAGTGAGAATAAACGTATCATTGAATGGGATATAGATACTTGCGTTTGTTCTTATTTTTCAGGGCTTTGTTATTCTGAAATTTCACTTATAATGTTAGTTTACATGAAAAAGGTCAAGGTTACAAGGTAAAAAAACGATTTTTCTGATTTTTTTAACAAGGTGCGCAATTTATAAACGCTTTCTTTGAGCGGCTTCGGAATGTTACAATGAGAGGGAGTTTTGAAAAGAAATGAGGGAATGAATAGTGTACAAAAATGATATGTTAGAAAAAGGCTTTATTCGGTTCGATGCGGGAGCGGATATTGGTCATTTATATAAGAAGGATACGATTTGGATTGCGGAACAGTTTGCCGAGATTGAGCGGGCTTTTGAGGATTTGCCGATGGATGCTTATGCAGCTGGACTTCATCGTTATCGCCGTTTTTCGCGTGCGGTTATTTTGCCGTGGTCAAATCAGGTGGAATGGTTGCCGGCGATGGTGAATGCGGACGGGGAAGCGGTTGCGGAGTATTTTCAAGGGACGTTTAATCCGGAGTTTAAGGATGCGTATCGTAGTTTTCCAATGCTGCGGCCGGCGATGCTTGAAAATGAGCTTTTGAAGCGGATTATTCAGTTTGATTTTGCGCAGACGTATTGGGACGCGCGGGATATGGTGATGCCGGTGAATGTGGGTGTGCATTTTGTGAAGTTGAAGGTGGAGCGTGATGGGGACGAGGCGGTTTCATCGCCGAATTGTTTGCATCGAGACGGGGAGCCGTTTACGTTTGCGCATTTGGTGAGACGCCAGAATGTTGTTGGTGGAGAGAATGTGATTGCGACGGTGGATGATGTGGATCAGTTCCCAGAAGATATTGATGAGGGGCATATTTTTGCGGATTTTGCGTTGACGGAAGGTTTGGAGTCTTACGGAGTTGCGGATGTGGCGGTGAGCCATTATGTGAGTGCGGTGCGTAAGGGTGAGGATGACGAGGCTGGAGAGCGGTCGATGATTTTAATTGATTATCAGCCGACTGTTGTGAAGCCGCTTTGATGGGCTAGAATAAGCGAGTAACCATGCGGAATGATGATTACTCGCTTATTCTCTTTAAAACGTTCTGACTTTAAAGCTGCTCTGTAACTCTCGATAGTCTTGGGCATAGTATTGACAAAGTTTGTTGCGTTTGTCCATGAGTGAAGTCCCAATTGCTTGCCCCGTTTTACTCTCGAAAGAAATTTTTAGTTGATTTTCTATGCTTGTTAATTCATGAAACCATTCTTCAAAGAGTTGGGTGTTGCCGTTAAGTATTTCTTTAGTTTCAGCTGAAATCTCATTTCTTGCTTGCTCTAGTTCTGCATGTAACAGAGTCAATTGTGCTTGACGCTCGATGTATGTTTTCTCAGATTGCAAGCTGTCGATAGCTTGCTTAGAACCGAGTGCAATGGCGTTTTCCAGTGCTTTATCTATATCGGCTAACATATTTGAATAATCCATTATTAACTCCTATTCTATGATAAAATCCTTGATAGAATATTGCCAAGGTCAGCATCTTGTTCTTTGAATTTATACCCAGCATAGCCAACGTTATCACCGAATTCATATAGTTCTTGTTTTATTTTTCTTAAGCGGCTAACAAAATCGACTAATTCTTCATCGTCATGCAGTCGGTAAATGCCCCCTGCTTTATTTTTTGATAGATATTGTAACATATCATCTACATCATATTCAGTTAAGCGACTATACGTACCGCCGTATGTTTCATTATACATTTTGTTTTTGAGCGAGCGTATTTTACTTTCTTCAAAGTCACGGGCTTCTTCAAGGGAACGTATCATATTATCTATATGTAGTGATAAATTTTTAATGCGGTTGCCTAGTTGTTGAATATCATCAGGTGAAATAGCTAGTTTTGCAGAGCCGTTAGAATTGAAACGCCCTGTAAAAGTGTTAGGCATATGCCCAGATAGATTAAAAATATTTAGGACAGAATGCTTGGTATCATTACGTTCCATGGAAAATTGTAGTCACCGTTTTTTGCTTTTGCTTGTTCTTCATCAGTTAGTTTATTGAAACTTCTGGCTGCTGCAAAAGTAGTTGCGGGCTTTAGATGTTTTACAGATTCATATTGAGCAAGTGCGCCGCCTAAACTGTGACCAGTAAAACTGTAATCTTTCGTTGTATATTTGCTAATAGTTTTGCTGACAAATTGGTCGTAATCATAAAATTGATCTCCAGCTTCTGGCTTGGATGGCGTGGCTAATTTGGCATCAACGACGAAGTCTTTTGCCTCCTGAGAACCTCGCGATGCAAAAATAATATGTGAGAATTCTTTTAGTTTACCTGATTTCCAATCGTTGTACTCTTTTAGTGTTACCACTGCAGCACCTTGTAGGCTATCTTTAGTATTTATGGAGTCCAATGTAACCCATTTTTGATTGGTGATTTTCATAATGTGACCTTGTTCTAAGTTTGCATCTTTATATATTTTATTGGATAGTTCGAAATTCAGCTCGTCTTTTATCATCAGTATGCTCCTTTTTTGTAGTACATAACAGGAATTACCACCATTATAACAGAATAGAGCTTTATATGATATAATTATCCAAGAGGTGATGGGTTTGAAGAAGCGGATAATCATTGTGGGTTCATTGTGTGTACTCGTAGCAATAGCGATAGGAGGAATAGTTATTATGAACAATAATGTGGAAAATAAGCAAGAGGCTCAGATGCTTGTTGAAAAAAATCGGATTGAAACTTACCTGAAATACAATTATAAGGATATTAGTAATGTTGAAATAACCAAGACTGGCGTAACACCGATGGGCATACCTTATATAGATGGTTATGTAAATGGTGATAAGAATTTGAATTTCAGTGCGGATATTTATGACGGGCATTTTGAGGAATCTATTGACATGTCAGCCGAATTAGGGGCGTTGGCTAAATATGATGTGGATAAGTCTGTTTCTGAAATTAAAGAATTAGATTAGGAAATGGATGATGAGGGTTGCTTAAAATATACATAGCATTATGATCGCGAATATAGGAACTAATCCAATAGGATGAATTGGTTAAGATAGGTGTCTATAAGTCTGTCTTGGAAATAGAATAAGAAGAGGGAGAACAATGATATGGAGAATAAGCATGCGTGGATTATTGGGATTTGTGTGATTGTGGCTGGTTTTATGATTGGAAGCGGCTTATCTGATTCGGAAGATAGCCCAAATCCAATTGAGCTGTCGGATGATGGATCATCTATAGGAGTCCACGTTGAGAACTCGGAAACAACATTGTTGGACGAGGACGGAGTGACGTCTTATTTAGGCATTGGTGAAAAAGAAATGAAGCAACTGAAAAAGCTTGGGAATTTGCCTAGTATTACTATAGATGGCTATATTTACTATCCGAAGACTGGTTTAGACAAATGGGTAGAGGAGAATACGGGGAAAACTTTCTAGTAGATAGAAATAAGTAAGGATGTGAGCGCGGGTATGAAGCGATTATATGCATCAAAATTAAATCTGGTCGTTACTTCTGGTATTGAATGTAATCAATTATGTAAACACGAAATCGGGATTGTTGTTGATTGCCGTTATTGTTGCGGTGGTGGGCTTGGTATTGAATTTCGTGTTTTGTGGCTAGCGGGAAGAAGTAATAGTTTCTTGGGGTGGCTGGTATTGGTGTGGTGTTGGTTCGTGGTTTGGAGTGTAAGAGTCGCTGGGGGATTACCTGCTCAACTGCGTTCGCATGCATATTGATGCTCTAACTCAGCTAAGTACGCTTCGTAAGTGCATCAACAAAAAACACACACGGGGGGAACCGCATGTGCTTGTAGGGAGTTTTAGGAGTATGTGGTGGCGACGATATAAAAGGGATATCAGGGAAATTTTATGGTATAGGATGTATTCTCCATATGGAGCAAAGCGAGTAATGCTCGTCTATTTTGAATAGGAAATGAGTTTTCTTTTGAAGCGTGTATTAGGTCTTTAAAAGAAAGCTCATTTTTATTTATCGTCGCCGCCACATCATCTTGGGGAAAAGATGACTTGCTCCAATAAAACAAGTATAACTTTAAATGGGGAGTTGTAACATCGCTTTGGCTTACATTTTGAAACGGCAATGTGACAGTTTTGTCAGGTTGGTCTACTTTGATTAAAATGTGATGAGAGTAGGCTTAGAGACGTGTTAGAGTGCGTTATTTATTGTTTAAAATAGATGCTAAGGCTTGGATGCATTCGCGGTTTTCGGCTTCGGATCCGATGGTGATTCGTAGCCAATTTGGTTTGAGTCCGGCGCGTACGATGAAGCCTTTTTGGAGTAGTTGGTTGAAAAGTTCGGCGGCGTCGCGCTCGGTGTCGAAAAAGATGAAGTTGCCGTCTGATTTGTAGTAGGCTAGGCCGCGTGTGTCTAAGAAGTCGTACCACTGCTTTAGGCCTTCGGTGTTGGCCGTGACGCATTTTTCGACGAAGGTTTGGTCGGCAAGTGCAGCGATTGCGGCGGATTGGGCGATCGATGATGTATTGAATGGGAGCCGCACGATGTTGAGGGGCTCTTTTAGGGCGTCTGGGATGATGGCGTATCCGATGCGCAAGCCTGCTAAGCCGTAAATTTTGGAAAAAGTGCGCATGATGATGAGATTTGGAAATTGGTCTAGGAGCGCGAATGTATCTGGGTATTCTGTGGTTGTGGCGTATTCGAAATAGGCTTCGTCGCTGATTACGAGGACGTCTTTGGGCACGGATTCGAGTAGGGACAGGACTTCTTGCTGGGTGGAGATGGTGCCTGTCGGGTTATTTGGGTTGCAGAGCCAGATGATTTTTGTGCGCGGATTGACGGCGCTTGCCATGGCGATGAGGTCGGATTTTCCGGTTGTCTCATCGACTGGGATGCGCTGCGTTTCGGCGCCTTCGATTGTGGCATGAAGGGAGTATTGGGAGAAGGTCGGCGCGGCTTCGATGATGTTGTCGCCAGGTTCTAGGATGGCGCGCGAGATGATTTGGATAACGTCATCGAGGCCTGAACCGAGCAGGATATTATCTGTCGCGACGCCGTGAAAAGTGGCGATGTTTTCGCGCAGAATTCGGCCGGCGCCGTCGGGATAGTAGGATAGATCAATCGTGTCTTCCTTGAGGATTCGCGTGACGGCTTTGGATGTGCCGAACGGGTTTTCGTTGGATGCGAGTTTGGTGATTTTTTTGAGTCCTAGTTCGCGGCGGACTTCTTCTAATGGTTTGCCTGGTTTATAGGCGGATAGGGTGTTTAGCGATGATTTTACCATGTGAGTGAGCCTCCTTATAATTCGTCGATTGGCTTGCGGTCTTTCGTGACGCTGATTTTGCCTTCGCGTTTTTCGAGTTCGCGTGCGATGTCGTCGGGTGTTAGGCCTTTCTCTGCCAGCAAAACGAGGACGTGGTAGGTCAGGTCGGCGAGCTCGGATGTGAGTTCCGCGTTGTCGTTATTTTTTGCAGCGATGACTACTTCGGTCGTTTCTTCGCCTACTTTTTTCAAAATTTTATCGAGTCCGCGGTCGAATAGATAGTTGGTGTAGGAGCCTTCTTTTGGTGTGGTTTTGCGGTCGTTGATTTGGTTGTAAAGTTCGGTTAGAATCGTCATTTTTCGGTCACTTCCTTTTCTAGATTGAAGAAACAGCTGTGCGCGCCAGTGTGGCAGGCGGCTCCGATTTGGTCGACGCGAATCAGGAGTGTGTCGTTGTCGCAGTCGGAACGGATTTCTTTGACGTGCTGGAAGTGGCCGGATGTCGCGCCCTTATTCCAGAGTTCGTTACGGGAACGGGAGAAAAACCAAGTTGTGTTCGTGTCGAGCGTCTTCTGATAGCTTTCGGCGTTCATATAGGCGAGCATGAGGACGTCGCCAGTCGTGTCCTCCACGATAATCGCGGGGATGAGGCCTTTGGAAAAATCGAGTGTCATGGCCGAATCGCAACTCCTTTCTCTTGCAAAATTTGTTTGACTTCTGGAATCGTCATTTCGCCGTAATGGAAAATTGAAGCGGCAAGTGCGGCGTCAGCGCCTGTTTTGGCGAATACTTCTGCCATGTGATCGGCGTTTCCACAACCGCCTGATGCGATAACGGGAACGGAGACCGCTTTACAAATCGCGTCGGTGAGTGCGATATCGTAACCGTCTTTGGTGCCGTCACCGTCCATGCTAGTCAGCAGGATTTCACCGGCGCCGAGTGAGACGGCTTTTTTTGCCCATTGGATGGCATCAAGACCGGTGTCCTCACGCCCGCCGCGACTGTAAACGTGCCAAGAATCATCTTCCGCGTGAAATTTGGCATCGATGGCAACAACGATGCATTGATTGCCGAATTTGGCAGCGCCTTCCGCGATTAAATCGGGATTTTTGAGAGCCGCAGAATTCAGTGAAATTTTATCCGCGCCAGCTTGAAGTAAGGCTTTCATGTTTGCGACGGAATGGATGCCACCGCCGACAGTAAGCGGGATGAAGACTTGTTCTGCGGTGCGTTCGACGACATCGATCATCGTGCGGCGTTCTTCATGGGTTGCGGTGATATCAAGGAAAACGAGCTCGTCCGCGCCAGCTTCATTGTAAGCTTTGGCGATTTCGACAGGATCACCGACATCGGTTAGCGATACGAAATTGATGCCTTTCACGACGCGTCCATCCGTCACATCCAAGCATGGAATGATTCGTTTAGTCAGCAAGATTCTCCACCTCCGTGATTTCTGCCATCGAAATATTGCCGTTGTACAAAGCTTTACCGCAGATTGCGCCGTATAAACCGAGCTCGGAAAGCTGCACCAAATCTTGTTTATTACTCACGCCACCAGATGCGATAATATCGACACTTACCGCCTTTTGCAAAGCTTGAAGTTGCTCCAAATTCGGACCTTCGAGCGTCCCGTCTTTTGCGATATCCGTAAAAATAATCGTTTGGACGCCGCTTTTTTCGACTTCTTTTGCGAACGTCAAGTAATCTGTAGCGCTCACATCAAGCCAACCAGACGTTGCAACAAAGCCATTTTTCGCGTCAATTCCGACCGCGATTTTGGCACCATAAAGCTTCACCGCGTCACGAACTAAATCTGGGTTTTCCAGTGCCGCCGAGCCAATAATAACACGATCAATACCAGCGTCTTCGAGATAAAACGTGATTTGTTTCATCGTTCGAATGCCGCCACCAACTTGCACGGGGAGCCCAGCTGCTTTTTTCATCGCGCGAATTACGTCCAGATTAATCGGTTTTCCTTCAAGCGCACCGTCCAAATCGACAATATGTAAATAGGTTGCGCCTTGTTCACTAAACGCTGTAGCTTGGGCGATTGGGTCAGGGTTTACAACGGTTTCCTGTGCGAAATCGCCTTGATATAGCCGCACACAACGACCGTTTTTCAAATCTATTGCTGGGAAGATGCGCATGTGATTACCTCCTTAAATCCTTGTAAAATTTCGAGTCCTGCTTGTCCGCTTTTTTCAGGGTGAAACTGGGCGCCATACACGTTCTCATTGGCGATAATACCGGGAACTTCCACGGAATAATCACTGGATGCCATCACGTACTTAGCGTCGCAAACCGCGTAATAAGAATGCACGTAATACACAAAATTACCATCCTGATCCCGCGTTAACGGCGAGTCCTGTTTCACTTCCAACTGATTCCAGCCCATATGCGGAATTTTCGCTGTATCTGGCAGCAATTTCGCGTGACCAGGAATGAGTCCAAGTCCCTGCGTATAGCCAAATTCTTCACTAGAATCAAGCAATAATTGCATTCCGAGACAAACACCAAGTAGCGGTTTTCCGTGTGCGACAGCCTCTTGCAAAACTGCAATTAAATCGCGTTCTTCGAGTGCCGCCATCGCTTGCGGAAACGCGCCAACACCTGGCAAAATAATGCCATCCGCCTCTAAAATCGTCTTTTTCACAGCAGTTATCGTATTTTCAATCCCGATAAAATCAAGCGCCTTGCTCACACTTTTCGTATTGCCAGCGTCATAATCGATAATGGCGATCTGCATTTACAGCACACCTTTCGTCGAGTTGACCCCTTGAATATCAGGATTCACCGTGATTGCTTGACGCAGAGCACGCCCAAACGCCTTAAAAAGCGCCTCAATTTTGTGATGTGTATTTTTGCCGTAAAGCACGCGACAATGCAGGTTCATCGCAGCATTAAACGCCACCGCTTGGAAGAATTCTTCCACCAGTTCCGTATCGAAATCACCAAGTTTCGGATTATCAAACGAAGCATCAAAAACGAGATATGAACGCCCGCTGAGATCAAGCGCCACAAAGCCAAGCGACTCATCCATCGGCACATATTCCGAACCATAACGATTAATACCAGCTTTATCGCCAAGCGCTTCCTTCAAACATTGGCCGAGCACAATCCCGACATCTTCCGCCGTGTGGTGCGAATCGACATCCAGATCTCCAATCGCCTCACAAACAAATCCAATTCGACTATGCCTCGCAAATAAAGTCAACATGTGATCAAGAAAGCCAACCCCAGTGTTAATCTCGCATTTCTCCGGCTGGTCCAAATAAACCTCCATTTTAATCGATGTTTCCGCGGTTTTCCGTTCTATTTTAGCTGTTCTCATCTTCGTCATCCTCCTCAAATCGAATTTCGATAGCGCGAGCGTGCGCCGTCAAGCCTTCCTTTTCAGCGAGCAGTACAATCGCATCTTTTTCCTTCGCCAGCGCGTCTTTTGTATAAGAAATAAACGAGGTCCGTTTGCAGAAATCAGCGACACCGAGTGGGGAGAAGAAGCGCGCAGTTCCACTCGTCGGCAATACATGATTCGGCCCCGCAAAATAGTCACCAAGCGGCTCGGAGGCATAAGCGCCCAAGAAAACCGAGCCAGCATTTTTAACATAACTCAGATAATCCATCGGGTTCTCCAACTGGATTTCGAGATGCTCCGGCGCAATCTCATTCATAATATCGAACGCGATTTCCACAGATTCAGCGACAATTACCTGTCCAAAATTGGCAATCGAAGCCCGAGCAATCTTTTCTCGTGGAAGGGTTTGAAGCTGTTTTTCCACTTCGGAAGCAACGGCTTGACCAAACGCCGCACTCGTCGTAATAAGAATCGCGCGCGCCAACGTATCATGTTCCGCCTGCGACAATAAATCCGCAGCAACAAAACGAGGATTCGCCGTTGCGTCCGCGACCACGACAACCTCTGAAGGCCCCGCAATCATATCGATATCCACGATGCCAAACACTTCCCGTTTTGCCAGCGCCACAAAAATATTACCTGGCCCAACAATTTTATCCACTTTTGGAATCGATTCAGTCCCAAACGCGAGAGCAGCAATGGCTTGCGCGCCCCCGATTTGATAAACTTCATCGGCACCCGCAATTTTCGCAGCAGCTAGAATATACGGATTTAAGCCATCTTTTCCAGGCGGTGTCACCATGATAACCCGCGGCACACCAGCGATTTTAGCAGGTAAAATGTTCATCAAAACGGAAGAAGGATAAGCTGCCGTGCCACCGGGAACATAAATCCCAGCCGTTTCAAGCGGACGAACGAGCTGACCGCGCATCACGCCATGTTTCTCCGTGTCCACAAACCCAGATTGCTTCTGCTTTTGGTGGTAAGACAGGATATTCACCTTCGCCTGTTCCAACGCCTTGATAAAATCAGCTTCCACGTGATCCAAAGCATTGTCCAGCAAACTTTGCGCCACTCTAAAATCCGTTAATCGAACCCCATCAAATTGCTCCGTCAGTCTAAAAAGCGCCGCATCACCATTCGCTTTCACATCCTCGATAATCGCTTTGACAGAAGCCTCGGTCTCGACTTGTGTATCCGCACTCGTCGCGCTATGTAACTGCTCCAATATCGCCTTTTTATCTCCAGAAATAAACCTCATTTCGCGTCCTCCTCAAGCGTTCTCTCCAACAAATCAATCAATTCAAAAATTTGCGCTTTATTCCGTTTCAGCGACGCTTTGTTCACGATGAGCCGCGCCGAAATATCGTACATCGTATCAAAAATAACCAAGCCGTTCTCACGCAGCGTCGAACCAGTTTCTACGATATCGATAATCGCATCGGCGAGTCCCAGAATTGGTGCCATCTCAACAGAACCCTCAATCTTGATAATCTCGACATCCTCGCCACGTTCGCGAAAATATTTCGTCGCCACCGTCGGGTATTTCGTCGCGATAATTTTGCGCCTATAATCACTAGGATCGTAGCTGGGCGTCGACGCAAGGCAGAACTGACACCGCCCAATTTTCAAATCCAGCATCTCGTAATGCTCTTTGTCCTGCTCCATCAGCACGTCTTTCCCAACAATCCCGATATCCGCAACACCATGCTTCACATACGTCGTCACGTCCGGAGCCTTCGCCAAAATAAACGAATACGGCGCGTCCTCACTCTTAAAAATAAGCTTCCGACTTTTCTCATGTAACATCGCACAATCCACACCAGCCTGCTCCAAAAGTGCTACCGCGGACTTCTCCAAGCGTCCTTTCGTTAAGGCAATTTGCAGTGATTTCATGTCAAAACCTCCTTTTCCGGATCGATTTCGCGCACAGTATGGTCGCTAACATCAATAATTTTACTAAATTGCCATTTCTTCGCAAAGGCAACGCTCTCCGACAGCTGATCGAAAAAACTAAGCGAACTATTAGGCGTTTCGGCAAGAATTTTTTCCGCCAGATGCGTCGTTTCAAGCGAATAATGAATAAACGTTTTCGCGTCCGGCGCATCCTCCTTCAACGACCGCCGCTTCAGCGATACAATCTCATCCAAATTCAGCGCTAACCCAACAGCAGGCCAATTATCCTCACCAAATTCAGCGAAAAGCGAATCATAACGACCACCGCTCAAAAAATGAACCGCCGACATATCCGCATAACCACGGAAAATCGCGCCCGTATAATAATGAAGCTCCTGCACCAAACCAATATCCACCGACAAATGCTCCGGCACATTCACGACCTCAATAATCGTCTCCATCTGCGTCAATGCCTCCAAAATAACGACATTGTCCGTCAACGCCTGCGCTTCCCGAATCGTATCCACCGAACCAAATAAGCGCGGTAATGCCAGAATAAAATCATCCATCACACTCGGATGGCTTTCCACAAACGCCCGAATCCCAAATAAACTCTTATTCTGCAACACTTGGCGAAAAGCTTCCTCGTCGCTACCTTGCAAATCCAGCGTCTGAATCACCGCCTGATAAATCGCCGCGTGCCCAATCTCAATTTGAAAATCACTAATTCCCAGCTGTTTCAAAACCATAATCGCACTCGTAATGCATTCAATCTCCGCTTTAATAGAAGCAAACCCGATAATTTCAATCCCAGCCTGCGTCATTTCATTGCGTTCCCCAGCCAATTCCTCGTTCGCCCGAAACACCTTTCCGCTATACGAAAGCTTGAGTGGCGGCGTCACACCCGTCGTACTAATCACCCGACCAATCGGAGACGTCATATCTGGCCGCAAAACCGTCAACCGCCCCTTTTTATCAAAAAATCGGTACAAATTCACATCACTAATCGCCGAGAAAACATCATCAAATTCGATGACAGGCGTTTCAATTCTCTGATACCCGCGCGCATGAAACGACCGATTCACCAGATGCTCCATATCATAAGCCGACGCCGCTTCTTTAAAAAGTTTATCTCTGGTTCCAATAGGTAAATTCCGATTCCATTTCATATTTTCGAGCCCCTTTTCACGTAAACTTTATTGTATTACCATATTAGCAGGTTAAAGCGTTTTTGTAAATATAAAAGGAAGAATATCTCCAGTATACCAATAAATTCATAGAATATTCTAGAAATAAGTGAGCTGTATCTTCTAAATATGTCTAAAGTGTCATTAATTTTCAGCAAAAAGCGGAAATATTGTATTTTTTTCGAGGCGGACACTGCTAGGATTGAAGTAGAACTATGAACAAATAAATCAAAAGGGGCGAAAAGAATGAATAGAATAATGAAGAAAACAGCATTACTTTTTTTAGCAGCGAATGTTTTTGCAGGATCGGTTATCGCAGTGGCACCAGTTGGGGCACAAGCAGCGAACCAAGCAGTACAAGGCTCTATCTACGGAAATGTGAAAGCCGAAATCAACGCATTATTTGTAGGTAAAGACCCAAAAAATGATATTCGAGCGGGACTAGATCAAACACCAGTCAACGATGCGATTGCAGATGTGGCACTTTTAGAAGATCCAATCCAGCAAGCCGAGTTACGATTGATTCTGGATAAGGCGATCAGCCAATTAACCGCGAAAATCCAATCCTCATTAACCATCGACAGCGCTCTAAACGGAGCAACGGAAATCACTGGAAAACTCGAATCACAAACTGTTTTCATCGCAGAGGTTTACAATGCAGCCGGCACGAGAATCGCGATGACAACAGGCATGGCAACGGCAGACAATACATACAAGGTAGCGCTAAATCGTGTGAATCGGTACGATGCAGACGGCTCATGGCTCAACATGGGAGCTGTGACTTTAGAAAAAGGCATGAAAGTCAAAGTTTACGTGAACCTACTGAACTCTAAAGGACAGCGTTTTGTGGCAACAGAGTCAACACAAGATGTCATTGGCATACCTTATGAAGAAGCAGAAACCGCGGTTTTAGGCCTGTTTGTGGCGAATGATCCTACCAAAATGGTGGCTAAAACGGCGAGCAAGGCAAGTGTTGCAGCAGCGCAAATGAAAGTCGCGGTCCTACCTGCATCACCAGAAAAAGATGTACTACAAAGCTATGTGAATAAAGCCGAAACACTTGTAGGCGCGCGCGATGCGTTTCAAGGAATCACGCTAAATGCTGATCATAAAGCGGCTACTTTTGCATTGGATAATACGGAACAAGCGAAATATGCTTACAAGTTTACGTTAAATAATAATCCGATGACGACAACGAGTTCAGTAAGCGGAAATATTAAGAGTATCGTGTCCCCAAACACTTTAGCAGTTGGCGATACCGTTGCGATTTGGGCACAAGTACAAAACGTGTCGTATTTAATTGCAGACTTGAAAGTAACAGCCGTTCCGACACCAGAAGAACTTGCGCGTCAACTAGTCAATGAACTGTTTATTGGAGACAATGCTGCGAATAATGTCAAACCAACAACAAATCAAATAGACTTGAATAAAGCGCAGACACAGGTCAATTTAGTAGTAGATTATACAACAAGAATGAGCATTCAGAAAGATTTGGATAAGGCAAAGAGTGAATTCAATATCATTACTCCAATCACGATTAATCCGGTGACGACACTGACAACAGAGGTAACAGGAAGCGGCGAACCGAATGCAAGCGTGGTTGTTCGAAATGGCTCGCTTATTTTAGGATCAGGCACGGCAGACGCGAACGGAAAGTACAGCGTTTCGATACCCAAACAAGTCATTAATACGTACCTCACTGTATACACTACAAAACCACTTAGTGGCAAAACAATCGTAGCGAGTATATATGTAACAAAAGGAGCAGACATCACCCTTGCTGCGAATGATTACAAACTAGGTGAAGCAACGATAACAGGAACTTACGGCAAAGACATTCCGCGAATTCGTCTGTGGGTCAACGGGATTGCTGTGACACAAGCCACTTTGAATGCAGATGGCACGTTTACCATTGAAAAAGCAGCAAACTATGTCAAATCACTAACAGACAAAGTTGAAATCGTAGCGGTTGATTCTAAATTTATCGAACTAACACGCGTTTCAGTGAAAATTACAGGCTCTATCGTCAAAGATTATGCGCTAACAGCTAATTCATATCAAATGGACACGGCGAATATCGAAGGCACATACGGAAAAGACATCACAAAAGTTTCTCTTTGGGTAAATGGCGTATCAGTGGCCGAAGCGACAACTAATCCAGATGGAACTTACCGCGTGATGGATATCTCTGAATTTGTAGTATCAAAGGATGAAGTTGTGGAAGTCGTTGGTGTTGATGCACGAAATGTGGAAGTGAAACGCGTGAGAGTAAAAGTTACGAGCTCTCCACTAGAAAACTGGATAAAAGCGGATACGTATAAATTTGGTACATTGCCACTTACTGGTACGATTGGTAAGAATATCAGTAAAGTACGTCTTTGGGTCAATGGTAAAGCAGTGCAAGAAGCAACGATAAAAGCAGACGGTAGCTATATTTTTGAGAATGCTAAGAAAAGTATTTTAAAAGATACCGATTTAGTAGAAGTTGTTGGAGTAGACAATGGTTACGTGGAAGTTGGTCGTACAACAGTTTTCGTGGAGCCGATTGCGCTTGATCTTGCGTTAACAGCCGACGATTATGCATTTGGAAGTCTAACGCTAACAGGAACATACGGTAAAGACATTAAATACGTGCGACTTTTTGTGAACGGTGAAGTTGCAAAACAAGCTGATTTGAATCCAATAACAGGAACCTACACATGTACAGATATCATCAAAAAAATTACGAGCAGCGCGGATAATTTAGAAATTGTAGCGGTGGATGCGAAATTTAAAGAAATCAAGCGGATACCAGTTATAGTGAAATAGAATATCAGCGTGTCGATAAATAATTATTGTTGGGGCTGTTCGAATGAAATGAGTTACAGCCCCAATATGCATGAGAGCAAAGCGAGCATGTAATCCTTCCCGGCTGTTCGAAAGAAAAGAGTTACGGCCCCAATATGCATGAGAGCAAAGCGAGCATGTAATCCTTAGTATGAAGCCATGATATACACTATCATGGCTTTTTTTGACGGAGTGATGATACAATAAACAAAAAAAGGAGCGATGCAAAGTGAAAAAATGGGATGGACACACGCATACGGAATTTTGTCCGCATGGTTCGGGGGATAAGGTAGAGGCGATGATTGAAAAGGCGATTACTTTAGGGTTTACAGATTACTCGATTACGGAGCATCCACCAATGCCGAGAGCCTTTGAGGAAGTTATTGCGAATCCAATGGAAGACATTGCGACAGCAGCGATTCGATGGGATCAATTAGATGCTTATTTTGAGCGAGCGCATGCTATGAAGCGTAAATATAAAGATCAGATTCGGGTTCATGTCGGTTTAGAAGTGGATTTTTTGCCGGGATTTGAGCAGGATACGCGGGCGTTGTTAAGGGAGTATGGTTCGCAGATGGATGATGGTGTTTTGTCGCTACACTTTATGCCAGGAGTCGGTGGTTGGCGCTTTATTGATTTTTCAGCGGAGGATTTTGAGGCGGGAATTTTGAAGTATTATGGTAGCTTTGATGCAGTTCAGAAGGGGTATTATGCATTGATTCGAGAATCGTTGTTTGCTGACTTAGGGCCAGCGAAGCCGACGCGATTGGGGCATATTTCACTTTGCCAGAAGTTTCAGCGCTTTTTTGTAAATGAAGAAACTGGGATGAAAAAGGATACGCGACTCCATATTTCAGATTTGCTGAGGGATGTTAAGGCGCGGGAATATCAGTTGGATTGGAACACGGCGGGACTTTACAAGGAATTTTGTGGAGAAACGTATCCACCGCTTGATGTAGTGAACGAGGCGCGAGGATTGGGGATTGAATTGGTTTATGGCTCGGATTCGCATAGCTTGGCGGATGCGGGGCGAGGCTATGACTACTATGAAAACCATTAAAAAAGTTGGGCGTCATCGCGCCCAACTTTTTTTAAACAACGAATATAAAATAGCAGATAAATAAGATCATTAATACGTACATAATCGGGTGGACTTCTTTGTATCTACCTTTGAAAAACATCGTAATCGGGTAGAAAATGAAGCCGAGCGCGATTCCTGATGCTATCGAGAAACTAAGTACCATCATCAAAATAACCATGAAACAAGGAACGGCGATTTCGAATTTGGACCAGTCGATATGTGCCACGTTACCAATCATTAGAATGCCGACAATCACTAGGGCAGGAGTTGTTACAGCGCTTGTGATAACGCCGAGTAGTGGTGAAAAGAACATCGATAATCCGAAACAAATTGCTATGACAATCGCGGTCAATCCGGTACGTCCGCCAACCGCAACCCCCGCTGTCGATTCTACATAAGAAGTTGTTGTAGAGGTTCCTAGAATCGAGCCAACAATCGTCGCCGAGGAGTCAGCGAACAAGGCACGGCTTGCGCGTGGGATTTTGTTATCTTTCATGAATCCTGCTTGATTCGCTACCGCAACGAGTGTTCCAGCCGTATCAAAGAAATCAATGAAGAAGAATGTCAAAATGACGATCAACATCTGTGGTGTGAAAATATCGCCAAGGTGAAAGAGTGCTTGTCCAAAAGTAGGCGAAATATCTGGAATCGGCGCCACGACTTGAGTTGGCACATCGATTAGTTGGAAAATCATGCCGACAATGACAGTCGCTGCCATCCCGATAAAAATCGCTCCATTTATATTTAAAGTCATGAGAATAATGGTAATAACGATACCGAAAACGGCGAGCAGGACAGCGCTATTATGCAAATCGCCCAGTGCCACGAGTGTCGCCTTATTTCCAACGATAATCCCCGCGTTTTTCAAGCCAAGAAAAGCGATGAAAAAACCAATCCCTGCACCCACGGCGAATTTTAACTCGGTTGGAATTGCGTTAATAATTTTTTCACGAATTCCTGTAACGGTTAGGACAATAAATACACAGCCTGAGACTAAAACACCCGATAATGCGGTCTCCCAAGGAATTCCCCACTGCGCACAAACCGTGTACGCGAAAAAAGAACTAAGTCCGATTCCTGGCGCTAACCCGATTGGATAGTTCGCGATAAGTCCCATGAGTAACGATCCGACGACAGCCGCAAGAGCCGTAGCAACGAATACCGCGCTCATGTCCATCCCGGTTGTTGCAAGTGCGGACGGATTCACAAATAATATGTAAGCCATTGACAAGAAAGTCGTTAACCCCGCCAAAATTTCTGTTTTAATCGTTGTCTTATTTTCTCGTAGTCTAAACAATTTTTCCATTAAAAAAAGCCTCCCTGAATTGTGTTGTCGCACATTTTTCAAAGATGAGCCATCGCAAAAAAGAACCGATCCTGCCTAAAAAGCAGAAATCGAGTATGCTATTGCTCGTAGTTTAGCCATTTACGGTAGCTAAGTAGAAACGTCTGGGCCATATTCCTAGACATATACGACATGTTTTTATTTTAGCTTAGTTGGGGGCGGTTAGCAAGAGGGGAGGAGAAGAAATGTTGCGTGGGGATAGGAATTTTGTTATAATGAATATGAAAAGAGAGTCGTGCTAGTAACACAACCCTCTTCGCAAGTAGAGATTTCCAAGAACAGTGACTTATTTATAAATGCTAGAATAGCCATCTATCAACCCGTCAAAGTTGAGGTAGATGGCTATTCTTTGTCTTGTTGTACTGCTTTAGCAATCTTGACTACTAGACCGATTAAGGAAACTAAAAAGCTTCCAAAGCCGATCATGAGCGCGAGTGCTTCTGCAACAGACATTGCTGATCCTTTCCAAAGGGTTAGCGCTCATGTTCATAAGCATCACCACCTTCATGTTGATAGCCACCATCTTTACGTCTCTACTGATTTTATTATAACAAGAAAGATGAAGTATGTATATCTCTAATCGAATTGAAATATAATAAAACACTCGATTTGGATGTTTGTATTTAGTCCAAATGAGTGTTTTTACTTTACTTTCACATCAAATATACCTTTGACGAGTTATAAGTTTATACTTTTAAATAAATAGGGTATAATAAAGATATTAAACGGGCGCTTGATGCTCGTCTCTTGGAGGTAGAAATGATGAAATATGAATTTCCGCAAGATTTTTGGTGGGGTAGTGCGGCTTCGGGTCCTCAAACGGAAGGTGCTGCTGATGTTGATGGCAGAAAACCGAGCATTTGGGATCATTGGTATGACATTGAACCGGGTCGTTTTTTCAATGATGTTGGGCCTGCGAACACGTCTAATTTCTATTATCAATATAAAGAGGATATCCAGTTAATGAAGGAAACGGGACATAATTCGTTCCGGACGTCGATTCAGTGGTCGCGCTTGATTCCTGATGGGATTGGAGAGGTAAACCCGAAAGCTGTTGATTTTTATAACCGTGTAATTGACGAAATGTTAGCGAATGGTGTCGAGCCGTTTATGAACTTGTATCATTTTGATATGCCGATGTCGATGCAGGAAATCGGTGGCTGGGAAAACCGTGAAGTTGTTAGTGCGTATTCGACTTTTGCAAAAACGTGTTTTGAGCTGTTTGGCGATCGAGTGAAGCATTGGTTTACGTTTAACGAGCCAATTGTTCCGGTTGAGATGGGCTATTTATATGATGCGCATTATCCGAATGTTGTCGATTTCAAACGGGCGGTGCAAGTGGCGTATCACACGACGGTTGCGCATTCGCTTGCGGTGAAGGAATATCATGCGCTTGAACAAGGTGGGGAGATTGGTATCATCTTGAACTTGACGCCATCTTATCCACGTAGCCAAAATCCAGCTGATATTCGCGCAGCACATATTGCCGATTTGATTTTTAATCGCAGTTTCCTAGATCCTGTGACAAAGGGAGAATTTCCGGCTGATTTGGTAGATATTTTGAAGGAACATGCTATTTTACCGACCTATACAGAGGAAGATTTGGCGGTTATTAAGAACAATATTATTGATATTCTTGGCGTGAACTATTATCAGCCGCGTCGTGTGAAAGCGAAGGAGTATGCCGCTCACCCAGATGCGCCGCTTATGCCAGAGCATTTATTTGATAACTATGAAATGCCTTATCGTAAAATGAATCCGTATCGTGGCTGGGAAATTTTCGAGAAGGCGATCTATGATATCTCGATTAATCTGCGTGATAATTATGGTAACATTCCGTTCTTCATTTCTGAAAATGGGATGGGCGTTGAGGGCGAGGATCGTTATCGTACAGCGGATGGATACATTGATGACCATTACCGGATTGCGTTTATTAAGGATCATTTGAAATGGTTGCATAAAGCAATGGCGGAAGGTGCGAACTGTAAAGGGTATCATTTGTGGACATTTATGGATTGTTGGTCGTGGGCAAATGCATACAAAAACCGTTACGGCTTGGTGGAAGTGAACTTAGATCAAGATTACAAACGGACAATCAAATCTTCTGGTCGCTGGTATAAAGAGCTTTCCGATAATCATGGTTTCGCTGAGTAATTTTTGTGATAGAATAGAAAGAAAAAAGAGGTGTTTAGCGCCATGGCAAATAATCAGACAAAATATAGTTTTATCGCGGAGGCGTTGAAAAAGCGTATTTTCGCCAAAGAATATTCGCTTGATAAACCAATTCCAGATGAAATGACACTTGCAAAAGAATTTGATTGTAGCCGCATGACGATGAAGAAGGCACTTGAGGTTCTTGTTTTGGAAGGGTTGTTGTATCGCAAGCGTGGACACGGAACGTTTATCATTAAGTCAGCGCTTGACATGGATCGGTTGAACATTCATAGTCAGGAAGTGAACGGCTTTACAAAGTTGTTGGAAGGACGCGATGTAGAAAGTAAAATCGTGCAGTTCCAGGTGACATTTCCTGATAAATATGTAGCCGAACGATTAAATATTGATCTGGAAACACCGGTTTATGATATTGTTCGGGCACGGCTTGTGGACGGTGAGCCTTATGTTTTAGAGCATACGTGCATGCCTGTTGCGCTGATTCCTGGTGTGACGCAGGAAGTGCTGGAGCATTCGATTTATACGTATATTCGCGAACGGTTGAACTTGAAAATTGCGAGTTCCTATAAGCAAATTCGGGCGGATAAGCCGGGACAAATGGATTTTGATTATCTTGATTGTTCGGAGATGGACCCGGTGATTGAAGTTGAACAAACGGTTTATTTGAATAATGGGATGGCTTTCGAGTATTCGAAATCGCGCCACCGGTATGATAAATTCGTGTTTACAACGGTGAATATTGCGAGACGGTGAATAAGAAAAAGGCGTATCGGAAATCTGTCATTAGATTTTCGATACGCCTGTTTTTCGTTCCAGAAATAAAAAAACAAGCTAGCAGGGGAACTAGCTTGAAAAAAGGATAGATAGTCAATTACGAAAAAGGGGGGAAACGTAAAAGCTATCTTGTTTACAAAGACTATATTACAGAAAACGGATGAAAACAAAAGGAAGGGAATCTAAGAATTTCATGAAAATCAGTAATGTGGGTCCCAATAAGGTAATGGTGATTGTACTATCAGACGTACGCGATAATCATTTTCGCTGCGCTTGTATAACGTCGGTCATCACATTATCGAGTTCTTTCTTCGTAACGATATCTGCCTTACTCGGAGACTCAGGAATTTTCTCAAAGTCTAGAAGCTCCATCATAAAGTTGAATTTTAGTTTCTGATGATTTTCCTGATTGGCATAATCGACGGTCATAACAAGCTTTTTAATACCTTTGTCTGCGTCAGGATGTAAGGTCATCACCGTGCTCAGTTGGATGTTCTTATTTTGAATGAGCGCCTTCAGCGTTTCTTGCATATCGCTACTATTAGCATCCCATGATTCCTTTGCTTGCGATTCTTTTAGTCCAGATACGTTTGCGTAAAAACTTATAAAATCAGGATTTGAGCGGAATTCTTCTAGCCAAGCATTTGCCAATTCGGCGAGTTCTTTCTTGCTAAGCGTGAGTCTAATCGTCCCATTTTCCGTTTGATAATGACTCTTATCTAACTTATTCAAGTTTTCATAGATCAGAAAAGCGGTTTTTCCTTCGATTGCTTGAAGTTGATCGGCTTGCTCGTCCACTGTTTTTTCATCGATGACTTGATTGGTGACATTTTGCCACGTTTGTAATAGGTCAAGTTGCTTGTCTTTTAAGTCTTCGTTTTCAGCTAGCACTTTGGAGAATACCGAATTGGTCGCTAAATCTAGCATGTTTGTGACTGGTGTTGCTGTTTGGAAAAAATCATTGGCAGGTACAAAAATTTTGCCAGTACTACCGTTTTGGAAAGAATGGGCGGTTACATCCATCGTTGGGACGCCGCCGACATGAAGTCCGAATGTATTATAGGTTAAATCGCGTTCACTGTCACGCGATGTTTTGACGGTTACATTGCTTGCTACTAAGGCGTCCGGATTCAACTGGTTAAGTTCCTCAAAACCTGAGATTTCCGTTGGTTGCAACGTTATTAAAGTTGTAAATTGCTTGTTTTTTACGGTATTTCGAAAAGATGACATGAACTCTGATTTTGGCGATGTACAAGCCGTTAAAAATAAGGCTACCGACAGGACAATCAAAGCTAATGCGATGATGGCTTTCTTCATATTAAATATGCCTCCCATAATTTTGGGTATTCCAGAATTGTTATACTAACACAACCATAGCATACCGACTGCATTTCGACAATCCTTTTTTAAACCTTTTTGAGTGTTTTCGGTGTGGCATTTTGGTACACTAGTAAAGGACGTTACGTGCGATTTTCTCAAGTGTCATGGAACGATTGATAATATGATTGATGGAGGGGAAAGTAAGGCTATACCACAAAGCAAGACTATTTTAAAAAGAATGTATTTCGGATAGTTGTAATTAGATTAGAATTATACTAAACTAGAATCATACGTACTGAAAAATAATGCGAAAAAATTAGGAGGTAATTTTTAATGTCAACGTTGAAAATTCAAGATTTACATGTTGAAATAGAAGGTAAAGAGATTCTAAAAGGGGTTAACCTAGAAATTTCGACTGGGGAAATCCACGCAATAATGGGACCTAACGGAACTGGTAAATCGACGCTATCCTCAGCAATTATGGGGCATCCTAAATATGAAGTAACACAAGGGACTATCGAACTTGATGGGGAAGATGTTCTGGAAATGGAAGTAGATGAACGCGCTCGTGCTGGTCTATTTTTAGCAATGCAATATCCGAGTGAAATTAGTGGGGTTACAAACGCTGAATTCATGCGTGCTGCGATTAATAGCCGTCGTGAAGAAGGTAAAGAAATTCCGTTGATGCAATATATCCGTAAATTAGACGAGAAAATGGCTATTTTGGAAATGGACGAAGAGATGGCTGAGCGTTATTTGAATGAAGGTTTCTCTGGCGGAGAGAAAAAACGTAACGAAATTCTGCAATTATTGATGATTGAGCCGACGATTGCGATTTTGGATGAAATCGATTCAGGTCTTGACATCGACGCACTGAAAGTCGTTTCAAAAGGTATTAACGAAATGCGCGGCGAAGGTTTTGGTTGCTTGATTATTACCCATTACCAACGTTTGTTGAATTATATCGAGCCTGATTTTGTACACGTGATGATGCAAGGGAAAGTCGTGAAAAGTGGCGGATCTGAACTTGCGAAGCGCTTAGAGGGCGAAGGTTATGACTGGATTAAGCAAGAACTTGGTATCGAGTTTGACGAAGAAGAAGAAACCGTTGACCAAAAATAAGAGAGTGAGGGATAAATCATGACAGAAAATTTAGCTGTAAAAGATGATTTTATCCGTGCTTTTTCAGGCGATTTAGGCGAGCCTGGCTGGTTAACAGAGCTACGGATAAATGCATGGCAACAAGCTTCGGAATTAGCATTGCCATTTGTAGATAAAACAAAGATTGATCGCTGGAATTTCACGAAGTTTGAGGCTTATGCGGCCTTTCAAGCGGGTGTGACGAATGAGGCGTTACCGGAGAGTGTGCAGGCTTTAGTTGCTGAGGACGCGAATGTATATGTTCAAATTGATAATCGCCCAGCGCGACTTCATTTGAGCAAAGAATTGGCTGAAGCGGGTGTTATTTTTACGGATATCATCACGGCGGCGAAGGAACATCCGGAACTGGTACAGAAATATTTCATGACCGAAGCGGTAAAAGTGGATGAAAGTCGTTTGACGGCCTTCCATACGGCGCTTGTGAACGGTGGATTGTTCTTGTATGTACCGAAAAACGTGGAAGTGAAAGAGCCGATTCAAGCGGTTTTTGCACATGAAAATGCGAGCTCTCCACTTGTGAACCATGTGTTGCTAGTTGCTGATGATAATAGCGCCGTGACTTACGTGGAGAACTATGTGACGCTTAACGCGGAGAATAAAGGTATTGTGAATATTGTTGCTGAGGTTATTGCAAAGAACAATGCGCAAATTAAATTCGGTGCGGTGGACAACTTGGGAAGTGGCGCGACGACTTATGTTAGCCGCCGTGGACATGTTGGAAACGATAGCCGTGTGGAGTGGGCGCTTGGTTTGATGAATGATGGCGATACGATTAATGAAAATACGACGAACTTGATGGGCAATGGCTCTGTCAGTGACGTGAAAACGGTGACGGTTGGTCGTGGAAAACAAACGCAAAATATTACGACGCGTGTGACGCATTACGGCTTGGCATCGCTGGGTACGATTTTGTCACACGGTGTTATGAAAGATAGCGCGACAACGATTTTCAACGGTATTGGCCATATTAAACATGGTGCGTCGAAATCGGATGCGCAACAAGAATCTCGCGTGTTGATGCTTAGTCCAAAAGCGCGTGGAGATGCGAATCCAATTCTTTTAATTGATGAAAATGATGTAGTGGCTGGACATGCGGCGTCAGTTGGTCGTGTGGATCCGTTGCAACTTTTCTATCTAATGAGTCGCGGAATTTCGAAACAAGAAGCAGAACGACTTGTTATTCATGGTTTCCTTGATCCAGTTGTACGTCAACTACCAATCGAAAGTGTGAAACTTCAACTGAAGGAAGTTATCGAAGGGAAAGTGCGCTAACATGACGCTAACCCAAAAAATTCAGGCTGATTTTCCGATTTTAAAGCAGGAGATCAATGAAAAACCGCTTGCTTACTTGGATAATGCGGCTACTTCCCAAAAACCGAAGCAAGTCTTAGATGCAGTCATGAAATATTATGAGTGGGAAAATGCGAACGTTCACCGCGGTGTTCATACGCTGGCGGCTCGCGCGACGGATGCTTATGAAGGTAGCCGGGCGAAGGTGGCGCGCTTTATTGGTGCTCGCGAGACGGCGGAAATTATTTTCACGCGCGGGACGACGACGGCGATTAATATGATTGCAAACGGTTATGGTGACGCTAATTTACAAGCGGGAGACGAGATTGTGATTTCCCATTTGGAGCATCATAGTAACTTGATTCCGTGGCAGCAGTTGGCGAAACGGACGGGCGCGACGCTAGTTTATATTGAATTGGACGCGGATGCGACGATTACGCTTGCTAACGCTGCAAAAGTAATCAATGAAAAAACCAAGATTGTTGCGATTGCTCACGTTTCCAATGTGATCGGCTCGATTGCACCGGTTCGTGAGATTGCGGATTTGGCGCATTCAGTTGGCGCGGTTATCGTTGTAGATGGCGCCCAAGCTGTGCCGCACATGAAGGTCGACGTACTCGCGTTGGACGCTGATTTTTACGCTTTTTCGGGGCATAAAATGATGGCGCCGACAGGAATCGGTGCGCTTTATGGGAAACGGGAATTGCTTGATGCGATGAACCCGACGGAATTTGGCGGTGAAATGATCGATTTTGTAGAGTTACATGACTCGACGTGGAAAGAACTGCCGTGGAAAATGGAAGCAGGGACGCCGAACATTGCGGGAGCGATTGGTCTTGGCGCTGCGATTGACTATTTGGAAACGATTGGCTTTGACCTGATTCACAATCACGAAGAAGAATTAACCGCCTATGCGATGGCAGAAATGCAGAAGCTGGACGGCATTACGATATATGGTCCACTAGACGCGACGAAGCGTTGCGGACTGATTACGTTTAATTTGGAAGGCGCGCATCCACACGATATCGCGACAGTACTCGATGAAGAAGGCGTGGCAATTCGCGCCGGACATCATTGCGCACAGCCGCTCATGAAGTGGTTGGATACGTCATCCACAGCCAGAGTGAGTTTTTACGTATATAATACCAAGCAGGAGGTCGACCAGTTTATCGCTGGCCTCAAGCTAACAAAGGAGTATTTCGGACTATGAGTGGTCGCAAATTAGATCAATTATATCGCCAAGTTATTATGGATCACTACAAAAATCCGCGCAACAACGGCACGCTCGACGACGAAAGTGTCACGATTGACCTGAATAACCCGACGTGTGGTGACGAAATTCATCTCCATCTCAAAGTGGAAAATGAAATCATTACTGGCGCCAAATTTACAGGTAGCGGATGTTCGATCTCGATGGCGAGTGCTTCCATGATGACCGAGAGCATTATCGGGAAATCAGAAAAAGAAGCCCTCAAAATGTCGCGTGACTTTTCAGAAATGGTACAAGGTCACGAACATGATGTTATCGACGAAAATGGTGACGTAGAAGCTTTATCAGGCGTTGCTAAATTCCCAGCTCGAATCAAATGTGCAACTCTTTCATGGAAAGCCATGGAACGTGCCATTTTTGAATTCGAAGGAAAGAAATAATAAGTTTAAAGGAGGATCTTGACTATGACTGAAATTCCAGAAATGGGCGAGTATAAATACGGTTTTCATGATAAAGATACGTCCGTTTTCCGTAGTGAACGCGGCTTAACAGAAGATATCGTGAGAGAAATTTCGAGTATTAAAGAAGAACCTCAGTGGATGCTTGATTTCCGCTTGAAGTCTTTAGAACAATTTTATAAAATGCCGATGCCGCAATGGGGTGGCGACTTATCCGAACTGAAATTTGAGGATATTCGCTATTACGTGAAACCATCGGATCACACGGTAAACGATTGGGACGAGGTTCCAGACGAAATCAAACGTACCTTCGACAAACTGGGAATTCCCGAAGCAGAGCAGAAATATCTTGCCGGAGCTTCTGCGCAGTACGAGTCCGAAGTAGTTTACCATAACTTGAAAAAAGATCTTGAAGACATCGGAATCGTCTTTAAAGATACAGATTCAGCGCTCAAAGAAAACGAAGATATTTTCCGTGAGTATTTCTCAAAAGTTATCCCGCCAACCGATAATAAATTCGCGGCGCTTAACTCAGCAGTTTGGTCAGGTGGCTCGTTCATCTATGTACCAAAAGGCGTGAAAGTCGATACACCGCTACAAGCCTATTTCCGTATCAACTCGGAGAACATGGGACAATTTGAGCGTACACTAATTATCGTGGATGAAGGCGCAAGCGTAAACTACGTGGAAGGCTGTACAGCTCCCGTTTACACGACGAATTCCCTTCACTCAGCAGTTGTTGAAATCATTGTAAAACGTGATGCTTATTGCCGTTACACAACAATTCAAAACTGGGCAAACAACGTGTACAATCTAGTAACGAAGCGTACTTTCTGTGATGAAAATGCGACAATGGAATGGATTGATGGTAACATTGGTTCGAAACTAACGATGAAATACCCAGCTGTTCATCTTCGCGGTGAAGGCGCACGTGGTATGACACTTTCCATCGCGATTGCTGGTAAAGGACAACGCCAAGATGCCGGAGCGAAAATGCTTCACTTGGCACCAAATACATCATCGACTATCGTTTCCAAATCGATTTCGAAACAAGGCGGTAACGTAACCTATCGTGGTATCGTTCACTTTGGCCGTAATTCAGCAGGATCTCGCTCGAATATCGAGTGTGATACGCTAATTATGGATAACGCGTCGACATCGGATACGATTCCGTACAACGAAATCCTGAATAGTGATATTTCCTTAGAGCATGAGGCGAAAGTTTCTAAAGTATCTGAGGAACAACTATTCTATCTGATGAGCCGTGGTGTAACAGAAGAAGAAGCAACAGAAATGATTGTCATGGGCTTCATTGAGCCATTTACAAAAGAATTACCAATGGAATACGCTGTCGAAATGAACCGTTTGATTAAGTTCGAAATGGAAGGCAGTATCGGGTAACATTTCGATATCCATTTTTTAATGGCTTTGAATGTCCCTAATAGATAAAGAAAACGAGGTAGGCGGAAGCTTATCTCGTTTTCTTTATCAGGATATTATTATCTACATAAAATCTGTTTCGATTGTATTCATTGTTGCATCAGCGGTGATTTGGATAGACAGATGTCCGACTCCTTTAACTACATATTTTATCTTTACGCCAGTTCTTACAAATGGACAATACCAGCATATCTCAATACATGAAAAGAAAGAATTATTACGATATCATATCAGAAGTTAGCGGTTAAAATTGACATTTTTATAACTTTATCTTAATATGAACATATGGGAATTTTTGATAATAATATCTATGGAAGCGTATTCTTTTGTGACGAGAATAAATGTCCATCTCCTAGTTCATTAATGCAAAGATAATTCCCAATCAACCTAGAAGAAATCTAGTGAAAAATAGAATGATGCGAAAGGGTGATTTTTACTAGTTGGAAAAATTGTATTGTTTGGTCACTTACTAAGGTTAGCGTCTACTTAAGGTTGGGAATCTTTTAGAGGGAAGTAACATCAGAGTATCTCACCATGGTAATAATAATGATTATATTAGGGGGATTTTTTCATGAACGTATCATTGAAAAGAAATATTCTGACAGCAGGATTAGCTATTATTCTAGTACTCTCCGCCGTGATGGCATTCACAACGCATGTGTCCGCTGCATCAAGTACACAGCTTAAACCGCATGTGAACATTGGCTACTGGCTGGGTGGTAATGGTGGATCGAAAAAAACATTGGCTCAAGCAAGTTCAGGTTGGGATGTCATTAACGTTTCATTTATCGAGACGAAAGGCAACTACTATACGCCGAATTTGTCAATGGATCTTTCCGCAGTCTATCCAGGCACAGAAGCTCAGCAGATAGCAGCTTTTAAAGCAGATATTCAAACGCTACAAGCTCAAGGTAAGAAAATCGTCATTTCTTGCGGCGGACAAAATGGTGTTGTTCATATGGATAATGCGGCACAGCGAGATACTTTCTTGAATGGCGTTAAAAGTATTATTAATGAATACGGATTTGACGGCTTTGATGTTGATTTTGAGGGCAGTTCCATAGCTGTTATGAATACTGACAAAATTGGCCAACTTACCTCACAGCAGTCCATAAATCTTGAATACTTACTTCGCAATCTGAAAACTACTTACGGATCTGACTTCATTATTTCTGCGGCTCCTGAGTATAATTATGTCCAAAATGGCGCAATTAGTACAGGTAATGGCGGAGCATTTCTCCCCGTTCTCAACGCTACTCGTGATATTTTGACATACATTCACCCACAATACTATAACGGTTTTAATGGCGACTTCGCTTGGCTACAACCATCAGCAAATGCTGGTGCGCCTTTTGCACAAGTTTATTCTGCAGAAGGATACACTCGTCTTTCTGAGATGCTTATTACGGGATTTGTAACGATGGATAAAGGAACTTTTGCAGGGCTACGACCAGATCAAGTTGCTTTCGGTGTTCCTGCTACTAGTGCTGCAGGTAATGGGGCACAAAGCGTTTCAGTCTATGCGTCCGCTCTAAATACCTTGCTTGCCAAATATCCTACTTACCGCGGGATTATGACATGGTCCATTGGTTGGGATGAAACGAACGGAAACAATTTTGTAAATACGATTGCGCCAATTATTAAAGCAGCAAATGATTCAGCTCAACCGTCACCAGATGCTAAAGCTCCAACAATCTCTAGCCAGCCAACTGATAAAATGATAAAAGTAGGTGGCACAGCAGATTTAACGGTAGTCAGTTCTGTATCTAAAGGAACACTTAGCTATCAGTGGTATAAAGCCTCTAGCAAAGTAAATACTGGCGGTACAGCAATAAGTGGTGCAACAAGCGCAACATACAATGCGCCAACAAATGCGGAAGGTACCAATTACTATTACTGCGTTGTAACCAATACGGACAATACAGCGACAGGAATCAAGACTGCAACAACGACAAGTAATGCGGTATCGGTAGTCGTTAGTGCTACAAGTAGTGCCGCAACGCCTATTATTACGAGTCAACCAACAGATAAAACAACTACTTTGAGCGGGGCAGCGGCTCTTACAATAGGCGCAAATGTATCACAAGGAACACTTAGTTACCAGTGGTATAAAACTTCTAGTAAAGTGAACACTGGCGGCACAGCAATAAGCGGTGCAACTAGTGCAACCTATAATGCACCAACAAGCGTAGTAGGTACAAGTTATTACTATTGCATTGTAACCAACACGGATAGTTCTGCTACAGGAACTAGTACAGTAACAAGTAATGCCGTGGCAGTCACAGTAAACGCATTACCAGCCGGAGATACATGGAAAGCGGACTCCATTTACGTTGCGGGAGACACTGCCATATATCAAGGGAAAACTTACAAAGCGAAATGGTGGACACAAGGAGACGTTCCTGGTGCAGCTGAATGGGGACCATGGGAATTAGTTTTATAGTAAAGTTACTGTATACATTAACTTAAAATGAAATAATAAACACAGAGTCTATTTTTGGAAGTTATATAGTGGCTTCCCTAAAAAGGCTCTGTTTTTATGTTCCCAAAGCGTTGAATGTCGTTGGCTTTTTAGAAAGCTTGGTTTATATAGAGCAAGGCATTTGGAGTGCAGCTACGAAAATGACCAAAAAGTCATAATTAGATTGAAAAAGTGTATAAAAAATACAATTCACCTTCTTCGTTCCGTGATATTATTTAAGTATAAAAGAGCGAAAGAGGTTGGTTAATAATGAATGCTAAAAAGTCCATTTCTTGTTTTTTAATCGCTAGTTTTTTAATTATCACGCCATTATCTTTGGAAAGTGTACAGGCCAATGCGGCGGAAGTGCCAGCAGTAACAATGATGACGGCACCGGTAAGTACGCAGCTTACAGTTAATTCAGTGAATGATGTGGATCAATTTATTTCTGGGACAGGAATTCCTGGTGATTATGTAAGCATTCTAAACATAACGCAAAATAAATCAGTTGTGAATAATATATTAGTTGATGAAAACGGGAACTATAGTTATCAAGTTCCAGACCAAGAGCTCAAAGTTGGAGATAAAATTACAGTTCATGATAGCCAAGTTAGCGGTGGCTTGCAAGTTTCTACAACCGTTATCGGAACGGAAGCCCCAGTCATTACAGGCGAAAGCGTAACGGAAATTAATCCTGGAAGTACTTTTGATCCAATGGATACGATGAAGGCGACGGATAAAGAAGATGGCGATATAACAAACCAACTAGTGGTCACTTCAAATCCAGTGGATACGGGTAAGCCAGGAGACTACGATGTTGTATATGAAGTAACTGATTCACATGGAAATACAACGACTTTTACACGTGAAGTGATTGTGACGGAGGCGCCGACGATAGATGGTGAACAGAATACCACGGTGGATGCTAATGCTGATTTTGATCCAATGGTAGGTATGCAGGCAAATGATAAAGAGGACGGGGATATAACCTCATTGATAGATGTGACGCAAAATGATGTGGATACGAGCATAGCAGGTGATTATGAAGTCCTATATCAAGTCACAGATTCGGATGGAAATACAACAACATTTACACGTGTGGTTACCGTGTTGGAGGCTCCTGTTATCGTGGATGATGGGACGGCAAACAACGGGACAGCAGCAAATAATAATAATGATACCACCAATAACCAGACCGTAAGCGGTACAACAACGCAAGAAACGCAACGAGGAGCATCAGTAACTGATGGAAGTGTCAATGTGGATACTACTACGGATACAATGACAGCGACAGCACAAGCACAGTCTGGAACAACCAAAACAGAAGCTACCACACCTCAAAAAACGGCGACGATGGAGCAAGAAGTAGCGGCTGTCGATAATAATAATGATACAACCCAAACGCCCAATACAACCCAACAAATGACAGTGAAGGCAGCGAGCAGTTCAGACGAAGCGACGAACGCACTATCAGAACCGGAAGAAACACTACCGGTCACAACAGGAAAACGAAGACATGTTATAATTCCTGGTGCAGGATTAATAATAATCGCATATCGCATGCTTAGAAGATTTTGATATAGAAAGCAGAGATTCCTAATCAGGTGGAATCTCTGCTTTTTAATGTTGACACAGCTTTACAAAACATCTAGTTAAGCCTAAAATAAGAGGATAAATACACGTTTTTGGAGGTGCTATTCATGGAAGCCGATTTGAAACAAAAGCTAAAAACATTGCCTGAATCACCAGGTTGCTACATATATCGTGATAAAAAGGGCACTATTTTATACATCGGAAAATCCAAGAACCTCAAGCAACGTGTGAAGTCTTATTTTACGAAAACGCAGGTTGGAAAAACAGCGCGTTTGGTTCATCATATTCACGATTTTGAGCTGATTATTACTAGTACGGAGCAAGAAGCGTTACTACTTGAAATGACGCTCATTATGAAATATCAACCGCCATATAATGTGATGCTAAAAGACGAAATCCGCTACGTGTATCTTAAAATCACGAATGAAACGAATCCGCACCTCGAGACCACGAAAGAAATCGAGAAAGATGGTGCTTTTTACTTTGGTCCTTATGCTAGTCGTCATACAGCAACGGCTACGCAGGAATTGCTACAAAAGATATATCCACTTTGTCATTGTAACGGGAAGAAAGGTCGTCCTTGTTTTTACTACCATTTAGGCATGTGCATTGGTCCGTGCGCCCGTGATGTTACGAGAGAAGAATATGACGCGCAAATTAAGAAAATTAGTGACTTCTTAAACGGCGGGCAAAAAGAGGTGAAGCGTGACATCGAAAATCGGATGAATGAGCAAATAAATAATCTCGAATTTGAGCGCGCGAAGGAAACGCATGAACTTTTGAATGTTTTAGAACGTGTCACAGAAAAGCAAAAAGTGATGGCGCGTGATTTCGGACATCGAGATATGATGCATTTTGCTGAACAGGATCAGTTTTGCGCGATTCAGCTCTTTTTTATCCGAAATGGGGCTATTGTTGGGAGAAACGCGAAAGTTTTTGAGATTGTCGGCGATGTGATGGAGATGGTGGAGAGTTTTGTAATGGCATTTTATAATCATCCGAATCATTTGTTGCCCAAAGAATTACTCGTTCCTGAACAACTGGACACGAAATTGCTGGCGAAGGCGCTAGGGATAAAAGTACGCGTGCCAAAAAAAGGCGAAAAGAAAGCGTTGTTGGAACTCATACATGAGAATGCTAAAAGTGCACTCGATGCTCATTTTAAAATGTTGGAGTATGCGGAGAAGACGGAAGAATAAACGAGAAGCGGTCTCTAAACGGGGACTGTTTTTTTGTAGTTTGAATTTGCAATGGAACTGCCAACAGGAGATAAAAAGAGACTCATAATGAAAATCCGAGTAAAATAGTATTTGCGACAAAACTATTTTGAGTTGAAGTATCGAAAGGTAGGTAATGATATGAAGGCAGTTGTTGTATCAGAAGCTGGTGGACCGGAAAAGCTAGTTTATCAAGAACTTCCGACGCCCCAGGTAAAGCCAGGCTGGTCACTAGTTAAAGTGATGGGATTCGGGATTAATCATTCAGAAATTTTTACGCGTCAAGGTTTATCGCCGTCTGTCGAGTTTCCGCGAATTTTAGGGATCGAAGCAGTTGGTGTTGTAAAAGAATCAACGGATGAAGCGCGTTTACCAGAAGGTGGCAAGGTAGTTTCTATCATGGGGGAAATGGGACGAGATTTTGATGGTGGGTATGCAGAATATGTGTTGCTTCCGAACGAACAAATCTATCCTGTTACGACTGATTTAACTTGGGAGGAGTTAGCGACAATTCCAGAAACGTATTATACCGCGTTTGGATCGCTGAAAATGTTGCGAGTGAAAGAATCGGACCGTATTTTAGTTCGAGGCGGGACGAGTGGTGTTGGTATCGCTTTCCTTAACTTGGTAAAAGGCCGATATCCAAACATTGAAATCGATGGAACAAGCCGTAATATGGTCAAAAAGGAAATGTTGCAAAAAGCTGGTTTTAGCGATGTAATGGAAGATCGGGATGGCGAACTGCAGACCGACAAGAAGTACGATAAAATTTTCGAGCTAATCGGACCGGCTACCGTGAAAAATAGTTTTGAGCATATTTTGGAAGAGGGAATAGTTTGTAGTACTGGTCAACTAGGCGGACAATGGTATTTGGAAGAATTTGATCCTATTTTTGATACTAAGAAAGGATATTTGACCGGTTTCCCGTCCAGTGATGTTAGCAGTGCGCAAATGAATGAATTGCTAGATTATATAAGTAAATATGGTATTCGCGTGAAGCCTGAAAAGATTTTTTCATTGGAGGAAACAGCTAAAGCGCATGCATATTTAGAGAGTAGCCATAGTTTTGGTAAGGTCATTATTTTGAATTAAATCAGTAAAACCCGCAGAGATATGTTGTGTATCTTTTCGGGTTTTATTTTGCATTTTTAGTTAAATAATTCGTGTAAAGTGCTTCACTTTCGGGAAAGGGTTATAATAGTGATGGAGAAGTTTTTTCCACTCTTCATAGGCTGTGGATTTCCGAAAACCTTCTGTATGATCTTCTAATGTTTCCCACCGAACGAGCAGTAAATAATCAGTAGGATTCTCGATGCAATGGTGTAATTCATGGCTGATGTAGCCTGGGATGGAGCTGATAAACTTGGATGCGGTAGCAAAATCGTTCTCGAATTGTTTTGTATCCCCGAGTGTTACTTGTAGTAGAGCGCTTTCTAAAATCATGATTAGATTCCTCCTTTTGGCTATTGTACTATAAACTTAAGAAGTAGGTGTAAGTAATGAATGTGAATTATTATGATACGTTTATTTTGGTTGCGGAGGATAGTAAGGCGGATCACGGTGAGTTTCCGAATGTAAAACGCCCTAAAAAAACGATTGGCGAGATTCAATTTGAACTTTTGAATGGGAATGATTATAAATATACGCAAGAAGAGGTGCTTTTTGAAACGCATATGTTGCATAAAAATATTCCTGAGGCTGCGCGTGAATCGGAAAAAGCAGCTTTCTGGGGGAAAAGTCAGGCGTGTATGCGGACCTCTCCACTTGGAAAGCGATATGGCTGGGGCTTGCATTTTAATCAGGAGGGTTATGTGAAATTGGTTGCGGTGGAAAGCCCAGAATATCGGGAATTAGCGAATCGGGAAGACTTGAACGTTACGCGAGCGATGAAATCTAAACGATAGGGGGAGATTTTTAATGATTACAATTGGACTGACGGGCTGGAGTGACCATGATACGATTTATTCGGGAACGAGTAAGCATAAGTTAGAGGATTATGCGGGGAATTTTCCGATGGTGGAGGTGGATACGAGTTTTTATGCGATTCCTGCGCCTTCTACGACGGAGCGCTGGGTGGAACGTACGCCAGACGAATTTTCATTTGTGGTGAAGGCATTTCAGGCGATGACGAAACATAAAGAGTGGCAGCAATATTATGACTCAGAAACGGAAATGTATCGTCGGTTTATGGATGCGATTGCTCCGATGAGTGAGCGAGGACGGTTAAAAGCGATATTATTTCAGTTTCCGCCGTATTTTAGTTGTACGCAGGAAAATGTGCGTTATTTACGTGCTGTACGCGCGAAAATGGGAGACCTTCCTGTTGCGATTGAATTTCGTAATAAGACATGGTATACCGAGACTACTAGAGACCAGACGTTGGATTTATTAAAAGAGTTAGGATTTATTCATACCGTTGTGGATGAGCCGCAAGTTGGGAATGGAAGCGTGCCGATTGTACTTAAGGCGACGAACGAGGACATGACGTTGATACGACTTCATGGTCGGAATAGCGCTGGCTGGATGAAGGCGAACAGTCCTGAATGGCGAGAAGTTCGGACGCTTTATCGTTATAATGCGGAGGAAATTAATTATTGGGCTGAGAATATTCGTTATTTGCAGAAGCAGTCAAAAGAGATTATCGTGATTTTTAACAATAATTCTGGCGGAGATGCAGCGGATAATGCGAAGGAGCTTCAGAAGGCGCTGGATATTTCGTATGAAGGACTCGCTCCAATGCAGATGAATATATTTGATTTATAGTTGTTTGAGGGGATGTATTTCTCCTCTTTTTTTGTTTTTTGGACTAAAAGCAGGCCTAAAAAACAGTGAAATGGGCTTAAAAACTTTTTTAGCACCTTTTGAGTGAAAAGTAGTGAAAGAATGCAAAACGTGTTAAGATGAAAGAGAAGAAAATGAGCCGAAGTTAAAATTATGAGGAGAGATGAAAATGACAAAAAATAATAATTATGCTGTTCCTCCAACACTAGAAAGAATCACTGTTTACGATGAATTAGAAATTTTTGCAAAGCTAAGAGAATCACAAGAAGATGTGAAAAATGGCCGTACAATAGCATCGAGCGTCGGTTGGGCAGAACTAGGATTTACTAATGAACAATGAGTAGCACGTTGCGAATAGAGTGGTCAGAAGCTTTTAAAGAAGATATAGCAGCGATCCTTCATTACTTCGAATATCAATATTGTAGCGTAAGCCAGAAGGATAAATTCTATCAAAAACTCGAAAAGTTGGAAGCACGTTTGAGGATATTTCCTCTGATGGGAGTAGCGCTCAGAGATCCTAAATACAAACGAGAATATCGGAAAATGAGGATCGGCAAGGCGTACCTTGTATTCTATGAAGTTTGCGAGGGTACGCAGAAAGTAATTTTGCATCGTATTTTGGCTCAAGAACAGAATTATGATGTCCTTATTCGGGAAGATACACCAATGTATAACGACGAAAAACAGTAGACAGGCCCAAAAGCTTATCTACTGTTTTTATTTATTCTGTTGTGCCAATTAGAAAACTAATGACTAAGATGATAAGGACGATTGCTGTTATACCAACGTACAGGTAGTCTTTTTCTTTCAAAAAGGTAACGAGCGAGACGACCACGCGAAGAACTGGTGTCAGGATGAGACAAAAGAGACCGAACATGATAATCGCGTAGGGCTTGAATTCGCCTATACCAGAGAAAATCGCGGTTAGTGACGTTGGATAGGTTGTGCCAGGGTAACCGCTCGTGCCGGTGAACATGAGTAGAAGTAGGCCGGCGAGAATGATTGCAGCGCTAAGCATAACTCCGATTCGAAGCAGGGAACTGACGACGGCTTCCACGCGGTGCATTTCCTCATCTGTTGTTGATTTATCAGTCATTTAGATCCACCCCAATCCTTCTAAAATCATTTGCAAAGCCACATAAATCAAAACGGGAATGAAAACAAGACGGATGACTTTGCTTTTTAGGCGTTGCATGATTCTGGTTCCGATTGTTGCGCCGATTAATACGCCAATTGCTACGGGGCCGGCTATCATTGGATCGATATCACCGCGAAATAGGTAAACGGTGGCGCTGGCAGCAGCTGTGACGCCCATCATCAAGTTACTTGTGGCACTCGAAACTTTGAGCGGCATTTTCATGAAGACGTCAAGCGCCATGACTTTGAAGGCGCCACTGCCGATTCCAAGTAGGCCGCTAGCGATCCCGGCGCCGTACATAACTCCAAAACCAGCTGGCACGTTTGCGACTTGGTAATCGATTTGTTGACGCAGCGCTTTGTCGTAATAGCTGTCATGAAGGCGTAACTTTGTCGCGATAGGGTCGGGTTTCACATTTGTTGGGAACTCGGAGCCGACCTTTTTGATCATTGTGATTGCTGAGTAGAGAAGTAGGAAGCCAAATATCATGTAAAGCGCGGTGGCAGAGAGAAGTCCGCCAACAAAAGCGCCAGTTATGGCTCCGAGTGTGGTCGCGATTTCGAGAAACATACCGACACGTAAATTGGTGATGCGATCTTTTATGTAAGCAATGGCTGAGCCGCTACTTGTTGCGATAACAGAAATAATACTGGCGCCAATCGCGTATTTAATATCGATGCCAAAAAGGAGTGTAAGCGCTGGGGTCACAATGATTCCACCGCCAAGACCAAGCACGGAACCGAGCACGCCTGCAAAAATAGCGATGAGTAAAAGTGCAAAAATTTGATAGATATCCAAGAAATAAGCCCTCCTTTTTTTAGTGTATACTGTCTATCATACGCCACTTTTGAGTAATTTAAAAGGAAAATAGAGGACAAAAAGCAGTTTTGTGACGTGTCAAAAGGAACCATTTAGGCTACAATAGAGGGAGACGAAAGAAGGGGATGTTACCATGAAGCATTTAACGATTTGGCATACAAATGATATTCATAGTCATCTGGAGAAATGGCCGCGTATCTTTGCTTTTTTACGAGAAAAACGAATGGCGGCGCAGGATGATTTGTTTTTTGATATTGGTGATTTTATTGATCGCGTGCATCCTTATACAGAAGGCTCGATGGGGCAGGGAAATGTGGGCCTTTTGAATAGCTTGCCGTATGATGCGGTGACGATTGGGAACAATGAGGGTGCGGCGCTTGGGCACGAGGAATTGGCGCATCTATATGACGCGGCGGAGTTCCCGGTTGTTTGCTGCAATGTATTTGAAGATATGGCGCGCACGGAACTTGCTCATTTTGCGAAAGCGCATATTTATATTCAACGTGACGATATAAAAATTGCAGTCATTGGTGCAACGGCTTGCTTTACGGAGTATTATGAGTCGCTCGGTTGGGGTATCGCGGAACCGATAGAGGCAATTAAACGTGAAGTTAGCCGGGTTCAGGCGGATGTTATTATTTTGCTCAGCCATCTTGGGTTGCCATTGGATGAAAAAATTGCGACTGAAATACCAGAAATAGATCTTATTCTAGGCGGGCACACGCATCATCTGTTGGAACATGGCAAAGAAGTATGTGGTGCTTTGCTCGCTGCAGCTGGACGATGGGGAGAATATGTGGGTGAAGTGACGCTAGAATTCGATGAAGCAACTGGCAAATTGGTATCAAAACAAGCGCGCGTGCACACAGTGGCGGAATTAGCTGCGCCGGTAGATGAAGAAAATCAGGTGGCGGCATTTCTAGAACAAGGAATGGCGGAATTAGATCAGAAAGTGGTTGCACTTCCGCATCAACTAGAGCATAATTGGTTTAAAAGCTCCGAGATTTCAGAACTCTTTCACGAAGCGGCTTGTGAGTGGACTGGCGCGGATACCTTTTTGACGAATGCAGGTATTTATATGACGGACTTGCCAAAGGGGATTGTGACGGCGTATGATATCCACCAGTTGTTGCCGCATCCGCTGAATTTTATTGCGCTTTCGATGACGGGCGTGGAGTTGGATGTTTTGATTCATGAGATTGCGGAAAAAGAAGAGGAGTTACGCGATATTCCATTGCGCGGCTTCGGTTTTCGTGGTGAAGTCTTTGGTACCATTTTGACAAAGCGGATGACCTTTGATGTGGAATTAAATATGGCATTATGGGACGGTGAAGTGATTGATCCAGAGAAAATATACCGAGTGGTGACGCACGACACGTTTGTCTATGCACCATTTTTCCCGATTATTAAACGGGTAGCAGAAAAAGAAGTTTATACGCCAGAGTTATTGCGTGATGTTATGACATGGAAATTAAAAGAAAAATACGGTGAGGGAGGTTGACTGGAATCATGATTACGATTCAGAACACGACGTATGAAATTATTGAGGATAACCGGGAAGCTTTTGATGAAGAGGCTTTGACGGAGAGATACAGCGATATTTTGGCGCGCTACGATTATATTGTTGGCGATTGGGGCTATGACCAGCTTCGATTGAAAGGCTTTTTTGATGACGATAACCGGAAAGCGACTTATGATACGAAAATTAGCACATTAAAAGAGTATTTGTATGAGTATTGCAATTTTGGATGCAAATATTTTGTGATTAAAAAAGTAGTGAAATAGGCGAAAGCGAGAAAGAGGTCGGCGAAAAGTGAAATATGACGGTTATTTAATTGATTTGGATGGAACGATGTATCTTGGAAGTGAGCCAATACCAGAAGCGCAGGGCTTTATTGAGAAGTTGGATCAGGCACATATTCCGTATTTATATGTAACGAATAATTCCTCAAAAACGCCAGAACAGGTCGCGGCAACTTTACGAAAATTCGACATTCCAGCTACGACGAATCAAGTCTTTACAACATCGCAAGCGACGGCTGAGTTTATGTTGGAGCAAGTGGATCGCAAAAAGACGGTTTATTTGATCGGCGAAGAAGGCGTGAGGCACGAAATCGAGAAAGCGGGTTTTGAGCTGACCGCGGAGAACCCTGATTTTGTGGTGATGGGGATTGACCGAGACATTAATTATGAGAAGTTAGCGACGGCGACCATGGCGGTTCGTTCTGGCGCAATGTTTATTTCGACGAATGGGGATGCTGCGATTCCGACAGAGCGTGGCTTGCTACCAGGAAATGGTTCGATTACATCTGTTGTGACCATCGCTACAGGCGTGAAGCCGATATTCATTGGAAAACCGGAAGCGATTATTATGGAGCAAGCGATTGCGAAACTTGGTGTGAAAAAAGAGCGTGTCATTATGGTTGGCGACAATTATGAGACCGATATTTTGGCTGGGATTCGATTTGGGATTGATACACTCATTGTGCATACAGGTTTTACCTCGTCAGAACAGTTGGCGACAAAAGAAGTGCAGCCGATTCATCGTGTTATGAACTTGTCTGAGTGGGAATTATAATGATACGAAAAAAGGTGGTTACTTGATGAAAGTACCGTCTTTTCTTATTACTAGGGAGCGATGTTGGAATGGCCGTATTTAATGATATTTTTGTGGTGTTTTTAATCGTGATGACGGCTTTTTTTGTAGCGAGCGAATTTGCGATTGTTGCGATTAGAAAGCCCACGGTGCGCCAGCTTGTATTGAGTGGAAATCCGCGTGCCAAATATGTGGAACAAGTGACAGCAAAAATGAATGATTATCTTGCGGCCTGCCAACTAGGTAACACACTTGCAGCACTTGCTATGGGGTGGATCGGTGAGGCAACGATGCGCGGGTGGTTACAGCCACTTTTTGATGTGTTGCCAATACCAGCCAGCATCGAAGGACCAATCGCGGTTTTCACGGCTTTTATTTTGATTACGTTTTTGAATGTGGTTTTAGGGGAACTTGCGCCGAAAACATTCACCATCCACAGTACGGAAAAAGTAGCTATGTTCATTGCGCGCCCGCTGATTTGGTGGTATTACATAACGTTCCCACTTAACTGGCTACTCAACCATTCGGCTAACTTGATTACGCGAATATTTGGTGTGAAGTCGGGCGATGAGGACATGGACCGGATGACACCGACGGAATTGAAGATTGTGTTGGATGACAGTTATCAGCAAGGCTTACTGAATCCACAAGAGTTTCGCTATATGCAAAATATTTTCAAATTAGATGATGTTCCAGCGCAAGAGGTAATGATTCCTCGAATGAAAATGATTACAATTAGCAAGTCGGATTCGGTTCGGGATTTACTTTCGCTAACTGCAAAAGAGACGTATCATATTTTTCCAGTAACAGAGGAGCGCGACAAGGATCATATTGTGGGGATGCTACAAGTCAGTGCTGTGATGGCAGGATTAGGGCGTGACTTAGCTGTTTTAGATCAGCCGATTGAGAAATTTATGACACCGATTATGCAAGTTTTTGAGGGAATGAAGTTACAGGAATTGCTATTCAAAATGCAGCAAGAAGGCCAGTCATTCGTTGTTTTGACAGACGAATATGGTGGAACCTCAGGGCTCGTTACACTAGAAGATGTGATGGAAATTATCGTTGGGGATATGGAAGAAGCGACATCGCCAAAAGGGATTCGGAAGGTTGCAGAGGGCCATTTCATTATCGAAGGCAACGAACCATTGGTATCTGTGGAAGAGGAGCTGGGGATTGAGCTTAGTAGTCCAGGCGTTCACACGCTTTCAGGATGGCTACTTTATCAGCGTTTCGATTTGGAAACTGGTGATTTCTTAGAGGAATCTGGTTGGCGTTTCACGATTCAAAGCATGAATAAAAACTCGATCCGCCAAGTGGAAGTCATAAAAGAAGCATCGAGAGTCTGATTCTTATCAGTGTGCCGACAAACACCCATTCGGTACTCACTTTTGCCTAGAAACTAGGTATTTGTCGACACGCTGAGGTTTGGAGACACGGACAGGTTTTAGCGTAAAATATAGTTTTTAGACAGCAAAGAAGCATCGAGAGTCTGAATCTAGATGCTTCTTTGGGTTTATTGTACGATATCATCATGGTAACTATGCGCCAACCGACTTGCGGCAGCAGCAGCAATCGCGCCAACGATATCGTCAAGGAATGTATGGACTTGTATACCATCATGCTCGTTTAATTTCGCTAAAATGCCAGGCTTCACTTTATCGATATAGCCGTAGTTTGTAAATCCAATGGAACCATATACATTGACGATAGAAAGCGCTAGAATCTCATCAACGCCGTATAGCCCCTCATCAGCACCGATAATGTTTTGTAATGGTTGGACGAGTTTGCCTTCCTCAGCTAAAACATCGAGCTGAATCCCTGTTAAAATCGCATTTTGGACCTCACGTTTACGCAAAACACGTTCCACGTTTTCACGACAAATATCGAGGCTCAACGCAGAATGATATTGTTTTTGTAAAAATAGTACTAAATCGGCGATATCATCGATTGTTACCCCGCGTTCTATAAGCCACTCTCTTGCTTTCTTCTCTAGTTCACTTTGTTTCTCGACCATCTCTATCTCTCCCAACTCAAACAAAATCGGCACAAGCTTCCTTTTAAAAAACTTGAACAACCTCTTTAAAACCCATTACCTTTTCTGATAAGGTGAGTTCAATTCCCATTTTTAACGTCATATCTGAACTTGGGCACGTTTCGCAAGCCCCGAGTAAACGAATTTTTACAATACCATCTGGCGTCACTTCAACAAGCTCATAGTCGCCGCCATCTCTGACTAAAAAAGGTCTAAATTTCTTAAGAGCAGTATCCACTTCCGCATACATCTCGCTATTCATGGCATTCGACTCCTTCCTAACTGTGAATAATTCTCACTTATATCCCCTATTATAACAGCATCAGAAAAAAAAGAAAGGGATAGAGTCCAGAAGAAGAGGGAGGTTCTAAAGGAATGCCAGATGGAACCAATCATGAAAATATTTGAAAACTATGTTGAGAAAGAGCTAAAATTTTTTTGTTCATTTACTCGTAATGCAGATAAATTTTATTTGGAATTTGAGACCTAGCGAAACCGCGAAAACGTCCTTTCGCGTAGGACGAAGATTTGGCTTTACGCAAATCGAACGAGAGCGTCCTCATTCCACTTGTTTGGTGGAAGTTGGAAGCGGGGCCATACTTGCATAGTAGAGTAGGTAGAAGGATTAACAGCTCACTTCGTTCACTCTTATATTGTGGCTGTAACTCATTTCATTTCGAACAGCCTCAACAATGCCCCATCCCTAAGGCTCAAGAAGGGATGGGGCAAGTTTATATAGTCAGACGGGTAAATCTGACTAAAAAAGGGAGTGTTACTTTTATGTTAACCGTGTGGATTAAGCACGGTAACAAACAGTATTAGTTTCTTGATGCACTACTTGAACGCATTAAAGGAACTATCTGTAAGTATAATATAGACAGAATAGCGTGTCAACAATTACATATCGAAATAGTTTTATAATTCAATAAAGAAACCGGTTTACTCGCTTTTGAAGCCTATATTTTGTAGAATAAAAGAGAGGTGAGCAAAGATGGAAAAAGAAGCGAAAATTTTTGTTTATGGATCGTCGAATATTTGTGCGAGTTGTGTTGGATCTCCATCTTCTAAAGAGACGGAAGAATGGCTTAGGGCAGCGATAGGTCGTAAGTTTCCAGAGCAACCGTTTCAAGTGGAATATGTTGATATTTTTGCCCCGCAGGAAGAAGCTGAGATGAAGCGAATGGCAACGATGATTGTGGAAGAGGATTATATGTATCCTGTCATTGTGATTGATGGTAATGTCATTGCTGAGGGGAATCCGCGTTTGAAGGATATCTATGCGATGATGACAGATCGTGGCTATCAACCCGCGTAAATTGGATTGGAGGAAATCATGAATCCGATTGTGGAGTTTTGTGTGAATAATTTAGCTTCAGGGGCGCAGGAGGCATTTGATACATTGGATGCTGATGTGAGCTTGGATGTGATTGAATATGACTGTCTGACGTATTGCGATTTGTGCGCTTCTTCTATGTTCGCACTGGTGGATGGGGAAGTGGTTCGAGGAGAGACACCGGCCGATTTGGTCGCGAATATTTATCAATTTTTAGAGGACAATCCTTTTTAATAGAAAACAGGCTGGTTTCAAAAGAGTATGACGACTCTTTTTGTAACCAGCCTGTTTTTTTATTTAATATAGTTATCTATCGGCGTATCACCGTTTTGAAAGGTGTAGGTTTGTTTGTATGTCTTGCTATTATCGACAATGGTGCTGAGAAAAAGGGCGACATCTGCTCGAGTAATAGTCATGGGACCCGTTGTGTAATCACTGATATGCTCGGTCGCTGGCTCGTTTGTGAGCAGTACAGGACGAACGATTGTGTAATTCAGCTTGCTTTGTTGGAGCGCCTTATCAGCATTTCCTTTAGCGATGAGATATTGGTGTAGTGATTCAGGGCCATTTTCTGGTTGATCAGCCCAAACGGAACTAACCATGATAAAATGTGAGACACCATTTTGTTCGGCGTAATGGACTGCTCTAATCGCTGCGTCTTGATCGATGGCAATGGTTTTTTCAGGGCCGGTATGTCCACCAGATCCCGCGGAGAAAATAACGGTATTAATGTCGCTATAGGCTGGACTAAAGTCATCTTCTAAATCGGCAATGATTACTTTTGCGCCAAGTTGTTCAAGCGCTGTTCGTTGTTCTTCTTTGCGAATCATAGCCACAACATTGAAATTTGCATTTTTCGCCAGTAGTGCTACGGTTTGTTTCCCGATTTGACCATTGGCTCCTATTACTAATATGTTCATGTGAAAACTTCCTTTCTAGGATTAGAATTCTTTGATTAGTAGTAGCAGGGTTGTCTGTTTTGTGTGAATCAACATAACGGGCTGTCTCAGCACTTCGATTAAAATAAGGCAACCAAAGTGGGCAATGATTTATGTGTTGCGTCGTGGTTGAACGCCTTCGGATCCGGCTTCAAGAGCCAGCCTCTCGGAAATTTCGTGACCTCCGTAAAAGTCAAAGGAGGACTTTCACTGCACCCCCTAACAATTTCTGTCGAGGCTAAACGGGCTCTTTCAGCACTTCGATTAAGTGGGCAATGATTTATGTGTTGCGTCGTGGTTGAGCGCCTTCGGATCCGGCTTCAAGAGCCAGCCTCTCGGAAATTTCGTGACCTCCGTAAAAGTCAAAGGAGGACTTTCACTGCGCCCTCTAACAATTTCTGTCGAGGCTAAACGGGCTCTTTCAGCACTTCAGTCAAACATCGAGCTCGAGTGCATCGGTTGCACTCTGGACTTTGGATCGATGTAATTCATGGCGTTATTCACGGCGGTTGGTGCTTCACCGAATCCTGTTGCGATTAGTTTTACTTTGCCGTCATACGTACAGACATCGCCTGCGGAATAGATGCCAGGGATATTTGTCTCCATTTTGGAATTGACGACAATTGAATTACGTTCGATATCTAGGCCCCATTCTTTAATAGGTCCCAAAGAGGAAACGAAGCCGTAGTTCACGATGAAATCATCAATCTCAAGTACTTCTTTTCGGTCGCCTTTTACTTCTTCTAAAACGATTTGTGTCAAATTCTCGGAATCGCCGATAATATCGGTCGGGATAAATGGTGTTTTAACCGTAATCGAGGACTGTTCTAGCTTTTCAACGCTATGTTCATGGGCACGGAAGGCGTTACGTCGGTGGATAATCGAAACTTCTTTCGCGATTGGTTCTAGCATTAAAGCCCAATCTACTGCGGAATCACCACCACCACAAACGGCTACGCGGCGTCCTGAAAAACGGCTCAGGTCATTGATGAAATAATGCAGATTTTTGCCTTCGTATTGCATCGCGTCGTCTAGTTCTAAGCGGCGCGGTTGGAAAGCACCGTTTCCTGCTGTAATAATAATGGCTTTACTATAATGTGTATCTTGATTTGTGCTGATTTCAAACGTACCATCTGCTTGTTTTTCAACGCTTGCAACGGCTTCTTCCAGACAAATGGTTGGATCAAAAGGCTTCATTTGAGCGACCAAGTTATTGACAAGCTCCTGTGCGCGAACCTTTGGAAAACCTGGAATATCGTAAATATATTTCTCGGGGTAAAGCGTGGAAAGTTGTCCGCCTAGTTGAGGCAAGCTCTCGATAATTTTCACGTTGGCTTTTCGCATACCCGCATAAAAGGCTGCGAATAGTCCAGCTGGGCCACCACCGATAATCGTTATATCATAAATTTTTGTTTGATCGTCCACAAAAAAACCTCCTATAAATAAATGTTCTCTCGAATTTTCATAACAAAACCATTCTACCATAAAAACAACAGAAACAGTATGGCAATAGCTTTTCAGAATTTTATCACATTGTGAGCTTCTTCTCTTGAAAAAAAAGCGTGAAAGAGCTAAGATATAGGGTGAGGGCTTTTTGCCTTCTTCTTGAGACGTAGATGTTTAAGCGCAATCTACATAATTGTCATTAGGCTTTGACCTGATGCAGTTTTTTGTGAGAAAAATACAATGGGAAAGTGGATGTGATACAGATGAGTAAGCCAAAAATCGTCATTCTGGGAGCTGGGTATGGCGGCTTGAAGACGTTGCGCAAGTTGCAACAATTGAATGTTGAAGCGGAATTAATATTGGTGAACAAAAATGACTATCATCATGAAACAACATGGTTACATGAAGCTGCCGCAGGAACATTAGATGCAGAAAAACTAATGTATCCTATCGCGAAAGTAGTCAACCCAACAAAAACAACTTTCATTCAAGATACTGTGGAGAAAATCAATAAAGACGACAAAACAGTAACATTGACGAACAAAGGGGATATTTCGTACGACTTCTTGCTGATTGCACTTGGATCAGAAGCAGAAACTTTCGGTATCAGCGGTTTGAAAGAATACGCGTACACGATTACAAGCATTGATTCTGTTAAGAAAATTCGTGCTCAAATCGAAGGCAGTTTTGCAAAATGGAAAACAGAACAACGCGATGAGTTATTGACAATCGTCGTTGGTGGCGCTGGATTCACGGGGATTGAGTTCTTAGGGGAACTAACAAACCGCATTCCAGAACTTGTGAAAAAATATGACGTACCTCGTGAAAAAGTCCGCATTGTTTGTATGGAAGCTTCACCAAAAGTGTTGCCACAATTCGATGCAAAACTAGTAGACTATGGCGTAGGCGTTTTAGAAGACCGTGGCGTAGAGTTTAACGTTGGAACTCCAGTGAAGGAAGCTACAGCAGACGGTATTAAATATGCGAAAAGTGAAACAGAGGACGTGGAAATCAAAGCGGCGACTGTTATCTGGGCCGCGGGTGTACGTGGAAATAGCGTTATCGAAGCATCTGGATTCGAAGCTGGCCGTGGTCGTGTGAAAGTAAACGACGATTTGACAGTTCCAGGCAACGAAGAAATTTTGATTATCGGGGATTGCTCGTTAATGATTAACCCGGCAAATGATCGTCCGTACCCACCAACAGCACAAATCGCGATGCAACAAGCGGATATTGCTGCGGTGAATCTTGCTAAATTGGTAAAAGGTTACGCATCAGATTTAGCACCATTCGTTTATCACGAAAAAGGTACAGTATGTTCTATCGGAGACAACGATGCGATTGGTGTCGTAATGGGCCGAAGCTTGAAAGGCTACCCAGCGTCTGTTATGAAAAAAGTAATCGATGACCGCGCGTTATACCAAATTGGTGGAACTGGCGTCATGATGAATAAAGGTAAATTTAAGTTTTATAAATAACAGCGAAATAGGACTTGGAATGAGGCTGCACGGTGAGCTCCATTCCAAGTCCTATTTTTTATTTGCGTCGAACGAGATACATACTAGTTGTTAGAGCGAAAATACCAATAAATACTACAACTAAATCATTAGCATCCCCTGTTTCAGGTAATTTATCTGCGGTTGTCCCTTGCTTCACAGGCGTACTAATTGGTGCCACGGTATCAGATTTCGTTGGATTTTCAGGTTTCAATGGTTTTTCCGGCTTCGGCACGATGGGCGGAGGAGGCGGAGGTGAAGGCGTATCCACCAGTTTGTTCTTCACCGTCAATTCCACTGTCTCGGTCGGGTTAAAAGGAATCGTGAAAGATAGTGGCTCCTTCAAGCGCTCATAGCCTTCCGGTGCCGCCACCTCGGTCAAGACATAGTCATCAGGAATCAAGCCTGCCATCGTAGCTACACCATTTTTATCCGTGGTTATTGTTCCAATCTCGTCGCCTGATTTCTGGTTGATCTGAAAAACCGCATAAGGCAACGGCTGATTTTTCTCGCCAATTTTATGCACGGTGACGGATCCCGTTTTCAGCTGATTCGTCACATTAATCTCGACGGGGGTTGTTTGTTCATAAACGATGTCAAAAGAAGTCACGGTTTGCTGTAATTGGTAGCCGATCGGTGCACTAGTTTCTTTTGCGGTATAAGTTCCAGGTGTTAAATTGCCAACGATCGCTATTCCGCTCGCATCGGTGGTGACATTCGTGACTAAATTACCATCCCTATCTCGCACATCAAAGGAGGCATCTGCCAAGTTTTTAGCGCCATCTGTTTTATGAATAATCGCGGAACCAAGCGTTGTTAGACCTGCATCCACAGAAATCACGTCCGAGCGAATACCCGGCACATTGACGCTGGCCATCCCATTTTTATCAGGATTAGAGTCCCGTTCTATGTTGTTGCCCAACCCTTGTTTAGTGAAAGCATAGTGGCTAGGATCAGGATTCACAAAAGCGATTTCATAATCGACAGGCAATAAACCAGTAAATAAATAGCCGCCGAGATCATTTGTTGTTTGCGTTTGCAGTAAATTTCCAGTGGTATCATACAAATTCACTTGCACACCAGGTGCCGGAGCCTCGCCATTATCTTGCAACCCGTTCCCATTCTCATCAAACCAGACATGGTCACCAATCTGCGCCCCCTCAACATTGATGTACAAATTAATATCATCTAAAAAATTCCCGATGGTTAAATTTCCGTTAGCAGTAGAAATCGGCGCAAAAGTGAGTCGCGTATGCGTTTGGCCAGCAGGGACGACGTAAGTTCCAGAATAAGTCCCCCACGCATTTTTATCATCAGAAGCGAGAAAAATAGGGACTAGATTATCTGGTGAGCCAATCAAGAGTTCAGCCGTATCGACACCATGACGGCCACGATGCGCAAAACTCCACGTTAATGTCGAACCTGGAATCGTTTTTATATCTTGATACACAGGTCCAGGAGCATCAGAATTCAACTCAATAAAATTATTTCCCGAGTAGGCAGGGATGGTTTGCCCATCTCCATTTTGCCATACTTCAATTCTACCAGAGGGATTAGAGGTTCCCCAAGCCTCCACACCTTCCTGATCAACATACCAAACATGTGGCGCTCCGGCGGAAATTCCAAAATCAGCAATATCGACTTCTTCAAAATTAGCGTTTTTAATCATCCATGATATTTGCCAATTATTCGCTTCAAAGTTAGAAGACGCATGAACCTTCACGCCGCTTATACAGACAACTACAAAAATAATGACTAAAAAAAGCCACGCCAGTTTCCCTTTTAACATATAGCTCAACTCCTATTTTCAATTCGTGTACTCTCTTTATTCCCCATCTAATAAGTCTCAAAACGAACAAAAAAAGACGACCGCTTATTTTGCGAATCGCCTCGTGTTTCTATAAAAGTCCAAATAAATAATCCACAATAAAACCAATCGCAATACCAGTTAAAGCGCCGAAGAAAACTTCCATTGGTTTATGACCGAGCATTTCTTTCAAGTGTTTCTGCTTTTCTTCTTGTCCTGGTTCCGTCAGTCCTTTTGCGTGTTCTACAAATTCATGGAAATCTCGAGCTAATTTATTAAGTGCGACGGCTTGTTCCCCAGCTTGGCGCCGAACGCCGGTAGCATCAAACATGACGATAATCCCGAAAACAACAGCAATAGCGAAATAAGGAGAATCAATCCCGTACGTAATAGCAAGTGTAGTCATGAGCGCTGTTACAGCAGCCGAATGCGAACTAGGCATACCTCCCGTTGAAAACATGAGACTCCATTGCATTTTACGATAAACGAGCAAATGGATCGGAACTTTGACAAATTGCGCGAAAAAAATAGCAATAAGTGAAGCAATTAAAGGTACATTGATTAACATGGCGATCTCCTCTTCCCTAGCAAACAGTTATATTAGTATTGTACCACAAGAAAAGGGAAGGGAAACCTACTTGGGATTAGAATTAAGCAGATTTTTCAGCTATAATGAGGAAATAAGAGGTAAGGAAAGGGCGCGATTAAGCTATGAGTTTAGGAGAACACTTAGAAATGGAATTGGTGGAATTGACGAAGGAGTTCGCGACCGTAAAAATGCCAGTAAATGAGAAAACCCGTCAGCCATTTGGATACTTGCATGGTGGCGCATCGGTGGCACTCGCAGAACAAGCCGCGAGCATAGGGGCCTCAGCGCATGTGCAAGCGAATGAAATCGTGTTCGGCCTTGAGATTAACGCAAACCACATTTCATCCATACAAGACGGCTATGTGCTTGCTACGGCGACACCTATTCATATCGGCCGAACGACGCACGTTTGGCAAGTCGAGATACGTAGCGTAACAGAGAATAAACTACTATGCATTAGTCGCTGCACATTAGCTGTAAAAGAAAAACGAGCATAAAAAACGCCATGTCCGCGATATTTTTTCGCAGGGCATGGCGTTTTGTTTATTCTTTTTTATCGCTATTTTCTTCCTCATCAAGTTCGATTATTTCCTGTTCCGAGTCATCGGATTCAAGCTCGATCAATGTTTCCTCGTGTTCACGAGCAACGTCCTCCAACTCTTCACGCTCCACAATCTTCTCTTCACGTAAATCCCAATCCAGTTGTTCCTCTAACTCCTCACGTTCTTGACGAGCACGCTCCAACTGTTCTTGCTTAATAATAATATTTTTCCGCTGCTTAATCTCGTCTTTTTTGACGGAACGCAGTTGGTCACGAATTCGAATCGCCAGTGGCACACCCGTATCATAAGCTGCACGGTTAATTAAGTGGGAGGCAATCGGCGTGGTCAGATAGATAAACAGAATCGCAAGTAGAACCCGCGCATTAAAACCACTCCCTGAATGAAAAAAATAACCAACCGTCGCAAAAAGCAGTAAACTTACGCCAAACGTATTACTAATACCAGCCGCGTGCGTTCGCGTATAGACATCAGGAAGGCGGATAACACCAATCGCCGCTAAAATGCTGAGCGAGGCACCGAGCAGAATCATGATCGAAATAATAATCTCAATTATCACGTTCACGTTCAATCACCTTACCTTTCTCCACGAATTTAGCGAACGAAACAGTGCCAATAAAGGCTAGTAGGGCGATCAAGAGAATAACGTCCAAATAAGCACTGGTGTCCAGAAGCATTGAAAGCAGGGCAACAATGGCGACAAGGTTCATCCCAATCGAATCAAGCGCCACAACTTTATCTGAGGTCGTAGGTCCTTTTAAAATCCTGTATAGATAAAGGAAAATCGAGATGGAATACATAAACAGGGCAATAGCCAGAACTGTACTTAGAATAATCAATGGAACACCTCCATAATCGCGCCTTCATAGGATTTGCGAATGGTCGCAATTTCCTCTTCAATATTCGGAACGTGAAGCGAATGCACATAAATTGCTTTGTAGTCATCAGAAATATCGATAGAAAGCGTCCCCGGTGTCAGCGTAATCAGAATCGCCAGCATCGTCACTTCCCAGTCGGTTTCAAGCGTTGTTTCATAACGGAAAATCCCCGGACGAATGTTCATATCTTTTTTAAGAACGATACGCGCCACCATCACGGTCGAAATAATAAGATCTTTAAAGAAGTTAAAAATCAATTTCACGAGCGCTAAAATTCGCCAAATGTAAAAACGAGAGCCAAGGAAGCGGCGCATGAAGAACAGCAAGAATATCCCGATGATAAAACCAAGAATGAAAGTTCCCATCGTGAAAGAAGACTGCAGGAACATCCACAAACAGGCAAGAATAATATTAATAATTAATTGAAACGCCATTTTTGCATCACTCCCCCAGTACCGCTTGAATATAAATCGATGGGTCAACTAATGGATCGACCGCTTTTTCAATCAGCGGATACATACCTTCTGAAAAGATACCATAAGCGACAGAAATCGCGAGTAACATCAAGACGGGTACCATCATTTTTCGGTACGGAATATCAAGTTTAAACGTGCCTTTTTTCTCACCCCAGAACCCTTTGGAGAAAATTTTAATCATCGAAAGGAGGACGAACAGGCTAGAAAGCAGGACGACAATCCCACCAACATAATTCTGAACGGAAAAAGCGCCTTCCACGATTAAAAGTTTGCCAATAAAGCCGCTGAGTGGTGGAATACCAGCAAGACCAAGCGCCCCGATAAAGAACGTCCAGCCGAGCGATGGTTTTACGCTCATGAGGCCACTGAATTTTTTGATGCTGGAAAAGCCGGTAATCGCAATGATAGTGCCAATAACGAGAAACAGTGTCCCTTTAATCAGCATATCGTGAATCAAGTAGAAAATCGCACCAGTCATGGCTTCACGGGTCATCAGTGAGACGCTGAATAGAATCACACCAACCGCAATCAAAATATTGTAAATCATAATCGTTTTCATATCGTTGTAACTAATCGCGCCAATGACACCGAGCATAATCGTAATGAGCGCAAGCGTCGACAACAACGGTAGCGCAAAACTTGTCTCGTTGTAGAAGAACAGCGTATACACCCGAATAATCGCGTAAACCCCGACCTTCGTAAGCAAAGCGCCAAACAAAGCAAGCACTGGAATCGGCGGTGCAAAATAGGAACCTGGTAACCAGAAGTATAGCGGGAAAATCCCAGCTTTTAGTCCGAATACAAACAAGAATAACACCGCCACAACCGTAATCATTCCCGTATTTCCACCATGAATCTCAGAAATTTTTTGCGAAATATCGGCCATGTTCAGTGTGCCAACCATCGAGTACATGAGAGCAATCGCCATGACCAGAAAGGCCGAACCAATCACATTAATAAGCAAATACTTGACCGTCGCTTTCAGCTGAACCTTAGTCCCGCCTAGAACGAGCAACACATAAGATGCCATCAACATCACTTCAAAGAAAACAAATAAGTTGAAAATATCTCCCGTCAAGAACGAGCCATTAACACCGACGATCATAAATAAGACAGCCGGATAATACAGAAATCGTTCTCGAGGTTTTCCGATAGTATAGAAAGAATAAATCAGTGTAGCAAGAAGCACCAGACTCGTCGTGCTCACTAGCAGAATAGCCAGCATGTCACCAACAATCGAAATCCCATAAGGTGCCGGCCAATTTCCAAGCGTTACAACAAGAATCCCATTTTGATAGACGTAATAAACGAGAAAAATATTAGCACCAATTAGCACAGCACTCGTAATCACAGCAAGCACACGTTGCACCATCACTTTTCGCGGTAATAACATCAAGAAAATGGCGCCGAAAAACGGAATCAAGATAGGCATTAAAACAAGGTTAGTCATCATCAGATTCATGCCCCCTTGTCTTCGAAACGCTCTCGCTATCCAGTTCCTGATAAGCCCGATAAGCAAGGACCAAGAAGAACGCTGTCACACCAAAACTAATAACAATCGCCGTTAAAATGAGTGCTTGCGGCAACGGATCATTGTAAGCCGAAAGCCCCGGCGTATCAAGCAGGGGAGCCTTCCCTTTTTTCAAGCCGCCCATCGTCAAAATCAGCAGGTTGACTCCGTGGCTTAAAATGGCTGTTCCAAGAATAATACGCAACAAACTTTTTGAAAGAATGAGGTAAGTGGCTGCCATAAACATGAGCCCAATTAAAATCGACATCAAAAGTTCCATCTAGTCACTCTCCCCAATCGTCTGAATTATCGTAAGCGTCACACCAACAACGACCAGATAAACACCTAAGTCAAAAATTGTCGCCGTGTGAAGCGATGTGTCACCAATAATCGGCAAATCCACATGACCGAATTTATGCGTCAAAAATGGATCGCCAGTAAGAATCCCAATCATGCCAGTACCGACCGCGAACAGCAGGCCAATCCCCGTCATCATAATCGTGTTAATATTTAACATACTTCTCACGGTTTGCGAATCATATGCAATCAACGTCAGCGTAATCGCACCAGCAGAAGTTAAGCCAGCAACGAAGCCACCGCCAGGATTGTAATGCCCGGCTAAGAATAGATGCAGCGAGAATAGGAAAATAATAAAGACAACAACCTTGGTTACATTACGCAGCAATACGTCATTTGTTTTCATTTTTCCCCCTCCTAGCTAATCGTAATTTTATCATTCCAAAAATACCAATGGATGCAATCGCGAGCACAGCCGTTTCGAAAAGCGTATCAAAGCCACGGAAATCGACGAGAATAACGTTGACGATATTTTTCCCAGCCGCTTTCGTATAGGTATTATCAATATAATACTGCGAAATCGAATCGTAAAAAGTCGTGTCATAAGCCGAAAGTGAAATCAAGAAAACCACAAGCCCGACACCGATACTAATAAACGTCTTCACAGAAAGCCATCGCGGTTTCTCCTCAATGTTACTAAACTGCGGCAGATGATAGAAGACAAGCAAGTAAAGCACCACCGAAATCGTCTCAATCACGAGCTGCGTCAATGCAAGATCGGGCGCCCGAGCAATAATGAAGAAGATACTAATCGTATAACCCATTGCACCAAGCAAAATAATCGAAGTAATTCGCGACTTTGAAAATACGATACCGACAAGCGTTATAATCACGACAAGCGTCAAAACGACGTCCATCATCGTCACACGCGAAATCGCTGAAAGGTCAAAATTAAGCGCATCCGTCGCAAAAATCGTACCGAGCATTAAAATAATGAAAGCCGTCAACATATAGTTCAAATAGGTCCGCAACCAGCCAGTCATCACCCATAAAGTGAAGCGATACGAGCCCTGCTCCATATAGTACATACTATTATCATACGCCTTACCCCAACGGAAAAATGCCGGAACTTTCGCTGAGATAAAAGGTTTCCACCAACTCGCTGTCTTGTATAGGAGAATCCCTAAAATAATAACACCAGCTGTCATCAATAAAGCCATCGTGAAGCCATGCCAGAAACTAATATGAATCGAATAATCCGTCCCATAAAGCGAAGGCATAATCGATTTCACGGCAGGTTCAAGGAGCGGTTTTGAAATTAAATTCGGGAATATCCCGGTGATAACAACAAGCGCTGATAGAATCATTGGTGGTAACAATAAACCAATCGGAGCTTCGTGCGGTTTTTTCGGCAACAAATGCGGTTTGAATTTGCCACCAAAGGTTTTGAAGAAAATAATCATACTGTAAACAAAGGTGAAAATGCTCCCAATCCAAGCAAGGACTGGCAAAATCACGCCCCATGTCTCCGCATGAAATAGATTCAGCGAGGTCACATCAACCATGCTCTGGAAAAACATTTCTTTGCTCAGGAAACCATTAAACGGCGGCAAACCAGCCATCGCAAACGTTCCAATAAAAGCAATCGTCGCGGTAATCGGCATAATCTGCATCAAGCCACCGAGACGTCGAATATCCCGCGTCCCAGTCTCATGATCGACAATCCCAACCATCATGAACAAACTACCTTTAAATGTGGCATGGTTAAACAGATGGAATACCGCAGCCACAATCGCACCAATATAAATATTATCATTCCAAGAATCAAAATGAAGCGCAGCAGCCCCGACACCAAGTAGCGTCATAATTAAACCGAGCTGACTAATTGTAGAATAAGCTAAGATCGCCTTCAAATCGTTTTTCTTCGTCGCCGTAATCGAACCCCAGAACAGCGTCACAATCCCAACCAATGAAATCGTCCAAAACCAAGCCCCCGATACCGCAAAGAGGGGTGTGAACCGAGCAACCAAATAAATCCCAGCCTTGACCATCGTCGCCGAATGCAAATACGCACTAACTGGCGTCGGCGCTTCCATCGCGTCAGGCAGCCAAATATGAAACGGAACTTGCGCGGATTTTGTGAAAGCTCCCAGCAAAATGAAAATCATCGCTGGAATAAAGAGTGAACTACTCTGAACAAGCGCGGCCTCCGAAATAATTTCGCGTAATGAGAACGAACCTGTAATAAGGTGAAGTAATAAAATCCCACCGAGGAGCATTAAGCCTCCAAATACGGTGATAAGTAATGATTTTCGCGCGCCATAACGCGATCTTTCCCGATGATACCAATACCCAATCAATAGGAATGAGCTAATCGACGTCATTTCCCAGAATAAATAGAGGACAACTAAGTTATCACTGAGAACAACTCCGAGCATCGCTGTCATGAAAATAAACAAAAATGCATAAAAATTGTTTAAACGCTCCTTCTTTTTACCTAAGTAGAAAATAGAGTAAAACGTAACGAGCGACCCAATCCCTGTAATAAGCAAAGCAAATAATAAGCTGAGCCCATCAACAACGACAGTGAAATTAATACCGAGTGATGGAATCCAAGGCATCGTCTGCGTGACAACCCCGTCCATCGTTTGCGGAATAAACGTCAAAAAGTAGATAAATAAAATGACAGGAATCGGCAAAACAATCCATCCAGTATGCAGTTGTTTAGTCCATCGATAAAAAATGGGAATAAGCATGGCCATGAGAAATGGCAAGAAAATGGCGAGGTGTAGAAATGACAAAAGTTCTCCCTCCTTGGTGAAAATAAGATATAACATGACGAAACATCACAATTTATTATGAAAGCATAGAAGCTTCAATTGAAAACCCGAAGATAAAGAATAGGCTGTGATTCTGTGCTCGTGGGTATGTCTCACAAAATAAAGACATGGAACACGCGTTGTTTGCCACAATTTTTATTATAGCATACTTATTTACCTGAAAAAAAGGGTAGAAACTTGAGTAGCCTGTGAAAAGAGTGATATTTTTCGAATTCTATAAATATGAAGAAAGATGAAAAATAAAAAAATCGTTGCCCCAAGAAAAAGAACAACGATCATGAAATTAATCCACATTCACATGGCGTTTTCGATCAGATCTCAAGCTAAGCCAAAGTAGCACAAACGCGACGACAAACATAAAGCTAGTAAAGACAAAAACATTGCTCATCCCAACAAAGCCCGCCATCGTCCCACCAAGAATCGGCCCAATCACATTGCCGAGAAAGCGAGCACTTTGGTTATAGCCAAGCATCTCGCCCTGCATCTGACCCGGAGCAGATAAGCGAATATAAGCCGTCACACAAGGCACCATTCCGCCAATCGCGATACCAAATAAGAACCGGAAGAAAATAAATAACCATAAATTTGGAACAAAAGCCTGTGGTAAAACAAAGAGCGCCGCCATAAGCAGCAAGATATTCAAAATTTTCTCGTACCCATACTTATCCCCAAGTTCTCCCCATTTTCGCGTCATCACTAAGTTTCCGAATCCAGCTGCCGAAAAAGCAAGACCAGACAACAATGCCACATTATCCGTATGCGTTAACTCCCCAACATAAAGCGCAAGCAAGGGTTGCACACTGAAATTTGCGACCTGAATAAGTAAAGAAATAATCATTACCATCATCAAAACCCGCAATTGGAAAATATGCTTCAACACTTCCCGCCGCGAATACGTCACTTTTTTCACGCCTTCTAGATCTGGTCGAACTTCCTTCAAACCAAACGTAACGAGCAGCGCCGCAACGAAAATCGCGATTCCCGTGATAATAAATGTACTCGAAAACCCGAAGAAATCCGCCAAAGCCCCACCAAGTAGTGGACCAAATAACATTCCAGTTACACCGCCCAACTGCAACGTCCCAAGCACTTTACCAGCCTCATTCCGATCCGTCTGTCTGGCAATAAAAGCATTAGAAATCCCGATAAATCCAGTCACAACCCCCATGAAAATACGTAAAATCATCATATATGAGACAGAATGAGCGTAACCCATAAGGAAAATACTCACACTCATCCCAAAAGCCGTAAACATCAAAATCTTCTTAAAGCCATACTTATCCCCAATCCGTCCCCAGATCGGCGAAAAAATAAAAGCGACTAAAAAAGTCACCCCAAAAATATACCCAGCCCAGCGCTGCACGTATGCCTCACTATAATCTCCAAACGTTTCAATATACAACGATAGAAAAGGCATAATCATCGTCGTACTCGCCGAAATCAACAGATTCGCGACCATTAAAATATACAAATTCCGTTTTTTAATTGACATAAAAACCATCTCTATTCCTTATTAGTTTCCAAATCACTGATTCCATTATAGAATAAAGAAGTACAGAAACAAAAATAAACGCTCTAAGGAAGAGGAGGCAACATGGTCAAAAAAATTGTTATTTGGGGCGCGGCTAGTTTATTATGTATATATGTACTCGCTGTATTTGTGAACTTACTCATAATCTGGTTCAAATAAGAGCAGTCAACTAAAACAAAAAGAGGAGATTTAAAAATGACATACTATCCACAATTAACAAAAGAAGTAGCAACAAACGAAAAATTGGTAGCAATGGAAACAAATCGCGGAACAATCAAAATCAAACTGTTCCCAGAAATCGCACCAAAAGCAGTTGAAAACTTCTTAACACACGCAGAAAACGGCTACTACGAAGGCATCATTTTCCATCGTGTGATTGCTGACTTCATGATCCAAGGCGGTGACCCAGAGGGCGCAGGCTACGGCGGCGAAAGCATCTGGGGAGCACCATTTGAAGATGAGTTCTCACCAAACGCATTCAACATGCGCGGAGCACTATCAATGGCAAACGCAGGCCCCGGAACAAACGGCAGCCAATTTTTCATCGTAACAAATAAAAACCTGCACCCACAAATGGCGAAACAAATGGAATCAGCAGGATTTCCAGCCGAAGTAATCGAAGCCTACAAAGCAGGCGGAACACCACACTTAGACGGCCGCCACACAGTATTTGGTCAAGTAGTAGAAGGCATGGAAGTAGTAGACGAAATAGAGTCCGTAAGCGTTGGTGCCCAAGATAAACCAGTCCATGACGTAACCATAGATAAAATCACAATCCTTTAATAAGAAGTTGCAATGCGGAGCGTACATGCGCATCGGAAAAGAGCATTTCTCGGTGCGCGTGGTGCTCAATCTTGTGTAAACGCTCTACAATGAGTATAATAGAGGTATAGCAAAAGCAAGCCACCCTAAAATCGAAAGGAAAGATTTTTGATGAAAAATATCGTATTAGTATGTGCGGCAGGAATGTCCACAAGTTTATTAGTAACAAAAATGCAAAAAGCAGCAGAAGCAAAAGGAATAGAAGCAACAATTGCTGCGTATTCTATTTCTGAAATCAATGGACTTATTGATACAGCAGATGTTGTCTTGCTTGGCCCACAAGTTCGTTACCAAAAATCAACAGTTGATAAATTGGCTGAACCAAAAGGCGTTCCAGTTGATGTTATCGACATGACAGCTTACGGTACAATGAACGGTGAAAAAGTACTTGATCACGCGTTGAAATTAATGGGTGAATAATAAATAAACGAATCAAGCTGAAGTTAGAGGTTGGCGTTTGCCACTCCTAACTTCAGCTTTTTTTGCATGTAAGATTTGAAAAAAGCGATATGCCCAAAAAAAATCAGAGGCATATCGCTTTCCTATTAATCCTTCGTCAAAACACCATCTACCATCCGATAAACATGATGGCATAAATCCAACATCCGCTCATCATGCGTTACCATAATCACCGAACGCTCTTTACCTTGCACTTCCTCACGAAGCAATTCCACGACTTCCCGACCTCGCGTAGAATCAAGGCTTGCAGTAGGTTCATCCGCCAAAATTATAGCAGGCTCATTAATCAGCGAGCGCGCAATCGCCACTCGTTGTTTCTCCCCACCAGACAAATCTTTCGGATAAAAATGCAAGCGATCGCCAAGTCCAAGTTGTGTTAGTAATGCCTCACTTTTTCGTGAAACATCCAGCTTTTCTTGCCCAGCCAATTTTCCGATAAACTCAAGTTGTTGCTGTGCTTTCAAGTAAGGAACAAGATGTGCTGCTTGAAAAATAAATCCGACCTCAGACAAGCGTAATTCCGTCTGCGCCTTTTTAGAAAGATCACTGATGACCTTCCCATTTATGGCGATTTTTCCTGATGTTGGCGTGAGTAGCGCACCAGCCAAAGATAAGAACGTACTTTTTCCAGAGCCAGAAGGTCCGACAATCGCAATCAATTCCCCAGCATTCGCTTCAAAATTAGTTTCGCGCAACGCATGAATCGTCGTTGGACCAGAAGGATAGGTTTTCGTTACATTTTCAAATTTTAAAAGAGCTGTCATTATTGATCGCCTCCCCGAATCGCGTCCAGCGCGTCTACTTTAGCAATTTTGATGAGTGATAGGAGCGAGCCGATAACCGCTACCGCAAAAAATAGCACACTGTAAAGCGTCATCGTCCAGCCCGTTAAACGAAACGGCATCGCGTCAGGCATAATCGTTGAAAGTCCAGCCGTTGCAGCGATACTGATTCCAATACTCACGACCGAAATGAGCACAACTTGCGACACAACACTTGCCACCAAGTAACTCGTCTTCGTTCCAAGTGCCTTCAAAATCCCAAATTGTCCTGTTTTTTGCAATGTCATAATATAGAAGAAAGCCGTCAAAATGAAGCCACCAATCACGATCAAGAAGAAGATCATCATATTAAGCGTCATTTGTTCCGCAGAATAACCAGGAATTTGACCAAGGAAATCCTTATGCGTAATAACCGTCAAATCCTTATTATCGAGTGAAACATCTTTATCCGCATCCTTAGCAAGAATCGCTACTGTACTCGTTTGCGGCGTTTTTTGGTGGTAAAGGCTCGGGTTAATCGATTGCCAAACCGCCATATTCATATAAACAACAGGAGCATGGCTATACTTCTGGTCCTTCGCAAAACCAATAACTGTCATCTGCTTATTCAAAATATCGTCCTCTAGCACATCACCAATCTGCAAGTCCCCTTTTAGCGACGAGTCTAAAATAACACCATCAGGTTTCGTCACGCTCATCTGCGAGCCCGAAGTTACTTTCGGTTCCAAAAAACTACCCGGCGTAATCGCATAAACGGCCATGCTGAATTTCTTCCCATCATCCGCGCGTTTCAAAGTCTGCATCGATTGACCAAGAACTGCGGCATCTTTTACATTCTCGCCATCCTTAATCCCAGCCAAATCTGATTCAGGAAAAAGCGAACGCTCCACTTTACCTTGCGCATCTTTTGCTAAAACATAATACGGCACATCATTATTCGCGACAGAAGAAGCATTATCATACGCCAAACCATTCGCTAGCCCTGATAGAAACAAGGATAACAATACAATCAAAATCATAATCCCCGTCACTAAGAAATAGCGTAACTTCGAATAAAGCAATTCACGAAGTCCTAAAAACATATATTTTCCAACTCCTCATTTTTTAATTTTCCTTCTCAAGTATAACAAACAAATCGTGAAAAACCGATCAATGCGTTTTCGTAAGGCCATCAATCAAACAAGCGACCCCTTTTTGCAAAGTCTCTTTCGGACAAGCAATATTTAAACGAACAAAGCCCGAACCCGCGATGCCAAAATCAGAACCCATCTGCACCCCAACCCCAGCATCAATCAAATTTTGATAGATTGTTTGGTCATCCAAACCGAGCGACCGGCAATCCAGCCACATCAAATAAGTAGCCTCAAGCTTCGTTACCCCAACAGTCGGACAATGTTTTTCAATTTCAGCCTTCGTATAGTGATAGTTCGCAAAAATATAATCACGCAACTCATCCACCCACTCAGCGCCAAAACGATAAGCCGCTTCCATGCCAACCGCACCAAATGAATTCAGCTCTGGCCGTGATGTATACTTCGCTTCGTACTCAAATTTTTTCTGAAATTCCGGATTCGTCGTAATAAAGAAGGATGCCTTGATTCCAGCTAAATTAAACGTCTTTGTCGGCGCCATCAATGTAACAATCTGTGCTGCGTAATCGGGAGTTGCAACAGCAAGCGGCGTGTGCGTCACACCAGGCATGGTCAAATCCGAGTGAATCTCATCCGAAATTATCGGCACACCATAACGTTCACAAAGTGCGACCATTTTTTGAAGCTCTGCGGGAGTCCAACTACGACAACCAGGATTATGCGGATTACAGAGAATAAACAACTCTACCTGCTTCACCTTTTCCTCAAAATCAGCCCAATCCACTTGGTATGCACCGTCTTCATAAATCAGCGGAGTCAGTGTAACAACGCGCTCCGTTTGTGCAGTCACCAAGAAGAACGGATGATACACCGGCGAATGCATCAAAACCGCGTCTCCTTTTTCCGTTAACGAACGAATCGCCATAGATATAGAAGGAACAACCGCAGCATTCAGAAAAATAGCAGATTCATCGACTGTGTAATCGTGGCGAGTAGCCAACCAATTCACAATGCTCGGCTTTAATCCAGGAACCGTCATCGAATATCCGAAAATCCCGTGATCTAGCAATTTTTGAAAGGCTTGGTGAACAGCATAAGGAGGCCTAAAATCCATATCCGCCACCCACATCGGTATAATATCTTCCGTTCCAAATAAATTCTTCACATCATCCCATTTCTCGCTGTTTGTCCCAATACGCGGGATTACTTCATCAAAATGACTCATCACAAAATCCTCCTCAAAAAATACGCTTTTCAGTCCCATTGTATCATAATCTCATGCGAAACAATGTCTAAAATCAAATCTAATAATTGTGTATTTTGAGGCGTAGTGATATAATTTGTAATTATTGAAAGTCAGAAAGTAGGAATAGAGAATGAGTGAATTTAAAGTTGGCGATATTATTACAGGTAAGGTAGCAGGAATCCAAGGCTACGGCGCGTTTGTTGCATTGGACGACAAAACACAAGGATTAGTACACATTTCAGAAATCCACCACGGTTTTGTAAAAGATGTGCATGAGTTTTTAGAAGTTGGACAAGAAGTAAAAGTCAAAATTCTAGAAATCAATAATGAAACAAATAAAATCAGCTTATCGATCCGCGCGACGGAAGAAGCACCTGCAAAAGCAAAACAAGAATCAAAACGTCCACAGCAACAACAAATGTCATCTGGACCAGACGAAGGCTTCAATACCTTGCGCGACAAACTACAAGAGTGGGTAGACAAAGCAGACAAGTAAACCAATGATTCTTAGGAGACTTCACACAGGAGTTTCCTAATCATAAGGTTTTCTGTTTTTAATTAACAAACATTTTAGATAACATAGTTAATGATTACTTCGCGGGTTTGAATTTTTAGATAATTTTAAATATAAACCTTAAGGGAGGTTTGTTCATGAAGAGGGTACTGTTAGTGAAGGGATTTATTTACAATGAAAAAAAGGATGACATTCTACTCGTGAAAAATCGCGATTTAAAATGGTCATTTCCAGGAGGTCGGGTCGAAACCGATCAAACACTAGAACAAGCGCTAATCTCAAAAGTGAAGCAACAAACAGGGATTAACTGTACAATTGATAGCTTATTGTATGTCAAAGAACGCAGAACTGCCTGGGAACATGTCTGCTTATTTGTCTATAAAGCAACCGCGACAGGAGATTTTCTGACTGTGGAGAAAGATGATAGCGTTTTTCATGCAAGGTGGACCTCAATTCCCCAAGCAGATGACCTACTCCAAGAACAAGACGTTGCCATCAACAAACTAGTTTTAGAAAATGGCGTTCCGTATATTTTGCCACAAGAAAATTAGGACACACTATTCTTGCTAAATACACATAGTTGATATAAAGTAAGTACTATAAACAGGCACTAAATTTGGAGGGAAAACGATGACACATATTCAATTTGATTATTCAAACGCATTGAAATTTTTCGAGCAACATGAAATCGACTATTTACAACCAGCTGTCACAGCAGCACATGAAGCACTACATAATGGCACTGGCGCAGGAAATGAGTATCTAGGATGGATCAATCTACCCCGCGATTACGACAAAGAAGAATTCACCCGCATCCAAAAAGCAGCAGCAAAAATCAAAGCAGATTCTGAAGTTCTGATCGTTATCGGTATCGGTGGTTCGTACCTTGGTGCACGTGCCGCGATTGAAACACTAAATCACGCATTCTATAATGTACTAGACAAAGAGAAGCGTCAAGCTCCGCAAGTATTTTTTGCAGGGAACAGCATTAGTTCAAGCTATTTACACGACCTTATCGACGTGATTGATGGCAAAGACTTCTCGGTTAACGTTATTTCTAAATCAGGTACAACAACGGAACCGGCAATCGCATTCCGTGTATTCAAGGAACTTTTAGAAAAGAAATACGGTAAAGAAGAAGCGAAATCTCGCATTTACGCAACAACCGATAAAGCAAAAGGCGCATTGAAAGAACTATCAAACTCAGAAGGATACGAAACATTTGTCGTTCCAGATGATGTTGGTGGCCGTTTCTCCGTACTTACAGCTGTAGGACTATTACCAATCGCAGCAAGTGGCGTAGATATCGAAGCAATGATGAAAGGCGCTGACGCAGCTCGTGCCGATTTCAGTAGCCCCGAATTAGACAAAAACATCGCTTACCAATATGCAGCAGCTCGAAACGTTCTCTACCGCAAAGGTAAAGTCACTGAGTTGCTTATTAACTATGAACCAGGCCTACAATACTTCAACGAGTGGTGGAAACAACTATTCGGCGAAAGTGAAGGAAAAGACCAAAAAGGAATTTATCCATCCAGCGCAAACTTCTCTACAGACTTGCATTCTTTAGGTCAATACATCCAAGAAGGACGCCGCAACATTTTCGAGACAGTTGTAAAAGTAGAAAAAGCCCGTCACGAAATAACGATCAATAAAGAAGACAATGATCTTGATGGACTCAACTACCTAGCTGGGGAAACCGTCGACTATGTAAACGACAAAGCTTTCCAAGGGACCCTACTTGCACATACAGATGGAGATGTACCTAACTTTGTAGTAGAAATCCCATCATTAGACGCCTATTCATTCGGCTATCTAGTGTACTTCTTTGAAATCGCAGTGGGCGTGAGTGGCTACCTAAATGGTGTAAATCCATTCGATCAACCAGGAGTAGAAGCTTATAAAGCCAACATGTTTGCATTACTAGGCAAACCAGGTTACGAAGAAATGAAAGCAGAACTAGAAAAACGCTTGAAATAATATCTCAAATCTGCGTGAAACCTCCAGAACCTAGGGAAGTGCCACGCAGATTTTTTAGTTAGTCACATCACGAAAGGAGAAAAAGATGCTTTCCATCGAACGCAAACAAGCCATCCTAAACTATGTAAAAAATAAAAAAATAGCTAGCGTCAATGAACTAGCTCGTCATTTCGAAGTCCACGAAGTCACCATTCGCCGCGATTTAACAACCTTAGAGAATGAAAAAAAACTAAAGCGAACACACGGCGGCGTTATGATAGAAGAGAAAATCATATCTGAACCAGATTTTCAAAAACGTGAAGAAGTCCAATTTGAGGAAAAACAACGCATTGCATCCTATGCTTCATCGCTTATCGAGGATGGAGACACAATCATTCTTGATTCTGGCACTACAACAGGCCATATCGCTAGAGCCATCCAAGACCGCACAAAACTAACGGTTATAACGAACGACATCAATGTAGCAACCATTCTACGCCATTCTTCTATCAAAGTCATTGTTACAGGTGGTGTTCTATATCCTGAAACCTATATGCTAAATGGTATGATTACCGAAGAAACCCTACGAAATTTACATGTTCATAAAGCGTTCGTCACGACACCAGCTATAGACTTAGATAAAGGTCTCATGCACTACGACGAGTACTTAGTACCAGCAAAAGTCCAGATGCTACATTCCGCAACAGAAGTTTTCCTAGTAACGGACCACACTAAGTTCGGAAGAATATCACTGTACAAATACGCAGATTTTGTTGACATTACTAGTATTATCACAGGAATCGAACTAGATTCTTCATTAAAGGACCGTTTTTTAGAGAAGGGCTTGATTATCCATACAACCTAGTGAATATGCAAAGGAATAAATAATTATAAATAAATTTGCGAAATACTATTGCGTTTATAGAATATACATGGTATTCTAGTTATCGTGCCTCTTATAAGTAATTAGAAAAACGGCTAATAGCAAAGGATTTCCAAGCTTTATGCTTGAAAATCAGCTAAAAAACAGCATTTAAACTTTTATTCAAAAAAAAGATAAAAACTGTTGACAAAGATTAGCCCTAATGATACTATAAGAAGGTCGCTGCTAGATGAAAGCGAATGAGAGATTGACCTTTGAAAACTGAACAGAAACAAAGATAAAACCAATAGAGACAGTGATGTTTCTAGGTAAGAATCGCAGGGCGGAAATAGAAAGCTATTTCCAAAAGTAATACTAGTAAAGTAATT